>NZ_LMSF01000033.1:85288-159172 GCF_001428325.1 Arthrobacter sp. Soil761 | reverse complement strand
GGAGGATGACTAATGACACTGCCTAAGTCTGTCGTGGTGCGTGAAGTAGGCGCGCGTGAGGGTATGCAGATCGAGAAGGGACCAATCTCGACGGCGGAGAAGATACGTCTGGTGAACCTTCTGTCCGAATGCAACTTCCCGGAGATCGAAGTTACCTCTTTCGTCTCACCGAAGTGGGTGCCGCAAATGGCGGACGCCGAGCAGGTCGCAACAGGGTTCACCCGGAAGCCGGGCACCGAATATACCTGTGTTTACCTGAACAAGCAGGGTCTCGAACGCGCACTCGCGGTCGGCACTTTGGACGTCAAGGCCGCAGTGGTCGTCTCGGCGAGCGAGGAGTTTTCCCACAAAAACATGAGACGTTCCACCGAGCAGGTGCTTGCCGACCTCCCGGACTCTCTCGCTGTCGCCCGCGATGCGAACGTACCAGTGGCCTACCTGTCGGTCGCGGCGGCCTTCGGCTGCAATTACGCCGGAGACATCGACCTGGGTGCTGTGATCGATCGCTTTACGCGTGCGCTTGCAGTAGCAGCGGACGCAGGTGTTCATATCCCCACTTTGCTTTTGGCGGACACCATGGGGTGGGCCAACCCCGAACAGATTCGCCGCACCGTCGGTGAAGTTCGGGAGCGTTGGCCGGAACACGACATTCGGATGCATCTGCACGATACCCGTGGCATGGGTATCGCCAACGCCTACGCGGCGATGCAGCTGGGAGCACGCGACTTCGACGCCTCGGTCGCAGGGTTGGGCGGATGCCCGTTCGGCGGGGACCACGGCGCCGCCGGGAACATCGCCACCGAGGAGTTCGTGCACATGTGCCACGAAATGGGAATCGACACCGGGGTCGACCTTGACCGCCTTATCGACGTCGCCCTCCAATCCGAATCCATTGTGGGACATTCCCTTCCCGGGAAAGTCATGCGCGGACGCGCACTACACACATATCGCTGAGGCAGTTTCACCACGCTGAACGGTTCCACCCCGGTGGCCATCGCCNTGACCGCCTTATCGACGTCGCCCTCCAATCCGAATCCATTGTGGGACATTCCCTTCCCGGGAAAGTCATGCGCGGACGCGCACTACACACATATCGCTGAGTTTAGGTCCACTAATTCAAAGGTTTTTCGTATACAAGCTTATTTGTAAAACGCTAGTTAACACGGTCAGGAACAGGCATGGCACACAACAATCTATCTACTTCAGCGGGACCGAATTCCGGACAAGGCACACCACTTTCCCTTCAGGCAAACCGTCGAAGAACAGTCATATCGAGCGCGCTGGGCACCACGATAGAATGGTACGACTTTCTCCTGTACGGCTTCCTGGCGCCCGTTGTGTTCAACGAGCTTTTTTTCCCGACATTCGACCCTGTGGTCGGCACCATTATCGTGTTCTCAACGTTAGCCGTAGGATACGGCGCGCGGCCACTTGGAGGCATCGTATTCGGCCACTATGGGGATAAAGTCGGTCGAAAAAAGATATTCATGGTGACTCTGATCGTGATGGGTGTCTCTACAGTAGGTATTGGTATGCTGCCCACCTACGAAACCATAGGCGTATGGGCACCCGTATTCCTGGTCACGCTTCGATTTATTCAAGGAATTGGCGTCGGCGGTGAAACGGGGGCTGGCACGCTCCTCACCCTTGAAACGGCTCCGGATAACCGACGCGGCCTGTATGGCTCAATCGTTATGGCAACCGCCAGCGTCGGGGTAATACTTTCAGTTGGTTCCGTCGCATTGCTAAGTCTGATGCCGCGGGAAGATCTACTTTCCTGGGGATGGCGCCTACCATTTCTGGGCAGCGTTATCCTAGTTGTAATCGGTGCTTACATCCGGCGCCGTATCACCGAATCGCCGGCTTTTGCGAAGAAACAACAGATCATAAAGGTTCCTGCTCTCGAAGTCTTCCGAACTGCATGGCGGCCTACTCTTGCCGGAATTGCCTTGGCAATGGTTGCTTCCACTCTCTACCACCTCGTTGCGACTTTTGCACTGTCGATTGGGCCTCGGAACTACGGTCTCTCAGTGACCGGACTTACCGTCGCCACCATGGTCGCGGGCGTTGTTTCGCTGATTACTATTCCCCTCAGTGGCCGCCTATCCGACTCGGGAGGACGAAAACGCAACTACTACATCGGTATTCCGCTCGCCATGGTAACGGTTACGGTCTATTTCCTGTACTTACTGCCGTCACAGAATATTCTACTTGTGGGTTGCGGAATGGTAGTAGCTATTGGGGTGGCACAAGCGCTGATGTACGGCGTTGAAGGAGCACTCATTTCCGAGAACTATCCGACGCCGGTTCGCTTCTCTGGGTTCTCAATTGCAAAACAGATTGGAACGCTGTTGGGCGCAGGATTCTCACCTCTGATTGCTTCGAGCTTGGCCGCCGCGTTTAACAACAACGCATGGGCATACGTTATCTTTTTCGGATTGGAGGCCGTAATTGCTCTAGTCGCACTTACCCTCATGAAAGAAACCTACCGCACCCCCCTGCAGCCGGCAGTTCCTCGGTAACCGGATTACACGTCCAACTCGAATCTTTGGTCCAGTGACGTAACGTGACGGCACGGATTTAGGGAGAGGGCAGAGTGAGAGCTGCCGATCCCAACGCCTGCTGGGCAGTCCTCCACGACGCAGGGACCGGCGACGCTGCCGCCGTCTTTGCGCGCTCCATCCGAACACGGCGCAACGCTGCATCAAGGATCCGGAGGATGGACCAGGCCGGGCACAGACTTTGGCTGTAGTCGGTTGTATGTCTGCCGCCGGCACAACCACTCATAGCGGCTCTTGCCGAATGTGACCGCCTCAGCGTCGGCGACGTGTCGGTGCTGGAGTCGGGACATGGCCTTTTTGGGGCTGGCGGCAGGCGGGGAAATCGTCCCGATCGCTCCCTCCACAGCGTTCCGGAAGGGCTGCTAATGCGGGTTTAGAAACAAAACGTGTGTATGGGAGTGTCCTACTTGCCAGCAACAGGGGCAAGTCGGGGGGGTAGCTATGCTTTGGGAGCTTAGGGGGCTCTTCACTATGGAGTTGTGGACCGGTTGGTCTGGCTCCTTGATGGACGTGGCGGCCTCGGCTTGCTGGATGCAGGATGGTCTGGTGAGGCGGGTCTGACTCTCGGCTCTTCTGACATCATCCCCTGGTGATTGTCCTTCCCGTGACCTGTCGGCCGACCTGGCTCATTTTCGAAGTGCAGCCCGGCAGGCCGTCATGTCCTGATAGGAGTCTGGCGAGTCCCCGATAGTGAACTGACTGACGCCCACCGAGCTGCGCACCGGACAACGAGGAAGGGCGCAGTTTCCATGGTGAACGAGAAGCAAATTAAGGTCTACGGCGGAATCGACACGCATGCCGACACGCATCACATCGCCGTTATCGACGCTGCAGGACAACGGCTGGCAGATGTGGAGGTGCCCACTACCGCTGCTGGTTACCAAGCGGCATTACGGTTCCTGAGAACGTGGCCGGCCTTGGTGAGCGTCGGTATCGAATGCACCGGCTCCTACGGGGCCTCGGTCACCCGTGTCGTCCGCGAGGCTGGTATTGAGGTGTTCGAAGTCAACCGGCCCAACCGGTTCGATCGTAGGCTCCGGGGCAAGACCGACGTCTTCGATGCTTACTCGGCCGCCGAAGCTGTTCTTTCGGGGCGCGCAACGGCTCCACCGAAAGGTGGTGACGGCCTCGTGGAGTCTCTGCGGGTTTTACGCACGTCAAGGTCCTCAGCATTGACGGCCAGGACCGCCACGATCAACCAGATCAAGGGCATGCTGATCGCAGCACCTGAGCAACTTCGGGCCCGATACCGCGGCCTGCCAAACACCAAACTGATCGCCGCATTGGCGACATCGAGACCAACGAAAACGCCCGTCACCGCGGCCGAGGCCACGGCCTACAGCCTGCGCCTTCTCGCGCGGCGTTGGCTCGATCTAACCGAGCAAATCCAAGACCTGACCCGGCATCTGAAACGGCTGCTCGAGGACCACGCACCAGCCCTGATGGGAGTGTTCGGCTGCGGACCAGACACCGCCGCCCAACTGCTGATCACCGCCGGAGACAACCCCGAAAGGCTCCGTTGCGAGGCTGCATTCGCTGCACTGACCGGCGTGAGCCCGATCCCGGCGTCATCGGGTAAAACGAACCGTCACCGACTAAACCGAGCCGGTGACCGCCAAGCGAATTCGGCGCTCTATCACATCGTCATCGTGCGGCTGCGCTATGACCAGGCGACCCGAGACTATGCTGCTCGAAGGACCGCCGAGGGCAAAACGAAAATGGAAATCGTTCGCTGCCTCAAACGCTACCTCGTCCGCCAGCTCTACCCCCTCATCGTCCGAACACTGCAGGACCCAAGCGAGACATCAACGCTTGAAATCAGTCAATAGTGTCACGGTTCATGGGGAAATGGATCCCTGGAGTGAGCGTCATGCCGCCGTCCGGACGGCACTTCTCAGGAGAATAACCGATTTGTAGTTGGCGGCATTGCGGTACCCGCGGGCAGTTCGCTTGATGTTCTTGATTGCCGTGTTGTTGGCCTCGACCTTTTGATCTGTGGTCGTGCACTGGTTCTGAAGGGAAAGCGGATGCCGGTAAACAGCGACTGGGTTACGTGCCGAGCCGAACTCGAGAACGTCCGGAAGTGAGCCAGGGGGCAGAGCTGGACGCGTTCCTAGACTGGTCTTTGAGCACCGGCTCTCAAGTAGGTTTGCTTCTTTTGCACGGCCCCTTCATTCCGGCGGAGCACGGCGTGGTGTTGGAATATTGCGGGGTCCTGCTAATTGCTGCGTGCAAGGATTATTGCTCGGCTGGCTGTGGTGTTATACCGAGAAGGAGGCCGCGAAGGCAGCCCGGGCCACTTCCGCCTGATTTGGTTGGCAAGCCAGGCCGTGACTGAGACTCCGTAACATTTCAGCAAGTCAAGGGCAGGGGTGGGGCAGCTGAAAGGCTTAGTAGACCGCGTGGTGGGTGGCGGCGACAAGCTCAGGCCAGGACAGCCATCCCGCTGGGTCTTCGCCGGAAGTCGTGGTCCAAAGATTCGACCGGTGTGACCGTCGATGCCCGTAGCAGATTAGCTTCATCGCTGATACAGCAATGGTCTAAAAGTGAGCTAATTCGCCGCAAACAGTGGCTCACTTTTCGACCGCCCCGGACAAGACCACGGCGGCACGAGGGCCGATATCTGCCGTCGCCGGCTATGTCGTGAAAGCGGACCCCGGCCCACCCACCTACATGCTCCGTCGGAACAAATGCCGGCGCCGGCCAGATTGCAACTCTGAGTCCCAGGAAATTCTGCCTGACCCCACAGATACCTGACCGCCGGGCGGCCGAGCCCGCAAATTGGCTTACTTTTCGACCACCGCTGACAATCAGCCACTAGATCTCGGCAGCCAACGGCTCGAATCGCTTTCCCACCATAACTTGGTAGTACCACGGGAGCGATCCCATGTCGTTGGACAGCCTGCTGAAGCTGATCATCGTAGACGTCCTCGTGGGCCTAGTGACTTTGGCTGCGGTTAGGTTCTGCCGCCTCTCCGGCCAACGCCAGCTGCAAGATCCTTTGTCTATCGAAGTGGCGTGGTGACCGAGGGTGATTCATGGTTGGGGTCCCGAAGGGTGAACTGGCTTCGAGTCGGGCGGACTGTTTTGTAGGTGTGGGATCCCGGCGCGGCACCCGGCCTTCGGGCGTGTGCGTTGCGCTTCTCCTTGCCGCGCCGGGAATTTTTGACAGGTTTGTCGTCGCGGGCTGCTGGGAGATTGAAGTGTGCGCGTCGCCCCGCAGCTGGTAGGGCGTCAGCCGTGGGTAAAGTTGGGCTGTCTCTTTTCGACGAAGGCGCGCATACCTTCTTTTTGGTCGGAGCTGGCGAACACAGAGTGAAAAATCCTGCGTTCGAAGAGGATGCCGCTGTCCAGGGGCATTTGAAAGGCAGCATTCACTGCCTCCTTTGCCAGCATGACAATTGGCGCGGACTTCTCAGAGATCGCCTTCGCAGTTTCCAAGGCATCCTCCAGGAGCCTGTCGTGAGGGACAAGCCTTGCTACCAGACCGATGCGTTCAGCCTCAGCCGCGTCGATAGTGCGGCCCGTGAGGATCATCTCCATAGCCTTTGCCTTGCCGACGGCGCGCGTCAACCGCTGTGAACCTCCCATGCCAGGTATGACGCCCAATTTGATCTCCGGTTGGCCAAATCGCGCTGAGTCAGCTGCAATGATGAAGTCGCACATCATTGCCAGTTCACAGCCTCCGCCCAGCGCGTGGCCAGCGACGGCAGCAATTATCGGGGTCCGTACGGCGGCCAGACCGTCCCAGCCCTGCAGCCAATCGTCCAAGTACATATCCATGTAAGTCCGGGAAGACATCTCCTTGATGTCGGCCCCTGCGGCGAAGGCGCGATCGGATCCGGTCAGAAGGATGGCACCCGTATCAGGGTCCTTGTCTAAGCTTCTGGCAGCCGAGACGACTTCTTGCATGAGTTGAAGGTTCAGTGCGTTGAGAGCCTCCGGTCGATTCAGTGTGATGACGCCTACGCGTCCACTTTGCTTTACGGTGATGGTTCGAAAATTCATGCTCTTCCTCGAAGGAGGCTGCGCTAGGCAACTAGGAGTGGGTGTGGATTCCAACCGGTACCGACCGCTCTTCGGGCCCGTTGTAGGCGCTTAGCGGGCGGATGAGGGCGTTGGAGGCGGCCTGCTCCATGATGTGGGCGGTCATGCCGGGGATGCGGCTGGCGACGAAGATTGGTGTGAACATTGGGGTGTCGAAGCCGATGAGGTGATAGGCCGGACCTGAAGGGTAGTCAAGGTTTGGTTTGATGGCCTTGGCTTCGTTCATGGCCTCTTCGAGGCCGTTATACAGTCCCAAAATTTCCGGCCTGCCGTAATAGTCGATCAGCTTGTCCAGGGCCATCTTCATGGTGGGCACGCGGGAATCGCCGTTCTTATAGACCCGGTGTCCGAAGCCCATGACCTTTTTCTTCTGCGCCAGGGCTTCCTCCATCCAGGATTTGGCCCGGGCCGCGGCTTCGTCGAGAGATTCCTCCGGGCGTATGCCGATTTCATTGAAGGTGTGCATGACTGCTTCATTGGCGCCGCCGTGCAGGTGACCTTTGAGCGCCCCTATGCCGGCTGTAACGGCGGAATGCAGGTCCGAAAGTGTGGACGTGACTACACGCGCAGTGAACGTGGAGGCGTTGAAGGAGTGCTCCGCGTAGAGGATCATGGAGACATTGAAGGCCTCTACGACCTTGTCCGCGGGTTCTTCACCGAAGCTCATCCAAAGGAAGTTGGCCGAGTAGCCAAGATCATCGCGGGGGTTCACGAGATCCTGCCCGCGGCGGCGGCGCTGGTCGTAAGCGACCACGGCGGGCATGGCCGCGAACAAGTCAATGGCCTTTGTCATGTTCGCTTCGGGTGAGGAGTCCTCGGCCAGAGGATGACGCGCGCCGAGGACGGATGCTGCGGTGCGGCAGACGTCCATGGGATGAGCCGTCTTAGGCAGCGCATCAATGATCATTTTGAGAGCTGGATCGAGGCTCCTGCTTGCACGCTCGCGAGCGGTGAACTCCGCCAGTTCGCCTTCTGAGGGAAGCTCAGCGTTCCAGAGGAGGTAGGCGACCTCTTCGAAGCTGCACCGGGCGGCGAGTTCCTGGACCGGATACCCCCGGTACAGCAGTGAATTGGTATCCGGGTTGACCTTGGAGACGGCGGTGTAGTCCACCACGACGCCGGCGAGGCCTTTTCTGATGTCTGTAGCAGGCATGCTGAACTCCTTCGTTGCAATACGTGAATTAGCGGATGTCAGGGATCTGGAAGTTGAAGATGCTGGAATCGAATTTGTTGTAGGCCTCGTAATCCACCAGGTCATAGAGGCGGGCTCTGGTGAGCATTTCAGGGACCCGTAGCTCCTGGGTTCCCAGACGCTTGAGCGTGTCCAAAACCCGTTCCGCGGCGCCTATGGCGCTACGGAGCAGGGTTACGGGGTAAATCACCATATTGACGCCTACGGCCTGGAGCTGGTTTACGTCAAAGAGGTCGCTCTTGCCGAACTCTGTCATGTTGGCCAGGATCGGCACGTCCACTGCGTCGCGGATGGCACGGAACTCGTGCAAGTCACGCATGGCTTCCGGGAAGATCGCGTCAGCGCCGGCATCAACCAGTGCTTTCGCCCGGTCCTTTGCTGCCTGGAGCCCGTCAACGGCGCGGATGTCGGTGCGGGCCATGATGAGGAAGTTCGGGTCCCGGCGCGCATCGACGGCGGCACGGATGCGTTTGGTGGCGGTGTCCAAATCGACTACGTTTTTGCCGTCCAGGTGGCCGCAGCGTTTGGGGTTGAACTGGTCCTCGATGTGGAGCCCGGCCAGACCGGCGTTCTCGATTTCCTGGACGGTGCGCGCGACGTTCATGGGCTCCCCAAAACCGGTGTCCGCGTCCACCAGGGAGGGCAGGTCGGTCATCCGGGCAATCTGTCCGGCACGGGTGGCCACCTCGGTCAGGGTGGTCAGGCCGATGTCCGGCAGGCCGAGGTCGTTGGCCAGCACGGCGCCGGAAATGTAGACACCTGCGAAGCCCTTTTCCTCGATCAGCCGGGCCGAGAGTGGGTTGAAAGCGCCGGGGAACTGTTGGATGGTCCCGGAGGCGAGCATCTCACGCAGTGCGACGCGCTTCTGCTCCGGGGTTGTCTTTGAGTACAGCATGGGGTCTCCCTGTGGAGGTTTGAAAAGAGAGCTTAGAAAAGGCCAGCGGGGGCGTCGTTGAGGTTGATCACGCCGGGGGTTGCGGTGATGTTCAACTGGTCCAGCTCGCCCGGGCCCAGGTGCGGAAGGGCTTCGACGGCGGCGAGGAACCGATCAATTTCGGCTTCCTCCACGAGCCCTGTGGCGAGGGTGCGGAACTTGTGGATGTACTGCTCCCGGCCGAACGGCCGGGCACCGAGCGGGTGCGCGTCGGCCACGGCGATCTGGTCGGTGATGACGGTGCCGTCGGTGAGGGTGATTTCCACGGAGCCGCCGAAGGCTTTTTCGTTGATGTCCAGGGAGTGGTAGCGGCGGGTCCATTCCGGGTCTTCCTCGGTGGACACCTTTTGCCACAGCTCGACGGTGTCGGGCCGGGCGGCGCGTTCCGGGGAGTAGGAATCCACGTGGTGCCAGGCCCCGTCCTGCAGCGCGACAGTGAAGATGTACGGGATGGAGTGGTCCAGCGTCTCCCGTGAGGCGGTCGGGTCATACTTCTGCGGATCATTGGCGCCGGACCCGATGACGTAGTGAGTGTGGTGGCTCGTCCTGATCAGCACCGACTTCACGTTTGCGGGATCGGTGGCATCCGGGTGGTCCTTGTGCAGCTTCCGAGCAAGGTCGATCAAGGCCTGGGCCTGGTATTCGGCGGAGTGCTCCTTGGTGTAGGTGTCCAGGATGGCGCGCTTGGCCTCACCGGCCTCGGGGAGCGGGACTTCGTACGAAGCATCCGGGCCATCCAGCATCCAGGCGATGACGCCGTCCTCGCCCTCGTAAATCGGCACCGGGGAGGTCTGGCCGCGCATCGCCCGGTCCACGGCTTCAACAGCCATCTTCCCCGCGAACGCCGGTGCATGGGCCTTCCAGGTGGAGATTTCGCCTTTACGTGACTGCCGGGTGGCCGTAGTGGTGTGCAGTGCCTGGCCAACAGACTGGAAGATGGTCTCGACATCAAGGCCCAGCAGCGTGCCAATTCCTGCTGCGGCGGAGGGGCCGAGGTGGGCGACGTGGTCGATCTTGTGCTTGTGCAGGCAGATCGCCTTGACCAGGTTCACCTGAATTTCGTACCCGGTGGCGATGCCGCGGATCAGGTCCTTACCGCTGGAACCCACGTGCTGCGCGACGGCCAGGATCGGCGGGATGTTGTCGCCCGGGTGTGAATACTCGGCAGCCAGGAACGTGTCGTGGTAATCCAGTTCCCGTACTGCCACGCCGTTGGCCCATGCCGCCCATTCCGGCGAGACCCGTTCGCCGATGCCGAAGACCTTGGCACCCTTTCCGCCGGTACTGGGGCTATGGGTCAGTGCCTGGGCGCGGGCGGCCACGATCGGGGCACGGTTCAATGAGGCAACGGCCACAGACGCGTTATCGATGACCCGGTTGATCACCATCTCAGCCACCAGCGGTGTGACTTCTACATGGTCAGCAGCGACCACCGCGATCTTATACGCCAGCTGCTCCTCGCGAGCAAGGTTCTCTTCACTCTTGTATACGCGGACGGAGTGTTTGTTTTTCACGTTGATTCTTTCAGGGTTGCGGATGACGGGCTTCTGGACCGCGCAGGCGTGACACTTCGCGATCTGGTTGAGGAGGAGGGGGAGCTAGTTCCGGTAGAGCAGCAGCGCTTCGCCCTGTCCACCGCCACCGCAGAGGGCGACCGCCGCGCGGCCGGCCCCCCTGCGGAACAGTTCGTTGGCGGCATGAAGTGCCAGGCGCGCCCCGGAAGCTCCGATGGGATGGCCCAAAGCGATGGCCCCGCCGTGTATGTTGCAGCGGTCCAAGGGAATTCCCAATTCGTTCAGCGACTGAACCGCAACGGCGCCGAAAGCCTCATTGATCTCGATGAAGTCGAGATCTTCTGCGGTCCACCCGGCCCGTTCCAGCGCCGCACGGGTGGCGTTTGAGGGCTGTGAATGCAGTGAATTATCAGGACCAGCTACTTGGCCCGGGGCGCTGACGACGGCAAGGATCTCGAGTTGGAGTCGTTCGGCGTTGGCGCGGCTTGTGAGTACAAGGGCTGCAGCTCCATCGGAGAGGGGCGAGGCGTTTCCTGCCGTGATGCTGCCATCCGCGGCAAAGGCGGGACGTAAATGGGACAGGCCCTCGACGTCCGTGCCCGGTCTTATCTGTTCGTCCCTATCAAGAACCAGGGACTGTCCTTTCCTGCCGTCAACAGTGATGGGTACGATTTCGTCCTTGAACACTCCTTCGTCGGCTGCCTGAGCAGCTCGCCGATGGGACGCTGCTGCCACCTCGTCTTGTTGGCGTCTCCCTATGCCGTGCACCTGGTTGCCTCGTTCAGTCAGGAGGCCCATAGAGACGCCTTCCTGTGCGTCGCTGAGGCCGTCGCTGACGAGGGAATCGATCAAGTTGCCGCCACCGTATAGCCATCCTTGGCGCGAGCCAGGCAGCAGGTGTGGACTCCGACTCATGGATTCCTGTCCGCCGGCAACTACTACTTCCGCGTCACCGGCGCGGATGAGGCGTGCAGCATCTATGACGGCGGTAAGCCCGGACAGGCAGACTTTGTTTATTGTGGTCGCAGGGACTTTCCGGCTAATTCCGGCTTTTAGTGCGGTCTGGCGGGCCGGATTTTGTCCTGAGCCTGCCTGCACCACCTGGCCGATCACCACGGCATCTACCAGGCCCGGATCGATGCCGGCCTTTTCAAGTGCTCCGCTTACTGCTGCTGCACCGAGTTCTACCGCGGTCAGTCCCGCCAACTGGCCGTTGAGCTTGCCTTGGGGGGTGCGGGCACCGCCGATAATCACTACATCCTCCGGGCGGGAGGGTATTTCATGGGTTGGCTTGTTGTGCATGCTTTGTCCTTTGAAATCAGTGTTGATGTGCGGGGCTACCGGGAGGCCATTCGCAGGGCCCCATCCATCCGGATGATTTCCCCGTTGAGATAGTCGTGGTCGATGATTGACAACGCCAGTTGAGCGAATTCCTCGGGGCGGGCTAACCGTTTGGGGAAGGTGACGCCGGCGGCAAGTCCTTGACGCACTTCATCGCTCAGAGAGGCCATCATGGGGGTTTCGACGATGCCGGGTGCAATGGCATTTACCCGTATTCCATACTGGGCAAGGTCCCTGGCTGCAGGAAGGGTGAGGCCTACAATGCCGGCTTTTGACGAGGCGTAGGCGGCTTGGCCAATCTGGCCTTCGAAGGCAGCGATGGAGGCCGTGTTGATAATTACGCCGCGTTGACCATCCCCATCCGGGTCTGTGCGCGAGATGGCTTCAGCCGCGGAGGCGAGAACGTTGAAGGATCCGACGAGGTTGACTTCGATGACCTTTGCGAAGAGTGAGAGGTCATGTACGCCTCTTTTCCCGAGGATTCGCATTGTGGGGAGAATGCCTGCGCAATTGATTACTGTCCGCAGGGGCTTGTCGGCCGTGGCTTTCAAAACGACGTCACGGATCTGAGCCACGTCGGTCACGTCGGCCTCGACGTACTCCACGCCGTTCACCGGCTGACTCTTTCCGATGGAGTCGCCGAGGTCGACGGCAA
Source organism: Arthrobacter sp. Soil761 (assembly GCF_001428325.1). Taxonomy (NCBI): domain Bacteria; kingdom Bacillati; phylum Actinomycetota; class Actinomycetes; order Micrococcales; family Micrococcaceae; genus Arthrobacter; species Arthrobacter sp. Soil761. Next base: position 146,928 of record NZ_LMSF01000033.1, on the reverse strand, counting down.
ACACGTTTGCGCCCCGTTCGGCGAGAACCCGGGCGGTGGCTGCGCCAAGACCTGACGCGCCGCCGGTAACGATTGCTGCAGTATTGCTGAGCTCCATATTAATTGCTCCTCTGTGGGGCGCTTGCTTCCGGGACCGTTCAGGTGGTGATGCGGCTGTTATTGGGGGGATGGCATGGGCTTTGGGTCAAGCGAACGCTGAGATACCTGTCAGGGCCCGCCCGACCAAGAGAGTGTTGATTTCGTAGCTGCCCTCGTAGGAGTAGATGGCTTCCGCGTCAGCGAAGATTTTCGCCATCTCGAAGTCCGTGCTGATTCCGTTGCCTCCCACGATTGACCTACCGAGAGCAACGGTCTTGCGCATCCGCTCTGTGCAGCTTGCTTTTGCCAGCGCAGCATGGTCCATGGTTAGAAGGCCCGACTCCGTGAGGCGTGCGAGTTGGATCATCAGGGAAAGGGACATGGTTGCGTTTCCGATCATTCGGGCCAGTTGGTCCTGAATGAGCTGGAAGGAAGCAATCGGTTTGCCGAATTGCTTGCGCTGGAGCGCATATGCCCTCGCAACATCGAATGCTGCAAACTGCTGGCCGACGGCCTGCCAGCTGACCCACACCCTTGAGTGAAGGAGGAGAGAGTTGGCATCCCGGAACGTTCGTGTTCCTGGCAGCCAGTTGGTGAACGGGATTCTGACGTTGTCCAGAGTGATGTTGGCATTCTGGATAATGCGGACAGCTGCCTTGTTGGGTATGGCTTCAGTGCGGAAACCCTCGGTGCCTTTCTCGACAATGAACCCTTTAATCTGGTCGTCCGCTGTATCGCGGGCCCAGACCAGGACGTAATCCGCGAAGGTACCGTTGCCGATCCATCTTTTGTGCCCATTCAGAATCCATTCATCTCCGCTTCGGGTTGCAGTGGTTTCCATCTGCCTGGAAATGTCGGACCCGTGCAGGGGCTCAGTAAGGGCGAAGGCTCCTACTTTCTTGAGCGACAGCAAGTCTGGAAGCATGGTCTGACGATGCTCATCGGAGCCCAATTCGCGGATCGCTGTGGTGAACAGCTCGTCATGGACGCCAAAGAACGTGGACACGGAAGTATCCGCGCGTGCGAATTCCATCTGGATCAGTCCGGCCAATAGATGCCCACGGCTATTCAGTCCGGTCAATTGCTGTTTGCCCAGTTTGGGCAGGAGCTCGAATGGGAATTCCGCTCGATTCCAAAAATCAACGGCAATGGGACGTACTTCTTGCTGGAAAAAGTTGCGGGCCTGGGCGAGCTGGGCCTGCTCGGCTACGGTGAGAAGGCCCGAGAGGTAAAGAAGGTCCGCCTCGGGGTACGGCGGCAAATTGTCCTGAACTCCTGGCGCTGCGGACGCAGGCGGGGGCCCTTTCTGGAGCACCGGCATGGTTCCTCTTCTCTGACGTTTGTTTGTTGTTTGACGGTTCTGGTTCGGGCACGGCCACGGGGGCGCTTGCCTATGGACTTGAAAGTTCGATGGGATAAAGCTTCTAGCCCGGATCTTTGTCCACGAACCGGCGGCAGAATCCTTCGCCCTGGTGGAGCCGAAGGATGCTGCCGTCGGCCACACCACTGACCCGACGTCACATCTGTTCGTAATGAGCGTCGATGTTGGCTGACTTCAACCGACGATCCGATCGGGATGGTCGGTCAGCTGCCACTAGGGAGCGGCCTTGTGATGGCGGCCGTACCCGGGGCTTGGGGTGTTACCTGTGGGCGGTTTAGAGCAGTGCCAGACCGGGTTCCCTGAGGAGCGAGGCTGTGTCTGCCAAGAGTTGTGAGCCCTGCTGTCCATCCATGATCCGATGGTCAAAGGACAGTGCCAGCTGGAGGACCGATCGAGGCTCGATTCTTTCGCCTTGTTCGTCCTCTACGACCCAGGGGGTCCGACGAACTGTTCCTACTGCCAGGATCGCGGCCTCCCCCGGGTTGAGGATTGGTGTGCCGGTGTCAATTCCGAAAACGCCGATATTCGTGATCGTGACTGTGCCGTTGGTCATCGCCGCTTGTTCGGTCTTGCCCGACCTGGCTGTCGAGGCCAGGTCACCGATCGCTGTCGCTAGTTCAGCGAGACCCAGGCACTGGGCACCCTTGATGTTGGGCACGATCAGCCCTCTCGGGGTGGCCGCCGCGATGCCCAGGTTGACTTCGCGGTACTGGACAATTTCCTGCGCGGCTTCATCCCACTTCGAGTTCGCCTCGGGCGTCCGCTGAATGGCCTTCAGGAAGGCGCTTGCGACGAAGGCGAGCGGTGTGAGCTTGACGTCGGAAAATTCCCTGCGGCGGCCTATTTCGGATTTCAGTGCCAGCGTCCGTGAAATGTCGACTGTAACGAATTCCGTGACGTGCGGTGCTGTAAACGCAGACTGCACCATGGCAGCCGCAGTGTGTTTCCGCACCCCCTTGATAGGAATACGGATGTCGCCACCAGCGCCCGGGTTTACCTGTGCCTTCAGAGTACCAATCGGGGTGTCACTGAAACCATTGTCACTGGCGTGTGCCCGGAGCACGTCTTCGCGGGTGCATATGCCGCCGGGCCCGGTGGGTTCGACGGCATGCAGATTGAGACCAAGGTCTTTTGCCAGCTTTCTGACCGGCGGGCTCGCCTTTGGGCGCCCGGTTTCGGCAGTGGGCTGAACTGCTGGACTATCCTTAACTTCGCCGGGGACCGTTCGGGAGCGGCGTCGCTTACTTTGAACTTCACGTGCTCCATAGCCGACCAGGAGTTTGGGATCTTCCTCATCCGCGGTGGCTGTTGACTCTGGGGACTTTCCTGGCCTGTCGGATCCGTCAGCAGGCTCAGGGGATGAAGTCGCAATGCTGATGATTGGCCGTCCTACATCAACCGTTTCCCCTTGTTCGGCCAGCAATTCGCTGACTTCACCTGCAAATGGGCAAGGGAGTTCTACCAGCGATTTTGCTGTCTCGATTTCTACGATGGCTTGGTTAACCGTTACCTGGTCGCCTTCTTTGACAAGCCAAGTGATGATTTCTGCCTCGGTGAGGCCTTCACCCACGTCCGGCAGGGCGAATTGTTTTACGATCATGGTTCATCTCGTCCGTTAGTAGTTGAAGCTGCGGTCAACCGCATCAAGGATTGTGTCCAGCCCGGGAAGCCACTCTTCTTCCAGCCTGCTTGAGGGGGGGTGGGTGTGACGTACCCGGCGACTCTGATCACTGGGCCTCCAAGAATGGAATGCCGCGCTATGCGCCAGGGACGCGATCTCTCCTCCGATTCCTGCGCCAGGGGAGGCCCCGTGGGCTACCACTAACCGCCCCGTCCGCTTCACGGAACTGATTCGCGTCGGGGCTGATCACCAAAACCTCACACACGGGTGCCTCCTTATCTATCGGCAGTAGTGCTGATTGATCTGATATATAACCTTGAGATGTGCCTGCGGCTATGGTCAACTTATAAGCAATTAACTAAGCATCAGAGGCAGATGAGGGAAACTTTGCGGGATTCAGCTGGACGAAATGATTAGTATCGATAGGCTCGACTCGGAGCTCCTGAAGAGGCTCGACAGCAACGCCCGTGCTGGCGTCGCAGACCTTGCCGCCCAGTTGGGCATCTCCCGCAACACTGTTCTGGCCCGACTCCAACGTTTGGAGAAGCGTGGTGTCCTCCAAAAATTCAGACCGGTTGTTGACCTAGAAGCAGCCGGCATCCCGGTGCAGGCGTTCGTTGGTCTCGAACTCGATCAGCGGCAGCTGCGCAACGTCGTCATAGCTCTCAGCCAGATCCCGGAGGTTCTTGAGGTAACGACCCAGGCGGGCAGGGAAGATCTCTTGGTAAGAGTGGCATCCGCAACACTTCAGGAGCTTCAAGCTGCCGCAGCAAGGATGGTCGATATTCCCGGTGTCAGGCACACGAATACAACCCTCACGGTGTCGACCCCCCTCCCCTATCGTGTCCAGCCGCTGCTGGACCATTTAACAAGGGATCTAGGTTGGGGTCGTTCTACTCCACTCCCCGACTGACCGGCTCTACCTGCCGGGCCGAGGCGCGCAGATGCGCGTGATTGCAGCGAAGGGTCGGCATGCCAAGCGTCCGCCGTTTCAAGGCCTTCCGCAAGCCTGCGATGCCAACGCCGGCTGGGCCGTTGCGGCCCCCTGTCCGTATCTCTGCGGTGCCCAGTCGGGGCTTTCAGGGGGTGATGTTTTTGGAATCTCTGCCTGCTGGAAGCCAGATTTCGTGGCCCGTCTTCGGGCAGGCCCTGAGCCGCCGTAAGGCAGTTTCCCGTGGCCGTCGACCTATGAGGTTGGAATCTCCGTTTCGACGACGAAACCGGAGAGGGCCGGCCGCGGCCCCGACCACCTAATGAGACCAGGGTGATGCAGGATCGATGTTCTCACTACGACGACTGGGCGAGGTGGCTAGCATCGGTGTGCACTGTTTTTGTGCTCGGGCGGCCAGGCGCCCTTGCTCTGGGCGCCCGGCCGTCGCTCCACCGGGAGGCAGAACGGGTGCCGCCCAACTTTTTCGGGGTTGGTTTCACATCCGTCCACAGGGCTGCTAAGTATTGCGGCAGGCGTGGGAGACCGAGGCAGGGCCGTTGTAACCGCCCTGCGAACCGAACGTGTCGGCTCCCGGAGCTTCCATCTCTGGGTCCCCATTCCGCCCGGTATTGCCTAGAAGTTAGCTGCAATGCCGACAGGAAATCATAGGGTCGCCCGGCGTCGGATGATCGGCGAGAATCGCCACAGATTTATGAACCACCACTGGCGTGCTGTGGTTCGGAATCGTTGGAGGGAACGCCCACTGCCTGCCCAACCCGCTGTTTTACGTCTTCGGAGATTCGTCCGGCGGTTAGGGCGATATCCGCTCCGGCCTGGGACATTACCCGGTACACGGGGAGGATTTCAGGCATTCGTTCCGAGAGGGCGCGGATATGCTCAGTCACCGTTCCGATGTCACCTCGTACCACTGGCCCGGTAGCTCCGGCGGTGCCTCGCATGAGCGCGTTTTCCAGCGCTGCCGCCAGCGCCGGGCGAAGCACTTCAGCTGTGTCCTTAACCGAGATGCTGGCGAGCATGGCCGATGACTGAACAATCAGGGTTACCAGGTGATTGCTGGCATGGGTCATAGCCGCGTGGTACAGGATCCGGTCTGATTCGTCGACCTTGAAGGGGATCCCGCCCATGTCCTGGACGAGGTTCTCTGCCGTCATCCGGTCCTCTGCAGTCACGGCAAAACGGGCACCGGCTATACGGCCCAGTTCGGTGTCCCGGTCTCCGCTGAAAGCCATTGCCGGGTGCAGTGCTATCGCCGCGGCTCCCTGCTCGCTCAGGGGGCCAAGCACAGCGGCCCCATATCTTCCGCTGACGTGAACGACATGGACGCCGCGCCAGTCGTTTCCTTCCGCGGCCAAGGTCTGGACGAGGCCTTGCAGAACGTCATCGGGCACGGCGAGAAGTACCAGATCGGCTCCGGCGGTAGCTTCAGCGACCGTTGACGCTGCCCGAAAGTCCCCCAGTGTTTCCCGCGCCCCGTCTATGGCAGTTGGCGACGGGTCCCACACGGAAACCACCGTGTGGCCAGCGCGAACCAACGCCGTTGCGAGAACTATGCCGACTTTGCCAGCTCCAACCAGACCAATGGATTGCTGGTGACGACTATGCATGGGGGTTCTCTTCGGACTTGCGTGAGTTTTCCTGAAAGCGCCTGGTTAAAGGGCGCATAGTGCTTCGTTCGAGTTCCGGCGTCCCGTCGAGGACACCGGCGGCAGTGATCAGTGCCACTGTTACCTTCTTTCGTTGTTGGCGGCGCGTTTCAGCCCATCAGCCAGTTCATGGCCGTGTGAGGGAGGGTGGCATCCGGGCTTACGGTTCTGCCGAAACGCCATCGTTGCGATCCTCCATTCTCAGCGGTGCAGCCTCTCTAGAGCCCTAAAACGGGAAAATTTGAACTCTTTGGATCCAGAGGTTTGATGAGACTTAGGTTCCACTGTGCCGCGGCAATCGGAACATGTCAATAGCCGCTAGAATCGCGGCCTCAGATGCAATACTGCAGGAGCAAGACATGAAATACAGCCCATCCAGAGGTAAGGCCGGTGCGGTCCGGGTCAGCACGTTGTGGCGAAATGGCAGTGCGGTTGCTGGTTTACTGGTCGCCGGAGCAGTAACTGGTTTCAAGCCCGGTCGCCACGCTCTTTTTGGCTCGACTAAGGTTGTGTTGACGAAAGGTTGTGGGTGGTGGGCGGTTCACAGTCAATTCAGCGCGGTCGCGGTGACGGCCTCGTTGATGCTCCTGCTCGGCGCAAGGTCCCTTTGGTGGATGAAGTCACTGCGCTTCTGCGCGAGCGAATTTATTCGCAGCAGTATCCTACAGGGGCCTGGCTTAAGCAGGAGGAGCTCTCCGAGGAATTGGGCGTGAGCCGTACGCCTCTGCGCGAAGCTCTGCGGCGGCTGGAACAGGAAGGACTGATCAAGTCTGATGCGCGCCGGGGAGTCAGAGTCATTTCAGGTGATGTCCAGACTTTGCTCGCTGCCTACGAGCTGCGGGCTGTGATCGATGGCTTGGCGGCGCGATTAGCTGCGGCGAACGTCTCGGTTGCACGCCTGCGTGACCTCAGACAAGTCATTGCTGCGCAGCGCAAGGCTGTCGACCCATGGAACCCGCGAGGGTATTCAAAGCTCAATGTTGATTTACACGAAATGATCGCGCAGATGACCAACAACGAGTTTGTGATTGCCCAGACCTCCATAATTCGGATGACAGCTCAGGTATTTGCCCCCGTTTCGATGATCGAGCCGAGCAGTGCACTTCGCGCCATCGATGAGCACACAGCAATTGTCGACGCGATCGAATTGGCGGATGGAGTCACGGCCGAGCGCCTCGCCAGGGACCATATCGAGAAAACGATCCATCAGCTCCGCAGCGGCGCTCCCCGGGAGTCCACAGCAGGATATTTACGAGCGCCTGCCTAGCTGTATTGACCTGAGAGGTTGGTGACGCGGCTGGCCGGTGCCTGACCTTTGAGGGCAGTGTGGGCTCGGTGTTGATTGTAGGCATGGAGCCACTCGGGGAAAGCTGCGACACGCTCGGCCTCGGACCGGTAGGGGCGGATGTATGCCTATTCCTCCAGCATGGTGCGGTTGAACCGTTCGACCTTGCCATTGGTCTGTGGGCGATAGGGTCGGGTTCGTTTGTGCTTGATGTCCGGGCCGAGGGCTTGGGCGAAGGTGCGGGACCGGTAGCAGTTCCCGTTGTCTGTCAGGACCCGCTGGACCGTGATCCCTTGGGCCTGGAACCAGGCGTTGGCGCGCTCCCGGAAGGCTGCTGCGGTTTCCTTTGTCTCGTCGTTAAGAATCTCGGTGTAGGCAAGGCGTGAATAGTCATCGACGGCGTTGTGGAGGTACTGGTAGCCGGGCCTGCGGTTGGCCGTGGTGCCGGTCTTGTTCTTCCAGCCGGCGACCCTGCCCAGGACCCGGTGTCCGCCGCCGTCCGGGATCCGGCCAAGTTTCTTGATGTCGACATGGATCAGGTCCCCGGGCCTGTCGTGTTCGTAGCGGCGGATCACCCTTCCGGTGCCACGGTCAAGCCAGGTCAGTTTCGCCAGCCGGTAGCGGGACAGGACGCGATGCACGGTGGAGGGGTGGATGCCCAGCAGATAGCCGATTCTTGCCGGTCCCCAGCGGCGGTTCACACGCACGGCGATGATCCGCCGCTCCGTACGTGTTGCCGTGCGCCGGGGCGAGGTATGCGGGCGGCTGGTGCGGTCGTTCATCGCCTCCGGGCCGTGCTCGCGGTAGCGCTGCGCCCATCGGGCCGCAGTCGGGACAGAGACCTGGAAGCGTTCGGCGGCGCGGCGCAGACTCCAGCACTGATCAACGACACATTGCGCGAGCTGCAGCCGCCCACGAGGGGTCAGAAGAGCGTTAGGGTGGGACATGAAGACCTCCGTGCGTGGAATTGGACTCTAGACAAGCCCCAATCCACCCGGAGGTCTTCTTCATGTCACCAAACCACGCCGAACGTCATCAACGTCTGTGGTCAATACACCTAGCTGAGCGCCGTGGGTTGCGGAGTAGTAGCCGGACTGGCCTAACGGCTAAACCCTTCGGGTTGGTTCTTCTGGCCCTGTACAGCAGGCACGCCAAATCTTGATTGGGTGCCTGCTGTACCAGTGTGGGGTCAGATCGCGGCCATCGCCGTCATGATGGATGTCTCTTCGATCTGGGAACTTATGCCCGTTTCGTCCGTGATTCGCTCAGCGATCCGATCGCCGATCTGCTCGGTCGTGGCCCCCATACCCGCTCCGGCCAAGGCCGGGAGTTCACCGAGTACCGAAGCCGCTGCGTTCTCCAGAGCCAGCGCTGCCTTGCCTTCGCCCAAGGATGCCAGGCATAGCGCGGCGGAAAGTACAGCCGCTGCCGGGTTCGCCCATCCCTTTCCGGCGATATCAGGCGCGGACCCGTGGACGGGTTCAAACATGCTGGGTGCGGTGCCATCCAAGTTAAGGTTGGCGCTGGCCGCAACGCCGAGGCCCCCTTGGATGGTGGCGCCCAGGTCTGAGATGATGTCGCCAAAGAGGTTGTCGGTCACGATTACGTCGAATCGCTCAGGATTCATCGGCATGTGCTGGCACATTGCATCGGCATGGACGTAGTCAACTTCGACGTCATCGTACTGGGCAGCGTGCTCGTTGACGATGCTTTGCCACAGTTCGCCGGCGTGGACGAGGACATTTTTCTTGTGGCAGAGCGTCAGCTTACCGCGGCGTGCCCGTGCGAGCCGGAAGGCGTAATCGACGACGTCAGAGATGGCCTGGGCCGTGTTAATCGATTCCTGGAGAGCTACCGCGTTCCTGGTCCCGGCATGGACTGTCGAACCTCCGCCCACATACATGCCCTCGGTGTTCTCACGAACGACCACGAAATCGCAACGCCCCGGGTCGAGATCTTTGATTGGCGTCGGGACTCCGGGATAGAGACGGACGGGTCGAAGGTTGACCTGCTGGCGAAGCTCGCGGCGCATCCTCAGGATCAAACCCCGTTCGAGGATCCCGGGGGTTACCCTAGGATCTCCCATGGCCCCGAACATTATGGCGTTGTGGGCCCGGAGACTGTCCATGGTGCCTGGGTCGATGAGTGTTCCGGTCTCGAGATATGCCTGTGCACCCAGCGGATATTCCGTCGTCTGCAGACCAAAACCGAAGCGGCTGGCCGCGGCGTTGAGCGCTTTGACAGCCTCCCGGTTGACCTCCGGGCCGATGCCGTCGCCATGAATTATGGCCAAGTCATAAGTAGTCAAGAATATCGCGTCCTAATTCATGAGGTTAAGGTCGGGCCGGGGCTTGTCGTCCCCGCGGGACGACATGTCTTGGTGATGCTCCGCCGGTGTCCGACAACAAGGAGATGCAGCAGTTAAGGAAGCGGCCTGCTCGGGCTTTTCGCATTTTTGAGGACTCGTGGCCGCTTTGGATCCAGAGGCTCTAGTATCCCGAGATGAACGACTTGCGTCAACAGTCATGGCCATTTCGATGACCATTGCAGTGAGGATTCCGGCGGTCGAGGCACCGTTTGATGGCGCGCTCAACTTGGTTTTTAGCTGCTGCGCTTGACGTGAGACTGCTCACTAGCGCATCCTGTTAGGAGCTACCGGCCTTACCAGTGGCTATTTATGAACCCCCGAAGGAGTGGACCGAACAGTGGGCCTTTTTAAACCCCCATACCCTAATGGACTACCTATTGCCGGAGAATGGGTTACCGACGGCGTCGGTACGTCCACCATTTCGTTTCCCTACGACGGCTCCGAGGTGGCGCAAGCCCCGGTCGGTACAACCGACCACGCCAGAAAAGCACTCGATGCCGGCCTCACCGCTCAGCCGCTGGTCGCAGCGCTGCCTGCATCCACCCGCCGCCAGCTGTTGTTGGATGTCCGCGAGGCCCTTGAGCAGCGCCGCTCCGAATTCGAGCAGCTCCTGGTGACAGAAACAGGCAAGCCGCTTGTGGATTGCCGAACGGAAGTAAGCCGCACCCTGTTCACCTGGGCCGCGGCGGCCGAGGCCATTTCCGCCCTCCACGGGGAGACGGTCCCGCTGGACATCCAGGCGGGCGGCGAGGGGCTGATCGGATACTGGACACGCAAGCCCATTGGCCTGGTCATCGGTATCGCCGGGTTCAACTATCCCCTGCTACTGGCCACGCACAAGATCGCACCGAGCATCGCCGCTGGATGCGCTGTGATCTGCAAGCCGGCACCCAATACACCCTTGTCGACCCTATGGCTGGTTCACCTGATTCGTCAGTCCGCCCAGGCCTTGAATGTCACCGAGGACATAGTTCAGATGATCACCGGCGGCCCGGAAGTCGGCAGCGTCCTTACCAGCGATCCCCGGATCGGTGCTGTCAGTTTCACAGGTTCTGCAGCTGTCGGACACCAGATTGCGCGGGACTGCGCCCCGCGCAAGGTACTACTTGAGCTCGGATCCAACGCTGCACTGATTGTGGCATCGGATGCTGATCTGGATGCAGCCGCCGACGCCGTCATCCGCGGCGGCTTCTACGGCAACGGGCAGGCATGCATATCAGTCCAACGCATCGTTGCTGACGAAAGCATCATCACTGATCTTTCCAAACGGGTGGTGGAGCGAATGGGAGAGGTGGTCGTCGGGGACCCCAGAAATGAACAAACCCGGGTAGCCAAACTCATCAATGAAGACTCAACCCGGCGGGTAACAGAATGGATTGACGAAGCTGTCAGCAACGGTGCCGAGATCGCCTTCGGCGGCGGAACCAAGGATGGGCTTCTCGAACCCACCGTCCTCGTTGACGTCCCGTCCGGGGTAAAAGTTTGGGATGAGGAAATCTTCGGGCCAGTTGTGTGTATTCGCTCCGCGCCCGATTTTGATGCAGCTATAGACCTCGTCAACAAATCCCGCTACGGCCTGCAAGCGAGCGTTTTTACAGCCTCGCTTGCCAAGGCCTACCAAGCAATAGACGGGCTCCACGTCGGCGGGGTGATCGTCAACGAGGTCCCCGGCTACCGGAATGACACGATGCCCTATGGCGGGGTCAAGGATTCAGGAACAGGACGTGAAGGCCCCCGCTTCGCAATGGAAGAACTGACCGTAACCCGCATGGCCGTTATTCGCCCTGACAGGAGAACCGCAAAGTGAACTACAGCAACCTTTTTCGACTTGATGACCGCAAGTCCTTCGTACTGGGAGCCGGAAGCGGCATCGGCCGTGAATCCTCGCTGGCGTTGGCCGCCCATGGCGCCCACGTTATCTGCGCCGATCGAGACTTAGATGCGGCCAAGCACACAGCAAAGTTGATCGCGAACGAAGGGGGGCACGCCCAAGCGTACGAACTCGATGTTCTCGATACCGATGCCGTCTTCGCTGCCGCTGCCGATCACCCAGATGTCGAAACACTGCTCTTCACCGCGGCAACCAACGTGCGCAAGAGGCTGCTCGACTACTCCTCTGAAGAGTACGACCGCGTCGTAAACCTCAATGTCCGGTCCAGCTTTGACCTCATCCGCGCCTTTGGCGCCAACATGGTCCGCCAGCAGAAGGGCAGTATCATCGGGTTCTCTTCAGTGCGCCACGTGGTGGTCGAACCCGGGCAAGGCGTCTACGCCGCCACCAAGGCAGCAACGGTACAACTGCTCCGGACAGCGGCTGCAGAGTTTGGCCCGGCCGGCGTCCGGGCAAATGCTGTAGCACCCGGATGTGTTGACACGCCTCTGACCGATTCCATCAAGGCAAACCCTGAATGGTACAACGCTTACGCCACCAAGGGGGCGCTGGGGCGCTGGTCCCAACCGAGCGAACTAACGGGCGCAGTCGTTTACCTGGCCTCTGACGCGGCCAGCTACGTGACCGGAACGGTACTGTATGTTGACGGCGGATGGACAGCAGTGGACGGCCGGTTTGATCCCCCAACCTCATAGGGCAGAGTCCCAAGACCGGGAGGTCTGAGAACCAAGGTGGAAAGAAAGGAAGGTGCGGAAGCGTGAACACCGAGCCATCGCAGCCCGGCCGCGCCTATCAGGTGATCGCTGGCCGCGTAGAGAGCGCTATCTTGTCGGGCGAATTGAAACCCGGAGACCGTCTCCCAAGCGAGCGGGAACTCGTGGAGCAATATGGCGTCAGCCGCCCAACGGTCAGGGAAGCCCTCCGGTTGCTTGAAAGCAACCATCTGGTCAGATCGCGCCTGGGCGACCGCCGCGGGCCCGTCGTCCTCCCGGCCAGTTCCCACTCCTTACAAAAATCATTGACGAGGCTCACTTCCGGAGACATCGTCGGCTTCGCTTCTTTGCTGCAGTTCCGCATGATTATCGAGAGCGCTGCAGTTGTGCTCGCCGCAACCAAGCGAAGCGAGTCGGAACTCCTGGAACTGGAACGCGCGAACGCACGCATGCGGGCCAGCGTTGAGTTAGGTTATGAGGATTTCAGCGCGGCTGACTTCGATTTTCACCGCATCGTGGCGCGTGCAAGCGGCAACCCTTTGTTGGAGCTTTCCGGGGAGGCCGTCCGTGAATCCGTCCTTAACCTCATCCAGCAACGCATCATCGATTCCGGAGACAGCCGGGGACAGATGTTGGCTTCTATCCGGCATCATGACGAATTACTGCATGCGATTCGGCATCGAGATGGCCGCCTAGCATCGTGGCTCACCCGGGATGGCTTGTTTTGGTACTACTACGATTACGTGGAGGAAAAGGAGCGGCCTGGGCTCCGGTCTCTGGCCGATGAAGTTCGTCCGGCAGAGAACGCCGGCAACTAACCGGCTGCCCTGCCTGCCCTTGCGGAACTCCTGCCAGGGGATGCCAAGAGCCGCGTATTCTGCTGTCCACTTGCTCAGTTCGCCCGTCAGGAATAGCGAGTGGCACCGTCAAAGACCCCTGCCTGCGGGCACGAGTTTGACGGGTACATCCCACCCTGAACTAAATAGTTGCCAGACCTGATTCCCACTGCTGTACGGATCGCACCAACGGTGCTGAGGCGATGAAGGGAACAGGCGCGACCACTTTAAGGAAACCCCCAAAATGCAACAGCACGCATCACCTAGTGAGGGGCACATCACCGTTCACGAAAGTTCCTCTTCTCTCGCCGCCGCCGTAGCCCGGCTTCGCGCTGCAGGTCGGTCGGTCGCGCTGGTTACGACCATGGGCGCCCTCCACAGCGGTCATCAGGAACTAATACGCCAAGCCGGCTCCGACGGTCGGACTTCCGTGGTGGTGTCGATCTTCGTCAATCCGCTGCAGTTCGGGCCCCATGAAGACTTCGCCCGCTACCCCCGTGATCTGGAGGCTGACGTCGCTAAAAGCCGCGAGGCGGGTGCTGATCTCATTTTCGCACCCAGCGTGGACGAGATGTACCCGTCAGGTGGTGCAGGCGTAGTGACCATCGTCCCTGGGCCGCTCGGCGACGCGCTGGAAGGTAGAACCCGGCCGGGACATTTCGCAGGTGTTCTCACCGTTGTGGCAAAGTTCCTCAACATCGTAAGGCCAGACCGAATTTACTTCGGCGAGAAGGACTACCAGCAATTGGTCCTGGTCCGATCGATGTCTTCCGACCTCAATATGGGCGTAGAAGTGGTAGGCGTGCCCACTCGGCGTGACGCCGATGGGTTGGCCTTGTCCTCACGCAATCGCTACCTTACTTTCGAGCAGCGCACCGCTGCACTCGCTCTCTCCCAAGCCCTGAAAGCGGCAGCAGCAGCCGCCGGCGGAGGACCCCGCGCCTCGTTGGAAGCCGCTCATGAAGCGCTGGCTGCGCAACCAGATGTGGTTCCCGACTACGTGGAACTACGAACGGCCAGCCTCGCTCCGTACAGCGGCGGTACGGATGCACGACTCCTGATCGCAGCGAGAGTCGGCACTACTCGCCTCATCGACAATGCTCATCTCAGTTTCCCTGAGACCTCCTAGCCACGGGCATTTGGAAAAGGCAAAAGCTGAATCTTTCGGCTTCATATCAGCTGCCCGAAATCTACGTGGCAGCCCAACGCCATCAACATGATCAACACAACCAAGGACCTATGAGTAACGAAATCCCCGCCAAAGTATCTGACGTCTTCGATCCCGCCCAGTGGCGCGAGGTCTCGGGTTTCGATTTTCAGGACGTGACCTACCATCGCCAGGTGAAACGTTCCGCGGACGGCACCATCAAGGACCTGCCCGCGGTCCGGATCGCGTTCAACCGCCCCGAGGTCCGCAACGCGTTCCGCCCCGTCACCGTGGACGAGCTGTACCGGGCACTGGACCACGCCCGGATGACGCCGGATGTAGCCACCGTCCTGCTCACCGGGAACGGCCCCTCCCCCAAGGACGGCGGCCACTCCTTCTGTGCGGGCGGAGACCAGCGCATCCGGGGCCGCGACGGGTACCGCTATGCCGACGGCGAGACCCAGGAAACCATCGACCCCGCGAGGGCCGGCCGGCTTCACATCATGGAAGTCCAGCGGCTGATGCGGACCATGCCCAAGGTGGTCATCGCGGTGGTCAACGGCTGGGCGGCCGGCGGCGGGCACTCGTTGCACGTGGTTGCAGACCTCACCATCGCTTCCCGGCAGCACGGCAAGTTCAAGCAGACCGACGCCACAGTGGGAAGCTTTGACGCCGGATACGGCTCGGCGCTGCTCGCGCGGCAGATCGGCCAGAAGTCCGCCCGGGAAATCTTCTTCCTGGCCCGTGAGTATTCCACTGAGGACATGGCCCGCGTGGGTGCCGTGAACGAGGCCGTGGACCACGAACGGCTCGAAGAAGTGGCCCTGGAATACGCGGCTGACATCGCCCGGCAGTCACCGCAGGCCATCCGGATGCTCAAGTTCGCCTTCAACCTGGCCGACGACGGACTGGCCGGCCAACAGGTCTTCGCCGGCGAAGCCACCAGGCTGGCCTACATGACGGACGAGGCGGTGGAGGGCAAGGAGGCTTTCCTTGAGAAACGCGACCCCGACTGGTCCCGCTTCCCCCACTACTTCTAAGGCAGGCGACGTCTTCGCAATGTAGCTGCATGCCTTGAGCCGGGCGGTGGGAGCGCTCCTGGTATGAAGCGGGGAAAGGGTTGCGAAGATGTCAGTCCGCCTCGCTACCTCACCGAGGCCCGCGGGAAGACAACCCCAAAGAGCTCGCCACCGTTTAGGACTTCATAAGATTCCGTCGCCGGGTACGCATGCCCTTCGCAACAGGCACCCCGAAATCCGGGCCGGCCCCGGCGACGGATCCATTACGGGTGCTGCTTCATTAGGAAACAGTGACCCCGGCTTGTCTCCCGGCAATCGAAATTGAATTGGCCCGACACCACATCTTAGAGAGAGCAATAAGTGACACGTATTGGCATTGTGGCCGAGTTAGGTCGCGAGACGAGGGTGGCGGCGACGCCCACCACGGTGAAGCAGTTGTTTGGGTTGGGCTACGAAATTGTGGTCGAGAAGGGCGCCGGGGAGTCCGCGGCGTTCCGTGATGAGGCGTATACCGAGGCCGGTGCCATGATCGTGGGTGCTGATGAGGCGTGGGGCAGTGAGGTGGTGCTGCGAATCAATCCACCCTCCGAGGAGGAGATCGACCGGCTGGCCGTGGGCGCGACACTGATCGGGTCGTTGAGCCCGGGCCTGCGGCCTGAGCTGGTCGACGCGTTGGCGGCCCGTCCGATCACGGCGCTGGCGCTGGATGCGGTGCCGCGGATTTCGCGGGCACAGTCGATGGACGTCCTCAGTTCGATGGCGAACATCGCCGGGTACCGTGCCGTGATTGAGGCCGCGCATGAGTTCGGCCGGTTCTTCACGGGTCAGGTGACGGCGGCGGGCAAGGTCCCGCCGGCGAAGGTCCTGGTCGCCGGTGCGGGTGTTGCGGGGTTGGCAGCGATCGGTGCGGCGTCCAGCCTGGGCGCGATTGTCCGGGCGACGGACCCGCGTCCCGAGGTCGCTGACCAGGTGAAGTCCATCGGTGGGACCTACCTCAAGGTCGAGGTCGCCGAGGAGATGAAGTCCTCCGACGGGTACGCGAAAGCCACGTCCGAGGCGTATAACGCCCGCGCTGCGGAGATTTACTCGGAGCAGGCAGCGGATGTGGACATCATCATCACCACCGCCCTGATTCCGGGGCGTCCTGCGCCGAAGCTGCTCACGGCCGACGATGTCGCGGGTATGAAGTCCGGCAGCGTGATCGTTGACATGGCAGCCGGGCAGGGCGGGAACGTGGAAGGCTCCGTCGCCGGCGAACGGGTGGTCACGGACAACGGTGTGGTGATCCTGGGTTATACGGATCTTCCGGCCCGGCTGCCGGCCCAGGCCTCCCAGCTGTACGGGACGAACATGCTGAACCTCCTCAAGCTCCTGACCCCGGAGAAGGACGGGGTGTTGCGGATCGATTTTGATGATGTGGTGCAGCGGTCGGTGACCGTGGTGCGTGAAGGTGAGAAGACCTGGCCGCCGCCCCCGGTCCAAGTCTCCGCCGCACCCGCAGTGAAGACGGACGCCGGAACGGCCGCCGAAATTACGGCACCGAAGAAGAAACAGGGCCTTGGCGCTGCCGGCAAGGCAGGGCTCTTCGCCGCCGGCATCGCGGCACTGTTCGGGATCAACGCGGTCGCCCCGGCGCCGCTGCCCCAGCACTTCACGGTGCTGATGCTCTCCATCGTGGTCGGCTTCTACGTCATCGGCAAAGTCCACCACGCCCTGCACACCCCGCTGATGTCCGTCACGAACGCCATCTCGGGGATCATCGTCGTCGGGGCCCTGCTGCAGGTCACCTCCGACAACGTCGTGATGCAGGTCCTCGCCGCCGTCGCGGTGCTGCTCGCCAGCATTAACATCTTTGGCGGCTTCGCCGTCACCCGGCGGATGCTCGCGATGTTCTCGGCCGGGAAGGTCCGTTCATGAACGCCGTCACCGAAGCAGCAGCAGCAACACTTACGAGGAGCCTTACCGTGTCTGACACCGTCTCCGGTCCGTTGACCGCCGACTCCATCGCCGGCGCCGCGTACATCGTCGCGGCCCTGCTGTTCATCCTCAGCCTGGCCGGGCTGAGCAAACACGAAAAGGCCAAAGCGGGCGTGGTCTACGGCATCACCGGGATGGTCATCGCCCTCGCCGCGACCGTGTGGCTGACCCTGCAGGACGCCTGGGGTACCGGCCGCGGC
This sequence comes from Arthrobacter sp. Soil761, assembly GCF_001428325.1. Classification (NCBI taxonomy): domain Bacteria; kingdom Bacillati; phylum Actinomycetota; class Actinomycetes; order Micrococcales; family Micrococcaceae; genus Arthrobacter; species Arthrobacter sp. Soil761. Next base: position 129,817 of record NZ_LMSF01000033.1, on the reverse strand, counting down.
CTCACCGGCCTGGGCCTGCTCCTGGTAGCGGTGATCGTCGGCGGCGCCATCGGGCTCTGGCGCGCCCGGGTCGTGGAGATGACGGGCATGCCCGAACTCATTGCACTGCTGCACAGCTTCGTGGGCCTCGCCGCGGTCCTGGTCGGCTGGAACGGGCATCTCGAAGCCCCCGCGCTGTCTTCAGACCTGATGGCGATTCACCACGCTGAGGTGTTCATCGGCGTGTTCATCGGCGCGGTGACGTTCACCGGTTCGATCGTGGCGTTCCTGAAACTGTCGGCCCGGATGAGGTCGGCGCCGCTGATGCTGCCGGGCAAGAACGCCATCAACCTCGGCGCGCTGGCCGCGTTTGTGACACTCACTGTCTGGTATGTCAACGACTCCCAGCTGTGGCTGCTGGTTGTTGTCACGGCGCTGGCTCTGGGGCTGGGCTGGCACCTGGTCGCCTCCATCGGCGGCGGCGACATGCCCGTCGTCGTCTCCATGCTCAACAGCTACTCCGGCTGGGCCGCCGCCGCCGCCGGGTTCCTGCTCAACAACGACCTGCTCATCATCACCGGCGCCCTCGTCGGCTCCTCCGGTGCCTACCTGTCCTACATCATGTGCAAGGCCATGAACCGGTCCTTCATCTCCGTGATCGCCGGCGGCTTCGGCATCGCAGCACCCGCCAGCAAGGGGGATACAGACCAGGGCGAACACCGGGAAATCACCGCCGAAGCCACCGCCGAGATGCTGACCAACGCCTCGTCCGTGGTCATCACCCCCGGCTACGGCATGGCAGTGGCCCAGGCCCAATACCCCGTCGCCGAACTCGCCCACCAGCTTCGCGAACGCGGAGTCAATGTCAGGTTCGGGATCCACCCGGTCGCCGGGCGCCTGCCCGGACACATGAACGTCCTCCTCGCCGAAGCCAAAGTCCCCTACGATATCGTCCTGGAAATGGACGAAATCAACGACGACCTCGGCGACACCTCCGTGGTCCTCGTCATCGGCGCCAACGACACCGTCAACCCCTCCGCCGCCGAAGACCCCGGCAGCCCCATCGCCGGGATGCCCGTCCTCAAAGTCTGGGAAGCCGAGAACGTCATCGTCTTCAAACGCTCCATGGCCGCCGGCTACGCCGGCGTCCAAAACCCGCTCTTCTACCGCGAGAACTCACAAATGCTCTTCGGCGACGCCAAACAACGTGTCGAGGACATCCTCCGCGCATTTTAACGAGAGAAGAGAATATATGTGCCGACGCGGGGTTCTTCCCAATGGCATCGGTCAGAAGGCGTCGCCCTCGGGCGTGCAGGAACCGGGCTTCCTGCGCAGAGGAAAAACCAACACCCCGACGAAATGTCAACATTGACGAGGTTTGCGCATCCACATGGGTCGGCCTCCACTACCGCCATGAGTTTCTGCTCCATCACAGCACGAACTGTTAGCCGCAACCCGAGGGACTGAGAAGCTCACGCGGAAGGGCGTTCATGTGGAGTTTTGCAAAAGAAAACGAGTCGTCACAGGTGAGGACCCCACCGCAGCGACCCTGATCCTCTCGGTTTTGAAGCCTGGCGAGCCCTTATAGGTGAACGACAGTCGGAAGGCATTTCACCGGCGAACCTCGGAGAGTTCGTTAGTTGTAAGACATGCCTTTGCCTGGATCGGTCTTTGTCAGGTTGGCTACAGCCTAATCTGACGCCGCCTCGACCAAGAATCTCAAAGTCATTGGGACAAGCTTCAGAACTTAACCCGACATGTGTGGGTTGCGACCCAACGCGATATGCGACCGTGCATGCCGATCGACCTAATAAAGGAGGACTCGTGTCCCACAGTTCGCATCTATTGGTAACCAGCGCTACCTTCCCAATAACGGGCGGCGACCTTATTCCGGGCACGGGGCTTCCTCTTTCCCTTGAAGTCATCACTGTGGAGCAGCCCCAGAGGACGGACGAAATGCTTAGCCGTGCCGTCAACAGACTGATACCCGCAGCTTTGGAACGCAGGCAGGGAATCCTCGTCATACAACGCGATTACGGAAAGTACACCGTTCGAGTCGACCCCGAAGTGCCATGCGGCACAATTCAGGAGTCCCGCCTTTAGGTCCTGCGAAGGTGAACTACAAGAACCAAACGTCCTAGTGGTGTGTCTCCAAAATAACTAGATGTTGGCTGTTAATGTTGGGGTATGTCGAATCGTGCTCCTGCTTTGGTGGTTTCGGATGCCCAGCGCGGGCTTCTTGAGAAGCTTTCCAAGTCCCAGACGGCATCGCACCGGGAGGTCCAACGGGCGCAGGTTTTGTTGATGGCTGCGGAGGGATTGGCCAGCGAGTGGATCGCGGGGGTGGTTGGTGTGAGTCCGGCGACGGTCAGATCGTGGCGTGCCCGGTTCGCCGAGGATGGTCTCGCGCATCTGGGTGAGGTGCGTCCGGGGCGGGGTCGTAAGCCGGTCATTCCACAGTCAAAGATCGACGAGATCGTTGATTTGACGCTGAATTCAAGGCCGGAGGGGCAGACGCACTGGTCGGTGCGGACGATGGCCGCGAAGGTCGGTGTGTCCCCGGCTCAGGTGCAGCGGATCTGGGCAGCCCGGGGCCTGAAGCCGCATCTGGTGGATACCTTCAAGCTCTCTAACGACCCGAAATTTGAGGAAAAACTGATCGACGTCGTGGGCCTCTATCTGAACCCGCCGGAGAAGGCGATCGTGCTGTGCATGGACGAGAAGTCATCCATCCAGGCCCTGGATCGCACTCAGCCGTCACTGCCAATGACGAAGGGCCGGGCGGAAACGATGACGCATGACTACAAACGCAACGGCACGACCACCCTGTTCGCGGCCCTGGACGTCGCGACCGGAAAAGTCATCGGTTCCTGCCTGCCCAAGCATCGCCACGAGGAGTTCCTGGTGTTCCTCAAGACCATCAACAAGGAAGTCCCGCCCGGCCTGGATGTCCACCTGATCCTGGATAACTACGCCACCCACAAGCACCCCGACGTGAAGGCCTGGCTGGCGAAGAATCCCCGATTCCACCTGCATTTCACGCCCACGTCGTCCTCATGGCTGAACCTGGTAGAGCGCTGGTTCCGGGAACTCACGGACAAAGCCCTGCGCCGCGGAGCATTCCACTCAGTTCCGGACCTGATCACCAAAATCGAGGATTACCTTGCCGCCCACAACACCGAACCCAAACCGCTGGTCTGGACCGCGACCGCAGACTCAATCCTGAAGAAAGTCGCCCGCGGCCGCGTCGCCCTCGAAACCATCAAACAAAACTGAGACACACCACTAGTTGCGCGCCGAGAACAAGGACCTGCCCTCGATTTCGGCAGGCTCTCGGACTAGATTCAAGGATCAGATCTCAGCCCGAGGAGGAGGCTCGCTCTCGCTATGAGCTACACCCCAACCTGACGTCAGGCAGAAGTGAAAAGCTCGTCAGAAAAGGGTCGGGAAAGCAGTTTCTGCACGTGTGCGCCGCTCCGTCTTAGATACAAACCTGACAGCTGCGACTGTGGATGCTATCTCACGGCGCGGAAGACGGCATAGGAAGATCGCCTAGAAGTCGGGGCATCCTTTGCCTGTACTCTTCGAGTAGACACACCATTCAGGGGGAACATGAGGTACAAACCTGCGGCCGGCATCTTCGTTGGCGGCGCAACTATGTCCATTTGCGGTCCGATCCTGGGAAGCGCTTCAGGCTTCTTCGCCAGCTGGGCTCTCGCCCGGGGTGACAGCGATATGGCCACGGTGTTCTTCGGAGTTGCCGCGCTCGGAGCCCTACTCGCGCTGATCGGATTCTTCATGCTGATCGCTGCCACTCACCGGGCCCTTGTGAAAATCGATGATCTTCACGTGCCGGCGCAGGCCCGCCAAAATGAGGACTGGCCCTCGCGTCAGTACTAACGACCTAAAGCGCCCACCTCGGAAAGGATGGGGCGCCATATCCAACGGTTCACGTTGGCCGGTCAGCTGTCGTAGTAGAAGGGGTCAACCTGATAGAGGCGGGTGCCCTTCGCCGGGATCTCCTTGAGGAAGACGTGGGTTCCCTGGACAACGGCTCCGTTCGATTCGCCCACCTCCCAGACTTCCTCGACCTCGAAGAAGCCCTTTGGGGCGCCCTCGTAGGGGTACATGCGGTCACCCGCCCGCGGAATGTAGCGGGCCTCATCGGTCTGCCATTCGTCACCGCTTTCGGTATGGAAGTTGACGATGAACCGTGGTGAATCATTCATGCCGCCATCGTAACCGTTCAGAAGTTTTGGAAGCCTTACTGTGGGGGACATGGAAACGTATCGACTGACTTACAAAAACGGCGACGAGATCACGATTTTTGACGCACGCCATACCGGCGAGGCCATCACCTTTGCGAACGAATTCGACCAGAGGCATGGCAACAGCGATACCATCCTGTGGATCCGTCAGGACAACGGCGACTGGATCGCTGTTTGACCCGCCCCAGGCGAGCAGCAGACAGCACAGGGCCCGCTGCCCACAGCCGGGGACAATCCTTGGTGGGTTATCCACCGCTACTGCTGCCGAGGGAGCTACCCCAACGGCTCCCAATTTCCAGCCGTGGATAACCCGAATTGACCCCAGCCATGGGCAGCTGAAGCCGGTTCAGCTCCGCGGCGTGGTCCGGGGCGGCAAAAGGCCTAAGCGCGGCCCGGCGTTCTTTCATCCGATCTTGACCATCCAGGTGTGCTAGTCAAAGATTCCTGCTTCAGGGGTTTTATGGGGAAGAGCAGTTCGGTCCCGGGCGGGGGTTTTGTGTCCGTCGTAGGCGCATTTCTTGAATGGGCCTTCTTTGTCCATGAGTACGCGCATGTGTGGGTCGGCGTGGTTCAGCCACCAGGTGCTGACGCCCAGGGCGGGTTCGAGCCGTAGGTGTTCCCAAGCCCGCCAGATGGCTTCCATCCGGATGAGGGCTTCGGGGTGTTTGTACCACTCAGGGCACCACGCGTTGGCTGCGCCTTCGTTGACTTCCCGGACGTAGGACTGGGCCAGGAGGTCAGCGAAGAACTCGACGGCGCTGGAGTACACCAGTTTCGGTTCGGGTGCGGCGTGGCTGTGCCCGCCGGCCGGGGACTGCTCCTCTTCGTACCCGAAGGCGTCCGCGAACTCTTCACTCACGCCTTGTCCCGGTCCGTCCAGGGGTTATGGGCGGCAACAGCCACAGGGGCACGCTCAATTGTTTCCTCGGCTGCGAGGGAATCTTTGACCTTCTGGGCGTGCGGTCCGTTCATCCAGGGAATCGTTTCGATCATGGTGGCCGGGGCGCCGGAGGCGAGCAGGATGGCCCGGAACCGTGGCAGCGCTGTCAGGTCGGCGACGGAGAGGATCTCGTCCTTGCTTTCCTGCCTGGATGAGGAAGACCCGGTTCTGCTGTGGCTGCGGGAGACGTTGATGTAGCTGTATTGGCCGATGAGGCGGGAGAGCTCGTCGAGGTAGCCGACCTCGGAGACGCCGCCGCCGTAGATTTTGACGTTGGATGCTGACCAGAGCTTCCGCATTCCTTCGAGGTTCCAGACTTCCACGCCCTGGGACCAGGACTGCAGGATGGTCATGAGGATGATGCCGCGGGATCCGTAGTGGCTGTATTGGTCCGGCAGTGCTTTCCACCGGCAGACGTTCGCGGCTTCATCGAGGATGCCCAGCAGCGGGGTTGCGAGGCGCCCGCCGGGTTGGGAGGTGGCGTACTTTTCGGCAGCTTCGACCACAGCGACGGTCAGGGCCGTGACCAGGGGGCCTGCGGTTCCGACGCCTTCGCGGGAGAGGCTGTAAAGCGTGCCTTTGCCGCGGACGAAGTCTTCGGGGACGAACTGCGGCCGGGGGTCCGTGTCGACCGTTGTACCCGGTGTGGGGGTGACCCATTGGCTGACGTCCCGGTCGGTGAGGCAGGAAACCATTTGCCGGGCGGTGCCATAGACGCCGGCCCGCTGCTTTTCCGGTTCCCGGATGTGGCCGATGACCATGTCTGCCAGCAGGTCAAAGCCGGCGGTGCGGAGGATGTCAGCCGGTGCTTCGTCGTGCGGGCGGGTCAGCCAGGTGTACACCTGCGTGATCGGTGCGGCGCTGAGGGAGGCGGCGAGCAGGAGAGCTTTGAGCAGGTTTTGCCCGGCCGGGTCGAAGTAGGCATCGGGCTTTGTTCCGGGTTCCCGGGAACCCGCGGCGAAGTGCTGGGCCATGTTCCCTGCCGTGGCTTCGTTCTTCACGTACGAGAGCGGGTTCCACCACCAGGACGGCTCTTCCTCCGCCACGGCTTGCGGGTCAAAGACCCACACCTGCCCGGCCTCCGAGCGGATGGGGCGGGTGACGTCGACGATGTCACGTTTGTTCGAGGTGGCGATCACTGCCCCGGGTGCGTCAAGGATGGCGGGGACGGCGTAGGAGGTGGTCTTCATCGTGCGCGGCCCGGCGATGAGGATCAGCATGTCCTCCCAAGATGCCCAGAGCGGGCGCTTCCCGGCCACGCTGCGGCCAAGGCGGACACCGGTGGAATTTTCCACCCCGAGGCGCACGGCCGTTGCAGCGGCGCCCTTGGTCGAGAGGTGGTTCAGGTCCTTGCCCCGGCCCATGTACACGGCAGCCTTGTCCACCCGGGTGCGTTTGCTCGCGGTCCGGGACCGCACCACCAGAACTGTCACCAGCAGTGCGATCAGGACCCCGGCCAGCACGCAGGCCACCACAGTTGCTTGGTCCGGCCAGGGCACACGCCCCTTGGCCAGCCCCGCGACAAGATCGATCGGGTGCGCCGGAGGGGCGGCAAGGCCGGCCATCCAGGACCCGAGGTGGGCGGCGACCCAGGTACCGCCGCCGAAGATGGTGGCGGCCCCAATGGCCAGCCAAATCCCCAAAGCGTCGCCGAGGCCTGTTCCCTTGCGGTTCGGGGCACTCATGCCGCACCTTCTTCCCGGATCGGAGCTGCCGCATCCAGCAGAGTTTCTGCCGGTGCATGCCAACGCTTATTTGTGTCATTCAGGGAGGCCTCGATGGAGGTCAAACCGATGGTCACGGGGATGCCTGGGCGGCCGCCGACCTTGATCAGGAACTTTCCCCGGCCCGGGGGTTCGACATCACCCCCGCGGGAATCCCACGCGGGCGGATCCTGCCACGAGATGAGCTTCTGCTGTTCCTGCCTCGACAGCGGGATCGCAGCCGTCAGCAGCGGCATCTCCGAAGCCGGGAGCCCTGCACAGATGACCATGCCGGAACGTTCGACAAACCCGCGCGCTTTCATTCTGTCGTCCTCCGCCGGGAGGGCCAGCAGGTCGGACATGGTGTGGGAGATCATGACCTGCCCGACACCAACACTCCTGTTCAGCCGGGTAAGGGCGTCGACGCGATCGACCATACCCTTGCCGGAGCGCAGCGCCCGCCACAGCTCGTCCAGGACCACAAAGTAGTTCCTGCGCGGCTCCAGCCCGGCGTCCGCCAGGGCGTTGGCGACGTTGACGGTCCCGAATCCGTAGGACCAGCACGCCAGGAGGACCGCTGCCTGCAGGTCGGTTTCGGTTTCGTCAATGCTGGAGACATCGAAGACCACGGCCCGGTCCCGCCGCATCGGGTTAGTGGTCTGGGCGGAGAAGATTTCGCCGAGCTTCCCGCCACCGGTCAGGCCCAGCAGGGTCGCTTCCAGCGCCCGGGTTTCCTGCAGGTAGACCGCCATGTCGCCGCGGTCCAGGGCGACCTGGCGCAGCTCGGCCGGGGCCGCGGTGATGACGTCGAGTAGGTCTTTCAGGACCGGGATGCCGTCGAAGGTGTCGTCGAGTACCCGCAGGGCACGGTCAAGGATCGTCTGTTCCTGATCCGTCGGGGGTGAGTTCCGGCTGATCGTGATCAGGGAGACGACCATATTCAACCGTCGGCCGTGGGCGTCGGCACGGACCCGGACGGCCGCGTCGTGGTGCCCTTCTTCCTCCAGCAGCTGGGCGACCTCGACGGCCTGGCCGGGATCAAGGATATTCAGGTAGCCCCGTCCCCGGCCGAGCCGAATGACTTGACCGCCCAACGCCTCGACCGCGTCGACGTGCTCTGCCTTCAGGTCCCCCAGCACGAGGGGATGCACGCCCTGGCCGGAAAGGCCCAGGAACATCCTGCGAACCAGCGTGGACTTACCCAGCCCGGGCTTGCCAAGAATGAACGCAGACGGGTTGGAGATCAGGTGGGCGCGCTGGAACCAGCTGATCGGGTCGCAACAGACCGTCGCCTGGGTCTCCTCATGCCGGCCTAAAGGCACACCAATCATCGGCGACGACGTGCCGGAACTGAACGGCCACAACCCGCACACCTGCACCGTCGTGCCCCGGTACTCCCGCACCGCAGGAACCAGGGCGGCCGCTCCCCCGCCACGGCCGCCCCAGCCGCGTGAGCCGGGACCCCGGACACGGCCAGGACGCGACGTCCCCTCCCCCTGGCCCGTGGGAGCCTTTGTTGCTGTATTTACTGTTTTAACTTTTTTCGCTTGCAGGAACTTGAAGCGGGCCATTTAGAGGGCCTCCCTGATTTCGCTGGGCAGCAGGATGTGTTTGGGCAGCACCAGGCCCAGCGGCAAGGACGCGGCGAAAGCGGTGTCCTGTGAGCCGTAGGCGCGACGGAGCAGGACCCGGGCGGTCCCTGAGGTCTGCTCGATCGCGGCCACCGCATCCGGAAGCCGGGTAGCGTCGGTAACCGTGGCGGTGACGACCATGCCAAAGTTCACGAGCCCGGCACCCTGGGCTTCTTCCTGAGCAGTCTGAGCCGCCGACCGGGCATCGACCAGGGCCCGGGCACTGGGCCGGTTTCCGGAGGTGATGCGGACGTTGGCGTTGTTCTGGTCCCGCTCGACCACGGCAGCTGCCCGGGCCGAATCCATCGGGCGGTAGAGCAGGGAGACGCGTTTGCGGTCAACGTCCCCGTGCGGGGCCAGCAGCCGGGACAAGACCGAAGAGTTCACCGAACCCCGGGGTGCACCCGTCATGGTCCAGGATACAGAGAACGCGGAATCGTGCCTGTAGTCGTCCCAGCCGGCCTGGGTAGCGGTGGGGCCGACCTCGCCCCAGGCCAGGGCAACAGGGGAACCGGCCGCGTGGGCCTCGTCAATGATCAAAGCGGCGGGCGGGTCGTAGGCAATCCGGACCACCTCGCAAAGTTCCTGCGCGGACATCGGCCGGGCGATACCGGCGCCGGTGGACTGCAATCGGGCACCCAGCCCAGGGATGCGGGAGGCGATGTCGCGGGCGACGTCCTCCGGTTCCCGCTTCCGGGACCCTGCACGGAGGGAGGCGTTGAATGTCAGGGACACCCATGCCCGCACGGTGGCAGATCCTTCCGGGTAGGTCCGGATAACCTCGCGGAGGATGGCCTTGGCCGCTTCGGGGGCGTTCTCGTCAATGTTCATCTCGACTTCATTGCGCAACCGGTAGCCGGAGTCCGGGGCAGTTTCCACGGTTACTGCGGCGGCTTCCAGCCCTGCCTCATCGCCCAGTCCGGCGAGCCAGCCGCCCCAGTTCGCCACCCACGCATCGACCTGCTCGGGATCCACAAGGGAGGCGCCGTCGGGTTCGGTGGAGAAGATGACGGTGAAGTGGTTGGTGGTCGGTACGTGGAGCATGGCGAAGGGGCGGTTGTAGGAGTCAGCGAACTCATACAGGCGCGACTTTGCCGCCAACCCCGGGAGCTGGTACATGCCCCACTCCGTCACCCCCAGCGGGCCCGAGCGGTACAGGTTCGCACCCGAGGAACGGGCGAGGCGGAAATTCATCCGGGTCGCGAAACGGTCCACCACGGACTGGCCGTGCTTATCCTTGACGGTCAGCAGCAGGACCAGCACCCCGGCGACGGCCAGGACGCCGAGGCCGACGAAGAGGCCCCAGATGGCGAAGCTGATGATGCCCAGCAACAGCCCGGCCATCACAATCCCCGTGCCGATAGCGCCAAGGTCGCCCAGACCGGCGGACCTCGGGACCCGCCAGTTGCCGTAAGACGGTTCCTTGTATTCGGTGTTAATTGCTGCCACTGGGGCCCTCCCCGGTTGAATCCTGCGCGGTCTTGGCGATTGCCTGCGACGTCCTGGACGCCACCTGTGCCCCGGCAGCTACGGCCATCCCAGCCGGGCCTGCTGCTGCCGCTCCGGTTGCTGCTCCTGCAGTGCCGGCGGTTGCCCCGGTCCCTGCCATACCCGCTTTGCCTGCTGCTGCGGCGCCAGCGGCCCTCCCCGGACCGGTAGCGCCGGGTGTGGGCTCACCTCCCCCGCCGCGGGGGGCCGACGTTCCGGCGCTGCCCTTTGGAGACGCACCTGGCTGGTTGCTCTGCGTCGTAGCTGGCGTCGGTGAGGCGTTGCCCCTGCCGCTGCCACTGCGGCCCAAGGACACGGCACCGGTGGCCATGGCCCCGACGGCTGCCCCTGCCCCGGCTCCCCCACCGGAGGCAACCGCCCCCACCATCGGGGTGACGAACCGCATCAGCGCCGGCAGTGCGAACAGGGCAACGACCATCAGCGTGAAACCAGTGATCGAACCGATCAAGGGGACCTGAGTTTTATTGCCCATCAGGAGGAATGCGACTGAGTAGACGATCGCCGCAGCTGGCTTATAGAGAATGAAGGCAATGGTCCAGCCGACTGCTTTCTGGAACCACTGTCTGCCCATCTCCGTGTTCGTGAACGCGGCTGTGGTGGGCAGGATGCCGGCCAGGATTACCAACATGCCGCTGCGCACCACCATCAGCACGATCTGGACGAGGGAAGCAATCAACCCGATCAGGCCCAGGATGATGAGGATGAACACCCCGACCCCGGTCTGGTTGGTCATGACGAGGATGCTCATCGACTCTGCGAAACCCTTGCCGTCCGTGGAGCGGTCGATGATGGCGGCAGAGAAGGCGTCGGCTGCGATCACCAGAATTGAGATGACACCCAGGCCGAGGCCGGACACCAGAGTGAGCGTGAGCAGTGAACGAAGCAGGTCCTTTAACGGCGCACCGCGTTGTTCCCAGATCATCCGGATGCCGCCGAGGATAACGGCGAGGACGGCCAGAGCCAGCGTCCAAGGCATCAATTCGCTATTGACCGCAGAGACAACGGGACTGGGTGTGGTGCCGTCGTCGCTGGCGAGGTTCACGGTGGGTATGGACACCCAGAAGGTAGACAGTGTTGTCACCATCTGGCTCATGCCCTCCATGATGGCTTTTGCAAGATTGTTGATTGCGTCGTCCGCAATCCCCGCCGCAACATTGCCGAGACGCTGTTCGCCCATGCAGACGACGTTCCAAACTTCGCATTCTTTTTCTGCCATGTCAGACGCCGGCCCACGGGATAAATGAACTCAGGTCACTGACCTGCCGAACTGCGCCCCCGCCAGCGGCAGGGATATCCATTTTCCAGTCGCCGTCCTCCCACAGCAGAGACGTCGAGAGAGCCCCGTATCCGCCATCTGCGGTCTCGAAGGCCAACTCCACGACTGAGGCTTCTGGGGTGTATGAATGGACCATGAACCCAGCGATCTGTACCTTCAGGGAGGTCCCTCCGCTGACGTCTTTGCCTTCCTTTATGGCTTGCACAGCTTTGTCGCGCGAAGGGCTGTCTGCCGAAAGCTCCAGGTAGACCTGTTTTGCATAGCCATTGAACGACGACGCCCAAATGTTCGCCGTCGCATAGAGGGCTCCCGTCGGGGACTGGGCAAAGCACGACCTCAGGCCATCAGTGCCGACTGTTCCAGGACCTGCCGTGGCCGGATCCGAGGGGACAGCCATGGTTCCGACCAGTTCCCACTTGGACTTAGGCGCAGTTCCAAGTGCGGTTTCGCCACTGCTGGGAAGCCCGCAGACGCTCTTACCAGCCTCAGCTGAAGCGCTGGGGCTGGCAGCGGCTGAGCTGCCGGATTCTGCGGGGGCAGGGGCCGGCTGTGCGTTTCCCTGTCCCTTAGGGAGCAGGAAGATGACGATGACGGCTGCTATCAGTGCGACCACGAGGGCGGCCGAAATGATGAATCCGGGTTTGGTGAATGGATTCTGTTCGGTGTTGTTCTGTGTGGATTCGCTCATGATGAACCTCCGGGGGTCGGGTTAGACGAATGCGCGGACGATGCCGGAGGCGCCGGTGATGATGATGCAGCCGGCGAGGACCCAGCCGAGTTTGGCGATTGATTCGCCGCCTTCGCCGCGGCGGAGCTGAATGACCATGCCGATGCCGACGATGATTACGCCCAGCACGCCGAGGACCAGGCCGATGCCGGAGGCCCAGTTCAGTACGGTGAGCAGGCCCTGTGCCTGGGGAGGGACGACAGGGGTCGGGTTCGGGATGACGCTGGCGGGAAGAGCTGCGATGAAGTTCATGGTGAGACCTTTCGAAGTATGGCGCTGTGAAGCTGTTGATTGGTTAGTTGGTGAGGGCTGTGAGGTCGGTGATCAGGCGTTGATACTCGCGGCCGGGTGTTCCGGTGTTGGTGTCCCCTAGCCGCCAGGATTCGACCCAGGGGAGCATCCAGAGCCGGGGGGCTCCCCCGCCGATAAGAGCTGCGAAGTCCCGCAGGGCTTTGGGCAGTTTTCCTGGTGCATCGGCCAGGACCGCGAGGCCTAGCAGGTTGACGTCGGGGGCTGCGCCGGAGGCCCATTGGATGAGGGCGACTTGCGCGGCTTTCAGGCCGTGCATGTCTGAGCGGCAGACCAGCAGGACCGCGGGCTTGCTGAAGCCGTCTTCAAGGATGGGCCAGGCGTGTTCTGTCGGGCGTGCGCCCTCCACGAGGCGGCTGAGTCGGGTTTCGCCCGCTCCTCCGTGGACACCGGTAACCCAGATCGTTGCCGTACCGGTGACCGCGCGGCGGACGAGGCGGTCAGCTGCGTCCGGTTCCACCATCCCCAGGACCGGGCCGGTGATGATCGCCGGCGGAGAAACATATTCATCTGCAGCTGCCTCTTCAGGCTCTGCCGTTTCTGGGCTGGTGATCCAGGGGTTCAGGTGCTGGTTCATCTGCGTCCTCCTTTCGGGCTGGATTGGGGCGGTCAAGGGGCAGTTAGAAGCCGCTGGCAACGGCGGCCGCGGCGGCCAGCCATGCCCGCTGGGTAGCGGGCTGGAGGGCTTCGTAGCGGATGGGGCCGTTGACCAGGGCCGGGTCGTAGGGAATCCGGACGACGGCCCGGACATAAGGGGCGAAGCCATCAGCGATGCGCTGGGCTTCGTCTTTGGCGCGCTTCAAGGCATCCCCTGACATCGCCCGCTTGGCGTCAGTGGATTCGGAGACGATAACGACCGCGTTGCGCGCCAGTTCGGCATCGTGGCCGCCGCGGGATTCGAGGGTCTGCAGCGTCAGGCGTGCAGCCTCTGCGCGGTCTTCGATGGCAGTGACGGGGACGACGAGCTGGTCGGTGTGATCGATCATCCGCCGCCAGTTCGCTGCCCGGGCGGTGTTGCCCGAATCCATGATCACCAGTCGGTAGTACCGGGTAAGGACCTGATGGGCGATATCCACTTCCTCGGCGGTCACTTCGTGATCGCCTTCCTCGTTCTCATCCGAGCGCAGGACATCGAACTTGTCAGCAGTCTGGTGGTGAACGAAGTTGGCGATTTCCGCGGCGTTGGTTGACGGTGAAAGCAAGGTCTGGGACGAGTCGATGAGGTCCAGGACGCTCTTGTCGTGGGAGCCCTTTTCGGTCCGCCAGCCCAGGGTGCCTTGGGATTCGTTGTTGTCCCAGGCGCAGGTCGCCGCGCCGCTGTAGCGGGCGAGGATGGCCGAGAGCATCACCACTGTGGGTGTCTTGTTCGCCCCGCCCTTGCGGTTGACCACGGCGACGGTGCGCGGGCCGGGCCAGTGCTGGCTGACGGTGCGGATGTCTTCACGCTCCGCCATCTCTTCCTCGGACGGGTCCATGCGGAACCCCAGCCGGGTCAGGGCACCGCGCCAGCCTTTCGTGGCCGGTTCCAGAACCGGGGCGCTGACCAGGAAGGAGGTTTCCTTCAGGCTGCGCCGGGTCGGTGCCTCCTGCGCCTCCGGGGTCGGCGTGGACGTGGTTTCGGATGTCAGGGTCATGGATGGTCCTGTCGCTAGTGGGACGGTGCCCGGGACGTCAGTAATCGGCTCGTCATTGATGGGCGCTGGAATGGTTTCTGCAGCTGCAGGAGCGAGAGGTGCTGCCGTGGGGGTGGAAGCTTCAGCCACGCGGCGGCGTAAGGCCTTGGCCACGTAGCTGACGGACTCCTTGGTGCCGTCCGGGTTCACGATCAGCTCACCCTGGCCTTCGGGGTCATCGACCTGGACCCGGACCGGGCGGTTCAGCGTCTTCGCTTCCCTAACCACGAGGGACAAGGCATTGTCGCGCAGCTGCTGCAGGGACTCCGCTGCTTTCACATTCCGGGAGTTGCCGGCAACAACGACCTCAGCGGTTCCGTTGGCACGGACGATGGCGCTGATCTTCGGGAAAGCCGGGACATCTGTCTGGTTCAAGACCATAGCGTTCTACCTTTCTGAAACGTGGAGGGTGGGGATCAGGAAACGGGTGGGGTGAGGCGGTTGACCTTCCACGGTGCGTCCTTGCCCGTGCGAAGCAGCTGCACCGTGTAGGTCCCGGCATTGGTGGGGACCGCTGCCATGACCGCGTAGCCGTTGGCTTCATCGACGCTCAGCGTGACCGGGCCGGTGACGCGGCTGGCCGGGATGTTGGCCGGGTCCACCGCCGAGTAGTCAGCTGTGGCCTGTGGCGTCAGCCAGCGGGCAAGATCGTTGGCCCACTGCCTTTCCTCCACGCCCGGGCGGGCAAAGTCCGCCATGGCCTTCTCGGCGATGTCCGCGGCCGCGTCCTTGCTGGCCTGATCCCAGGTGATTCCGATCGTGGCCGGGACCGTGCCTCCGGGAGCTTGGGGACCGCTGCTGGCGCTCAGGGATACGGGGGCCGACGGCGTAGTGGTGGTTGATTCTGCCGGTGCAGGCGTGGTGTTCGCTGCCGGGGCGCACGCCGCGCAGAGCAGGGCTACTGCGAGCACGGCCAGGGGCTTTTTCACTTCTTCTCCTCTTGGGTTGGCAGGTACAGGAAAGCTGACGGGACATCGCTGCTGACGGTCCGTGTGTAGTAGTTGTGGTCATCCGGGGGCGGGTTGCCGTTGTAGCCCTCTTCGACGTAGGTCCCGTCGTCCCTGACTTCTTTGACCACGGCGACGTGGCCGAAGGTCGGGTCCGCTCCCCCGGCACCTGGCGCGTACCAGACGACGGCACCGACCCGGGGTGTGTTGCCGGTGGGCCAGCCTTTGGTGTCCCAGCCGGCCTTCCACGTGACGGCAGAGCCAAGGCGCTGGCCGTCGGGGCGGAACGTGCCGTTGAGGAATTTGAACGGTTCCCCGGCGGACCCCATCTGCTGGTTCACCCGCCACAGCGCGAAGTCCACGCACTCCCGGTAGTAGAAGTTCAGTGGTGAAGTGCTGGCGTCGTTGGTTCCGACCTGCATCCAGGTAGGAGAGTCTTTCCATGGGTAGTCATCCCCGGCACCGGACTGGCCAGGAATGGCACAGTCGCTGCCTTCAAGCACGAACTGGCCGTCCGAGAGTGCCTGGACGAGTTTGACGGCCTCGGGCCAGTACTTCTGGTAGTGGTACGGGTCGGCGTTGCGCTGGACCTTGTTGCCGGCAATGGTCGGCTCCAGCAGCTCCCAGCCTTCGACCTTCTGCAGGGCGTTGATGAAGTTCGTGGCGCTGATGGCCGGATCCATGCGGTCCGCGTAGGAGCCCCACGCGCCGTTGTCGCGCTGCTGGAACAATCCACGGGAGTCAGGGCCCGGTCCGTCGCCGTAGTCCAAGACCCGCAAGCCAGACTCCCCCAGGGAAACCATGACGCTGATCATCTGACCCTTCACGGACAGGTCCAGGGCCTTGCCTGCACCCATGATCGCCGCCGCGTTCTTCAACTGCTCCCCGGTGTAGCCCTCGACCTTCGTATCAGCGTCGATGACAACAGAGACGGCGGAAGCGCAGGTAGCCACAGCAGGCTTCGCGGGGGCCAACAGCAAAAGCATGGTGAAGATCAACCCGAGGAACAGGCCAGGGATAGCGATAAGGGCCACTAAGCCAAGCGACTTACGTTGGCTCATGACGACCACTCCGTGCCAACTGCCACAAATCGGTCACTGCCTGCCACTCCCCCAAAAAATACATCGTTTCTACAACTACCAACCGGTGCGGACATTTCTCCACCGATGGACGCCGCAGGCCATTGTCCACGGGTCACACGCAAAATGCTTGTCAAATGCCTGTTTGTGCTCGCTGTCACGCCCCCGCAGGCCCTTTGCTGGCTCCGAGCGGCTCGACAGATAAGACACTACATCTAAAACGACATTTAATGTAGTCTTCTTGGATCAGATACGAACTAGCAAGGAAGTGAGACTATGAATGAATGCCCCGATACATTCGCCCCCCGAGCGCCCTATTTCGGGACGTGGACATGGCGATTGAGTCATTCGGGACGATGTTCTCCCGAGCCATACTGCGGCATTTGTCGACCCATGGCCCCACAGGGGCAGCGGACCTTGCCAGGGAACTGGGCACCGACGCCAACACTGCTAGAAGGACGCTGCAAAATCTAGAGGAGGTCGGACTAGTTGAAGCTGATGTCCCAGCCGGCCAACGGCGCGGGCGGACAGTGACGTTCGCCGTGCAACCAGAGCGTCTAGAGCAATTGCTCGCTGCGCTTAAGGACTATTTACTGGGGCGTTAAATGTTGTCTTATAGCGACACGCCGCCCACGTTTCCATCTTTCAGTAATCAAAACCGATTAGATGTGACTATGGCAATCCAAAAGCTCAATCTGGGCGGGCGCCCTTCGAAGGGCCCGCGGCATACTTTTGTGGTCAAGCCCGACATGGCGCGTGCCCAGAAACTTCGGAGGATCCTAGAGATCCTTGACACGAACGCCGTGGACTATCTCACGCCGCTCGTAGCTGAGCACATTGATTCCATCGACATCGACGATCTGCAGAACCAGGAGGCTTTGCCTATCGCGCAGGCCGGTTAAAAACTGAAGGCCCGCACGAGGCGGGCCTTCACAAAGTATGTCGTTCAGATCTCGTTCTTGGCGGGATTCGATCTGAACTTATCCAACACCCACCCAGTGGGTGGATCTTGTCATATCCATCCATAAAGGAAGGCTATTGCTGTCTATGGTACCGGAAGCCGATTCCGCGTCAACACATGCCGTTCAGGGTGTCGCGCGTCAAGTCAGGCCCGAACAGGCCTGGGTTCTTGCCCCCCTGATTGCTGGACAGCCCACTTATAGGACAGGTCGTTGGATCGGTACACGCTTCCAGTACCCCCGCCCCAAGACCCTTCCCAGAATTACTGCGGCTCTCCCGACACGGCCGGCGGCCGTCATGGTCCACGGCACGGACGGCAGCGTAAGCACCCTGTGCCTTGACCTCGATACCTCCAAGGCGCACAAAGCTGTTCTGGAAGAGGACATCGCCCAAATCCGACGCCTACTTAGCGGCAGCGGGTTGCGCTGGGTTGAGGACTTCTCCCCCAGCGGTGGGCGCCACGTGTACATCCCTCTCCGAGAACTAATGAGTGCCTCCGAGGCACGGGAGCTCGTTGAAGCCCTCGCCCTTACAGCAGCCAGTCTCGATCCCAGCCCCCACCAGAACATCACGGACGGATGCATCCGCGTCCCCGGAAGCATCCACAAGTCTGGTGGCTACCAGATACTGGTCACTCCCCTCAGTGAGGCCTACGACATCCTGCGCCGCCGCAACGGCTCAGATGCTATCGCTCGACTTCAAGCAGCGCTGATGCCGGAGCTGCGCCGGCAGAAGGAACTCGCAGCACGAAGGGCCAAGGCCGCCGTCCGTACTCCCCATTCTGTTCCTGCGCCTCGGCCGGGAGCAGAACTTCCGCTGCGCCGGGTGGCCCGTACCGGTCTCTACGACACTGCACGGTACAAGAGCCCTTCAGAGGCCCGCATGGCCGTCCTGAACCACTTCAGCGCCTGCGGTTGGACCCGCGAGCACGTACAAAACGAGCTCACCGGCCAGTTCCCCGGGCTGGCCGCCCTATATGGCACACCTGCTAACCAGGAACGGCTCCTAAGTACCGAATGGGCCAAGGCCCAGGCCTACGCCTCCAGCGGGTCCGACCAAAACGCTCGGACCCGCAAAGCCGGTGAAAAAGATGTACTTATTAACAACACAAGCCCCACTGGACTCACAGGGGGGGCAATCAAACCCAGCTCTGGAGCAATCCATCAGCTCGTGAACGACCTGGAAAATATCCTCTACGCGGTGCTCGATCACCGCTTGCAAGCCCGTGGCCGCGAAGGCCTTAGCCTTCGTCTTCTGATCCGGGGACTCTTGGCCTACATGCGGGCCAAGGAAACCGACATCGTTGACGTTGGTTGCCGCACACTTGCTGTGGCAATGGGAAAACACCACGTCACCATCGCGAGACTCCTGCCTGTCCTGGCAAAAGCATCAGACGGGATCCTGACCAAGGTTGCAGATGCCCGCCACAAAGCCGCCGATGTCTATCTGATCCAGTTACCTGAGCAGTACCAGCAGCTGGCCCGCGAACTCACGTGGCGGCGGGGGAAAATCCATGCCATTCGGCCTGTATTCCGGGCGCTCGGCGATGCTGCTGCCCTCGTATACGAAGCCATCGAACGAGGTCGCCGCTCCCCCACCACGGCAGAAATCGTGAGAACCACCGGAATCAGTCGTAACGCCATCACAAAAGCACTTGCCGACATGGAGGCCCTAGCCATGATCAGGCGCGACGAAGGCCGTTGGAAGACCACTTCAGTCAATCTGCGTGATCTCGCGACACGGCTGGGCGTGCAGGACGATTACCAAGCACATATCAGCCGGAATCGGCGCGAACGAGCTGCCTGGCACGCTTACCTCGATCGCTTCCTGAACGCTCGAATGATGGAAACGGACCTGTACGACTACGAACGAGAAGAACACTGGATACCACCCGACGACGCAGCGTTGTGGTTGGCAGCTTAAACCGACTTTGCACGCCCTTCTGCTGTAGGTTTTTCCCTCGGCACTCGCCCAGGCTGCATTCACTGCGGCAGCGATTAGGGAAGAAGCTTGCATACGCGTGTTGGTCAGGGCGGCGGGTCTGGTTCCGTCAGCTGACCCTTAGTCACTGGTCGACGTATTTACAAGTGAACCCAGTGTTGTTGGTGAACCCGGCGAACTCATGAAGGCTTGTTTTGCCCGATTCGGTTGGTTCAACGGATTCACAAGTGAAAAAAGAGAAAACACACAAGCAATCGTTAAAGGTGAACCCGGCGAACCAAGCGTAGTTGGTGAACCCGGTGAACCCGGCGAACTCATGAAGACTTGTTTTGCCCGGTTCGCTTGTTTCAACGGATTCACAAGTGAAAAAAGAAAAGACACGTAAGCAAGCTTCCCAAGGGAAGCCGGTGTTGTTGGCTACGCTGGAATCACTTTGGAAGGGGAAACTTGATGAAACTCGATCTGGACCGCGGTGCCCTTAGCCGCGTAATCGCGGTAATCAACGGCAAGGGCGGGGTCTTCAAGACGAGCCTGGTGGCCAATGTAGGGGGACTACTGGCTGAGGGCGGATCGCGTGTGCTCCTCGTGGATCTTGACCCTCAGGGCAATCTTGCTGAGGACCTCGGGTATGCGGACCAAGGCGACGGTGGTAGAAGCCTGGCGGCCTCGCTGTGCTTTGGGGGAGAGCCCGATCTGCTACTGGGTGTTCGACCCAACTTGGACGTCATCGCCGGAGGCCCTCACCTCGACGACGCTGCCGCATTCCTTGGAGCTAAGGCCCAGAAGGACCGTGATGCTGCACAGCTAGCCTTGGCTAAACTGCTTGCCAGTGTCGCGGGGGAGTACGACTTGGTCTTGCTCGACTGCCCGCCAGGGAACGAGCCGCTACAGGCGGCAGCGGTGGCCGCTGCACGGTATGCGGTGGTGCCGTTGAAGACTGATATGTCTAGCCGAAAGGGTGTTGCTGCAGTCGCGGCACGCATGGACAGCGTTGTCGGACTCAACCCATCTTTGGACCTACTGGGTGTCGTTTTAGTCGGGACCGGCACCAATTCCAAGCAGGTCCACAAAGTCACTCGCGATCACCTCACAGCGGATTTTGGTACAGACGAAGTGCTGTTTCCGATGTCCATTCGTCACGCAGAGGCAACTGCCCAGGCGTGCCGTGAGCGTGGATTGCTGGCTCACGAGCTAGAACGTGAACTTAGCAAGGGTCCCAAGTGGTGGGAGGTCCTGCGCGGGGAAGCGAAAGCCGGGAACGCGGGGCCAAAGTCTGCTTCCAGCGTGGCCGAGGACCTCCATGCAGTCGCCATGGAAGTAACACGACGCATCGCCGTCGCAGAGTCTCAGGAGATCAACGCATGAGCGCAGAGCCCACATCGAGCCGACCCGCGCTAGGCCTGCCCCCGCGGCGCACCGCGGCACCCGTAGCAGAGGCCCCCCTCGCAAGGATGCTCCCCGGGCACCGGCCTGAGACGCCGAAGAAGGCAGACCCTAAGGACACCGAAACGGCGAATATGACGGTAAGCATCCCCGCTGCGCTTCGCAATCGGGCGCGCGCTGCGTACAGGGCGACCAGCTACGCCGAAGGGGATAACACGTGGAGTCACTTCGTGGCGAAAGCGATCGAAGCAGAGACGGCACGTCGCGAAGCCGAGCACAATGGGGGAGCGATGTACCCGTCGTGGGGCGAAAACCTTCCAGGGGGCCGCCGGCTCAAGGACAGCTGAAGCAGCGCAGCCGGTTCAGCCATCACCGGTGCTGACCCACGGCTGAGCGCGAGTGCCGTCCGCTCTCCCTAAAAGCCGTAGAGGTACCGGCGTGCATTGAACGCGTCCCGACCGCCTTCCAGCAGTTCCTCCACCATCATTCGTACGGGCACATCGGTAACCCACGTCACGTGTGCCCAGTACTGCTCGCGACGTCAAAAACGACCATTTCTGACTAGTCTTTTCGGCGCGCCGGAAGCGGTCCCGAAAAATGACATTTGGACGCTTATTTTTGATCAGAACCCGTTGCCGGTATCAAAGCCGGTCGGAACGCGGGAAAGAGGGTTTTTGACGTGTTTTCGACACGGGCACCCTGATTATTGAAAGGCGGCCGTATGAGCCGGAACGTGATTGGCTATGCCCGAGTCAGCACCCGGGGGCAATCCCTGGATGCACAGGTCGATGCGCTCGTGGGCGCCGGCGCCATCAAGGTCTTCATGGAGCACGCCTCGGGCGCTACGCAGGCACGAGCGCGGTGGCAGGACTGTCTGGAGCACTTGCAACCGGGCAACATCTTGGTGGTTACGGATCTGACCAGGCTGGGGCGCAGCACCGCGGACCTGTCCGATATTGTCACGGTACTCGGGCGCCGGGGGATAGGCTTCCGATCACTGGCGGAACCCTGGCTGGACACGACCAGCGCGCACGGGAAGCTGATCTTCGACATGTTCGCCTCCTTGGCCGAGTACGAACGTTCGCGTTTGTCCGAACGCACTAAGGCAGGATTAGCGGCCGCGAAGGCCAGGGGCCGGCTTGGCGGCCGTCCGCCGGCGATGACCGCTGCGAAACTTGAGGCAGCCAGAGACCTGCGCCGCCAGGGTAAGAAACTGCAGGAGATCGCGGAGACCCTGAGCGTGAGCATGTCCACTGTGACCAGGACCCTTGGCCCGAGAACAACCAAGCCAGGACCGGAGTCCGAGGCCATCGTTCGCAGCGTCGCTTACGCCAGTTCCGTACGCGTTGGCGAAACCCCGGTTCAGGGGTATTAGGAACCAGCCGGCCGGTTCCTGACGGCCGTGTAAGTCAGAGTGACCAGCCGGGCATGGCAGAGCGGTCGAAAGACTCTATCGCAGGGGTAAACACTGCTCACAGCGTATCTCCGGGGGAAGAACCTGAACCAATACAGGTAGCCTCGGTGCCATGAACGATGC
The DNA here is from genome assembly GCF_001428325.1 of Arthrobacter sp. Soil761. Taxonomy (NCBI): domain Bacteria; kingdom Bacillati; phylum Actinomycetota; class Actinomycetes; order Micrococcales; family Micrococcaceae; genus Arthrobacter; species Arthrobacter sp. Soil761. The sequence goes on along the minus strand of NZ_LMSF01000033.1, from coordinate 107,955 downwards.
GACGACCCCTGAAGTTTCAGTGTCCTGGCCGCTGGGCCCGCTCTACTACGAACTCCCCGGCGCGGATGGGAGCGATGCCAGATCCTGGGTGAACTACAAGCTCACCGCTGCACACTGGTACATCGGCACACTTCAGCAGCTCATCGAAGAGGCCGGGTTCGAACGCTACGTCGGCGTGGAGATGGCACTGGACGGCGCCTTGTCCTCACTGAACGGGGCCTTCGACGCCGCAGCGGGGGGACTCATCAGAGCCGCCGAAATGTACCTCCTCAAGGAAGAAAAAGATCCGGTGTTTACCCGGCCCCACGAATTCAAGGACCGGGTCTTCGTAAACCGCATGGCCGAGTTGGACAGGCAGAAACTGGACATTGACGTAGCTGGCGTTGCCGCGAATGTGGCCTCTGCGTTGGAGATCGGGCCAGACCGGGACAACCCCACAGGGTGGTTGCAACAATTCCGTCGACTCCGGAATACGCCCATGCACCAAAACACGGCGCCTCGCCACATCGACGTCGTTGTTGGCACTGACGCGGTCACGAGCCTGTCCGTGGCCGGCAATGCCCAGGGACCCGTCGAGTACCTGACAGAAACGGAGCAGAAGATCCTTGCGCTGACGGGGCCGATCCTAGGCATCATCGACCACATCATTCCCCATGGAATCCCGTCTCTTCGACCGCTCCGAAAACCTGAGGCTACCTAGCGAAACTCAGCCCAACCCGCTGTATGCCGCGTTTGTTGCGAACTTGGAGAGTGTGGCATCAACGAAACTGTGCGGTCCTTACTCGTTGAGTCTCAGTAGTCCATGTTTACGGCACGGTCATCAAGGTACGCGTTGTAGTCGACGTATTTTGAGAATCGTTCAGGGCTTTCCATGGCGTCCACGAGTTCAGCCCGGAAAGCATGATCGAATCGGACCTGCAAACCAGAGGTGATCCACTCCATGGCGTAACGCATACGCGTGTCACTGAGCCACGCGTCGAACTCATCGAACAGCTCGAAAACGTGGTTGATGTCTTCATCTGTCGCGTGCGTGAAAAAGATGCCGACGCGCTCAGTTGCGGAGCTCAGCCCCACGGGGATGGCCCCAATCCCTTCATAGTGAAGGTAGACCGAAGAGCCGTGACCCTTCTCAAACCCCCCGTGAGAATAGGTGTTGCGCCAGCGTTCGACTACCTCGACCAGCCTGTCGTAGTAGCGTTTGTCATCCTTCCGCGTCAGGTCAAAAATTTGCCCGTACTTATCTCCCCACCGGCAACCTATGAACTTTTCGAGAGAGTGCTTGGAAGGGTCGAAGCCTTGGAAAGGCAACGCCAGAACCATGTGGTGTTCAAGAAGACTGAGGTAGGCGTTAACTGAGGCAACCAAGTCATGGAACGAATTCAGCTGCATCAGCAGCTTTCCTGATTGAAAGGTTGTTCCACGAGCAATCCCATCCCCGGCACCGAAATGCTTCACCTCGTCTTCGATGACGGACGGATTTGATGCACGCTCACGAAAATACTCGTAGGTCCGACGCAGACTCGTGTGCTGGTTGATTACACTAGCTTCGCCGTTACGGAAGAGCCCGGAGGCAGCCGGGGCCAGGACTAAGCTCTCAACAGCCCGCATGCTGGAGCCGAGCTTCTTCACGATTTTGTTTGCCACCTGATTAGCCCGCGTTTCGTCGTTATCGACGATTTCGACGTACAACCGTAAGCCAAACTTCTCTAACTCAAGTTCGCATTGGCGGCCCTGAAACAGGAAGTTCACCCACCACGCCACCTTCTCACCAGGGCCGGCCGAAGGCAGGCCGACTAGTTTTAGTGCGTACCGCGCCAACCCGGGAAGTGCTATCTCCTCACGGGAAACTGGCCGCCGGTATCGCCGGTATCGTCTGGTCGTGTCCTTATCATTTTTAGGGTCTAGAAACTCGCGCAACGACGTCGCACTTAGCCGCTTAGCGGCATCCTCTGATCCGGCTAGTCGCGCTGATGTCATGCAGGCAGTTTATTGGTGCCGATGTCGGGAAAGGCATGAAAGGCATCCGTCGCCGTCGTTAAATGCCGGAGGAAGCAACCTAGAGATCAGTGCCCGCAAGCCGGTCCCTCCCTGTGCCGCGGAAGTTCGGCGGCAGGGTCCATATAGTTGCTGATCGCGGCCGGGTACGGGAGACCCGCACCCGGCCGGAGCACGGAGACTGGGGGATTCCCGCGACGGTCATTCTCATGGCTGGTCAGATTTGCTGAATGATCGCGAGATGGCCTGGATGGGGTAAGCCGTCAGCCGGATAATCCCGGCAACAACTAGAAGAATCCCCACCGTGGTCAGCTGCCCTATGAACATCAGCAGCGCCACGACCAACGTTCCGCCGTAGGTCAAGGAAAAACTCAACGTGTCCGCATCAAGGGGCGCCGCTGGGTGCAGCGTCACTGCTTTTCTGCCCAACGTTCGTGGGCGGACTGGCGGCTGATGCCGACGGCGCGGCCGATGTCGGCCCAGGATGCACCGGCCGCCTTGGCCGCTGCGACCGTCTTGTCCAGCCGGTGGCCGGCCTGGCTGTATTCACGCGCTGCCGCTTCCACACCGAGGATGGCTTCCGAGGGAGCGATATGGGCATTCCACTCGTCCTGGATGGCGTCTTCGACTTCGCTTGAGGCATTGGCGAATTCGCCCGGGGCAACGTAGTCCCTGCGGCGGCTGAAGTCGGCGGCCGCCGGGGTCGTGACCCGTTCCCACATTTCGCCTTGCCAGCCGCATACACAGGCTCCCCGCCAGCCGATGATCTCCTTGTCCGGGATTAGCTCGTAATCGGGCATCGTGACATCCGGGACGTAGCGCCCCGTGAGACCTTTGACGAGCATTCCTTCGGCAGTCGAAGATGCGGACAAGCGTCCGTCGGGCGCCACGGGCGCCGCCCAGCCCTCGTGCTCGTTGTCGTTTGATACCCAGCCCATAACCACACCTTTCGTCAGGAAACCCTGACAGTAAGTGTTTCAGTGACCTCTGACAAAAGCCAGAGCCTTCAGGCTTGGCTGCCAGATCACTGAGACGTCTCGTATCCCAAGGGTTAGGAGACAACCGCCGTGGCGGCGTCGGCTGCATAGAGAGATGTACCGGCCCTTAAAAGGCCGCGTCCCACCTCTCCTAAGCGAAAGCGCGCCTGATATGAGCATGAGTAAAGACCTCGCCGAAACACTGACCGCCCTTGCCACCCTCGTAATCCTTCCTGAACTAACCACCTCCCAGCTTGGCTGGCTCGAGGTGCTGGTCCTGCTGTTCGACAGGCGGGACCGACGCAACGGTGAGGACGAGTGAAGCATTTAGAGGCACTCAGGCCGCGCAGCCTGGGGGACCGCACTGGAAGTGGGCTTAGCCCTTGGTGATGGGACTCTGTGGGCGGGACCCCGGCAGTAACGTTGCTACGGCACCGCCGCGGCGCCTGCCATCCTTGGGATATGACACGAACGTGGTTGTCGGTGACGGTGGAACTGCTCGGCGGTCGGGGCCAGGAGCTGTGGCCGTGGCCTGGGCGTATCTTCGCGGTCGGACCGGCGCATACCTTCCTGGATCTCGCCGACGCCATCAACGATGCCTTCGCCCGGTGGGACCGCTCGCACCTGTCACTGTTTACCCTGGCCGACGGCCGGGTCATCACTGATGAAGAGACGGGAGCAGAGATGGCCGGAGCAACCAGTGGGCCGATCATTGCACCGATTGACATTGCTGCTGCCAAGGTCGTCCGGACACTGGAGCCGGGGGCTGAGTTTCAGTTCACGTTCGATCTCGGTGACGCCTGGATGCACCGGTGCGTGGTCGGGGAGGTGAAGGTCGACCCGCTGGAGGTATTGGGTGTCCGTCCCGATGTCCCCCTGCCGTACTGGGGCTGGGGCAGCATCCCGGACCAGTACGGGCGCCGGTGGGCTGCCGACGACGGGGAGAGCCGGGCACCGGGGAAACCGGGCCGGCCGCACCCGATGCTGCTGCACGCCTGGCCCGCACAGGTGCAGGTGCCGGCGCTCGACCTGTCCGAGCTGCGTGAAGCCATCGCGGCGGCAGATGCGGCCCGCTTCCTCGCGGCAGTCACGGGGCGGGAGATTGACGACGCTCTGCAACAGGTCGGCGCCGGGATACCGATGGCGCTGAAGCAGAGACGCCAGGACGCCGAGCCGGTGGCACTGTCAGTCATCAACCGGCTGACAGGGCGCGGCCGGCCTGGTGACCAGGTGCTGGCCGAGGACCTGCTGGCCGGTCTGCGCCGCGAGCCGCTGACAGGCCGGCTGGTGCCGGTAGACCTCGACATGCTCAGCATCGTGCTGGAAGGGGACCCCGACCTTTCAACCGGAGGCTATCTCGACCTGCGCACCGGGCAGGTGTACGACGAGGCCGCCACTGACCCGATGATGGTCGGGGAGGACGCTGCCATCACGGTCGAGGAGGAGCCGGACCGTTGGCTTCGCCTCGACCGCGCCGGGTCGCGGGACGGCTGGCGGGACATGGAGGCCTTCGCCGAGCGGCAGCACGATAAGGCCCTCCGTGAGCGGCTGGAGCGGGCGATCGAGGGCAAAGGCGCCTTCTACCGGTTCCGAGACCTCCTCCACGGCGAGAACTTCAGCGAACAGTGGCACGCCTTCTCCACCGACCGCCAGATGGGCCGCGCCCGCGAGTTCCTCGCTGACAATGGCATCCGCGTCGGCTGACGAGCCGAGACCGTGCGGTACGGCTAAGTTACGTGGCGGCCTGCGATTCGCGGCTTAGCGGGGGAGCGTTCCACTAGAGACGCCCCGTTCCAAGGTTCTATGGGATGCTGTCGGCGTGCAGTCATCACGCCACTAGGCCCAGTGACATGTCTGAGCAGTCGTAGCTCCTGCGCAACGTACGCTTAGGGCATGGCGGACGGTAGCGGCATCGAGTGGACAGAAGCGACGTGGAACCCCACTACAGGATGCGACCGGATCAGCCCAGGCTGCGACAACTGCTACGCCCTCACGTTGGCGAAGCGGCTGAAGGCGATGGGCAACCCGAAGTACCAGGAAGACGGCGATCCGCGCACCAGCGGACCCGGTTTTGCTATCACGGAGCATCCCTCAGCCTTGGACATTCCCCGTCGCTGGTCGGCTCCCCGACTCATCTTTGTCAACAGCATGTCTGACTTGTTCCACGCCCGCGTGTCCTCGTCATTTATTCAGGAGGTCTTCCGCGTGATGGAGGAGACGCCTCGGCACACATACCAGTTGCTTACAAAGAGACCGCGCCGGGCAATGCGCATGGCGGCCGAGCTTCCATGGCCGAGTAATGTTTGGCTGGGCGTCAGCGTCGAGACGTCGGACCAGTTGTGGCGTCTCGATGATCTACGCCGCGTGCCTGCCGCAACCCGTTTCGTCTCGGCCGAACCGCTAATCGATTCGCTCGCAGGGCTTGATCTGACCGGCATGCACTGGTTGATCGCTGGCGGCGAGAGCGGACCAAAGCACCGTCCGCTCGACCCGATCTGGGTGCGCGAGCTTCGCGACGAATGCCGCGATCAGGGGGTCGCGTTCTTCTTCAAGCAGTGGGGTGGGCGTACGCCGAAGACCAACGGCCGCGAGCTCGATGGACGTTTGTGGGATGAAATGCCGACACCTACGCGGGCATGAGAATCAGCCTGTAGAGGTCCGAGACCCCTTTTGGGTTGGTAGTCGTCTTGTTCGCCGCCAGAACCTTGTTGATCGCGGCACGGAAATGCATCGTGCGAACAACACCGGCGAGGTCGTCGCCGAGGATCTCGTCGTCCCGGTCAATGATCCGGAATGCGTGCCCCTTCGCCAGTTCGGACGTCAGCCGCCCGGCGAGCGTATCGACCCATTCGTTCTTAAGTTTATTCTCCTCGAGCTTCCAAACAGCCTCCCAATCTGCAGCGTCGCCAAACAGTGTATCCTCAGCTACCTGCTCGGCATTGTGCTTCCGCCAACGCTCTAGGCCTATGGACGTCGCCTCGCCGAAAGTCACCAACCCGTCCACATGCCTGGAAGCGAACACCAGATAGTAAATTGGCTTGAGGTTGGCACGCGGCTTGACGTCGATAATCCAGGTGCCCGCTCCACCTGCCCTCTGACGCAGCCGCTCGGCGTATCCCTCGACGACGGCCAGCTCCGCGGCCATCTTCTGATCTTCGGAGCCCTCCTTTGTCGGACACTTCTCGCGCCAAACATCGCGCCACCATTCCCCACCGAAGGCCTCGTCAAGTCTTTTCAGTGAGTTCGCGACAGCCTTGTCGCTGTAGAGCATCCCAGCGAAGCGCCGCAGGCCGGCGGTCAGGTTTATCAGAACCTCCGTCGCCGGGGTACCGTATCCGCTGGGGCGGTCAAAGATAAGGGCAACCTCGTTCAGTGGGATGGGCAGACCGCAGGGGTCGAGGTAGACGAACAGAGGGATGTCCTTCACCTCGTCAAGGAGTTTCGGCAGGTGCGCGGAAATGTTCTCATCAGTGATCGTGTAGGTGACTCCCTCACCCTCGGCGGCCGCCACGTCGCGAAGCCGAGCTACTGTCTCGGGGTCGTTCTCGACGAAGTGACACTCCACCTTGCGGGGCAGGGTTGCCAGCTCTTTGGCCTTCCGCAGCAGCATCGCACCAGAGCCCTCCGTGCCATCCTCATACCGCCCCGGCCCCGCGTACCCATCAACGAAGGCCACTCGGTTGCCTTTGGATGTGCTGCCGGTTTTACTCGCGAATGGCGTCACATAGCTGTTGATAACCGCATGTTTTAGCACAGCTGCAGACTGTTTGCTCTTATGAAAATTGCTGGTGTCGCTGGACACTCTTGCCCCCCGGTAATCAGACATCTGAGGTGGTCAGATTATGTGAAGTTGTGCCTCCCGGTGAACATCGCCGCGCGGTCGCGGAGAGGGCATTGTCCCGAACGAAGGACCTCGTTATTGCTTGCTCGGTACCGGCGCGTAAGACCTAGCTCGTTTTGAGTAGTGCGGGCGGTTCTACTCGGTAGGAGAACAGGACCATGCGCGCGGGATGATGTGGGGCTAGGCATCCCGGTAGTGGAGGCGCCGGAGTGGGGAAGACGGTTCATCCGGCTTTGGAAAAGTCGTCCCGAATTTCGCCCAGCGGCCGCTGCAGACGTGAAGTCCCTCTACGACATCGCGGTTCCCGTAACGGTATAAGAGCCAAACGTGAATGTCGGCCAGTGGCGGATTCAATTTCGGCGGCATGAGGTCGCGTGAATTCGACGGGGGCACATAGTGGCTGAAAGCTGCTGTCAGATTCCCTGGCGGACCGAACGGGTACATCACCAGGTGCTTGTTTGGGTACCCGTTCAACTTCTTGGCCAGAGCCTCCACTCCGCCGTGCTGCTTCCTGTCGACGATGTGCAGCGATTGCCGAATCAACGTCCATGGATCACCGGGTGAGGGTTCGTGTACGAGAGACCACTCGATCTGATGAGGCTTTACGTTCGAATGCTGACAGGGCTGAACGCACCACACTGTGACGCCGTCGTCGTAATCCCGAAGGAATAGGATCGGATCGGGCTCGACGCCCGGGAGCAACTGCTGTTCGTCGCCCGATGACCAGTGATACCTGCATTCGGGATTCGCCGTCCACCGCAGGACATCTGCCTTGATTTTGTGGCGGGCGGCTTGGGTGGCGCCTCCCACGATCTTGTACGGCAGGATCACCCGTACGCAGTGGGGCAGTGTCGCATCCGGCATCGGTTTCAGGTTTTGTTCTGCCTCACGGACGGTGGGCGGGGTGGTCGTAATCACTTCCGCCACGTGGTTCCCGTCCAAAGATAAAAGGTCGGGCATTCTCGGTTTTGATCCGTCGTCGTGGTGTTGGAATTCCACTCCGAGCTCGCCTTCGAGCAAGATTCTCGCGTACTCTTCTTCCGGCCTAAACACCATCCTCCGCCCTCCCACGTGAACTTCCGACGACCTCTCAACCAGGCTTCACCCGGCGAGCGGGGCATTACTCGCCATGCTACCGGGGCGAGCATTGAGGTGCCGCTGAGGGATGCGGTTGCGCATCACCACTAATGGAGTCTGAGGTGTCAGAGGCCCTAGCTAGTCCTTGTCGGCCGCGGCCTCGCGTGTAGCCTGCCGATCGCGACGCACCAGAACGGCGTACCGTATTCCGATTTGTGCGACGAGCACAGCAGCTGTGATCCCGTAGATTGCGAGCTGGGCTTGCAGCGATTTCTGGCCCAGAACCCGCATGCCACCAATGATGCCGCCGCCGCCTGCGGCCTTCGCACCACCGGCAACCGCAGCCATCGTCGCGCGCTTTGCCGTGACACCTCTGAGCAAAGGGATTGGTGTACCGGTGCTGGCGTTCTTCATGGCTGCTCTGTTGAGTATCGACTGTCGGACCGCAGGTCCAGCCTTGGCACCAGCTATGCTGCCTGGGACCGCGACGTCGATGCCGGCATCGGTGAGGACGTCGTGGATTGCGATAAGGAGTCGAGGGTCCATCGTTCACCTTTGCGTGCGCACAGAACGCAGCCCGGACTGTGCTGCTCCTCCATCCTAGCGATGGCGAGGGTTCCGGCACGACGGCCGGGAATGGCAGAGGCGAACGTCCGGAGCTATGGGGTCTCCACTGTCAAGAAGGTGGCCAGCTCAACGTCAGTTGGTTCTCTAAGTTCGACCGGAATTATCGCCGGGATTGGGGTCAGATAGTCATTGATGGATGTCTGGCCGTCAAGTTGAGTGGGTAGCTGGTGCTCGGCATCTGCGTGCATAACGGGCCTTCCGGGTTCGTTGTTCAGAAATACCGTAGCCCGGCGGCAGACAGTTGTGCTGCAAGCTGAGCAGATGCCGTCCGCCGATGCTGTTGCGCAGCAGACTCGGCGAATCACAGATGCTTTCCTGTGGCAGGAGTCCCGGTTTCACGGAACTGGAACACTCTCGAAATTACTCCCTGGAGCGTCGCCGAACTAAGTAGCAGGGCTGGCGAAGTGCAAGAAAGCTGGTGCCCTATTTAGGTGGGAGGGTGTAGCCGAGAGCATGCACGTCGTCGTTTCCGATGGTGCGAAACAGTTCCACGAACGTCTCGGTGGCGATGAAGAACAAAGCCTTCTTACTTTCGTATTCGGAGTTGACGAACATGCCTGCCAGACCGTCGTTATCCGGCGTCGGGTGGAACGCGAAGACGAAGCTGTGAATTAGGGAGTTGCAGAAATGGCGGAGAGGGATGCGCTGTGTGCTGTACGTCTCCATGTCGTAGAGCTCCCACCAATGAAGAGCCGTCCACCAGGTCACGCGCGTCGTGGTGTCCAGCGAGTGACTAAGCACAGGCACGTGGAGAGTTCTAGCGTGATCAGAGACCCTGCCAGGAGTTTCCAGCAGTTTCCGAATCGCGTAGGCGCCAACCATGACATCTCGCTCAACAATGAAAGCCGTCTGATCAGTCCAACGCTTTTGGGTTGTCTTCTTCTCTAATCTCGCGGCGGATCTAAGGAGTTCTTGTTTCCACTGGAGAGCACTAGTGAGCATCAGGTTCCTTTTTCACGTGGCTCCAACGCGTTCGATACAGTGCTGGCATGCACCCAAGCGAGATGGACCCAGCGGTCGAAGCCATGAGCGCTCTTGCCGGTCCCGGCCATAAGATTTCTGACGCCACGGATCACATACCCAATGCACCCGGCCTGTATGCGGTCCATGCGGAACCTCACACTTGGCGGACGCTTGGGCTGGAGGGCCATGACCCCAAGAGACCACTGTATGTGGGGAAGTCTGAAGACGATCTCGTAACGAGGGATTTGAAAACCCACTTTGCCATTGAGCGGGGAGACAGATCCACGACCGGTTCGTCCACAGTCCGTCGATCGTTTGCAGCCCTCCTCCGGGAGCCACTCGAACTCCGTGGAGTACCTCGCAATAAATCGAAGCCCGGCCACTTTTCCAACTACGCCCTTGAGAAGGACGCAGACGAACGGCTGACCGACTGGATGCACAAGCATCTGACAATCGCTGTGTGGCGGAAGCCGGCAGGGGTGGACCTCATACTCACGGAAGTCGAGAAGCGAATTCTCCGTCAGTGGGGACCTCCGCTCAATCTCACCCATGTGCCGGCCCCTTTGCAGCAGCTGCGCTCCGCGCGCGCGGTCATGGCGGCAGAGGCACGGTCATGGACATAGTTCTGTGACCGTACGCTGCTGACGGCGGCGCCAGCCACCCTCTTTCAAGAAGTCACCTTCTGCGTTTGCCGAGTTCCCAGCCGATGATGTCCAATGCCCGCAACGGCGTGATTTGTGGTCCGGGCGCGATCGCTGCGATCTCTTTCCACTGGTCCAGCTGACTGTGAAGGTCCTTTTGCACTGCCCTAAGCCAGGCGGACCGGTACCCTGCATAGCTTCGTCCGGGTTGTTCCGGTACAGGGGCGTCTGGTCGCAGCGTGTAACACCAATAGATGTGTGCATCGAAAAGCGGGATGAGCTTGGGCCGTTTGCGATGCAGGACCTTGGATAGGGTAACCAGCTTCACGTATTTTGTCGGCCGCTCTTCCAAAACGCCAAACAGTTCAACGAGATGGTCGATGGTTTTCGAACCTGCGGTGGCAAGCTCGGTCTGTAGGGGAAGGGCGTCCAGTCGCTCATTGAGGGGCCCCATCAGCGCTTCGAGCCCGTAGTACGCCGGTATCGGGTTCTGACTGACGTTGAGCAGGGCCGGCGCGAGCAGATCCTGCGGCCCGATAAAGGTCGTGGGTGATCCAGGGTAGCCGTCATACGCTGGATAAGCCGACAATATCCGGTCGTTCGCCAGATAGTCATACGCCCAAATTTTTGCCTCGTCGAAATCTACTGATGCCCCGCCCACGCACAATTCCGTCATGTCCACAGCCTAAGGGAGCACGGCAGGTGCAGGTGCAGGCGTCGCGTGCCGCGCCCTAATCGTTGCCCAGCCCACAGATCGGAGGGAAAGTGCCAGGGTGCAGTCCTGAACCGCGAACCGGAAATAACAGCGTACGTTGGCAACAACGTGGAGCCGATTCGGCGGCTTGATCAGTTCCTGTTGAGGCCGAATTGGCGTGTCATCAGTGCCGCCTTGTAGTGGGACTCGGCTGAGTTGACCTCTGAGGAGGGTGTGCTGGGTCCGAACACGCGCAGGAGGCTGAAAACGAAGTGCCGGGCATGGTCCGTCTTCATTCTTGTCATTTCCCCAGCTGCGCTCTGGTGGGCAAGCTCACGGAGGGCTACGTTACCGCCGTGGCCGTCCCGTGCGTACGCTGTCCACCGGCCGAGAATTCGTTCGGCACCATCGGCTTTGCCAACGTACTGTTTGCCGTTTGTGGAGTCTGTGATGAGGTAGATTCCTTGGACCTCTGACAGGGCGATACGCCAGTCAGCGTAGCGGGGATCGTCCACCATGTCGCGCAGTTGGTGGTACGTGAGTAGCACGCCGTCGAAGCCTGGGAAGTGGACCTTGTCGCGGTCGGCGATCTCCAGGACAGGCATGCGCGCGCCTGTGGCTGAGCCTGCGTTTCGGTGCCAGCTGCGGGGGTTGTCCCATTCGACCACGAGCCGGTCATTGAGGGGTGCAAGGAATTCTGTCGCGCGCAGATCGAAGCATCTGTAGTTCTTGGTGGACGCTGTTGCCACCTCGCCGTGGTTCTCGTAGGTACCCCAGAGACGGGAGCGGCGTCCACCGTCGGCAATGAGGATCACCCAGTATCGGGGAGGATTTGCGGGGAAGCGGGGTGGAATGTCTTGCTCTCGGGTGTAGGCGAGGACGCGCTCCTGGGTCAGATCCTCCGGTCCACGCAGTGCACCCGGATCACTCGGCTTAAAGGTGTGGCGGATGATGTGTATGTCCTCCAGCCCGACCGCTGGGTCATAATCCGCACCTATGCCACTAAGCACATGACCCAGGGTAAGGGACACGCGGGAAGCCGGCTCTTCAGAGACCGTTGTCTCCGCAGGCACGTAAAGGGTAGAGGATTGCAGATCAGACACTGGAACACCTTATGCCACGGGCTCATGGGTTCTAATCAGTTGGTGGGACGTCTCGTATGTCTAGGGACAGGAGACGTCAGAATGCCCTTCAGGTACATCGCCAGCGCTAAACCTGGCAAGATAACCGGGGCATGTGGCGCCTTAGGATCAATGACCTGGAGGACTACATCACGGGAGCATACCGACGCGCCGAGGAGCGCATTGCTTCTGGCGAGATTGTGGATGACGCTGAGCCCGACGCTGACTACGGTCAGTAATGCCTTCTCCTTCGTGAGTCCATCCGTCGATACTCGGTGATGACTTCGGCGTCGTTCCTCTACCCGCGGGGCAGCGCATGTCTCCGCAAGCCTTGCCAGGTCGCCAGAAGGGGATGCCGGGAGGAGGAGCCAGCCGAAGCTGTGTCTACGCCGTGAAACGCACGAAGGCTAACGCACTCGCTCCTAGCTAGTATTCTTGCGCGGTGCCCATGGACCCTATTCTTGTCGAGCTTGTTGGCCAACACTGGTGGCAAAGCCTTCTGCCCGTTATCGCCATCTTCATTTCACTTGCTTCAGTTGCCCTTACTCTCGTATTGAGGTTCCGGGATGACGCCCGAATAACCGTCACCAGCAATATTGGTGTCTTCGTCGGCGGAGCAAGTGGCCAGTCGCACGTCAGTCTCACAGCGACCAACGTCGGTCGCACTGGAAAGACCGTCCTCACTTCCCTCCATCTCAGGATCCCAAAGGGGGTCAGTCTTCACACGCCGAGACCCCTCGCTGGAGCAACGACGCTGCCCGCCACACTTGAACCCGGTGCGTCTGCACACCAGTTCATTCCTGTCTCGGAGATCCAGCGTTCTCTGAGGGAGGCTGGTATCGATCCCATGAAGCTTGTGGTGGTCGTGTCTACCGGCCATGGAGAACGTGCCTATGCGCTTAGCAAGCAAGTACGTCAAGCGCTGGCACCATGACTCAGGCTCCGCGTTTGGAAAGGTGGGGACCTGTGAGCGGACGCCTGACCGCTGGGTGGTCCCGTCCAAAGGCTGCTCGGAGAAAGTCCCACTCGGCACCAAGAACCCACCTCAGCGCCCGAGGCTTTCCGTGAGCACTCCCCATTAAAAGTCGGAGTAAGGGCCCAAGGCTTCCGTATTCTTGCTTGTTTTTAATCCCGGGGGTTGCGGTCAACGCAGTAGCGTGACTGTGGCCGCCCCGCTAGAGGACATCGCAGGACGCGGGCATGCCGAGACACGCGTGGCTCAAGCCATAAGATTGCAGTCATAATCGCGCCGGTACGAGACAAGGAGCGGGAAGACGCTAGTGGGGGACAATGCCGACAATCTTCGACAACTCTGAGACCAACACTCTTGGAGGCAGCCTCCTTAAGACCTTTCCAGAGCACAATCGAATAGATGTTGCCACCGGTTATTTCGACCTGCGCGGATGGGGAACGTTCTCTGATCTCGTTGATGCCAAGCAACTGCCAGAGCGAGATGCCGGGGACCCCGCAGCTCGGATCCTTGTAGGAATGGTCGCACCTTCAGCAGCGGAAGCTATGTTGCAGGACCTTCAGGATCAGGTTCGGGTACCAGACCCTCACGCAAATATCGCGGACTTCGAGTCAGCCCGTCATCGGCAAGCTCAGCTTGTTAACCATTTGCGGGAACAACTCATGCGGGGTCTGTCGACAAAAGAGGGCCAGTCATCATTGCGTGCGTTGAAAAGACAGCTCCGTGCGGGCTTGGTCGAAATCAAGGTATTTACCAGGCGGCCGCTGCACGGCAAAGCGTACATCCTTCACAATCCTGGGCACTACGCACTGCCCATCATGGGGTACCTGGGATCATCGAACCTCACTGCATCTGGTCTCTACAGGAACCTTGAACTCAATGTCGATGTCTTAGACCAAGACGCTGCCCAAAAGCTGGATGAGTGGTTCACCACCCACTGGGATGATCCATTCTCCCTGCCGATCACTGAACAAATCATCGAGCTAATCGAGGAATCCTGGGCGGCAGAAAAACAGCCGACACCGTTTGAGGTCTTCCTGAAGGTCTGCCATTCCATGTCCCAGGACGTTCGTGATGGCTACGGCTACGTGCTGCCGCCGTCCATGCAGAATCTGCTGCTCGAATATCAGGAGAGTGCCGTCCGAATCCTCGCCCGCCGGATAATTCGTCGCGGAGGCACGATGTTGGGGGACGTGGTTGGCCTAGGCAAAACGCTGACAGCGGTAGCCACCGCCATGCTTCTTCAAGCGGGGGAAGACTACTCCACCCTGGTTTTGTGCCCGAAAAACCTGGAGGAGATGTGGCAGAAACATCTTGATGCCTATGACATCAACGGCCGAGTAGTCCCGTACTCCATGGCAGCGAAGGTACTTCCGGAACTAAAGCGATTCCAGCTCGTAATCTGTGACGAGTCCCACAACTTGCGCACAAACACGAGAAAGGATTACGAGGCTATACAGCAGTACGTCCGTGGCAACGATTCTAAAGTACTGCTGCTGACGGCTACCCCGTACAACCTTGCGTTTGAAGACGTAGCCAACCAAATCGGCCTCTACCTGGATGAAGATGACGATCTAGGTATTGAACCGATGGCAGCATTGGCAGTAGACCCCGCCCTCGCCGAAAAGGTTGATGGAAAAATCAACACTCTGGCAGCTTTCCGTCTGTCGGAGGAGGCGGAGGACTGGAAGCGGTTGATGAGCGATCATCTAGTCCGCCGTACCCGGTCCTTCATTAAGAGAACCGCCAAGAAGAAGCAGGTCGAGCTAGCTGATGGGCAGACTGTAGAGCTCGAATACCTGCAGTTTTCGGACGGCAAGCCGTTCTTCTTTCCAACGCGAATATCGAAACCCGTCAGTCATGATTTCGATGATGACGACCCTGCGCGTCTGATGGAAGACGATGAAACTCTCGATGCCATCAAGTCGCTGTTGCTTCCCCGGTACGTCTTGGCCTCCTACGATTCACCCAAACGCCGGCACACGGACGAGGACAAGAAGATCCTTGAGGACATCAAAACCGGCAGAGGCAACGTAGCAGGCTTTGTAAGGACAGGTCTATTCAAGCGACTTTCGTCTTCCGGGCACTCCTTCATCCAGTCCCTGCAGCGGCAGCGTTCTAGGAACGAGCTGTTTCTGTACGCCATCGAAAACCGGCTCCGAGTGCCTCTTGGCAACTTCAGCGATAAGCAATTTGGAGTTAGTGACGAGGACATCGAGGACGCCGACGGCACCCATGGCTCACCGTCCTCACGATATGAACACCTCCAAAAACACTTGTCGGAATCCACAAAGTGGCTCAACTCGAGCATCTTCACCGATGCTTTGGCAGCCGACCTCAAGCGCGACAACGACACACTGACCTGGCTTCTGGAGAGATATGGTGCCTGGGACTCGTCCAAGGACTCCAAAATCAATGCGTTGGTCGACCTCCTCACCAAGGAGCATCCCGGCGAGAAAGTCCTTGTTTTTACTGAGTACAAGGACACTGCTGAATATGTTGCGCGCGCTTTACAAGAAGCAGGCATTCAGAACGTTGGCCTAGCCACAGGAGACAAGGCCAGTCGACCCGCCGACGCCGCTCGTAGATTTTCCCCGGCATCCAACACGCTTCCGGGCGCCGAGCCAAGTGACCAAGAAGTTGAGGATCCTATAAATGTTTTGATCGCGACGGATGTGTTGTCGGAGGGCCAGAACCTTCAGGATGCGCACATTGTGGTGAACTACGACCTACCCTGGGCGATCATCCGGCTCATCCAGCGCGCCGGTCGTGTCGACCGAATTGGTCAGAAATCTCTGAGCGTCTACGTCTACTTGATCTCACACGAAAGAGTTGAAGAACAGATCAGCCTCCGTCAGCGCATCAAGCAACGTCTTGAGTCATCGGCACAGGCCTTTGGCTCCGATGAGCAGTTCTTTGGAAGCGATAGCGAAATACGAATCCTCGACAACTTCTACGATGGAACGCTTGAAGACGATGGAGTTGGCGATGAGGAGGCTGACGCGGTCAGTGAAGCGTGGCTGGTCTGGAGCAACGCTCTTGAGAAGCATTCCGACATTGCGCATCGAGTATTGGCAATGCCGGACATGGTGCAGTCAACCCGTAACCAATACATTCACGAGTCCAACAGCTGCGTCGTTTGCTATGTCAACACAACGTCAGGTGTGGATGCATTCGCCGTCTCCAAGGGCGGCGAGGACGGCATGAGGGAGCGCGAAAGACTGATCACGCCTTACGAGGCTTTCAAGCTCTTCTATGCTGAACCGGAAACCCCCACCGCAGAGCTCCGAGATGATCACTTCGAGCGGCTGCAGCACTTGGTTCATGGTCCGCTCTCCAGCGAAGGTGTGGCCACAGGCAACCTAAAAGGCGTCCGGAAACGGATCTGGGAACGATTTACCGGCACACTCTTCATGCGAGGTGGAGAGGACGCCCTGAACGCATTGCATGAGCGACCGCTGCAGAAAGCAGCCGAAATGAAACTCCGCGGCGCTCTGAGGAATCGCGTCTCCGATGATGATCTCGTCGCCATCCTTAACCAGCTTCATGAAGACGAAAAACTTGTAATCAAATCCGTGGACAAAGACCCGTTGCGGGTTGTCTGCTCGCTAGGAGTCCGGGACTAATGCCGAACACGCTGACTGACCTCGTTGACAAGCATGACTATCAAACGCTCTTCCTGGAACACCTGAGATGGTCCAGACCGGACCAGCCAACCCTCAAGGTCCAACTAGACGGTGCTGACAGTTACAGCGTCTCTAACGTGTCCAGCTATAAGGGGCTCCGAGTGTGGGTATGCCCCGAGTTTCCCAGTTCATCGGACCAAGCGGCCATTGACCGTGCCATCGCCAAGAAGTCCACGGACCGCCTGGTCATTTTTCACAATGACACAAAACAGGTCTGGCGCTGGCCAGTCCGAACCGTCAAAGCCGGCAGCATCAACACGAGACTTACGTCGCACCTGCATACGGCTGGCAAGGAGAACCCGAAGCTCCTGAAACGGCTTGAGGCCATCACTCTGGGAGTGACCGAAAGCCTAAGCGCCACCGATGTGATTGAACGCGTAAAAAGAGCCTTCGATGTCGAGACGGAGAAGGAAACCAAGCGTGCATCCAAGCTCATGGCTTCGATGTTCGATGCACTGAAAGTGGCGGGGGCCCCCGAGCACAAAATCTCGGTAACCTTGGCCAGGATTCTCTTCCTCATGTTCGGAGACGACACGGACATGTGGGACAAGGACTTGTTCCAGAATTTCATCATCAACCACACGCGCCCAGACGGCAGCGACCTAGCCGACCGCCTCAACGATCTGTTCGAATATTTGGATACAACTCCCGCGGACAGGGGAACTACGCCGGCGCACTTCAATGGATTTAGATATGTGAACGGCGGCCTTTTCCGCGAGCGGATCACACTACCGCCCGTTGCACAGTCACTCCGGACAGCCATCCTGGAGGCTAGTTCATCAAACTGGGCGGACATCTCACCGGCCATCTTTGGTTCCATGTTCCAGTCTGTCCGCGACGCCAAAACGCGGCGCGAGTTCGGGGAACACTACACGTCGGAGAAGGACATCCTTCGAACCCTCGATCCTCTGTTCCTAGATGAACTTCGCGCGGAATTCGCGAAAGCCGTTGATCACCGGGAAGAGACTGCAATGCTGACCAGGCTTCGCGAGAGGCTTGGGCGCATTCGCTTCTTGGACCCAGCGTGCGGGTGCGGAAACTTCATCATCATCGCCTACCGTGAACTGCGTCTGCTGGAAATTTCGATCCTGGAGAGATTGAAGCTCAAGGAAGCGCAACGTGGCAACGTTGATGCCGGCCAGCTGGAGATGCCTGTGGGAACGGTCGACGACCGTCAAGGGCGAGGCAAGAAGTCTTTCCTCGACCCTAAGGTTGTTCTCGACAACTTTTTCGGTATTGAAATCGATGAGTGGCCCGCGAAGATAGCTGAAACGGCGATGTTCCTCATGGACCGACAGTGCGATCTCCAGATGATCACCCGGCTGGGATACGCACCCGAGAGGCTCCCAATCCAGCGTCAAGCCACCATCGTAACTGCAACTGAAGACAACCTGGGCAGGGGCAACAGCCTCCGCTTTGACTGGACGGACCTCTTCCAACCGGACGACGACACTATCGTCGCGGGTAACCCTCCATACGCCGGTCAATCACTCCGAACAGCTGAGCAAACTGCAGACCTCCAGCTGGCGTGGGGAGCGCAATATGACGGCTACCTCGATTACGTCACTGGATGGCACGCCAAAGCGCTCAGCTTCCTCGCTCCAGCCCAAGGAGCGCGGTTCGCGTACGTCACGACAAACTCAATTGCCCAGGGACAGCCTGTACCAGCCCTCTTCGAACCCATCTTCAAAGCTGGCTGGAGAGTTCGCTTCGCTCACCGAACGTTTCCTTGGGAATCGGAAGCCTCCGGCAAGGCTGCAGTCCACTGCGTCATCGTTGGATTCGATAAAGAAGGCCCTGAACCTCAGCTATGGGACTACAACGAAGGGAAAGGACCCATCCAACACAGGGAAGTCCCGTTCATAAACGCCTACCTGGTTGATGGACCCAACGTCTTAGTCAGGAAACGTTCCAAGCCGCTGACGGCATCCCTGCCTGAGGTGAATTATGGGTCCAAACCAGCGGACGGAGGGAGTCTGGTAGTGAAAAAGCCCGCTTACGCCAGCGTTATGGCCGACCCCCTTGCAGCAAAATATGTGCGGTCGTTTGTTGGCGCTGACGAGCTAATCAGCGGCGCAGATCGGTGGTGTCTGTGGCTTGTAGGAGCACCAAGAACCGAAATTGAAGCCTCGCCGGTCCTGCGGGAACGGGTAGCCAACGTCAAACGAATGCGCCAAGCCAGTACAAAAGCAGCTACTCGCGATCAGGCAGCCATCCCTCACCTGTTCACTGAGATTCGCCAACCGGAAGTTTCCTACTTGTGCATACCGCGTCACTTCTCAGCCGACCGGGACTACTGCACGGCCCAGAGGTTCGAACCGTCAGTCATCTCCAGCGACGCCAACTTCACCGCATCTGACGCTGACGGGTTCCTGTTTGCCTTGATTTCGTCATCGCTTTTTATCGATTGGCAACGCCTGGTCGGTGGCCGTATCAAGTCAGACTTCCGATTTTCGAACACAATCGTTTGGAACAACTTCCCACTTGGCATGGCAGATGCTGACTCGCGAAAGGCAATTGTTGATGCCGGGGCAGCGGTTCTCGCCGCGCGTGCCAACCATCCCGGTGTCTCGCTGGAAAATCTCTATGAGCCTGAAGCAATGCCACAGGATTTGCTGAACGCCCATTTCGCACTCGACGAGCAAGTGAATGCTTTCTTCGACATCCCGAAGGACGCCGTCCAGTTGGATCGAGAGAGACTATTGCTCGAGCGATACGTCAAATATTCGCGGCACCGTTAAGGCGTTGCCACGGACTGCTGGATCATTGGGTTTGGTTTGAGGAACGCTGTGCTAATGTTCTTCTCGCTGCTGCGGAGGAATGTAAAGCCAATGGGCCTTCATCTCCGCATCACCATCACGCGCGGGTGGCGGAATGGCAGACGCGCTAGCTTGAGGTGCTAGTCCTCGAAAGGGGGTGGGGGTTCAAGTCCCCCTTCGCGCACCGAAAGACCCCCGGAAACCCATGGGTTTCCGGGGGTCATTTCTGTTACGACCAGGTCATGGTCCGCTTTGAGGAGCATTGCCGTAGAGCATGCCTCAGTTGTCAGTGACGGTCTCCAGCAGCCATTGGTCCGACAGCGGGGCGCGGCGCAGCTCGAAGGTACGCAGCGCCGAGGTCGAGGCGCCGAGTCGGACCTGCACCCGCCAGTGCTCGATGCTGACCAGGTCACCGCTGCCCTTGGCGGCGGTGCGGCGGGTCTCCCACCAGGAATCCCTACTGAACCAGTGCAGGGGTTCGGCTGCCACGGCCCACACGCGCCCGTCGTAGCGGACGGCCAGGGGAGTGCCGGCGGCGGTAAACCGGACATCCACCGGTGCGTCGAGGGTTGTTTCACTTATTGTTGCTGTCACGGTTGGTTCGTTCTCCCAAGTTCGCTTTGTTCAAATCTTCCCGGCGGGTTACCGCCGAGCTCCACACCCAGGTCCGGTAGGTCACCGGCCCGTCTTTCCACGTCACTTCGGCCGCTTTCGCGGTCCAGGCGAACACTTCCCCGTTGACCAGTTCCGCGCAGTTCGGGAACCGGATCCACGCTTTCACCGGGATCCCGGGGAAGCCGTTCTTGGCCGGGAAGTGCTCAAAATCGAGCTCTTCCACCGTCAGCCCGATCGGACCGGCACGCCGCGCGTACTGCCTTTGCAGTTCGGAGGCTTGTTCTGGTCCTATAGCACAACCTTAGAACATATATACGAATAGCCACGCCACTAAAAAGCGCGACCATGCGGTATGGCACATGCTGCATGATCCACGCAATATTCAGTTTGGCGGGGGGGTACGACAAAGAACGGGTTGCACGCCAATGGGGACAGCTTTGAGCTGTGCGAAGGGCTACACCTGCCCCCAGTGGGCACAACCCGTCCAAGGCGACGTCCGGGGTCACCGGGCTTTGATGTGCGGGGGGAGTTCGACGTCGGCGGGATCCAGTTCGGGTCTGGCCCGTTGGTAGGTCAGTGGGTGGCGGAAGGAGGTGCCGGACCAGGCGACGTCGGCCGCGACTTCCACCACGAGCGGTTCGATCAGCGTCAGGTGCACGGGGCCTTTGTCTTTGCTGAATCTGTTCAGCGAGGTTTCGCTGATCTCTTCGGGCCAGGGATGCCCGGGCTGCGCCGGCGTGAGCTGGCGGCCCAGCTCACGCCCTGTCCGGGTTGAGAGGACCGTGGATCGGCCAACGATCCGCAGCTGCCCGTCCACCGGCAAGCCGGCGACGATGGCCTGGGGCTGGGTCAGGGAACCTATGACGGCAGCACAGACAACGTCCAGGACATTTTTGTGCTTCAACTTCAGCCAGGAACGAGTGCCGTCATAGGGCTGCGATCCTCCCTTGAAGACCAACCCTTCAATCCCTGTGGCGGGCAAGTCTTTCAGCCACGTCTTGGCCAGTTCCAGGTCCGTGGTGGCGGGGGAGAGGTTCAGCGGCGCGGCCCAGTCCCGGGCGAGTTCCTCAAGCAGCTGCCGGCGGCCGGTGAACGGGACATCCCGGACGTCCTGCCCGGCGACGGCCAGAACATCGAAGGCCGCGAACGCGGCCGGCAACTTCCTCACCAGCGCCGGCAGAGCCGCCCTGGAAGTGACCATGCGCCGCTGCAACGCGTCGAAGTCCAGCCTGTCCCCGTTCCAAATCACCGCCTCGCCATCGAGGACCACACCGGGAGGCACCTGAGCCGCGAGGGCTTCGGCCAGATCGGGCAGGACAGTGAGCTCTTTACCCTGACGAGACCAGAGCGTCACCCTGTCGGGTTCAATAAAGGCTGTCGCGCGAAATCCGTCCCACTTGGGTTCTGCGTATATCCCGCCTGGCAACGCCTTGGGTCCTGGGAACGTTTTGACGAGTTTCGCCAGGGCAACAGCAATCGGCGGTTGCAGTGCCGGCGGGATGGACTCAGCCACGGAGCTCTCCTCTGGTTGCAAGGATCGTCCTCCACTTCGCTGCGGGCCGTAAAGCCTTTCTTTGCCCTACATGTGGCTGGGTTGTTCTCCGTACAAGGCCACTGATCGTAGCCGTCCGGGGGCCCGACCCGTCAACCCACGCGGATGCGCAGGGCCAGGCGGTCGCTGCGCTCCCTTATTTCCTGTCCCAGCGCGTCCGCTCTACGGGGTTTGACGGCCCACCCTCGACCGGCTGGACCAGTGGGGCCTCGCACGGCGGGGCAGGAAGGAGGTGGCTACATGAGCATCGACGAAGCGATCAAGCTCGCGACTTCGGTCGTGAGCCTGCTGACAGCTGTCATCGCTCTACTCTCCATGCGGAACGCGCGCTTAAAGAGCAAACGCTCCCGAGCTGGAACTCGGAAGCGTAAGCGTAAAGCAAGGAAGGTGTAGCTACTGAAAATCCGGTGGTCGTGACCGCAAGGTTGCGGCCACCGGGCTCCTTCCTCAGGATATGGCCACCTCAACGATAAGGAAACCCTCATGGAACCACTGACCATCGTGAACTTCGTGCTCTCGCTGACAGCGCTTGGCGCTTCGATCATGGCGTACCGCGCCAACTCCAAGGTCGGCAACGACGAAGGAAGCTAACTGGGCCAGTGCGGGTCTGCCACCCGGCAGGCCCGTCCTTACCGCGCCGGACCGTCCTGGGGATCCTCGGCAGTGTACTTCTGGGTGCGCCTGATCGTGTCCGCCATGGAGCGCACGGACTCCGGATTGTCCTGCCAGCGGCTCCCGTCCCGTGTGCAGGCATGAAACGAGGTCACCCCTGACTCTTGGACCGCCTGACGCAGTTCGGCCCACGCCACTTCCAGGTCTGCCAGCTGCGCGGGCGTCAGCGGCTCGCGTTCTGTGGCCACCACGACGGCGGAGGACTCTCCTGCAGCTGGTGTTCGGCGCCGGGTGAAGAAGCTTCGCAGTCCCACTGTGCATCTCTCCTTCTGACAAAGAATGGCCCGCCTGGGATTGGGGGAACCCAGGCGGGACAATTCCACCGTACCAACCCAGTCCGAGGGGAAGGGCATGCTCGCAGGGCTCACCCTGGTTCCGCTGCGCTGCAACCAGTTGATGGGCGTCCGCTGGCGCGGCCGGCTGTTGGGCGCTGCCGGTCCGTCGCAGAGCTCCTGCCCGTCATCACCTGGTTGTTTA
>NZ_LMSF01000033.1:0-85283 GCF_001428325.1 Arthrobacter sp. Soil761 | reverse complement strand
TCCTGCGGGAATTTCCCACACCTTGCCCAAGGGTAGACAGGCTTCCGTCGGCCGCCGAGCAAGCAAGCTTGCCAGCAACCAAAAAACAACGGGGGGAGAAGGGGAGCTGGCCGGTCACCTAAGCCGCCCCACCCACCCCACTTCTCGGACAAGAAGGAACACCACCATGACCGCAATCACCACCACGACCGTGACCACCGCCGACACCGGAGAGACCATCGACGGCGTGACCGTCCTCGGGGATTACCACATGAACGATGGCTACGACTGGATGGAACTCATCGGCGAACACGGCTGGGCCGTGATTCCCAGCTGGGGGAGCGACGGCTGGGACCTGGGCCAATGGCCCTACGTCATGGTCGCCGGGATCCGCACCGCCGATGCCATCGGCAACCTGTTCGGCATTGCCACGTATTGCGAGGGCGACGTGACCTGCACGTATTTCCGGACCAAATCCAGGTTCTGGGATGCGATCAGCGAACAGGCGTTCTTCCACTGGAAGAACGAACAGGCCCAAGGCCCCGCGGACCTGCCCGAAGCCGCCGCCGAACTGCCCAGCCGGTACCGCATACCGTACGCCGTCCCCGCCGCCTGACAGCCGGAACCCTTGCCGGGCGGGGAAACCCGTCCGGCAAGCGGTCCTGTTTTCTCCGCGACCCGCGATGAACTAGCCCCGGCCCGGGTATGCACTACTCAAATACTCAAATGAGTAAGTGAGTATCTTTTTGAGGATTGCGTGCCTGACGTGCGCGGGCGGTCCGCCGCCGGTGGCCGGCCCGGGTGGGTGGTTACCGGCGGCGGACCGCCGTTCCCGCCCTAGGATCCGGGCAGGTCACCTGGTGCCGGCGGCAAGACCTGGGTGGGGCCGGCCCTTGTGCGGGATTCGGGGCGAGGGGAAGGGCATGCTCGCAGGGCTCGCCCTGGTTTCCGCTGCGCTGCAACCAGTTGATGGGCGTCCGCTGGCGCGGCCGGCTGTTGGGCGCTGCCGGTCCGTCGCAGAGCCTGCGGGAATTTCCCACACCTTGCCCAAGGGTAGACAGGCTTCCGTCGGCCGCCGAGCAAGCAAGCTTGCCAGCAACCAAAAAACAACGGGGGGAGACGGGGAGCTGGACGGTCACCACGAGCCGCCCCACCCACCCCACTTCTCGGACAAGAAGGAACACCACCATGACTGAAAAACTCACCATCACCGGTTCCGCTGACCTGATCGCCACGATCCCGCACCTGCTGGGCAACCGGCCGAAGGAATCCTTTGTGGTGCTTACCGCGCGCGGGAACACCCTGGGCGCAACGTTGCGGATGGACGCCCCGGCCGAGTCCGCGCCGCTGGACTACGCGCAGATGATGACCACCTACGCCGCAAATGATGAGAAGGCCACGGGCAGCTTCGTCATCGTCTACACTGACGAAACCGGCGGAGACGGCCAGTTCCCCTACGCGGAGCACATCGAGGCGCTGAGCATCGAGTTGTCCATGGCGCGGATGCCCGTGCGTCAGGTCCTGCTGGTTACCAGCGCCTACTGGGGAATCTACGGCACCGCCGAGAAGAACCCGCTGGACGCTATCAAGGACAGCCAGGCCAACGCGACGTTGACCTACTTCGGTTCAGCTACGGACATCGATGTGTACAACCCGGCGTTGCTGGGCAGGTGGGCGCCTCCGGTGGAAGCGCCGGAGGGAACCGATGAGGACCTCGAAATGGCCTGCGGGACGTGGGAGGCTGTCCTGGACACAGATGGAGTGCCCGACACCGAGGCCGCCCGCGCACTGGCGGCAGCATTCCAGCACCGGCACCTCCGTGACTATCTGTTCCGGGACACCATCACCACCCACAACGGCAGCTTCGGAGACGTGCTGACCGGCAAATTCACCGGGCGCCCCGACTGGGCACGCGTTGACCGCGCCGAGGCTATCGCCTTCGAGCTGATGAAAGTGGTCCCGGCAGGACAGCGGGCACCCATGCTGACCCTGATGGGCTGGCTGCAATGGCTCAAAGGCCACGGAAGCCAGGCCGACCGCTACCTGAAACTCGCAGCTGAGGACGTATCCGATTTCCGCCTTGCGGTGCTGCTGCGGGAACTGATCAACCGCGGCCACGTTGCGGACGTCGCCCGGAACGAAAACATGTCCTACAACCGCCGCCTGATCTAAGAACCAGCAGAGGCCGGGACGGATCACCCTCGAGGTATCCGGCCCGGCCTTTTTCGGTGGCGGGGCGGCCTCCCCCGCATTCGCTCCTCCGGCCGCCGATCACGCTGACGCGGGCGGAGCGTCGCCCTCAGTAAACACGCAGGATCCCGGGCTACAGTGGGCACAAGCCATTACAACGGGAGGGCGCTCAACTGTGGGAACCGAATACATCCTGACTGAGGACGACCAGCCGGCCGCTGACGCCAGCCTGGCCGAAGACATCATCGAGCTGCAGCTGCTCACCGCCGGCGACAAGACCGGGCCCGTCGACGTTGGCCACGCCCAGGAACACCACAACTTCTAGCACCCAGGCAGCAAGGACGCTGCCCCACAAGGTTTCCTTTGTCCGAGGAAAACAGCGAAAGGCCGGCACTTCAGATGTGGCGGCCTTTCGTCATGTCCGCTCGTTTTCAGATCTCCATCGCCACAACATCACGGCCGCCACACTGTTGAGGAACGCGATGAAAACATCGCCCGAAGCAGGCCGGCCAATGGCCAGGTCCACGGCTACCAGCACCAGCGATCCGACGGCGGCAACGGAGAACACCACAGCCAGGATCAACAGCACCCCGTGAGGGCGGCCAGGACGCGGCGCCGGATCAATCATGCCCCCACCCTATACAGGGGCAGGGAGGCATAAGCGAGAGATCGGTGGCTGGCACGTCTCCGTAGTCACACGTTGAACCACCGGCTGAGGTGATGCATGCTCGCAGGGCTCGCCCTGGTTTCCGCTGCGCTGCAACCAGTTGATGGGCGTCCGCTGCGCGGCCGGCTGTTGGGCGCTGCCGGTCCGTCGCAGAGCTCCTGCCCGTCATCACCTGTTGGTTTACAAGCGTTTTCTGGTTGCTGTCCGATGGATTTTAGGCGTCCGCTCCAGCCTGTCTAGCCCCTCCTTCGTCGGGGCCTGCGGTGCAGGATATTCCCTTCGGCGCTCCTGCGTCGCTGATTTCCTTAGGGAATTTCCCGCCCCTTGCCCAAGGGGTAGACAGGCTTCCGTCGGCCGCCGAGCAAGCAAGCTTGCCAGCAACCAAAAAACAACGGGGGGAGACGGGGAGCTGGCCGGTCACCTAAGCCGCCCCACCCACCCCACTTCTCGGACAAGAAGGAACAACAACCATGAATGATGAAAACCGCATCGCACGCGCCGCGCTGACCCGGATGTTCGCACCGACTGACCCTGTAGCCCGCGCGCTTGTCGCCTGCCATGGCGCACACGCCGCCTACCGGATGGCCCTTGGAGCACGCCCGGTGTTCCCATTCTGGGACGTTACGGCCGAGGAGCTGGCCGAAGGCCTGAGTCGCTGGGCGCCGCATCCCCGCGAGCACGACACTCACGCGGCGGAGGCTGATCTGGCCGCCATCGAACGGCTGGGCGGCGGTTTCCTGGTCCCCGGGGATGAGCACTGGCCGACAGGTCTGGACGACCTTCCCGATGCCCCGTGGGGTCTCTGGTACCGGGGCGACATCGGAAACGGGATCCCCGCCCCGTCCCAGTGCGCGGCGCTGACAGGTTCACGAGACAGCACCAGCTACGGCGCGGCCGTCACCGGAGACATCGCCTACGGGCTGGCCCAGCGCGGCATCTGCGTCATCTCAGGCCTCGCCTACGGCATCGACGCCCACGCCCACCGCGCAGCGCTGGCCGGGGCCCAGGGCAACGGACCGGCCACCATCGCGGCGCTGGCCGGAGGACTTGACCGGGACTACCCGTCCGGAAACGCGGACCTCGCGGCCGCTATCCGCGCCAACGGCCTGACGCTCTCGGAGCTGCCCCCAGGAACCGCACCCACAAGGGCCAGATTCGTGCAGAGAAATCGCATCATTGCAGCTCTCGCCGGAGTGACTTGTGTTGTGGAAGCCCGGTGGCGCTCCGGTGCGCTGAACACGGCCCACCATGCCGAGACCATCGCCCGGCACGTCGCGGCAGTGCCCGGCAGCGTCCACAGCGCCAATTCCGCAGGATGCCACCGGCTCCTGAAAGAAGGGACGGCGGCACTGGTCAGTGACGCCGAGGAAGTGGCCGCGCTGCTCGCCAGCTAAACCCCACGGTGGCCGGGACCCGGTCCCGGCCACCCCAAGCTTTGAAGAGGAGACAGGACCATGACGAACTTTTGGGACGCTGACGGCGATTTCGATTACGAGGCCCACTACGAGGCAGGCCAACGCGAGAAAGCCGCCGCCACGGCCGACAGGATCGGATACCCCGGACTGATCGACGCCATCCACTACTTCGGCCTGCAGGGCAGCACGGAATCGACGTTCACGCCCGAACTGCTCGCATCACTGGATACATGGTGGCTTCGGGTCGAAGAGATCGAATCCGCTCCGGACACCCAGGATGTCAAGGAGCTGCAGCGGCACGCAGAAGCCACCGAGCGCGCCATCCGGGCAATCATCGACACTCCCGCATAGGACCGGGGGGACGCTCGCCCTGTGTGGGGCGGGCGGTCCGCCGCTGGTGGCCGGCCCGGGTGGGTGGTTGCCGGCGGCGGACCGCCGTTCCCGCAGGGACGCGCGCAGATCACCCGGGCTTGGCGGCAAGCCCTGGGGGAGCGGGGGCCCGGGCGGGATCCGGGGCGAGGGGAAGGGCATGCTCGCAGGGCTCGCCCTGGTTTCCGCTGCGCTCCAACCAGTTGATGGGCGTCCGCTGGCGCGGCCGGCTGTTGGGCGCTGCCGGTCCGTCGCAGAGCTCCTGCCCGTCATCACCTTTTTTACAAGCGTTTTCTGGTTGCTGTCCTGCGGATTCTAGGCGTCCGCTCCAGCCTGTCTAGCCCCTCCTTCGTCGGGGCCTGCGGGGCAGGAATTTCCCTGCGGCGCTCCTGCGTCGCTGATTTCCTTAGGGAATTTCCAGCCCCTTGCCCACGGGTAGACAGGCTTCCGTCGGCTGCCGAGCAAGCAAGCTTGCCAGCAACCAAAAAACAACGGGGGGAGAAGGGGAACTGGCCGGTCACCACGAGCCGCCCCAACCCACCCCCACTTCTCGGACAAGAAGGAACACCACCATGAACGCAACACCCACGCTTGAAATGCTCGACCCGGCAACCCTGACCGTGGACATCAACGTCCGTAAGGACGCGGCCCTGACGGCCGAGTTCATCGCCAGCATCAAAGAACACGGCGTGATGGAACCGGTGATCGCGCATCGCAAGGACGACGGCGTTGTGCATGTGCTGATGGGTCAGCGCCGTACCCGTGCCGCCGTCGAAGCCGGACGCGCGGCCATCCCGGTGATGATCATCGAGTCTCCGGAAGAAGCTGAACGGATTGTGACGCAGGTGGTGGAGAACATCCAGCGCGCCGAACTGACCGAAGCGGACGAGGCGGATGCTTACCACCAGCTGTCCCTGATCGGTGTCTCGGCGGCCGCGATCGCGAAGAAGACAGGGAGGACGAAGACCACCGTGGAAAGTGCGCTGAAGGCCAAGTCCTCGGATGCCGGAGCCGCCGCTCTGGGTAAAGGATGGAGCATCGAGGAAGCGTTGATCATGGCCGAGTTTGAAGGGAACCAGTCCGCCACGGAGGAACTTGAGTCGGTCATCATGGATGAACCGGAACAGCTCCTTCACGTCGCCCAGCTGCTGCGTGACCGCCGCGAAAGCGCCGCCGCCCTCGGCGCCCTGATCGAGGAACTGGAAGCCCAAGGCAAGACAATTGTCGAGGACGCCGGGCACTATGCCGACGAGGAGAACCTGTACGTCTCGGCGGCCAACCGCCCCGATGGGGAACCGGCCACCGACGAGGACGCCAACGCCTACGTGATCAGCACCGACTACCGGGGCCAGCACAACGCCAAGCCTGCCATCACAGGTTGGAAGGAACTGGGCTTCAAGTCGAGGTACGAACGTTACGACGGCGGCCGACAAGCGCAGAAAGGCCCGATGACCGAGGAACAGAAGGCCGAACGCAAAACGTTGATTGAGCGAAATAAAGCGATGGTTTCGGCGACGTCGGTAAGGCGCCAATTCGTGAAGAGTTTGCTGGCGCGAAAGCAGGCTCCGAAGGGCTGGCAGTACTTCACCGTGCATGCCATCACGCACCACCCGGGAGACGGCCAGCGGCTATGACGGCAAGGTTGCCGCTGAGATGGTGGGGGCGAAGGTCGAAGAGTCCAACGCGTGGGCGTGGAACCCGCTCCGCGAGCACGTGGCTAAGACGACGGCACGTCCGGAGTTTTCCCTGATCGCGTTGGTGTGTGCCGGGTATGAAAAGACGATCGCCAAGGACTCGTGGCGGTCACCCAGTCAGACGCACCGGGACTACTTGAAGCAACTGGTTCTTTGGGGCTATACCGCGAGTGAGACTGAGCAGATCATCCTCGACAGCGGCAATCAGAACGAGGCCGACGCCGCCTAAACTGGTACCGCCTTGCCGGGCATCATCTGTCGCAACCGCCCGGCAAGGCCACCAGCCATCACCGCACAGGGGTACGGAACCTTCGAGACGTCGGGCGGTCCGCCGCCCAGGGCGAACCACAGCAGCTACTCACCGGCGGCGGACCGCCGATCGACGCGACTATCCCACGCCTGCACTTGGTGCCGCGCTGTCATAAACAGCGGGCTTTCCCACGAAACTGGGTTCAGGGAAACATGCTCAGCTACGCTGAGTCCGCAAGATCTCCTTTGTCCGAGGAGCGAAGACAGGCCGACCCTCCAGCCGGCCTGTCTTTGTTTAACCACACACTCGGGGCACAACCAGGGAGAACGCACATGCCGCGTCCTGGCAAAGACTTAGAACATCACCAGCGAGACAGTTAAGGCTCCGCACCCAACGGGTGCGGAGCCTTATCCATGTGTGCTCACAGCCAGACCCCGCCACGTCCCGGAGGCGGGACGGCGGCGGCGAGGCCTGGTCCAGGGGAGACTTTCCCGTCCCCGACCCGGCACTCAACAGAGGCTGTGCACAGCCACCGCTCGCCTAAGGGTGACGTGGGCAGATGTGGTGACGTGGTGGTTGTGTGCAGGTGGTCCGGTGGGTCCCGTCGTCCAGATGTGTGCGGGAAAAGCAGCGGAGCGGTTGGGCTTTTGCCGTGCACATGTGGGCGAGGGGCAGGTTTACTCGGCCCCGGTAACCCCGTCATCAGTGGACGGGGAACTATCGTCCGAGGTTCGGTTGGTGGCCGGCTTCCGGCGCCGCGCGGCAGCTCCGGATTCGAGCCCGAGCTTCTTCAGTTCCTCGGGACTCCATCCGTCTTTAGTGGCGCGCACGTAGGCGCGCTTGTCTTCACGCTCGGCGTCGGCGAGCTGCTCGCGCAGGTCGGTGATCCGCTGCCTGGTCTTGACCAGGTTCGTGACGGACTCGATACGCGAGTCCAGAAGGGCGCGGGCCTGATTGCGTGTCTGTTCAATATCAATGGTTGGCATGCACCCACCGTAACCACACGGGCAGCCGCTTTTCGGGCAGCGACGCGCAGCGGCGTGCCACTTCCCGACCAGCAAAGCACCAAAAGGCAGGAAAAGAGAAGGAGCCGACTTCGGCGGAGCAAGCTGGGAACTTAGCCGGGCTAAATTCGTGTCGCTCCCGTGAACTGCGTTCCGGTCGCGGCAGACTGGTGTCTGGTCCCGGGTGTTCCGGGTCGCTGCGCTGGCAAGGTAGGGGAGGGGCGGAACAGGTGAGTGAAGGCAATGGCTTCGCCGGTTGGAAGTCCCGCCGCCGGCGCGCGAACGTTGACGGTGGCAGGATGCACCGTCACGAGGTCAAGGTCAGCCCCGAAGAAGAGGCCCAGTTGCTGGCCTTGGCTGAGAAGCACCGCGTCACGATCCCACGGCTCCTGATCGAAGCAGCGTTGAACGAGGACAGCGAAAGCCCGTCGGAGCGGCGTGATCAGTTCATGCAGCTTTCGAACCTTCAGCGCCTGATCGGGTCCGTGGCGAACAACATCAACCAGATCGCCCGGCACGCCAACTCAACGGGTGAAGTACCTTCTGATGCGGCGCCCGCGATTGCGCACGCCAAGAGCGTCATCATCCGCATCGACCGCATGCTCGCTGACATGGCTGGCCGGTGATCATGACGTGATTCCCAACATCACCCAGGGCGACCGCATGGCGGGCCTGATGATCTACCTAGCGGGCCCGGGACGTGCCAACGAACACGAAGAACCGCACCTCGTTGCCGGTGACGCTGCGCTCATGGCATGGCACGACGACAACGAGCTGAACCGCGACGCGGCCCTGGACATCGCCAACGCCCTGGACCGCGCCAAGCAGTTCTACAAAACCGAGGTCGACGGCGGCCACGTCTTCCACTGCTCCCTGAGCCTGGCGGCCGAAGAAGGCCAGCTCACCGATGAGCAGTGGGGCGCCATCGCCAATGACTTCATGAAGGACATGGACTTCACCGAGGACGGCGGAAAGGCCCCCGCCCGATGGGTGGCTGTCCGCCACGGACTGAGCAAGAACGGCAACGACCACATCCACATCGTTGCCAGCATGATCCGCGACGACGGCACCAAATGGAACAGCTGGAAGAGCAAGTACAAGTCCCAACAGGTCGCCCGGGCACTGGAGAAAAAGTACGGACTCACCGAGCTCGAAGCGGTCCGGGCCGAACGCGGATACACCCCCGCGGAACAGGCCAAAGCCATCCGCCACGGACTGCCCGAGGTCGAACGCCACAGCCTCGCCCGCAAGATCCGCACCTGCGCAGCGGCGTCAACGGACGAAGCCGAGTTCGTCCGCCGCGCCCGCCAAGAAGGCCTTCTTGTGCGGCCCCGCTACGCTGCCGGCCGAACCGATGTCGTGACCGGATACTCCGTTGCCGAACGGCCACGGAAGGGGGAGCGGGCCGTCTGGTTCGGCGGTAACTCCCTGGGCCGCGATCTGGCCCTGCCAAAACTCCGCAGTGAATGGGAAAGCACCCCCGAAACTGCAACCGCTGCCGTCGCGGAATGGAACGCCGCAGCCCGCAACCGCCGACCCGTTGCACCGGGCAGGGAGACACTGCAGCCCTCCGCAGAGCTGTGGAGCAAGTACGCCAACGACGTCAGCGCTCTCCGCGAGAAACTGGCCACCACCCCGCACAACGACCACGCCGCCTGGGCGCAGGCCGCCCGCGAAACCGCAGCGGCATTTGGTGCATGGTCAAAGCGCATCGAACCCACCCCCGGGCCGTTGGCCGACGCCGCACGCGAGTTGTCCAAATCAGCCCAGCTCCGCCGCTACCCGAAGCGGCCCGCGTTCGCGCTGCCGTCGGCACGCGGCGCGACAATGATCCTGCTGGCTGCCACCTCCAAGAGCGAACGGGCAGCCTACGCCCTGATGTTCCGGCAGCTCGCCCAGACAGCCAGGGCCATCCACGACATGCACAAGGCCACCGACGACCTCCGCCGCGTACGCGGCCTGGCCGCAGCCGTGACCGCTGCCAGCAAAGCGGTCGAAACCAGCGCCACAGCACAGACCATCAAGGCACAGCCCATCACCATGGAAGCACTGCGGGAACAGCACCCGGGAGCCAGCGAAGAAGCCCTCCGGGCGCGCCTCATCGCCGAACGGTCACGCGGCGGCTCACCTGTCCCGACGACACTCACCAGGACAGAAAAAACATTGCAGCAGGCGGGGCCTGCCGGACCGCAGGAACCACACAGGGACCACCATCCGAATCCAGGCATCGAGCGATAGGGGAAGAGCATGAGTGAAACAGACGGAATGGACGAAGCAGTAGACGGTGCAATGCGTACCGGGCTGATGGTCGCCGCACGCATCGGCGAGCAACTGGCACGAATGCGGGAAGAAGAACAGCGCAACATCGCCGCCGCCGAAGAACACCGCGCACGCCAACTGCAGGAACGCTTCGACGCCCAACGCGCAGCCGCCCGCGCCCAGCTCGCACCAACCGCCAGGGACGACTGGTGGGACAAAGCCACCCCCGAAATGATCCAACAAGCTCACCAGACAGCCACAGCATGGAAGGCATACGACCCCGAGGCCTCTCAGGCGTCAGAACACATTAGGGACCAGGTACAGGCCCGGTACGGCATCGACGTCAACAACACAGGAGCGGACGAAGCGTCCGTTTTCGCGGCCCTAAGCCGGGCACAGCAAGCACAAACCGAAGCCGAAAACGGCCGGACCAAAGCCTCCGACGCCCGCACCGACGAGGTCGTGGCCGTGGCTGCGGTAGCTGGCGCCAACAGGCAGGACAAGGCAGCTCAAAAGGCCCAGGACGGACCGGGTTACGACTCCCCGGAGCGGCGCCAGCAGCTGGCGGAAAGCCTCGAAGGCAAAGGCGACCGCGAAGCGGTCAACTCCCGACTCCTGGCCGACAAGCACCAGGGCACTCCGGCCACCGCCGCAGTCGCCCTAAAGCCGTCGCTGTCCAAAACATCAAAGATGACGAAACAGAGCGGCAAGGAAACGATCCTGGAAC
Source organism: Arthrobacter sp. Soil761 (assembly GCF_001428325.1). Taxonomy (NCBI): domain Bacteria; kingdom Bacillati; phylum Actinomycetota; class Actinomycetes; order Micrococcales; family Micrococcaceae; genus Arthrobacter; species Arthrobacter sp. Soil761. The sequence goes on along the minus strand of NZ_LMSF01000033.1, from coordinate 74,729 downwards.
GTGGGGGGCTCGAGCGCTAGAGGTTGTGGGTCCGCGCGGTCACTGCCGTCGAGTCAACACTGCCGGCAACGCCCACAACAATGCACACGCCAAAGCCCCCTAGGTCCACAAGCCCGCAGATCGTCTGGAATCGGTGGAAGGCGCTAATCCGCCGTGAGGCCGCTCGCCCTGGCCCTGTGCGTGAACCGATTCGCGGCGACTGTATGATCCAACTACGAGGAATCAGAGAGGTGTGACGGCAACGTGGAGTCACCAGAATTCGATGTGGATGATGCCATCGTTCTTCTTTTGGGAAGCGAGCCTGGTCAGCAGGAACGACGGGGTGAAATTCGCGGTATAACCCGACTGGAAAAGTTGGTGTTCCTCATGGACAAAGAAACGTCCGCTGAGGAGTACTTTACGGAGGACCCGGAGTTTGAGGCCTACAATTTCGGTCCTTTTTCATCAAAGGTATACAAGGCCGTGGACACGCTGGTGGAAGCGGGCCTGGTCGAGGACTCAGCCCAGCTGAGCCGAACAGACGATGACATGTGGGAGTCCGAAAAACTCATAGGAGGCGACGACGAGTCCAACGCGTTCCGGACCCGCAACTTCCGGCTTACCCCCTTGGGTCAGGAGTACTTCGATGCACTTCAACAGGAGTTGCCCGCCAAGCTACTGCAACAGACGCAGAAGCTTAGGAAGCAGTTCTCCGGGTGGCCGTTGAGAGACCTTGTCCGGTATGTCTACCAAAAGTATGAGAGCTATACCTCTAAGTCGTTGATCCGAGACGACATTCTGGGTCCGCGCCGGATATGAATCAGGCCACAATTCTTGTCTACGCAATACCCTTTGCTATTGCCAGCTACATCGCCCTCTGGCCTGCTGGATCGCTGGCTTCAAGCCTTGGCGAGAAGCTGAAAACTAAAGAACGCAATGCACGGTCAAACCTAGTTAACGGAGCCATACGACATTTAAAGGGTCTTAGGGTACGACTGGACGAACTGTTCCGCGACTACGACGACGGCAACGACCTATTCCTGGTTGCGGTTGAACCAAAGGAAGTCCTCGAGCCCGCCCGCGAATATGTCCGACTCATGGTCTTACAGACCAAGATGGCCCGCCAGCTCCGCGTAGCTCAAAGACTGGCTAGGGTATCGTTTTGGATCCTCGTGGGATTCTCCGTCGCCATTACAGCGACCCTACTAACCTCCGCTGCAGAAACCCTTATCGGAATAGATCCGGCGCGGTGGGCCCTAGGCATTTCTGCGCTCATATTTGTGTGCGGAGGCGGTGTTTACATCGCGCTACTGCTGGTAGTGCGGCGGCTGGATTTTGCTCATGTGCAAGCATCGGAGCTTACAGGTGCAGACGACGACACTGTAAACCTGAACAGCCTGACAGGGGTTGAGGACTAATGGTTGTTTTGCCTTGGGACGAGGCTCCGATCCTCCGTAACAGGGAGGAAGAAAAGCTGTTGACTCCTCTCTTACATATGATGCGAAATCGCGGCTGGATCAACGAAAACAGCTTGATGCTCTCGGAGATGCCACTAAATGGAAGAAGAGCGGACCTAGCCACCCTGACGAAGAGCGGCATCGCGTCTGCTTACGAGATGAAGATTGGGTCGTTTCAGCGCGTGCTGGAACAGGCGATGTATAACCGGCTCAGCTTCGACAGGAGCTGGATTGTGGTGAATCATCGCCCTACTGCAAAAAATCTGGCTCAGGCACGCGAAAATGGCATTGGCGTTATCGTGCTGGATGACAAGATGTTCGTATTGTTATGGGCCGCTCGTCAGCAGGTAAGCCCAATCATCCGAGCAAAGATTCGTGCCATATTTCATAGGGGGACTAGAGGCTAGTGTTTTCCAACTTTTCGCACTATCTCGCTTTCGGTTCTACCGATCAGCAGACCCTTAATGCCTTGGCAGGTGAGTACAACGGGCTGGTTGTACCTGGAACCGTGGCAGCTTTTCGTGGCGAGGGAACCAAAGGCTTCGTGCTCGCACTTTCCGCCTCCTTATCAGTTCCGTACGCGGTCGACCCACGCTTTCCACTGTTCCAGAATGACCTGCGAGAACCGAAGAAGTCGCACCTCGCACTAGCGCGCGTCCTTGGAATCGAGGACTTGGTACAGCGAAATGGCGGCCTGCCGGTCGCCCTGCTCGATGACGAGCTAGCCGCCGCGATTGCTACACGATGGGTGCAATTTAACACTGGCTTCCAGAACTTAGCTCCGAAGGCATTTGATAAATACGCCAGACGACTCAAGAAGCCACTTCCTCAGATACAAGCAAACGGGCCAGCTCAAATAATGGCTCCCTATTTGATGTACGACGGGGCGCCAGAGACCAGGTTCTGGTCTGATTCCTTATGGGAAGCAACAAAATCCGCTGCGGTAGCAGCTGGAACCTCTCAGCCGGTCGTTCGGGTCTTGGCGGTAAAGGAACCCAAGCTCCTCTCCGACTTATTTGAAGACCAACATGACCCAGATGTCGTCATCTGGGTGAATAACTTGGAGGAGCCAAAGTCGACCCCGTACCGACTGGCTGAATACGCGGTGGAGGTCTCGCAACTCGCCGCCCAGGGCGCCAGTCCATTTGCACTGTACGGCGGCTACTTTGCAGTCATGCTCCGCGCAGTCGGGCTCAAAGGAATCTCCCATGGTGTGGGCTTCAGCGAACACCGCAACTACATTGAGCTGAAAAGTTCCGGCGGGGCTCCGGCCCGCTATTACGTCCGAAAACTACACCGTTACCTCCCCGTGGATCTTGCCAGTGAGATCTGGCGGCGCAGGCCCGAACTGGTTGACGACCCTGAAACACCTATGGGGTTGATGGATCCCGCAGAGTTGGATTATCAGGCTCTCATGAAGCACTCCGTGCTGGCTCGGGCAGCAGAAATCCGGGAGTCAACCGGTTTTGGCCTCGTGGACCATATCCACGAACTCGAAGTGCTCTACAAGCGATTTTCCGACGGGGTTGCCACCATACGACTCACAACCGGACTAGAAAAACGAGCAAAGGAAAACGCAGGCCATTTATTACAGTGGAAGCAGGCACTGGAAGAAGCACTAGAACGCGTTCGATAGGTGGCTACTGCCCCTGAAAAATCCGCGGGGTCGCTGGTATCCGAATTCAAGCGGCTGGGGTAGTGAGTCGTAGGGTGTTAATCATCCGCCGCCTCGCCACGGGGAAGGTTCCGCATTAGGTTCGCGATGCTCCGGATGGAGGTGGCACTCTCGGACCAATGCTGACCGCCGCGACCGCAAGCATGAAAGTTCGTTACCCCGGCTTCCCTGGCAGCTTGGGCGAGTTCTTCCCAGGCCTTCCCTGGATGTCCATGTCCAGGAGTTCCTCGGCGGACAGCGGCGCCCCAGGCTCGACTGCCGGGAGCGCCACCTCACCGGCCGTGGGACCGAGCACGGGTCCAACCGCGGTCGCCTGCCGGCGGGACTGGAAAAAATCCTTGAGTTTCATGGGCGGGCTCCGAGGACCGGTAGGCCGTACAGGTCTGCCGCGCGGTGGAATTCGGGGTCCGGTCCGACGTTCTCAGAGGTCAGTTGCAGCAGGCCGTTGCGGCTGGGGGAGAGGCCTTCGTCAGCCCGGCGGTCCCAGTAGGCCCAGCATCTGCCGGTCAGTGTTTTTGATGGGTAGCTGATACCAAGTGGTTCTGAGCCGTCGTCCAGCACTGTGCCGCGGATGACGTGGGCGAGGAGGGTTGTCAGGTCACGGTCGTCTCCGGCGAGGGAGCCGGCCGTGAGGAGCTGGAGGCGTTCGGTCAATCCTGCCGTTGTCGGTGTAAGGGCTTCGAGGGCCCGGAGGGTGGCGGCGTCGTCGATTTGGACCCACCATCCCTGACGCGGGAGCCGGATTTCGTAGATGGAACGGTCCATTTGCCAGTCCACGGAGATGGCCCAGGGGACGTCGATCCCGTTTTCCCGGGCCTGCGCCTGGACGCTCGTGATGTAGTCCTCGACCGTCCACCCGATGGATTCCGCGGCCTTGGCCACGGACGCGCGCTGCTGCCGGAAGCCGAGCAACACCTCGGCGTAGGCGCACTGGCGGGAGTCGGCGAGGTAGATCGTCGAGCCTATGCTGTCGTACCGTCCCCGGGAATCGCTGGTTGCGGCCGTTCCGATGGGCATCGGGCCAACGATGGAATTCTTCCTGACCGACAACGCACCGTAGCGGTCCTTCGCCACCCTGAACGAAATCTGGCCGGCGGCCTGGACAAGGGTGAGCCCCGTCGAGGCGCACCGGCGCCCCTTGGCGGTCGTGATCATGCGGCGTAGGTGTCATTCACGAATGCTTCGGCTGCGCCCAAAACCTCACGGGAACGCAGCTGCTGGATGTAAAGGACAGGAAGTTCCTCGTCCAGGCGCGGGTTGGCGCCCATCAGCCAGGCCAACGCAACGTGCTTGCCTTCAGCGAGCTCAAGGGTCTTCCAGACGCGATGACCCAGGCGCAGCCGGGACTCGACTTCCGGGCGGGGTTCGGGGCCGTCAGGTTTGGCCCAGCGGAACGGCGACGTGCGGTCCTTCACGCCAGCCATGGTCTGGACGACCGTCGTGCCCAGATTCTCGTTGAGTTCGCGCACGAGGTCGTGGATATTCATTCGGGTGGTTCCCAGATGAATGTCATGCCGGGTCGTTGCTTCCATGTCTCAATCGTCGCAGGCTTGCAAGGTTAAAGCAACGTGAATGCAACAGTAAACACGCGAAACTGGCGACTCGTCGCATTCGAGGGTGACTGGTCAGGGCCCGTCCGCGCAGGCCTTAGGCCCGTTCTGATTGGGCAGCAAGAGCGGGTAGATGTAATCTGGGAATGAGCGTTACTTGAAGCTTAAAGCAAACGACTTTACATAACCTATGTTATCGGCGTTTAAATAGCGGGAGTAGAAGTAGCTGCGAGAACTCCCGCCTGTCGACGTATTCCGCGTTTCCGCAGGTCAGAAGCGGCTTTTCCTTCGGCTCGGACTGTGTTGAAGCTACCGTAACGTTCCGCGACTGTCATCGACGCGCCCGCCGCCCCAGAATTGCGGCACCGCATCAATTGGATCGCGCCCTTCAATGCTGAATCTGTTTGCTCATGCGGATGAACGCAATGCAGACGAAAGCCGGGGGACGACTTCCACCACCGGGACAGGCTCCGCGGTCCTACCCTTCTCGTCGCGTCCAATTACTTCTGCGATGCGGCTGGCTATTTGCTTTGCTTCTGACGGCAAATTAAACTTGACGCTGCTGATCGGTGGGCGTGCGAGTGCCGCGATGGGTGTATTATCACCGCCTACCACGCCTAGATTCTGAGGAACCGGGATCTGCTGGGACGCCGCTGAACTAATGATGCCCAAAGCAGTCAAATCGTTCCAGGCAGCTACCCCCAGGGGTTTAACTGACTGCGCGAGCCACGCCTGGAGGATGTCGGAAATGCTTTCCAGGTTGCTGGGGACGATCGCGGACACCGCACTTTTGACGCCGCGCATTGTGGAGATCTCATGGAACGCTTCAATTCGTGACGTGATGAAGGCTTGTCCACGGCGCTCCTCCGTCGCCAGGTAGGCGAGGCGGGTATATCCCTGATCCAGCAGGTGGTCGACTTGGGCGGCCACTATCGTGTCCTGTCCGATCGCCGTGTTGTGCGGCATGCCAGGGTGGTCGAGCAGCCGTGAGGATACTTCTGGTACGCCAGCCGATTCCAGCGCTTGGACATCGTCAGCGGTCAGCGGGTCGAAGGTAACGACGCATGCACAGGAGATGCGGGAGAGTAGTTTGTACAGCGATCCTTGCCAGTGTTCACCTTCGTAGCGAAGGCAGACCAGCCCATACTCAGCAACGAGGCGGCCGACTTCCTCCAGCAGGAGCTCGAGTTGACCGGAAACTTCCCAGCCGGGAATGAGAAGGAGGACCACGTCGCCCCGTCCGCTGCGCAAAGCGCGGGCGGCCGGCGAGCCCACGTAGCCGAGCCTGCGCGCGGTGTCTAGCACGCGTTGACGTGTTGCCTCGCTGACCCGGACATCGCGGCGGCCGTTGAGGACGTAACTGACGGTCGCCCTGGACACGCTGGCCTCCCGGGCCACGTCACTCACGGTCAACGGCGTCGAACTCATAATTACCTCCAAAGTGCTTGACACGATTAATCGTAGGGCATAGCGTATTGAAATACGGTGCTTGACACGATTAATCAAGGAGGATTAGATGTTGAACCCCCATGCTCCCCGAACGAAAAGTGCGTTGGGCAGTTGGACTGCCGAGGCTGGGGCAGACAAGGATCCCCTGTCAGGTGGTGGTCTTTACTGGTCTAGCTTCGTACTTCGAGGTGCGGCCTTGAACACGGCCAGAAAACCGATTCCGAGTTTGCGGGTTTCCGATGAGCTGTACAGCTGCCGGAACCGCACTGAGCCCAGCCTGTCCCGTCTCTAAGAAAGCGACACTGACATGCCCGTCATCCCCGCGCTCCGGGCGCTCCTTAACAGCCTGCCTCCGCGCGCGCCCTTCGACCCTGCCGACTTCCCCTCCGTCCGGCAGGCTGACCTTGAGGGCTCCAACGCACTCGCCGCCCAAGTGGCCGCTGGACCGCTTGAAGTCGGCTCGGTACAGACCGCGATGGTGCCAGTCGACGGCGGCGAGATCGGCGTCCGTATTTACCAGCCTGCGACTGCCGGTCCGCACCCGATCCACCTCTACTACCACGGCGGTGGGTGGATCACCGGGACCATCGAGGAGGCTTTCGTGGACATCGCGTGTCGGGAACGGACGGCACTTGCCGGATATGTCACTGTCGCTGTCGAGTACCGCCTGGCACCTGAGTTCAAATACCCAATTCCGCTGGAGGACTCTTACGCTGCGATGCTATGGATCGTTGAGCGCGCTGCTGACTATGACGCCGACCCGGAACGCGTGACTGTCGGAGGTAGTTCAGCAGGTGGGAATCTTGCTGCCGCAGTCGCGCTGAAAGCCCGGGACGAGAACGGACCTCGGATTACCTTCCAGGTCTTGGAGGTTCCCGCACTTGACCTGACGCTGGCCAGCCCCAGCATCGAGCAGTACGGAGGCGGGGAATATCCGCTGTCTCGACCGGAGATCGACATGTGTTTGGCCGCATATTTGCCTTCCACTGAGGCCGCTACCGACCCGTACGCCTCGCCATTGCTGGCTCAGGACTTATCCGGGCTCCCTCCCGCGTACATCATCAGCTCAGAGCTGGATCCTTTGCAGATGGACGGCTCACGCTACGCTCAGCGGCTCCAGGACGCGGGGGTACAGGCAATTTTCTCTCTGGGCAAAGGGCACGTGCACGCGTCTTCCCAATTCACCAAGCTGCTCCCGGAAGCGGCGGCATGGCGGGACCACGTCATTGCCGAGTTGAAGGCCCATGCATCGAACCACAGCGGCGTGATCGGGTAACACCTAGCTGTACTCAGTCCACCCACACAGTGGGCGTCGAACACGTCCCAATCAAATACCGTCCCGCTAGCCATCCTGTCCGGGACGGGTAACCAACTCGGCCCCGGTCATCTTCCCGCAAGGTCACAAGAGGAGCAACAGTGCCCATCGATCCACTCTTGGAAAACATTCTTTCTGCCATCACGCTACCGTCACCGAAAATCACAGATGCAGCCGCTTTCCGGGACATGGAGCGCCAAACCCTTAGTACCCTTGCGGCTCAGCTCGCAGAACCCTACCCCGAGGTTCATAGCCGGGAACTCGTGGAGATCGCAGTTGAAGGCGGCACCATTGAGCTGCTCATTTACAAGCCCTTCTCCCCCGGGCCACATCCTGCCTATCTCTACTTCTTCGGGGGCGGGTTCCGGGGCGGTTCCATCCACTATGACTACATCGACGGCATGTGCAGGGAACGCTGTGTCGGGGCAGACGCAGTCGTTATCTCCGTCGGGTACCGGCTGGCACCCGAACACAAATTTCCCACAGCGGTCAACGATGCCTACGCCGCACTCCAGTGGGTCGCAGAGCACTCAAGTGAGCTCGGCACGCGTCCCGGGCAGCTTATCATCGGTGGCGCATCGGCCGGGGGAAACCTTGCCGCTGGAGTCGCTCTGCGGTCCCGTGACCAGAACGGACCGGCTATCGCTTTGCAAATCCTCGAAGTCCCTGCGCTGGATCTCACTTGGAAAACAAACCTCTCAGCTTACCGCAAAGGATACGTCCTCGAGGAGGCCGAAATCGTGGAAATCGGCAAGGACTATTTAGCCGATCCGGATGACGCACTGAACCCTTACGCCTCTCCGTTGCTGGCCTCGGATCTGTCGGGGTTGCCGCCTGTGGTGATACTTGCATCGGAGTACGACCTGGTCCGTGGCAGCGCGGACGCCTACGCCCGACGCCTCAGCCAGTCTGGCGTACATGTCACCTACCTTGTGGCAGAAGGCCAGATTCACGCCTCAGCACTGATGACAGCAGTCCTCGAAGCGGCACGAACGTGGCGCGACGACGTAATTAGAGCCATCAAAAGTGTCAGCGAACCGGTCGCGCAGAGCAGCACTGGCCATAGAACCTCCCACTAAAAGGAACCGCTGCAATGCCCTACATAAATGCCGCCAACGGCACGACCTTGTTTTATGACTCGTTCGGCCCCGAGAACGCGAAGCCTCTTGTCCTCATAGAGGGACTGACCGCGCAAATGATCAAGTGGCGGGAGGAGTTTTGCGAGTTGCTGGTCGACGCTGGCTTTCGGGTCATCCGGTTCGACAACCGGGACGTCGGCCTATCTCAAAAATTTGACGGCCACAGCTATACTCTGGCGGACATGGCAGAGGACACAGCCGGCCTGATCCAGGCGCTCGGCCTCGGTCCGTCCACTGTCGTCGGCCAGTCCATGGGCGGCATGATCGCCCAGGAGCTTGCAGTCCGGAACCCCGATCTGGTGTCCTCGCTGACCCTGATCTACACCGCAGCGTCCCAGAAGTGGTTCCTTCCCCAGGCGTTGAACCGGGAAATCCTTCAACATCACGCCACTCAGTCCCGAGACGAAGCCATTCGGGAATTTGTCGCAGGCGAATACCTGTGCCGCTCCGAGCGCTACCCACAGGATTTGCCCTGGCTTACCGAACTGGCCGCACGTTCATATGACCGCGACCCCGTCAGGGAAGGGAACGCACGACAGGCCGAGGCCGTCCTATCTGCACCGGACAGAAGCGAAGACATAACCGCTATCCGATCCCCCACCCTCATCCTTACCGGCAACGCTGACAAGCTCATTGATTACAAAGCCTCGATCGAACTCGCCAAACTCATCCCCGGGGCACGCCTTGAGTTGTTCTCCGGAATGGGCCACGAGGTTCCCCAAGCCCTCTGGCCCGAATTCGTCAGAGAAATATCGCTCAATGCCCGTCGATTCCCCACACCTGTCGCCAATCTGGCCACCGGCAACGCCCGCCGGCCTCGCGAGGCGACAGCCCTCTCACCCGCCTCACGCAAGGACCGCGCTGCCGATCAGGGAAAACCAGTTGGCAAGGGCATTGCTCTGCATACATCCCCGCCCCAGTATCACCCGGTAACCAATAACACGATGGAGTAGACATGAACCACAAACCTCTCAGCACTGCTGCCGTTTTCGCAGTCGGGATCTTGACTCTTTCAGGATGTGCTGGCTCCCCCGCCGCCGGTCCGAGTTCGACCGGTGAAACTGGAGAGATTAAAAGCATCTTTTTTGCCAACCCTCTGCCGTCCTACCCCGACTGGGCAACAGCCGACACATGCTTCCGGGATGCGACCGCAAAATACGGCATCGATGGTAAGACCTCCGGACCGACCGGACTCAGCGTGGACAACCAGTTCGTCCTGGACCGCATCACACAATCAATCGCCCAGCAGCCGGACGCCATCATTATGGTGCCTATTGTCCCCGCCCAATACGAGCCCCTAATGAAACAGGCCAAGTCCAAGGGCATCCGTGTCGTCACCCTGAATACCGGGGACTCGACGACAACCCAGGACTTCACGATCGGCACCGAGTACTCCAAGATGGGCGCGGCAGTAGCCCAGGCAATCGGCAAACGTGGAGGACAGCAGAACGTCGGCATCATCACCAACGCCCCTGGCGGCGTCGGAGACGTGATCATCAACGCCCTTAAGGAAAACCTGCCTGAAAACGTGAAGGCCGTAACGACGGCCTACGATAACGGTGACCCGAACAAAACCGCCGACACGGTCACAGCCATGCTCAAAGCGAACCCCGAAATCAACCTCGTGTACTCCTGGCAAGGTACAGCTGTCGGCGGCATCACCGCCTCCATCAAGGAACAGGGGCTTGTCGGTAAAACCGTCGGCGTAGTGAACGACCTCACCCCTCAGGTCCAGGACGGCATCAACGACGGCACCCTTTATGGCACCAGCAAGCAAGACTTCTGCGCCATGACAACCAAGACTGTCGAAAATCTGGTCAAACTCAGCAAGGGAGAGGAAGTCCCCGCCAACACCGATACCGGGACAACTTTCGTCACGAAGGAAAACCTGGCAGAGGCACTGGCAAGCGGGACGGCCACGAAATGACACAAACGCCCGCTCTTGAACTCCGAGGAATCACTAAACGCTTCGGACATGTCACAGCTCTGAACAGCGTAAACCTCACCGCATACGCCGGACAGGTCCTCGCCGTCGTAGGAGACAACGGCGCAGGGAAGTCAAGCCTGATCAAAACCATCAGCGGGGTTTACCGTCCCGACGAAGGAACAATCAGCGTTGACGGAAAGGAAAGGGCATTCCACGCGCCCTCTGATGCCAAAGACGCAGGGATCGCCACCGTATTCCAGGACCTTGCTCTGGTGGAGGTCCTCGATGTCGCCACCAACCTCTTCCTGGGTCAGGTACCCCGCCGGGGGCCCTTCGTGGACCGACGCAAGATGGAACGCGAATCCCGCGCATTCCTTGACGAGCTGAACGTAACCGTCGCGAACGTCCGCACACCCATCGGGATGCTCTCGGGCGGGCAACGGCAAATAGTCGCCATCGCCCGCGCCATGCGGACCGGCGGCCGGGTTGTTCTGCTCGACGAACCGACCGCCGCACTGGGTGTCCGGGAAACAGCACAAGCCGCCGACATGATCCGCCGGCTCCGCGACCGCGGAAACGCCGTGATCTGTGTCAGCCATGACATGTCTCTCGTCCTCGACCTCGCCGACCAGATCCAGGTCATGCGACTGGGACGGGTCGCAACGGTACGAGAACGTGCCCAAACCACCATGGACGAGGTCATCGGATTCATCACCGGTGCCATCACCGAAGAATCAGCGAAAGGAGTTGCCAGGTGAGCGCAGCAACGATTTCAACAAAGACCGTAAAACACCCAGAACGAAGCATCGACTGGGGCCGCTACACCCAACAAGTCGGCATCATTGCCGTACTTGTCGTGCTTGGGGCCGTTTTCCAGTTCACAAACCCCGACTTTCTGAGCAGCAGCAACCTCATCGAACTCCTCAGGTCTGCCACCCTCTACTTCATGGTCGCCTGCCCCATGACTCTCATTCTCGTAGCAGGAGCACTTGATTTCTCAGCAGGAGCTGTCTACGCAATTGGCGCCGTCATCAGCGGAACCATGATGGTCGCCGGCGTACCATGGGCAATAGCTCTCCTCGCCGGGGTCGGTGTTGGCATCGGTATCGGCCTAGTTACAGGAGCCTTAAGCGTCTATCTTAAGCTGCCGTCCCTGATTGCGTCACTGGCTGTCTTCTTCATCGTGAGCGGCGTATCAGTTGTAATGACAAACGGGCAGGACGTCTACGGCTTTCCAGAAGCGTTCACCAACATCGGCGGCGGCAACCTCTTCGGAGTCCCCAACCTGATCTACATCGCCATCATCGTCGGCTTCATTTTCCACGTACTGCTGGAAAAAACACCCTTCGGCTACAACGTGAGGGCTATGGGCGGAAACAGGACGGCAGCGGCTGCAAACGGCATCCACATTCAAAAACTCGATCTCATCCTTTTCGCCACACTTGGCGGAGTAACAGCTCTGGCCGGACTGCTCGCTGCCTCCCGGCTATTCACCGCATCACCCTCGGCCGGTGGAACGGCCCTGACATTCCAAGTCGTTACGGCCGTGATCATCGGAGGAACCAGCCTCTTCGGCGGTATCGGAACCATCACCGGCAGTGCCCTCGGCGCACTGCTCTTCGCAGCCATCAACAATGGTTTGGCACTCGCAAATGTGAACCCTCTATACCAGAACATTTTCATCGGTATCATCCTTGCCGCCGCAGTCACGATTGACCAGTACCGCCGCGCACGCCGTTTCAAAGCCGGACGTTCCTGACAGCAGCCTGAGATCCGTTCTCCGCCGCCGCAAAAGACAACTTGAGCCGGCGGGAAGGTCCTTACCTGCCCGCCGGCTCACAACACGACAAGAACAACGCCGATGACCACCACCGAGACACAACCGCCCAACCTCAGCCCGATCCAGAAACGCAACTCATTCCACGCCGGACGTACAGCTTTCACTCCCCCACCCAACCAAGCCGAGGAAAACCAGGGAAAAGACCCAAGGGGATGGTCGAAGTCACCGTCAAAGAAGGAGCACAAACTGGAAAGGTACTCGACGCAGCCATCCAACGCGTAGCCGATGCGGCCCAGCGGAACAACATAGGAATCCTGGTCACCGACCTCGGTCCGGAGCACTTCATCATCAGGGCACACCCCGTGGTCCCGGCTGGTTTCGTCAGGTCGCCGGCAACCATAAAGGCAACGTCCAACGAATAGCTCGCTCAAGCTTCTAGACCGGTACATCGGCCTATATATGTCCGCTCCAAATAGCGTCCCTGTTATCGCTAACTGATTGATGAGGATCCCGATGTATAGAATTCCCCGTACCCCGGCTTGGCCAGGCCGGTGCAGCCAGGTTGTTGCAGTCGCGGCCCTTTCTGCAACAGCCTTTCTCGCCCCGGCCATACCTGCTTCCGCGGATGCTCCGCCGCCGCTTTCGGGAACAGTGTCCGCTTCAGGCCCCCACATCATGGGAGAACGTTGGCTTACAGAACGAACCCTCCAGCTCACGGTAGCCACAGATGCCTTTGCAGCCCCGGCGCTGGTGGAAGTCATCTTTCCTGTCGGCTACAACGCTGATAGTACGAAAAAGTGGCCGGTAACGTACTACACTGCCGGGACCACACATGACGAAATGTCCTTCAGGACCATATACAACGGTGAGGCGTTGACTGCGTCGTATCCTTCAATCGTCGTTGCCCCCAGGGGTGACAGCGGCTATTGGAGCGATTGGTTCAACACGGGCACCGCAGGCCCGCCGGAGTATGAGACGTTCGTCATGAATCAGCTCATCCCTCTCATTGACGCTAACTTCCGCACGATCCCTGACCGTGCCCACCGGGCAATCATGGGCGAATCCATGGGTGGCTACGGGGCCCTCATGTTCACCGCACGCCACCCAGACAAATTTGCTGCCGCGGCAAGCCTCTCGGGTGCCGTTGACAGTAACTGGGCCCCCGGCGCGGGCGCGATTACGGCAAGCCCGACTCTGCAGGGTGCTGCACCGGACTCAATCTACGGACCCCGCGCGACCGAAGAAGTCAGGTGGCGAGGGCATAACCCAACCGACCTAGCCCGCAACCTGCGCGGTGTAGACCTGCAGCTGTTCACCGGCAACGGTGTGCCCGACCTCGTGCGGGAATCCGGACTAGCGGACTCCTCGGGTTGCGCTACCGAAGCGGGCGTCATACGTCCGGAAAGCGTCCGACTGCATCAGACCCTCCTCGCCCTCGACATCAGCCACGGATGGCAGGACGAATCCTGGGGGTGCCACAGTCCTGCCCAGTTCCAGTACCAGATAGCCCAAGCCATTGAACGCTTCCAAAACGTCTTCGCAAGGCGCACCACAGCACCAACGGTATTCGATCACACCTCCATCGAGCCGAGCTTCGATATCTACGGATGGAAGATCACCGCTGACCCGCAACGGCCGCTGGAATTCCTGACCCTGGAGGATGTCAGCGCCAATGGACTGACCATCACCGGCAGCGGCACCACAACAATCACCACGCCGCCCCTCTTTAGCGGAGCAAAGCCTGTCTTTGTGACAATCGATGGAAAGCCCACCCGCGTCCAGCCAGACAAAAACGGCGCTATCACCTTCAGCGTCCCCCAGGGGCCACCAAATCAACAGCAGCAATACACCCTAGGGGCCACAACGAAGCACAGCACTACAACCGTCACCTTCAACCGCTGACACGCGCCCATTCGCTACGCCCGAACAGCATCCTGCACGGCCCACTACAGCCTAATTCGACGGCCATCGACCAGACACCTTGAATTCGTCGTAGGACAAGCCCAAGGACTCAAGGTCGAGTCCAATGCGTGGAGGATTGCGTTTTGACGAGCTGACTGCAGGCAGCTCATCCTGTCCTGCAGGAAGCCCCGTGCACCCCTGTCGATCCCGTAAAAGAGAAGTTATGTCCCAAAATTCGCATTTGTCGGTAGTCAGCGATGCCTCCCCGATTATGGGCGGCAACCTTTTCCCGAACTGGCCGCTCCCTCTTTCCGTTGAAGTGATCACTGTGGAGGAGCCTGGGAGCAGGGACGAAAAGCTCAACAATGCGGTCGCCATGCTCATACCCGCCGCTTTGGAGCTCAAGCAGGGAATTATCGTCGTGCAACGCGATTACGGCAAATACACCGTCCGCGTCGATCAAGACGTTCCATGCGGCGTCACTCAAGAGTCCTCTTATGAAGTCCCGGGAAGGTGAACTGGTCAGCAAGATATCTCGATTGCCGCCCTACTCAGCCTTTCGCAGTCAGTCCGGTTCTGCTGCAGAGACGTTTTTTGAGGCATCGCGAGCGATAGCGAGAGACTCCGGGACGTCAGCAAGCACCTACTCGGTGGGCCGTCCCATGTTCTTGTGGGAAAACTTCTTGCTGGCCGAGACAATCACTGCAGTCCTGGCGTCCAAAGTGCCGACCGCGAGTGCATGCTCGAGGCCGCGCTTGTTTTTGGTAAGCACAGGAGTAATTGGTGCCCGGCTTCCGGGAAAGCCCCGGTAAGTACCAGCTCCACCAGCGGCGGCAACCGATCATGCTTACCAAGGGGTCGGCAAAGCCAATGGACACTAACGAGGGGACCGTTATGGAAGATCCGCGGACCCCAGCACTGGAGATGATCCAGAAACACGAAACCACCGCCGACGAACTTTGGATGAAGTATTGGCCAACGGCGGCACGACAACCTCGGCTGACTTTGATGTGTACCTGCACGGAATGAAGGAACGAGACGACTACCAGCTCACCATCCTTGGCTGGGCCCTCCAGGAAATAGCCGCTCTCTCAGAGTTCACCCGTTGCTGTAGCCGTCGGCCATGAGCACCCAGCCTGACCAACCAGTCAGCCTTGCCCAAGTCAGCTAACACCACCAGCTTTACGGAATATCCATTATCGGCGTTTTGGCCGGATGCTCGGTAGTTGAGAGAAACGTGCATCTGACCGCAGCGGCTGAACATCGAAGATCAGCGGCCTTCGGCCGCACCGGTTGCTAGGTCGGGGAACTTTGTGGACTGAGGTCCGCCTGCATCCATTACTGACGACGGTCCCCCGCAGGGATCGAATATTTCCTCCACCGGTCGCCGGAAATAGCGACCTTAGGCGAGAGCCAAAGGAAGGGAAGGAAGGTAGCGGCCAACCTCTATGGATTGGATCGTTTGCCGCGAAACCTCCAGGGCCGTGGCCAGCTCACCTTGCGACATTCCGGCTGCGATGCGGAAATCACGGACTTTGTTTTGCACATCCACCCCCGGTAAGGGCTGTTTGTGTTTGACACGAATATTGTGAATTGCAGAACTGGGCGCGTCAATGATCACCCTGCCCTGCCTGCTGTGCAGCAGTGTCGAGGCCCGCTCCCCCAACTCCTTGACTCTGGCCTGACGAAATCTTTATTATCGGCCCTCTCGACCAGGGGGGGGAGTGCCGTTAGAGGGGGCTGTTTCCTGCCACAGTTCGTGGAGTTAATCCCGGCTTCCGTAAGTCAGAAGTGACCGGTCAGCGCCCGGTTGACGGCGGGGATGTCCAGAAAGGCTGGGTCAAATGGTTCGGCAGATCCAGTCATGTCGGCCACCCATGCGGCCTGTTCGGCATGGTCAGGATGCGACGGGTCGGCCAAGGCATCCATGATCTCCTCGTAACCGGGGAGACCTCCGGAGTCTTCCAGCGGGCCGCGCCGGGCGCCGTCGATCAGCCGGGCCGGCGGATTATTTTCGCCCACGGACCGGCGGGAAACCAGCTCGATCCGGTGAAGCCAGCTGTCACCAAAGTCGTACTCGTAAAACGCTTCGCCTGACCCCAGCTCGAGCAGCTGATCCAGGGAACATTCCTCCTCAGGCCTGTCGCCCGGTTCTTCGCACTGCTGCCCTGCAAGCCACTGCGGGACCTCCGGAAATTCGCCGTCGACTGGCCGCAGCGGCGCGAACGGGTCGCTTGCTACGAACCTGTGCAGGTGCGCGTCCTCCCAGCCAAATGCTGCTTGCAGGACCCGGTGTACCTGGCCTAAAGTCAGCGAGCCCCGGAGTTCGAATCGACGCCAGATCTCAGGCTCGCTGTCGACCAGCGCCACGCGAACCTCCAGGACAGAGTCCTGTCCCATACCCGACGTGGCCTCAAATTTGTCCATGGCACCCATTTTTACAGGCCTCACAGCCCTAGTAAGAAGAGGCATGACCTCTCCCCCAGCCTCGGCCGATAGCTTGACGAAAGATCCGTATCGGCGTTTGAGGCACTGGAATAGGGGTGGATGGTTGGAACTCCCGCCTCCCCGTGACGAATTGGAATGATTCAGATCGGTCCTGTCTCTGATAGTTGCCAGCGGTTGGCGGCCGCAGTCAATAAGCAGGAGATTGGAGACTGTGGGCGGGATACGGGGTCGATGGGGCGTAAAGCCGCGGTGGCGTGATGAAACCTTTGGTGCTATGGCGCGGTCCAAGGGCAGTGGCTGGAGACACTGTCCGATGAGGAAAAGCTCCTTAAAGCCCAGAGACATATGCCCCAAGGAGGTTAAGCGCGAAATGATTCGTTTCAATGAGCCTATTGACACGCGACAATTGACCTGATTCTATGTAACTCCCATCACTTCTAGGAGTCTTAATGAGCAGCACGCCGATAATTGCCGGGTTCTACCCGGACCCGTCGATTTGCCGGCGTGACAGCACGTACTACATCGCCAACTCCAGCTTTGAGTTTGCGCCAGGAGCTCCGATTCACAGCAGTGCCGATCTGACAACGTGGACGCCGTTGACCAACGCGCTCGATAGACAGAGTCAGCTTGATGTCCGGATGGCTCCGCCCAGTACTGGTGTCTACGCCACGACTCTTCGCTATCACGGCAAGTTCTGGTTGGTAACCACGAACGTTCTAGAGTACGGGCGGGGACAACTGCTTGTGTCGGCCGAGGACCCTGCGGGCCCGTGGTCGGAGCCGGTCTATGTTGAAGGAGCTGTCGGCATAGACCCGGATTTGTGCTGGGACGAGAACGGCGTCTGTCACTTGACGTGGGTGTCGTCCGTGCCAGGTCTTTTTGGCATAGCGAGCGTACCTCTTGACCCCCAAACCGGTGTCATGCTGTCCGAACCAAAACTTCTGTGGCAGGGTACTGGTTTGTCCCATCCGGAAGGTCCGCACCTTTACCGTCTGAATGGATGGTGGTATCTGCTCCTGGCTGAAGGGGGCACGGAGCGGGGACACGCCGTCACCGTCGCGCGCTCTCGAACCCTGAAAGATGCTTTTGAGCCGGCGCCAAGCAATCCGATCCTGACGCACCGCAGCACAAGCGCCACTGTACAAAATACGGGCCACGCAGACCTGGTGGAGTTGGAGGATGGCTCCTGGGCGATGGTCTATCTGGGCGTCCGGCCGCGGGGGCGTAGCCCCATGTTCCATGTCAACGGCCGCGAAACGTTCCTAGCGGGCGTGGAGTGGATCGACGGGTGGCCCGTTATTGATGAGGAGAGATTCACCCCAACGCCTCCTACGCACTCCTTCGTTGACAATTTTGACTCCCAGAAATTGGATCAGCGATGGATTTCGCCGAACGTGCATCTGCAGAAGGTTGTCTCAAGTCAGACGCCGGCCGGAATTAGGATCGATGCGCCTAAAGAAGATGAACCTCAAGGCATGCTTCTGGCCAGGGCGCGCGATAGGGAATGGATTGCAGAAGCGACAATCGACGTCAGTGCCGGTTCCTGCCGGTTCCTTCTCAGAATCGATAGTGCCCATTGGTACGGACTCATGGTTAGTGAAACGGGCGCCGAAGCCGTTGCAGCTATCGGTCCCTCCATCGCCTCTCTGGGCCACCTGGCCATAGAGGACAGCCGCAATGTCACTCTGCGGATCGCGGTTCGTGAACCGGACGAAAACCCGCTTTATCCAGCCCACGAACCGGACCTTGTTGAGCTTTCCATCCTGACGGCGGGCGGAGACGAACAAGTCCTTGCCACCCTGGACGGACGTTACCTGTCGACGGAAGTAGCAGGTGGTTTCACTGGACGAACATTCGGTATCGAACCGACAGCCGGCGCGATTGTCGCCAAACGCATTTCCTATCTAACTTTGGAGAACGCGGGCACCCCCGGGCGTGAACGGGAACTTCAAGCATCCGGAGCCAACAAAGCTTAGCCCCCAAAAAACAACACCAGCGCCGCGACCCCAAACCCGACTGCGCGATGTGATATCAATACCCGGCAATTCCTTGCGGTCCAAAGTGCAAGCCACAAGGGGAAGCCAAGTAAAGGGCGTCGCCGGAAGTTAAGCCTTTCCCGCGTGTGCCTTTGTCCTGAGGTGCGCACCCCGACGGGTGCCGCCGTTACCCACGTGTCATGCGGTCGTGTCCCCTATTCAGGGGACCTTCCGCGAACCATTGACACGAGTCAATTACAATATTCCTGTAGTCCGGTGGTGGCACTTGCCGCCCCCGAATTTGGATGTCAACGGAGCCGTCATGAAAGATCAATCAGAATCCACCAGCCACGTCGTTCCGGGCGCGTTACCCCAGAGTGTCACTGCCGAGGCCTTGGCAGAGCACCCGGAAACCCGGAATTCAGTCGGAGAAGCGCCTGCTATCCCCAAGGTCGGGGCGTGGTTCACCACCGTTTTCGCGCTGACCTACTTCGGGTTTTTCCTTGTCCTGTTCATGCCTACATTGTTCAGCCTCGCGTATAAAGTGCAGCTGATAGACCCCGGGACCAAAGAGGCGACTCTTGGCCTCATTATTGGCATCGGCGGCTTCATCAGCCTCGTGACAGGTCCAATTTTTGGTGTCCTCAGCGACGCCACCCGCACACGGTGGGGACGTCGCCGGCCCTACATCATTGTGGGTTTTGCACTCTCACTCGTAAGTGCCGTCATCATCGCGCTAGCACCAAACGTCTGGGTCATTATCGTCGGATGGATCATCGCCCAACTCGGCGGCGGCGCAATCAGCGCAGCCCTAAATCCCACCCTCGCCGAACGCGTGCCGGACTACCAGCGCGGCCGGTTGGGTTCCCTTAGCGGCGTGGCAGCATCAGTTGCCGGAGTCGTGGCAACTCTGGCGGGCAGCTTCCTGACGAGCAACCTGTTGCTCCTTTTCCTGGCGCCCGTGGCAGTGTTTGCCGTCGCGGCGGCACTGTGGCTGGTGACCGTGCCCGATGCCCCTGCCCCCAAGGAAGCCCGCATCGGTTCGCTGATGGACATTTTCCGCCACCTCGCCTTCAACCCTAAAAAGCACCGGGACTTTGCATGGGTTTGGGTGGGAAAGTTCGCACTCAATATCGGATTCTCCTTCTTCTCGACCTACCAGTTCTACTTCCTGTTGGACCGTATGGGCTTCACCCCTGAGACCGCAGGCCAGCAGATGGCAACGGTCGGCGGCCTCAGCCTTCTCGGGACGCTCCTGTTCACCCTCGGCGGCGGCTACTTGTCTGATCGGTTGCGGCGCCGCAAGCCGTTTATCTACTTGTCCTCGGCAATGATCGCCGCTGGTTCCATCACGATTGCCATCTCCCCGGACTTTCTCACCTACATTATTGGCGGTGTTGTGCTGTCAGCAGGTGTCGGAGCCTTCAACTCGGTAGACCTGGCACTCGCGGCAGACGTTGTTCCGAAGGGGAATGAGAACGGCAAATGGATGGGCATCTACTTCCTCTCGGGAAGCCTCGCCAGCACTGTGGGCCCCGTCATGGCACCCCTGGTCCTCGCCATCGGCGGTACGGGGGCTAACTACACCGCGCTGTTCATCGTTGGCGGCCTTCTCAGCCTCGGTGCTGCTATCACTGCTGCCCGGGTGCGTGGGGCGAGATAACAATCCATCGAGGCGCGGACGTCGGTCCGCGCCTCCTTCAATGACCATTCCCGGCACCCAGAACAAACGTTTCTCACTGGGCCACCTAAACACACAGCCAAGCAGGAGAAAGGCTCTCGATGACTAGCATCGTTACGGAACCTCCCGGTACCGACCGCGACGAACAAGGCGACGGAAAAATACGCCAATGGCACGGGACCTTTGTCGGCCCGGCGAAAGCCTCGGACGCTGATGATCCGGCAGCATACTTCCGGAGGGAATTCGAGCTTGCAGAACGTCCTATTCGCGCTACTTTACGTGTAACGGCACTCGGTATCGTGGTCCCGTACATCAACGGCACAAGGGTGGGGGACGAAGTTCTCGCACCAGGGTGGACCTCGTACCGGCACCGCCTGGCAGTAAGCACCTACGACGTAACTTCGCTTGTTGCCCCGGGTGCCAACGCGTTCGGCGCCGTTGTCGGTGAGGGCTGGGCTGTAGGGGCTCTGACATGGGACAACCTGCGCCACAACTACTCGGACCGGCCCGCGCTCTTTGCTCAGGTGGAACTTGAGTATCCTGACCGGACGGAGGTCATCGCAACTGACGACGAATTCCGGGTGGGATCCGGAGGGGTTCGTGCAAATGGGATCTATGCGGGCGAGACTTACGACGCCCGAATGGAACCCGAGGGCTGGACACAAGCCGGTTTCGAGGATGTCGAATGGGCGGCGATCGAGCCAGTCGACTGGCCCCTGTCATCCCTGGTGGTTGCTGATTTCCCACCCATCAGGCGCATTGAAGAACTCGCACCCGTCGAACTCCGCGTCACCGACTCCGGGACAACAATCGTTGATTTTGGTCAGAACATCTCAGGATGGGTGCGAATCAAAGTTTCTGGCGAGGCCGGCAAAGTGATCACGCTCCGCCATGCTGAGGTCCTGACCCCGTCCGGGGAACTGGAGCGGGAGACGAACCGTACTGCTGAGGCGACCGATCGATACACTCTTAGCGGTGAAGGCGAGGAAGTGTGGGAGCCGCAGTTCACGTTCCACGGCTTTCGATATGCAGAGGTCGAAGGATGGCCCGGTGAGCTGGAGGCGGACGCACTTCAGGCCGTCGTTGTTCACAGCGACATGCCACGCGCCGGCTGGTTCGAGACTTCCGACGAACTCGTTACCAAACTCCACCAGAATACGGTCTGGTCGATGCGCGACAATTTTGTTGGCGTCCCGACGGATTGCCCGCAAAGAGACGAACGAATGGGCTGGACCGGTGATCTGAACGCCTTTTCAAGGACCGCAACCTACCTGTATGACGTGCGGGGGGTGCTTGGGTCCTGGCTCGCAGATCTGGCCGTCGAGCAGAAGGCAACCGGTGACGTTCCTTGGACCGTACCTGACGTTATGACCAGCCCTTCGGCACCCACAGCCCTCTGGAGCGACGTAGCCGTGAGTCTGCCGTGGGAGCTGTACCAGGAGTACGGCGACGCGGAAATCCTACGCAGCAGCTACGAATCGATGACCAGCCTCATCCGCCAGATCGGTTCGCTGCTTGACGAGCAGGGGCTATGGACTGCGGGTTTTCAGTTTGGCGACTGGCTGGATCCAGACGCACCTGCCACCAATGCGGCGGGGGGGAAGACAGATCGGTATCTGGTTGCTTCGGCCTACCTGGTGAAGACCACCAGGGAAATGACAGAAACTGCGGCAGTACTTGGCTGTCGGCAGGACGAAGCCGAATTCCGTGCTTTGCACGAACGCGTCCTCAGCGCATTCCGTCGCGAATACGTCACACCGGCCGGCCGTGTTGTCAATGAATCTGCAACCGCCTACGCCTTGGTCATCATGTTTGGCATCCTCGACGAAGACCAAAAGCAAGTGGCCGGCAACCGCCTGGCAGAAATCGTAAAGAAGGCCAAGTACCGCATATCCACAGGTTTTGCGGGAACACCCCTCGTCACAGACGCCCTGAGCAGCACAGGACACCTGTCAGCCGCCTACCGGCTGCTGCTGGAAAAGGAATGCCCCTCATTCCTTTACCCGGTCACCATGGGTGCGACCACCATCTGGGAACGCTGGGACGCGATCCGTCCCGACGGTACTCTGAACTCGACCGGGATGACCTCCCTGAACCATTACGCGCTTGGTGCCGTGGCTAGTTGGCTGCACCGCGTCGTGGGTGGCCTGGAACGCCTGTCGCCCGGGTGGGAACACATCCGTGTTGCTCCGCAGCCCGGAGGAGGACTGACATGGGCAAGAACAGCGCATGAAACCACGCGGGGCCGCGCCGAAGTCATGTGGCAGGTCGAATCCGATGTAGTAACTGTGGAAGCGCAGATACCGGCAGGTGCGACAGCAACAGTCATCCTTCCCCTGCATCCGGAAAATGCCGTCGAAGACGTAAGTTCGGGCAACCACAAGTGGCAGTACCAAGCTGCTGAGCCGTACGGCCAGCGCCCGTCGTTCACTCTGGATTCACCGCTGATGAAAGTGGCCGAGCATCCGGAGGTCTGGGATGCCGTGCTTCGGGCCATCACCAAGCACCTTCCTCACTTCCCCGTTGAAACGACGGAGTTGGACTGCAGGCCAGAGTCTGTGAACACCATTCTCGAGAGTATGCCGGGAGCCCCAGTAGGTCTCAGGGGTGATCTTCAAGCGGCACTGGCAGGCTGAGTCATCAAAGCGGCCACCGCCGAACCATCACTGGTTCGACGGTGGCCGCTTCGGCCTCACAAAGATCATGAGGCCAAGCCTGGCTGTCACTGAATACCACCGATATCCGGTGCTTTGCGATGTCCCTGGCGCAGTCAACGAGGTAAGGGACCACTCTTTTCGCGCGATCCCTGCTGCCGAAACTCTCGGGTCCAATCTTTGCGAACCAAGGAGGGGATTTGTGCCAGGTCCCGGTAAGCCGAGATATGAAAATTACCATTGAGAACGCAGTACTCCTCGAGCTGCTATCCCAACATAGGAACCAAGAAGCCAGCGGCCCAACGCATTGCCTGAAAATCCTGGCGGCCGTCACAGGGACAGATTGCTTTGGTCGATGAGCCTGTTGCTACCTCGTTGGATTGCCTACGCGTGTGCGGGAAGGTGCGACGAACGACCCGGACGCTTTCACACTTCGCCGATGTTCATCCCCAGTTGCCAAGCGGGAGGGACGCTGGCTTGTCGAGATAGCGGAAGCAGCTGCACTGCGCGCGGAGGGCAACTTCGATTTCTCATGCACTACCAATGCCTGTTCGCAGGCAGTAGCGGCTAACGCAGATCGCGTTCGATGTTTTATTGCCATGGCGACGTTCGGGACGAAGAAGGGTTCGGGATGCGTCGTCGCAGGCGAGCAGTGGGGAGGAAGACGCTCCTCAAACAAAGCCGAAGCTGAAGGCTATAGCCGCCGAGTGAGGAGTGAGGGGCCAGCCTGAAAGCGCCCGCCTGCAGCCCTCGGGTTGCCATCACTGCCGAGGGGCCCGGTGTCGAGGCGAGCGTCTCATGGTCTTAGTCCCCGGACCGGCGACAGGAGACGACCGACCCCTTCGCGGGGAGAACAGTCCTCTCATGCGCTTATTAGCCGGTGACCGCCATTAGTTGCCAGTAGCGGCGGTCACCGGATGGTCGTCCCGCAGCGTTCCTTCCATGATCTGCGGGACCGGGATTACCTTCACGTAGCGGTGGTCAACCTTCTCAATGGCCCTGCGCTGCAGAATGCCGTAGTGCTTAAGCCAGAAAATTGCGCCATCCGCGGTGACTGTATCTACGGTTCCCTGGTCCACAAGGCGGTCTTTGTCCCAAACCTCCACCTCCAGGCCTGCGAGAACGGTCCAGTCGTCAACTGGCTGCCAGCCCGCGTCCGACACCATCACAAGACCGACTTCATTTGGCGCCCGATGAAAGCGGTCGCAATACGGGATGACATCCGCGCGGCTGCGTCGAGTATTTTTGCATCCGTGCCGACCAACACTCGGAAGCTGCCCCTCTCCAGGCCTTGGATGATCTTGGCCGCAGTTGCTTCGGGCGTGGTGGAAGGTGCTTTTCTGCCTTTGGGGTCGATCGCTTTGACCCCTGAGTTTCCGCTGATGTCAGTGCTGATGTTTCCCGGGAAAACAGTCGTAACTGCAACAGCCGTGCCGCTCAATTCCTGGTAAAGACCCTCACTGAACTGCTTAACAGCAGCCTTTGTCGCTCCATAGAATGTTTGGCCGGCGAATGGGAGCAAGGCTGAGAGGCTGGATACGTTAAGGATGGCCGCTGCGGGACGACACCTTAAGGCCGGCAGGAACGTCTTGCACATGTTCACGGTGCCCCAGAGATTTACGTTCATTACGCGCTCAAAGTCTTCAAATGACAAGTCAGCCACAGGCACAAAGCGATGAATGATGCCCGCTACATTGATGAGGCCATCGACGTGGCCGTGGAGGCTGGTGACGTCTTCGAGTAGCGCTGCGACGGCCTGACGGTCAGTCACGTTTACCACGTGGGTGCTCAGTGTGCCTGTTCCGGTTGCCAAGGCCTGTGTTCCTTCGAGCGCATCGGCGTTCAGATCGACGGCGGAAACCGTTGCTCCCTTTCGGAGGAGCCCCAGCACTACTTGGCGGCCGATGCCGTTGCCGCCACCCGTCACTACGAACGTTTTGCCGTAAACCTGCATGTCGCTGGCCTTTCTGTCGAATGAATTAAGTGCTTTGGGGTGCATTATCAGGACATTGATCTCTGATATGTGTCCCAGGTCCGCCTGCAACCGGGGGCGGACGTGTCGCCGGCGACTTCAGGGCGTGCCTGTCCGACGTTCCCCTTGCAGGGCGTACCCTTGCCCGGCCCCCGGTCTTGTGCAGAGCGGGAGGTCAGTAGGTGTAGAGGCTGAACCTAACGATTCCCGCTTCAGGGAGTTTGGTGGGGATAGCCCTGTCCGACATCGGAGGTGTGCCCACGAACGGGAAAGGAACCAGGGTCCCCGACGCAGTTTCATCACCATTGATACGGCGGGTGACTATCAGTTCACCTGCCTCCAGCCGATACTCGGCTGCCGAAAGGAAGGAGACTGGGGCTCCTTCGCCGGCAAAGGGCGTGACCCAAAAACCGCGACCGATGACGAAAGCCCCGTCACCGTCCTCAATGACCAACCCGTAGGCAGGGTAGGTGGGCAGTGCCGGGCTCCAGTCGGACTGGGTGTTAATCTGAAGCGCCGTTTCGCCAAACTGGAAAGAGGCTGACGGAGTCTCGTCGTTAAGCACGAAGCCTTGCATCCGGGCTTCAGGGTTCGTACGAATAATGGCAGCCGCCGCCGAGAGCAGGTAATAGGCGTCTTTGAGGCCCGTGCTGCTGTCCGCGTCCGGGTCCATGTCATCGACGCCAAACGGGGATACCCCTAGTGCACGGTGGCCGCCGACTGCGGAAAACATTTGTGCGATGCCGACTGTATCGGCCCGCAATTCGGGTATGAACAGCCGGCCTTTCCTGGCGGAGAAGGCACTGAAGACAGGCTCGGCGTCATCTACGTACATATCAGGGGCGAGGAAATCCAGAGCTGGGGCCAGCGAATCCCAGATCGGTGCGACCGGGGCGACCGGTCCTCCGCTCGGGTACTCACCGGGGCGCTTGCCGCCCGCGAGTGGGACTGGGCCGTCCAGGACGCTGTCTGCATCCAGCCAGGCATTTACGAACAATGGAACTCTGTGGTTTTGAGCTCCCGCGGAGGCGACAGCATCCACGTAGGAAGCATATGCAGCTGCCATAAAGGCCTCGTCCACACGGTCTCCTTCACCGAACACCTCCTTCCAGGTGCCTTCGGTTCGGGATCCGTTTTCTTGCCAGTTTTGATGGACCGGAATGCCGAAATCAGCCGAGACGGCTTTGATCACTGCAGCGGGTACGCGCCCTTCAAAAGCCGCTTGCGCTGCTTGCGAGTGGTCCCGGGATGCTCCGAGGAGTCCGACTTCGTTCTCGACCTGGACCATCAGGACGGTGCCTTCATGGTCGGTGTCAGAGAGCCGCTGCATAAGCGCGGCAAAGGCCCGGGAGTCAGCGGCCTTCGCCTCGGACGAGAACGGGGAAACGTGCTCGATGCGGCGTCCGTCAGCCAGTTCAGCCCGGGGGAAGCGCATTACGTCCTTCTTGACCCAGTGCGGTGCATAGGTGGAGGCGGCGTTCTTCCACGAACCAAACCACAACGGAATCAGCCGCAGCTCGAACTCGTGCGCTGTGGCGATCATCGCGTCGATGAGGGTGTAGTTGAATTTGCCCTCTTCCGGTTCGAAAAGATCCCAGGCGACCGGGGCAAGTACCGTGTTGGCGCCAAGCAGTTTAATGGTTGCGAAAGAACTCGCGATCGCTTCAAGGGTGCTTGAACTGGAGTTGTGCACTTCGGCGCCAACGATCAGGAACGGCTGGCCGTCGACTGCCAGGTAGGGGCCTGTCCACTGGTCTACGACGGTGCTTGGAGTTTGATGCATGTTGGTTTCTTCCACTAATAGGCTCCATTGGCGAAGCCGAGCCTGCTACGGATTTGGGCGTTGGGTCCTACCTGAAGCGAGAACGGTCTTGGCCAGTGCGATTGGACGCCTGTTCGGGATTGCGCCCGATAACCGTTGACTGGGCTTTCCATTCCTGGTTCTGGGGATTTCAGGCCGGGCGGCTGTCGCGCATCAGGTGCGCCAGGGTTTCCTCTGGAACCGGCACGCCGGAAATGTTGATGAACTGGGTCATGGTCATGGACGACAGCATGGCCAGGTGTTCGGCAGAGACTTCGACCGAATTGAATCCGAGTGCTTCCATGACGCGGTTGCCCACTTGGGGGTGTTCAAACCATTCACCCATGGGGGTCTCCATGGTGAGCTCGGTGACGATAAGGTCGCCGGTCAGCGTGAGGCTCTCGTCATGCAGGATGGTGTGGGCATCAGTGCCAATTTGAATCCGGTATTCACCTGGGGCGACAACCCAGCGACGATACTGGATGTCCCAGTAGGCGAAGGCCCGTCGTGGAAGGTCGATCGTGACAGTCTTCGTTTCGCCGGGTTCGAGGTGCACCTTATCGAACCCCCGCAGTTCCCGTGCCGGACGTCGCACGGGGCCGGCTTGGGTTGCGACATAGACCTGAACCACGTGCTTGCCGGGCCTGTCTCCGGTATTTCGTACATCGACGTTGACTGTGACGTCTTCACTTGATGTCACTGTCACCCGGGGGGCTGAAGTGGAAAAAGAGGTGTACGAAAGGCCGTGACCGAACGGGTATCGGATAGCTGTGTCGAAGGTGGTGAAGTAGCGGTAGCCGACCATCACGCCTTCGCCGTACCTGACGTGCCCGCGTTCGCCCGGGAAGTTCAGGCTACTGGGGTGGTCCTGCAGCCGCAGCGGGATGCTTTCCGCCAGGTGCCCGGAAGGGTTCGTGCGGCCAAATAGGATATCGGCAATTGCGTGCCCACCTCCCTGCCCCAGCAGGAAACCTTCGAGGATGGCATGGACGTCGTCATGCCACCCCTCCAGAGAGACGACGCCGCCATTGGAAAGGACGACTATCGTACGGGGTGCGACGGCAGCTACCGCAGCGATCAGCTCCGATTGGGCCGCAGGCAAATCGAGGTTTTCGCGGTCCATCCCCTCGGACTCAGCCACTTCGTCCAGGCCAGCAAAGATCACCGCAATATCGCAGTGCCGGGCCGTATCAAGGGCCTCCTGCCGCAGCGTGGCGTCTTCATCACCGCCGATCGCGAAACCCTGTGCATAGGTCACCGTCACCTCATGCTCTCCTGCGAGGGCATGTATAGCCTCAAGGGGCTGGTCCAGGTGGGTGGCATTGACATGCGCGCTGCCTCCGCCTTGGTAACGGAGCTTGGCAGCGAACTCGCCGATGACTGCGAGGCGGGTGCCTGCTTTCAATGGCAGGGTTTGAGCCTCATTCTTCAGTAAGACCGCGCAGTCGGCTGCAAGCTCTCGAGCAATGCGATGTTGGGCGGTGTAGTCGATATCTGTCGTTGATTCGGGAACGTACTGGGCCAGTGCGGCAATCCTGGCGATACTCTCGTCGAGCTCATGTTCGTCCAGCTCACCTGAGCGCACCGCTGCACGAACATCGTGGTCATGCGCGGCGCTACCTCCTGGCATTTCGAGGTCCAATCCTGCCCGAAGGCTTGCCACGCGGTCCGTTACAGCGTTCCAGTCGGATACAACGACTCCGGAAAAACCCCACTCATCACGAAGCACCTCGGTCAGCAGCCAGGGGTTTGCCGACGCAAACTGTCCGTTGATCTTGTTATAGGCCGCCATGACGGTCGCTGGTTGTGCTTCTGTGACAACCCGTTCAAAAGCCGGTAAATAAATCTCCCGAAGCGTCCGCTCATCAACGTCCGCGCTGATCGTCTGCCGGTTCGTCTCTTGGTTGTTCGCTGCAAAGTGCTTGACCGAGACTCCCGGGCCTTCGGACTGGAGGGCCTTAACGAAGGCGGATCCCAGTACCCCGGTGAGGTGAGGATCTTCCGAATAGTATTCGAAGTTTCGTCCGCACAACGGGGAGCGTTTTATGTTGATTCCCGGACCAAGGACAATGTGTACGCCTTGGGCGAGGGCCTCTTTGCCGATGGCGGAGCCCAAACGCGACGCTATACCCGGGTCCCAGCTGGAGCCAATCGCGACGCCGGGAGGGAAACACGTGGCTGGGTCGCTTTCGAACATTGCGAGGTGGTCGTGGCGTCCTGACTGGTGGCGCAATCCGTAGGTTCCATCGGCCAAGGTCACTGCAGGAAGGCCCAATTCGTCGATGGGTTCGGTCTCCCAGAAATTCTGCCCGGACAGCAGGGAGGCCTTTCGGTCGGCAGGCATGCCAGCTATTTCAGTCATGGCACTGGTATCAACAGTGGCGCCGGTCTGGGCTTGTGTTTGATTGGTCATTGACAGAACTTTCCGAGGTCGAGGTTATGGGTTAGCTGGTGAGCGCGCCTGCGGCGAGGTCGGTAGATTCTTCCAAGGAACCGGTCACGAGCGCTTCAACTACCAGATCGGCGGCACCCAAGGTTTGTGATCGGGCACTGACTGTGATGAGTCCTGGCTTTCCGGTGGGGCGGATGACGGCCAAGGCCCGTCCGCGGAATGTCGTGCGGGTGTTGCCCGTGAAGGCCTCTTCGGAGGCGGGCGCTGCAGTTCCGAAACCGATGAGTTCTCCGGGCCCCGTAACGTCCAGAACCACCTGTTCATCCGCGAGCATCTCCACCACTCCACTGCGATCGGTGATAGCAAGGTCGGCGAAGAGAAGATCCGCACCGTCCGCGATAACCGTGCCGGCACTGCTCGTGACGCGTAGTCCAAGTTCTCCACTGGCGCTTCTGAGCTCTGTGCGCGACACTTCAGAACCGTTGCGGTACCCAATCGCGGTCAGATTCCCCGGTTCGTAGGGAACGGTGAATTTGGCAAGATACCCCTGCTTTCGCCCTGCCCGTCTGCGGGCTATGCGGCGGCCGTTGAGGAACAAGGCGACGTGGTCATCTGCGGAGTACACTTCAACATCTGCCTTGCGTCCTTCGCATCCTCGCCAGGACCAACTTTCTACGGCGTCGGTAGCGCGCCACGCTGACCTCACCATGGCAACGCCACTGCGGTCCACGGGTCGTACGCCGATGGCTGGAGCGTCCAGGCAACCCCATGCTGCCTGGGCGAGCCGCAACGTGATGTCCGGTTGCCCGATAAGGTCGAACATTCCAGGACCTGCAATTAGGTATGGGAAGGGTTTAGCTAAGCCGGCGCGTTTCCCGGGCACCCACACGGCTACTCCGGCCTCCCCCAGATACTCCCAACCCGCCCAGACAAAGTCGCCGATGACCGCGGGGTTTTCCTGTACGAGGTGCCAGGCACGTGCAACATCGCCGGGCAGGGTTTCGGAACCAAGGATGACACGCTCCGGGTACCGGCGCACGTCCCCTTTGTAACGGCCCAGGCCATAGTTGTAACCAGCCACATCCACGGCCGCGAACGCGTCCCGGGTAGCCCTGTCCGCACGGGGAAGCCGTGAGACCAGATCCATCATGCGGCCAATCTGGTTGATCATCACATTCGCCTCGGTAGACCCCGCCATGGAGGATTCGCCCTCAACCGGAGACGAATCCTTATAGGGGGACTTATCCATGTACACCAGGGTGCTCAGGAAAAGGTTGGTAGCCAGTGTCACCGGCCGGTCAGGATCAATGGAGTGGAGGTATTCCGTAATCTCGCGGGTAAGGGCCACACCTTCAGCCGTGGCAGTCTCCGGGATCTCATTGCCGGCGGCGTACATGATCACGGAGGGGCGATTGCGGTCCTTCTCGACCATACGGTCCGCGTCCTCCCGCCACGTGTCCCGGAAACGCCATGAGGCATCGTGCTTGGTTTTCGGAACTACCCAATAGTCGGCCAGTTCATCGAGCACATACATGCCCAGTTCGTCGCATGCATCCAGCAGGTGCCTGGACATGGGATTGTGTGCGCTGCGGATTGCATTGAAGCCTGCCGCCTTGAGCAGCCGGACGCGGCGGTACTCTGCTGCCCTGTGGGTTGCGGCTCCCAGGACCCCATTGTCGTGATGGATGCACGCACCACGCAGCAGGACAGTTGTGCCGTTGATCCGCAGCCCGTAATGGGTGTCAACGGAAATTGTCCGCAGACCCACCATTTCGCGTCGTTCATCAACGACCAAGCCATCCAGTTCGAGGCGCGCGGCAAGTTCGTAGAGGTGCGGCGTTTCCGCCGACCAAGCATGCGGGTGGTCGATGCGCAGGGCCACAGCACCGGTGCTCCCGCCACCGGCGCCGGCGGCAACGACTCGTCCTTCGTGCGAAAGCTCGATAACGACCTGGGTATCGCGCGCGTCGGCGTTCACCAGTCCGTATTCGACCTCGACAATTGCCGCCTCATTTGAGGTCGCTTTCGTCCGCAACTGCAGACCATCCGCAGCGAAATGGACCGCTGGCCGAAAGACGAGTGACACGGCACGGTACAGGCCTGACCCCGGGTACCATCTGCTTGCAGGTTGGGCAGAGTTGTCGACGTCGACAAGGACCTCATTATCCTGGCCCCACAGAACATGATCGGTTATCGACAGTTCGAATTCCGTATAACCGCTTCTAAGCGTCCCGACAGGTGTGCCGTTCACTGAGACAGTGGAATCGCCCTGAACGCCCTCAAACCGCAACGCGACGTTAGGCGCCGGGTCCACACCGGCGCGCCAGGTTGTCCTGTAGGCGTACCGGCCGCCCGGATAGTAGGCAACTTCAGCGCCTCCTTCTGCATCAGCCCGCCGCTGTTCGTGAATCATGGCATCGTGAGGAAGCCGAACTAAGGACCAACTGTCGGAGGCTCCGACGGAAAACTCCCAAACGTCCAGGTCCAACATCTCTGTAACACGCGACGCCAGGGTCATCTTTGTCCTTCCGGTTGCGGGTACTGAAATCCGCAGTCTTGCTATTGATTCAGACCAGCGAAACACAGCAATTGACGCGTGTCAATAGCGGCACTAGCGCATTGACGCGCGTCAAAAGGGGCAGTACCCTCGCTATGAATGACACAGAGGTCCGCGTTTTCCAGAACGCGTCAGTCACCGGATGCCAATGGAGCCATTATGACCAACGAGCTTCTTCCCCGGGCCCGAAGACCGGGCACCCCAGGGAGCTTCGGCGGATCCCCGCTGATTCTCCGGACCCGCCCCCAGTAGCGGTGCCCTTCCCTGCCTCGGAGTGCAGCAAGATGCGTTGCCTGCATACCTCGCGCTGCAGGCGGATACAGAACAGACCTACCGGCAAGGAGCCAACCATGTCACGCAGTTTCCCCGACGGTTTCCTCTGGGGGGCAGCGACAGCTGCCCACCAGGTGGAAGGCAACAACATCAATAATGACTTCTGGAAGCTCGAGCTCGACGCAGCCGAGCACGGTGTGGAATTCAGCGGTGACGCACTCGACAGCTATCACCGGTATGAAGAGGACATGCGACTTCTGGCTGAGGCGGGGTTCAACACCTACCGCTTCAGCCTTGAATGGTCCCGCATCGAACCCAGCCCAGGCAGGTTTTCACAAGCCGAACTGGCCCACTACCGGCGGATGATCGAGGCGTGCCAGCGTCTCGGACTTCAACCCGTGGTGACCCTGCACCATTTCACACATCCCCTGTGGTTCGACGAGCAACGATGGTTGGCCGATGACGCCGTGGACCTCTTTACCCGCTATGTTGAGCAGGCCTGCACCATCCTTGAGGGCGTCGAGTGGGTATGCACCATCAATGAGCCAAACGTTGTTGCCATCAACCATGGCATGCAGCGCCGTCTGGCCGTCGCTGGAGAGGTGTATGACCCGGAAGAGAGCTACCTCCCGGACCCGGAAATCGGCCGCGTACTGATCCGCGCACACCAGGCCGCGGCCAAGATCGTTCGCAGCAGAACCACCGCCAAAGTCGGTTGGACGGTCGCGAACCAGGCCTTTACGGTGACACCCGGTGCTGAGGATAAGCACACGGAGATCCAGTACCTCTTCGAGGACATGTACTTGGAAGCGGCAAGGGGTGATGACTTCATCGGCGTTCAGTCATACACAAGTCAGCCTATCGACGCCGACGGAATCGTTCGCCACCCGCCACACCCGGACAACACCATTATGGGTTGGGCATATCGGCCGGATGCGCTTGGCATCGCGGTACGGCACACCCGTGAGGTCCTGCCGGATACACCTATTGTGATCACCGAAAACGGCATTGCCACAGCAGACGATGAACGCCGGATCGCCTACATCAATGAAGCTCTGAACCACCTTCGGGACTGCATGGCGGAGGGTGCGAACGTACTCGGATACATCCACTGGAGCCTGCTCGATAACTTCGAGTGGGGCCGTTGGGCACCGACTTTTGGTCTCGTTGCAGTGAATCGGGAGACTTTCGAACGCATTCCCAAGCCGAGCCTTCATATCCTGGGCGCCCTCGCGACGGCGAACGCACTGTGACCACCACAGCCAACAGAACCCTCACCAATGAAAGCGAGCGTCTTATGACCTCCGAAGTGCACCCCTATCAAAATCCGGCACTGCCCATCGAGGAACGGGTGCAGGATCTGCTGGGACGGATGACGCTGGAGGAAAAGGCCGCCCAGACTGCGTCCCCCTTTGGATCAGCCGTTGATGTCCACAACCCGCCCTCGACCGGATGGGGCAGTGCGACAGCGGCCCTGTCGACGCTGGGCCTTCCACCCCGCGAAGCCGCAGAAAAAGGCAACGAACTTCAGCGAAAGCACATAGAGGATACCCGTCTGGGCATCCCGGTCCTGCTGGCCGAGGAAGCGCTCATCGGACTGAAAGTGCGGGACGCAACCACCTATCCCGACGCCATCGCCCAGGCTGCCACCTGGGAGCCCGAACTGGTCGAAGAAATGGCCCGGGCCATTGGCGCGCAAATGGCGCGCATCGGAGTGCGGCAGGCTCTTTCCCCGTTGGCTGACGTGGCACGCGACCCGCGGTGGGGACGTGTGGAGGAGACATACGGCGAAGAGCCCTACCTCGTAGGATCCATGGCAACCTCTTTTGTCCGCGGGCTGCAGGATACCGACCACCATGCGCCCGTCATCGCGACACTGAAACACTTTATCGGTTACGGTGCCAGCGACGGCGGGCGGAATACCGACCCGGCGCAGATCGGCCAAAACGAGCTCAGAGAAGTCCACGGGGTGCCCTTCGAAATGGCGATCGGCGCCGGCGGGGCCAAGGGCGTTATGCCCGCCTACAATACACTCGACGGTGTTCCGGTAACTGGTTCAAAAAAGTATCTGCAGGACCTGCTGCGCCGTGACTACGGATTCGAGGGCCTTGTGACCTCTGACCTCAATGCGGTGTCCCAGCTCTACACCAAGCACGGGACCGTCGCGGACAGCAGCGAGGCCTTTGCCCAGGCCCTGCGGGCGGGCGTTGACCTGGACCTGGACAACGCCGTCAACTCCGGGCGGATCGTTGAAGCTGTCAGGAACGGGGTGCTGGCTGAAGCCGATCTGGACCGGGCAGTTTCCAACGTCCTTCGGGCGAAATTCGGGCTCGGTCTATTCGAGCAGCCCTACACGAACCTGGATGAGGTTCCGGAAACCCTGGATTCACCGCACGAACGGGCATTAGCCCGTACCCTGGCCGAAAAAGCCGTCGTCCTGCTGCAGAATGAGCCCGTTAACGGAGCTGATCCCTTGCTGCCTCTCGACGGGAAGGTACGCACAATTGCGGTGATCGGTCCCAACGCTGACCGCCCGATGGGCCAGCTCGGAAACTACAGCTACCAGGTGCTCGACAGCATGACGAAGCGCTTCGCCCTGGCCGCTGACCCCCAGGCGCGCCTCGAGAACGCAGAGGCAGCGACGGCCGGCGCGGACGAGGCAAAATTGCTGGTCGAGTCGGTTCCCGTAGTTACCTTCCTTGAAGGCATTAAGCGTCGTGCGGGCAACGACACCACGGTTCTCTACGAACGGGGCTGCCCCGTCGCCACAGAAGACAGAACCGGGTTCGACGCAGCAGCCACCGCAGCACAGGCAGCAGATGTGGCCGTAGTCGTGGTCGGGGACCAGGCAGGTAT
Source organism: Arthrobacter sp. Soil761 (assembly GCF_001428325.1). Lineage (NCBI taxonomy): Bacteria > Bacillati > Actinomycetota > Actinomycetes > Micrococcales > Micrococcaceae > Arthrobacter > Arthrobacter sp. Soil761. The sequence goes on along the minus strand of NZ_LMSF01000033.1, from coordinate 39,946 downwards.
TGGTTCCTATGGCACCGTCGGTGAGGGAATCGACAGCACGGATTGCACCCTGCCCGGAGTGCAGCGTGAACTGGTGGAAGCGATTGCGGCAACCGGTACCCCGACCGTTGTGGTACTCAGCCACGGACGCCCCTACGCATTGAAGTGGATGACGGAAGCCGTGCCGGCAATAATTTCCTCCTTCTTTGGCGGTGAAGAAGCTGGCAACGCGCTGGCCTCGGTGATCTTCGGTGACGTGAACCCCGGCGGGCGGCTGCCGATGTCCATGCTGCAGTCCGCTGCCTCAGCCCCGCTCCCCTACTGGCGAACACTGCAGCCAAGCTCCTACTTCAATGGGGAGACAACCGCAGTGTTCCCCTTCGGACATGGGCTCAGCTACACCCAGTTCGCCTACCGGGATCTGGTGGCGGAGGCGCACGAAGCAGCAACCGATTCATCAATCCGTCTGACGTTTACCGTCACCAACACTGGAGAGCGCCCCGGCGAGGAAGTCGTCCAGGTGTATGGCCGGGATGTGATCGGCAGCACCGCCCGGCGCGGGCGGGTCCTGGTCGCTTTCCGGAGGATCTCCCTGAACCCGGGAACGGCCGCAAAAATTACCGTGAGCGTCCCGGCAAGTATGTTCGCGCTGTGGGATGCTGAACAGGGCTGGGTTGTGGAGCCGGGCCTCATCCGCTTCTACATAGGAGGCTCGTCAGCGGACACGCCCCTGCAGACCAAGGTAGCGCTGACAGGCAGGGATCACCTTCCGGGACCGAACCGCCAGCTTTTCAGCACCGTGTTGGTGGAGACCGGGTCGTACGAGGACTTTGCCGCCCAAATCGCGGCAGCGAAGAATGTGGACACCTTGGACGTCGCCCCGGTGACGGCCGAAAGCACGATTCGTGACTGGCTCGACCACCCTGTGGGCGGCGAGCTGCTGCGGGCAATGATGGGCGGGGCAAGCGAAGAGATGCTCGCCCCTGCAATGGGAATGACCCTCGCACAGATGGCCTATTACAGCCAAGGGCAGCTACCAGAATCAGTAGTCGATGATTTGGTGGCGAAAGTTCAGAACGCTGGGACGCGGGTCGCCATCTAGCAAGGCACTATACAAGTGGGAGCCGGTCCTTTCGGACCGGCTCCCACTTGTTTCCCTGTGATTCCGGAGACAGGACAGCGGCGGCAGGTCTCCTGCCTGCCCGCACTCCGTGAGGCTATACCTGGGCTATTCCGGATTTAAACGCCAGAGCGACAAGCTGTCCACGGTCCCTTGCACCCAACTTTGTCATCGCCCGGTTGAGATGCGTTTTAACCGTTAACGGTGAAATGTGAAGTTCGCGGGCAATGGCAGGGTTGTCCATGCCGGTGGCAGCAGCAGCCACCATGTCCCGCTCCCTGGGCGTTAGTTGGCTGACGAGCCGAAGTAACTGCGGGTCGGGCGCAGCCGGTGGCCGTTGCGCTGTGGCAGAAATGTGGCGGATGGCTGCGGACGCCGCAGTTGACGACAGGGTCGTTTGCCCCGCGGCGGCGTCCAGGACAGCCGCGACCAGTTCGTCAGGGCTTGCGCCCTTACTCAGGAACCCCGATGCACCGGCTCCAAGGGCTCCGATGACGTCCTTGTCGCCGTCGAACGTTGTGAGGACGAGAACCTTAACTTCCGCGAGGGTCTCATCGCTGCGTATGGCACGGGTTGCGGCCATGCCATCGAGAACAGGCATTCGCAGGTCCATGAGGACCAGGTCGGGCTTCAGCTGCCGGGTCATGCGGACAGCTTCACGTCCATCAGAAGCTTCGCCCACAATCGTGATTCCCGAGTTCTCCAGGATGCCGCGCAGGCCGGCCCTGATCATGGATTGATCATCAACGATGAGTACCGCCGTCATTTTCTCTCCTTCGTCTTGATGGCCGGCAGAGTGACCCTCAGCAGAAAGGTACCGTTTTCATCCTGGGTATACAGGTCGCCGCCTGCGGATTCGGCTCGTTCCCGCATGCCTATCAAGCCATAGCCGCCCTGACGGTCACGGCCGGGCCTGTAGGTGTTCGAGATGGTCAGGACAATGGATCCGCCTTGCGAGTCGAGTACAAGCTGCGCCCGCCCGTTTCCGTGCCGATGGGCGTTGGTAAGTGCTTCCTGAACCGCACGATACAGCGCGGCCTCCCCCGCTGGAGAAACACCGGGCAGCGGTTCGATGGTGGCATCGATTGCAAGGCCTAGCTCCCGTGAGCTCTCCAGCAGGGCTGGGATGCCTTCTACGCTGGGGATAGGTCCGGCATCATCCCCATGGCCGGCGGAACGAAGAATGAGGAGTATGTCCTGGAGTTCCCTAAGCACGTTCCTGCTTGCTGACCGCACCTGTTCGAGCGATTCTTTCGCCCGCTCCCGGTCCTGATCCAGTGCCTTCTCAGCGGCCCCTGAATGGACGTTAATAATGGCAATATTATGTGCCACCGCGTCGTGCAGATCCCTGGCGATTCTGATTCGTTCCTCGCCGAGTCTGCGTTGGATTTCGCTGTCCTTCGCCGCGGCCGACGCAGCGACCTTATCCCGGAGAGCAGAGATTGTTTCGTTGTGGGACCGCAGAGCGTACCCGGCTGAAGCGGCAGCTGCCGTCCATACAGGCAAGCTCAACGACACCACGTCAAATGGTTCGAGCCGCAAGAAGACCAAACCGCCGACATAGAGGGTGCAGGCGTGTAATACCGGAAGAGCAACCGAGGCCACACCGGAACGGCGCAGCGTGAGCGAGAAAATACAGACTTGCGCTATGACCCAGACAGGTATGGCTGCTCCGGGAACGCCAGCCACCAAGCCGCTGGCAATGATTGCCGCGGCGGCGGCAGAGGCCGGGAACTTCCGACGCCCGGCAGCAGCGATGAGCATCGCTGCCACCAGGATGACGCCTTCATAGGTTCCGGCCGCTGCCCCCCTCATGAGTTCCGACAGGAAGGCGAGGACGGCAGCAGCATCGAGCGCCACCTCCCACCGAGAACCCGGCCGGGGAGTGAGCGTCATGTCAGCGGCGTCCAATGGGGACTGGCTCGGCGTCGACTGCGTCCTGTTCGGCATCATCAGTACCCCTGGCTTCCTGCTGTTCCACAGCATTGAGGTGATGGCCCTCGACATCAAGTGCGGGCAGGCGCGCGGACCACGACTTGGGCATCCACCACGCAGAGCGGCCCAAGAGAGCAAGCGCGGCGGGAACAATAACCATCCGTACGATGAAGGCGTCGGCAACGACACCCACGGCCAAGGCAAGGGCTATCGAACCGACTAGGGAAGAATGACTCAAGGCAAACCCTCCAAAGACCGCCGCCATGATGCCTGCGGCGGCGACCACCACGCCGGCGGAGGCTTTGAAACCGCGAAGAATTGCCTGTTTGGGATGGATTCCCTGCCCGTATGCCTCCTGGATCCGGGTAACAAGGAACACCTGATAATCCATGGCAAGACCAAACAGGATACCGGTCAGGATAATCGGCAGCAGGCTGAGCAGAGGATTTCCTTGCGGAGCCTGGATGACGTCCCCCAGCCACCCCCACTGGAACACTGCGGTGGTCGCTCCCAGTCCCGCACCCAAAGACAGAAGGAATCCAGCCGTGGCAACAACGGGAACGAGCACGGAACGGAACAGGATGACCAGCAGAATCAGGGAAAGACCGACAATCAGGGCAACGTAAAGTCCTAGAGCCTGCCTGAGCTGCGCGTCCGCATCCAAACCCAATGCGGTGGCTCCGGTGACGTACAGGTTGGCTCCGGGAAGGTTATGTGCTTCGGCGCGGATGTCCCGCACCAACTGCATGGTCCGGTCATCGAGGGGACCGGATTCGGACATCACGGACATTATCGCCGCGTCTCCGCTGCTGGCCACGCCTGCGGGCACCGCTAGGGCCACGTTGTCTATCCCTGCCAGGAACTCCTGAATTTCAGGGATTCTTTCCTGCAGACCGCCTTCAGGGGTTTCCACGAGGACCACGAGGGGATCTTGTGAGCCCTGCCCAAATTTGTCGCCGACGATCTGGTAGGCAGCCCGTTGCGTGGATTCCGGGTCTTCGCCGCCAGATACAGAAAGGGTTGTTTTCATGAACAGCAATGGCAAGGCCATCACGATGAGCAGCAGGGTGCCACCAACCACTGAGACAAGAGGCCGGGTCACAACGAACTGCGCCCAACGGGAGAGGAATTCCACCCGTGTAGAAACAGGTGCCGGCTCGGCAGCGGAAAGTTCCCTGCGGTCCCGCTTGGACAGAGCCCGAAGACCCATAAATGACATCAAAGCAGGCAGCAACGTCAGTGACATCAGCACTGCCACGCCGACTGCAAAGGCCGCGGCTAGACCCATTTCTCCGATGAACGGAATGCCAACAACCATGAGTCCGGCCAGGGCGATGATGACCGTCGCCCCCGCGAACACAACTGAAGAGCCTGCCGTGCCAGTCGCCCTGCCGATGGCCGCGTCAACAGTACGTCCCCCGCGCAGCTCCGCACGGAAGCGGGCAAGAATGAAGAGGCTGTAATCGATGCCGACGGCGAGGCCAAGCATCACAGCCAAGATCGGCGTGACATTGCCAATGGGGCTGATAGACGAATAGGCAAGGATTCCGAGAATCCCAGTTGCGACGCCAATTAATGCGCTCAGCATGTTCGCGCCCGCCGCGACAAGGGAGCCAAAGGTCAAGACTAGGACAAGAAAAGCAATGCCTGCCCCGACGGCTTCAGACGGCCCGAGGATCTCAGGAATACCCGAGGCGAGGGACCCGCCCACCTCGGCCGTCAGCCCTTGCCCGCGGACCCCTTCCGCGATTTCGGTGACGTTTTCCTGCACAGTCTCACGCTGTGAGTCCTCTAACCCTTCAAGGGATACCTGGATGACCGCTGTCGTGCCGTCGGCGGATAGGAACGGACGGGCCGGGTCCCTTGGGTCCAGGACGTGGCTGACGTTGGGCAGGAAACGCAGCTGCTCGATTGCCTTGGTCAGAGAATCCCCCGGCCCGGGGGCCGTTATGCCGGTCCCGGCAGGCGCCTGCACCACAAGCTGCAGTTCGCCGGAGCCGGTGGGTGCGGACGGAAAATGTTCTTCCAGCAGGCCCATGGCCTTGCTGGATTCGGTACCCGGCACGTCGAAGGCACCGTCGCTAAATTTCATCCCGCCCAATGCAACGACCGAAACTACAGCCAGAAGACCCAGCCAAACAGTAATGGCAGCGATACGATGACGGCCCGCCAGCCTCCCAATCCGGGCAAGAAATGCAGCCATGCGAAAGTCCTAACAATATTGATCGAAAGGGTGTGTTTTAAACCCTTCACCAATGATCTGAGGACAGCACCTTGTGGACATCCGTCGAACGCAGGCGCGTTGGTACTGCATTGGTAGTAGGAATTAGTCCTACTGCCGGGTGGTGCCTCCCTGGATGACTGTGAAACCACGCGCGTATTCATCCGTTGCTTCAGGCGGGATCCGCAGTTCCTGGCCGGAGACGACATGGCTGACCAGTTCGCGTACGTTTAGCTCCAGGTCCATGCTGATGGACGTTATTGTCGGAGTCGAAGCGCGGGCGATCACAGAGTTGTCGACCCCGATAATTCCCATCTCCGCGGGAATGCTGACCCCTTCTCGAAGAGCGGCACCCAGAATCGCCAGGGCCACCTCATCGTTGTAACACGCCAAACCAACCCGTCCCGCCGGAAGGCTGCGCACTGCTTTCAAAGCTTCGTCGCTGGTCAGGCCGATCTCCAAGGTAGGCAGAACTTCCATAGCGTGAAGGCCGCCATATTCGAGCACTCCCTTCTCACGTTCCGGAGCGCTGTATTGCTCCCGTTTCGATCGCGGGCGGACAACAGCAATCCGCTTGTAGTCCTGGCCTAGAAGGTGCTCAGCCTGCAGGCGGCCGATTGCCATGTCGGCCGCAGCCTGGAAAGCCTGGGATTGTCCAATCACGTAAATACCCTGCTTTTCGAGCCGCTCAATGTCTTCAGGGCGGAGCGGTGCCATCGTCACAATCGAGTGCGGACGCAGCCCAAGGACCGCGTCCTGGAGGCTATCCTCCGATGACGAAAGACGAAGCAAGTTCGTCAGGCCTTCCTTCGCCAGCCCTTCTGTCAGGAGATCCACGAATTCGCGAACGGTCGGCCCAAAAGTGATGTCCGGTATGAGTGTGATGACGATGTCGCTCTTACCACGGACCAGTGTTCGTCCGGCCAGCGACGGGCGGTAGCCCATAGCGGCCGCAGTTTCTCTGACCCTTGCGACCGTTTCCTCAGAAAACAAGTGGGCGCGGCCGTTGAGGATTTGACTCACTGTAGACCTGGAAACGCCTGCACGAAGAGCAACGTCAGCACTGCCTGTCATTACGGCTCCCCTTCTCTCCCTGCGCCAGGACCCTTCGGGTGGCCACATTGACACGCTTCAACGACATACCCAGCCTACCGCAGTTCGCCCAAGAGACAACTATTGACGCGTGCCAATGCGAGTGTTTAGCTGGTTATCGGCCTGCTCGGCCATCCCCCCAATATGCACATAACCGAATCCGTCGGCTGCTTTGCCGCGGCAATCTGGAGGGCCCGATGCCTCACCCTTATCCCCAGGTCCTGGACGTACAGGTCAAGGACGCAAAGACGAAAGACACAGCTATCAGCACCGCCGTTCAGGAACTCATCCCAGAAGCGGTTAGGAGCCGCACAGGTATCTCCGTTACCCGGCGCAGCATCACCGATTTTCAGGTTGCAGTCGACGTGTCCGTACCATGCGGTGAAATCCACGAAAGAGTCAGAATCTGAGTGCCGACGAAAACCGGGCTTCCGAAAACGGACCGGAGCTGAAACCACGACTGAGAGCGATCGGACGGCTGCTGACGGTTACGTCCTCTTTTGGCAGACAGGACCGTACAGGACTGAGGTCCGCCTGCCAGCGAACTCATGAATCCACCAATCAGATCCCTTAAAGGGCCGCTCGGTCCCACGTGCTGGGACCAGGCCCGCCCGCGGGAGCCTAAAAGTCACCGGCTGGAATACCGGCAGGCACAGAACGAAGGTACTGCGGATGCAGTATCTGAAATACAACAGCGGCGGGCTTACTTCCTGCGGCTTGGACGAGAGGCTGTAACTATCCCAGCCGCACGTGAAGCCGAACAGCAATAACGTCGTCGCCCCGCAGATACAGGAGCCGATTCCTTTGACATCAACAATTCAGCAGCCGCCACCGGCATCCGTGCCGCTTCCGACCAACCGGTGCCCATTTGATCCCGACCCGAGGTATGAAGGTATTCGCACCTCAGACCCCGTACTGCGGGTCGGCACTCCTGCAGGCTTCGATGTGTGGCTCGTCAGCGGCTATGAGGACGCGCGTACAGTCCTGGGCGACGCCGAGACCTTCAGCAATGTAGACGCCAGTTCATCCCACCTGATGGGCGACAAAGACAACCTTGGCGCACCCCCGCCACCGGGCGTCATGCTCAGGCATGACGGTGATTCCCACTCCCGGCTCCGACTCCGCCTGGCCCGGGAGTTCATGGTCAAACGGATAGCGCGTCTCGAGCCATTCATCAGGGACCTCGTCGCTACACACATCGACCGCATCGGCCAGCAGAAAGGGCCGCTCGACCTCTACCGCGAGTTCGCGCTGCCCGTCACCGCTTTGGTGATCAGCGAGATCCTGGGAGTGCCCGAGGGGCAACGATCCGAATTTGAGTACGCTACGGCCTCTCAAGTCGATTTGAGCCTGCCTCTCGAGGAACGCCAAGCGGCAGCCATCCAGAGCGCGGGCTTCTTCGCGAACCTCATCCAGTCGAAACTGGAGAATCCCGGTGACGACCTGCTCAGTCGACTCATCCTGGAACCCACCGAGCGCCCCATGGATGCCGCAGAGCTCCAAGGAGTAGCGCTCCTGCTTTTGGCCGCAGGTCATGACACCACGGCAAACATGATCACTCTTGGCACCTACGCCCTCCTGCAGCACCCGGATCAAGCTGCAAAGTTACAAAATCCGGCTGTCATGGAAACAGGCGTCGATGAGCTAATCCGCTATCTCACCATTGTGCACAACGGTGTCCTGCGCAAAGCGGTCAAGGACACCACCATTGCCGGGCAGACAATCCGCGCGGGCGAACATGTGGCTGTGGTCCTTGAATCGGCCAACAGGGATAACCGGTTTATCTCTGATGGTGACCAACTGGACCTTGAAAGGCGCTCTGCCCATCTCGGCTTCGGGTACGGACCGCATCAGTGCCTGGGACAGCATCTTGCACGCCTTGAACTGCGCATTGCACTCCCCGAGCTGTTCCGCCGGCTATCGGGCCTGAGGGTAGAGACCCCGGAAACGGATATCCCCTTCAAGAACGACATGCTCGTATACGGAATCAAAAAGCTGATGATCAACTGGGATGAGGTAATTAAATGAACTTCGACATCAACGTAAGCAAGTGTGTTGGAGCTGGCGTGTGCGCCATCGCGGCACCCGAAATTTTCGACCAGAATGAAGACGACGGCATTGTCGTCGTCCTCAACGCGCAACCTCCCGCCGAACAGGAATCGAAGCTGCGGGACGCAGCGGTGCGTTGCCCGGCAGCTGTCATCACACTGTCCAAGCAATGAGCCGTACCAATCACCCAACCCCCAGGACCGTGATTGTCGGCGCCTCGGCAGCTGGTTTGAGCGCGGCCGAAGCCCTGCGCACGCGGGGACACGAGGGCGACATTGTGCTCGTGGGCGCGGAAAACCACGAACCCTATGACCGGCCACCCCTGTCCAAGCAGGCGCTGCATGATGAAGTCTCAGTGGAAGCACTGGCACTGCGGCCGCCCAACCACCTCCAAGACCTCGGCATTGACTTGCGCCGCGGAGTTGCTGCGGTCCACCTCGACAGCCATCACCGGAAGGTGCTGCTTGAAGACGGCACAGACCTTGAATTCGAACGTCTCATCATTGCAACGGGAGTAAACGCCAAGCACCTTCCGGCATCCAACAACATCTCCGGTGTCCACACTCTGAGGACAGTCGATGACTCACTCCACCTGCAGGCAGCGCTCTCAGCAGCGTCACGCCTCGTTGTCATCGGAGGAGGTTTCCTCGGAACCGAAATCGCCGCCGCGGCAATACAACGAGGAGTTGACGTTGTTCTGGCATCCAAGACCCCAACACTTCTGGAGAACGCGCTCGGCAGTGAAGTGGGACAACAACTGACCTCCTTTCATCAAAAGCAAGGGATCCGCCTTCGCACGGGCAAAGCCGCGCTCGTGCAGTCCCTACGAACTAACGGACATCGAGTCACTGGCGTACATTTCGCATCCGGCGGGACGGAAAACGCTGACCTGGTTGTTGTGGCGATTGGGTCGGAGCCAGCAGTGGACTGGCTCCGAGCCAGCACTCTCATCCTGTCCGACGGTGTTGTTTGCGCAGCTGACTGCTCAGCCGGCGACGGAATATATGCGGTAGGGGATGTCGCCAGATGGCACAATCCACTCTTCGATCTTTCAATGCGCATAGAGCACCGAACCAACGCTGTTGAGCAGGCCCTCCACGTCGCTGATCGAATCCTTGGAGGAGACCGACTTCCCTACACAGCCGTCCCGTATTTTTGGTCGGATCAGTACAAGGTCAAACTTCAGGCCCACGGCTACCTCCGCGACCACGACGAAGTGCAGATTCTTCATGGGAACATCGAGGAGGGGAAAGTAGTCGCGATTTACCGCAAAGGGGAAAGGCTAGTCGGCGTGATGGGGGCCGGCGCCGCCAAAGCCGTCCGGCAGTGGCGCGCGCACATCGAATCCCGCACCAGCTGGGCTCAGGCGCTCGAACTAGCGCAATCAAATTCGTAAGATTACCGACCATAAGCTTTGGTAGCCAGATCCAGGAACGGCTGGACTTGGCCTAAGCTCCTTCACGAACGGACCGCTAACCAAGAGTCCGTGCATAGTCAGGCTTGTTCTGGCAACTTTACCGCCGAGATCGGTAGCCCCACCAGTCTTAGCTGCTGAAGGCGGCATCGAAGCTGGTTTGGGAGGCGGGGAAGTCGTACTTCTTGAGTGCTGCGAGGGCTTCGGGGGCGCCGTGGAGGCGGTCCATGCCGGCGTCTTCCCACTCGACGGAGATGGGTCCGTTGTAGCCGATCGCGGTGAGTGCGCGGAAGGAGGCTTCCCAGGGGACGTCGCCGCGGCCGGCGGAGACGAAGTCCCAGCCGCGGCGCGGGTCGCCCCAGGCGAGGTGGGAGCCCAGGACGGTGTTCCGGCCGGTCTGGCGGAGCTTGGTGTCCTTGCAGTCCACGTGGTAGATCCGGTCTTTGAAGTCCCAGATGAAGGAGACGGGGTCGATGCCCTGCCACATCATGTGGGACGGGTCCCAGTTCAGCCCGAACGCGGGGCGGTGGCCGATCGCTTCGAGGGTGCGGACGGTGGTCCAGTAGTCGTAGGCGATCTCGGAGGGATGGACTTCGTGGGCAAAGCGGACGCCGCATTCGTCAAAGACGTCCAGGATGGGGTTCCAGCGGTCGGCGAAGTCCTGGTAGCCGGCGTCGATGACCTTTTCGGGGACGGGCGGGAACATGGCGACGTACTGCCAGATGGAGGAGCCGGTGAACCCGACGACGGTGTCCACGCCGAGTGCCTTGGCGAGCCTGGCGGTGTGTTTCATTTCCTCGGCGGCGCGCTGGCGGACGCCTTCGGGGTCGCCGTCGCCCCAGACTTTGGCGCCGACGATGGCTTCGTGGCGGAAGTCGATGGGGTTATCGCAGACGGCCTGGCCCTTGAGGTGGTTGGAGATGGCCCAGACTTTGAGGTTGTACTTGTCCAAAAGTTCGAGCTTGGAGTCGACGTAGCCGGGTTCGTCCCAGCGCCAGGCGTCCAGGTGGTCCCCGGAGACGGCGATTTCGAGGCCGTCGTAGCCCCAGCCGGAGGCCAGTTGGGCGACTTCTTCGAGGGGAAGGTCGGCCCACTGGCCGGTGAACAGGGTAAACGGGCGGGGCATGGTCAGGCTCCCTGTGCAGCGAAGATTGGTTGTAGTACCGGCGTGATGACGCTGCGGTTGGCTGCCGATTCTTCGACGGCGGCCAAGACGCGTTGGATTTGCAGCCCGTCTTCGAAGGAAGGCGAGGGCGGGGTTTGGTCCCGGATGGCGGTGAGGAAGTCCCGGACTTGGTGGGTGAAGGTGTGTTCCCAGCCGATGATATGGCCCTGCGGCCACCACGCTTCGAGGTAGGGGTGCTCGGGTTCGTTGACCAGGATCCGGCGGAAGCCCTGCTCCCGGGCTGGAACGGTGGCGTCCAGGAAGCGGAGCTCGTTGAGGTTCTCCAGGTCAAACAGGAGTGAACCTGCAGTGCCGTAAACCTCTATGCGAAGGCTGTTCTTCTGGCCGCTGGCGACTCGAGACGCCTCAACCGACGCACCGACTTCCCCTGTCATTCCAAGTGTGGCCCATACTGCATCATCTACCGTGACGTCTTCCGGGCCTTGGTTGCCGGGGCGCTTCGTGACAAAAGTACGCAGTGTCCCGGTTGCCTCGTTAACCGTCTCATTAGTAAGGTGCTGGATTTGGTCGATGGCGTGGGATGCGATGTCGCCCAGGGCACCGGAGCCGGCGGTTTCCTTGCGGAGCCGCCAGGTCATGGGCGATTGGTCGTCGGCGAGCCAGTCCTGGAGGTAGGCGGCGCGGACATGCCGGACCGTGCCGAGCCGGCCTTCGGCGATGAGTTCGCGGGCCAGGGCGAGGGCCGGGACGCGGCGGTAGTTGAACCCGATCATGGACTGGACGCCCCGGGCGCGTGCCTTGGCGGCGGCGGCGGTCATGAGTTCGGCTTCGGCGAGGGTGTTGGCGAGTGGTTTTTCGACCAGCACGTGCTTGCCGGCTTCGAGCGCTGCGATGGCGATCTCGGCGTGCGTCCAGCCGGGTGCGCAGATGTCGATGATATGGACGTCGTCGCGTTGGATGACTTCACGCCAGTCGGTGGCGGACTCGGCCCAGCCGTACTTGGTGGCGGCCTCGGCCACGGCGGTGGCGTCCCGGCCCACGAGCACCTTCTGCTCGAAGGCCGGGACGTCGAAGAAGCTCGCCACGTTCCGCCACGCATTCGAGTGGGCTTTCCCCATGAAGGCGTAGCCGATGGCGGCCACACCGAGGGAAGGGGGAGTCGGGGTTGCGGTTGGGTGTGCGGGAGTGGTCACGGCGTGTTCCTGCTGCTTCCTGCTGGCTGAGCTAGAGAGTTGCGGTTTCCGGGGCCCAGTCCTCGGGAAGGGCTGTGGAAACCGGAGCTGAGCTTTCGACGTCCACGAAGGTTCCGGAGTCGATGGATTCGGAGATCGAGACCATGCTGTCCAGCACGTGGTAGGCGAGGTCGCCGGTGGCCCGGTGCGGCACACCGGCGCGGATGGCGCGGGCCATGTCCAGGGCACCCATGCCGCGGCCGTTGACAGGGCCGGTGGCGGGGATGGTGGTCCAGTCCTCGTCACCGGCGCGCCAGAGCCTGATGTCGCCGGTGAAGTAGTTAGGGTCCGGCAGGGAGATGGTGGCTTCCGTGCCGGTGATCTCCACAAAACCCATGTGCTCCCGTGGCGATTCAAACGAGAAAACGCTGTGCGAGGAGGCACCGGATTCGAACTGGGCCATCGCCGAGACGTGGGTGGGGACCTCCACGGTGAATTCCTCGCCCGCCTTGGGCCCGGAACCGATGACACGGACCTCCTTGGCCTTGGACCCGACGGCGGCCACCTTGCGGATGGAGCCGAAGGCCTGGACCAGGGTGGTGAGATAGTACGGTCCCATGTCGAACAAGGGGCCGGCGCCATGCTGGAAAAGGAACGCGGGGTTAGGGTGCCAGGATTCCGGGCCGGGGGTCTGGAAGGTGGTCATGGCGGTCAGCGGGGTGCCAATGTCGCCGCGCTGGATGAGCCGCAGCGCGGTCTGGATCCCGGCGCCCAGGAACGTGTCCGGCGCAGTGCCGAGCCGGATACCCGCGGCGTCGGCAGCCTTGAGCAAGCCAAGCCCGGATTCGCGGTCCAGGGAGAAGGGCTTCTCGGTCCAGACGTGCTTGCCGGCGTTCACCGCTGCGGTGGCCACCTCCACGTGGGCGGCGGGGATGGTGAGGTTGACGATGATTTCGACGTCGGGATGGTTCAGTGCCAGCTCCGGACAACCGAACTCCGGAATCGCGTATTCCTCGGCTCGTGCCTTGGCGGCCTCTTCGAAGAGGTCAGCGATCACCAGGACCTTCAGGTCCGGGAAGACCGTCAGGTTGTCCAAGTACGCCTTGCTGATGTTGCCCGCGCCGATCACCGCAACGCCAACCGGTCCCTTGCGGGTGGATGGTGCGAAACTCATGCTTTGGCTCCTTCGGTGGCGGTGTTGTTGTTGAGGAAGGCCAGGCTCTGGGTGATCCCGTCGAAGATGTCGCCGGAGTAGTCATCGAATTCCACCACGCCAACGTCGAGGGACTTCGCGGCGGCGATCACGTCCAGGACGGGGACCTTGCCCTGTCCGGCGGGCTGCTGGGCCTTGGTGTCCGTGGTCAGGGGACCGTCCTTGATGTGGATGAACTTCACCCGGTCACCCAGCTTCGCGAGGATGTCCACCGGGTCCTGGCCGCCCACGGCCACCCAGTAGGTATCCACCTCAAGGATTACAGCCGGGTCGAGGTGCTCGACGAAGTATTCCAGCGCCGTTCGCCCCTCCACCGTGGCTTCCAGTTCCCATTCATGGTTGTGGTAGCCGACGCGGATGCCATATTCGGCGCCCTTCTTAGCTGCATCATTGAGCTTGGCTGCGGTGGCTTGGATGTCTTCGGCGTTCTGCCATTTGTCCGCTGGGCTGTAGGGATCGACGACGGTGGTAATGCCCAGTTCCTTCGCCGCTGCGAAGATCTCGTCCTGGTCATGGCTCATGAGGGGCGCGTGGCCGGACGGTGCCGTCAGGCCATTCTCCTTCAGGGCTGCGCCGAGTTCCTTGGCCGTAGCCACGAAGTTGTAGGGCTCAACCTGCGTGAAGCCGATCTCTGCGACTTTTTTGATGGTGCCGGGCAAATCCTGTGCGATGGCATCCCGGAGGGTGTAGAGCTGGAGTGAGTAAGACATGGTTGTTCCTTTGCGGGTCGTGCTGAAATTCGGGGCGAGCCGTGGTTCTGAGGAAAGGCCGGGTAGATCCTGGCTTGGTCGTTTCGGGTGCTTTTACAGGTGGGGTGTTCAACTGTGCGGAGGGATTTGCCGCTAACGGGTGGTGCGGTCGATGAAGACTTCGGGGACCTCGATCGTCGATGTTGCTTTTATTGCGGCGCTTGAGGATCCGAGCAGGAGGGTGACGGTACCTGCCTCAAGACCGCGGCGCCCGTCCGGCCAGGTGTATGCGAGGCGGCTGAGAGGCGCGGAAAGGTGGACCACTTGATCGCACCCCGGACCCAGCTCGACACGGGCAAAGTCGAGCAACTGCCGGACAGGGCGGACGACCGAGGCGCCTTCATCGCGGGCGTACAGCTGGGGTACTGCTGTCCCTGCGTACGTACCGGTGTTCCTGACGGTTGCGTCGACTTCCAGCCGCTCTTCGTTAATCCGTATGTCGGTGATGGACATATCGAAAGTGGTGTAAGCGAGGCCATGGCCAAAGGGATAAAGCGGTGTGCTGTCGGGAAGGTCCGTGTAGCCGTATCTCTTTAGGTGAGGATGGTCGTAACCGCTGCCGATTGGGTGACCGTGATAGAGCGGAATCTGCCCGGCCGAACGTGGGAAGGTTGACGGTGTGCGTCCGCTTGGGCTAATCCGGCCGAAAATCATATTGGCGATGGTTTCGCCCGCTGAGGGACCGAGGAGTGGGGCGAGGACCACTGCGGATGAGGCCGTGTGGATCTGCTCCAGCAGCAGTGGGCGTCCTGAAATGACCACGGTGATAACGCGTTTCCCGGCCGCACCAAGGGCATCGACCAGTTCGGTCTGGTCGCCGGGAAGTTGTGGGTGGGCGACCGTCCTGCCTTCTCCCGCTGTGTGGTTTCCGAACCAACCGGTTCTCTCCCCCACCACGGCGATGACGACATCAGCGTCCTCTACATCGGAGAGCAAATCGTCGAGAATAAAGGAATCTTGCTCAGTTAGGCTTCCGTAGTTGTGGTACTTGACGTCTGTATCGATGGCCGCCAGCGCTCCCAGCACTGTGGCTGCAAGGGGGTGAAGGCGCCTGGCCCCTTCCTCGAAGATCGGTTCGACTCCAGGAAGCCGCGTCTGGAACATATCCGGCAGCACATCGGGTGACGCCTCAATTCCAGGTACGTTTCCGGTGAGTATCTCCCTGACAGCGAAGGGCATTTCCCCGTCAGCTACGGAAGAGTAAGCACCGAAGTGGATACGCAGTTCGTCCGCGGCCGGCCCAACCACGGCGATCTTCTGCCGCCCTGGGTGTAAGGGCAAGATTCCATCGTTTGCCAGCAGCGTGACCGACTGGGCAGCGACCTCGATCGCCTTCAATTCAGGCTCACCGTCGGAGATCGGACGCTGTTGATCTGACGAAACTGATGGGGCAAGGCCAGGGATGAGGCCGAGCCGCTGCTTGACCGTGAGGACGTTCAGCACGGCGCGATCAAGTGTTTCTTCAGAGAAGGTGCCATTCTCGATGAGAGGTCGAAGACCTGAAGTCATTGCGGCGCTCGGCAATTCAACGTCCATGCCGGCTGTAATTGCTTGCGCAGCAGCATCTCCAGGTGTCGCGGCGGTGAGGTAGCTCGTGAGCAGCATGGATATCGCCCCGTAATCACTGACGACGAGGCCTTCGAAACCCAATTGACCGCGGAGCAAGTCCTGAAGCAGCCACGCGTTGCTGACCGCGGGTATGCCGTCAAGATCGTTGTACGAGTTCATGACGATGGAGAGGCCTGCTTCGGTGATGGCCCGCCGGAAAGGCTCGGCGTAGACATCGGTCAACTCGCGCTTACCGAGCTGTGTGGTCGCTTGGTTTAGCCCTGCCAGCGAAACTCCGTAACCCAGAAAGTGCTTTCCGGCCGCCAGCACACCGCTTCGGCCTTCAACACCTTGGACGCCGCGAATGAAACCGACACCCATTCGGGTGACAAGCTCAGGGTCTTCTCCATACGTCTCGTGGACTCTTCCCCACCTGATGTCTCTCGCCAGGTCGAGAACAGGTGAGAAAAGGAGGTGAATGCCGATCTCGCGGCTCTGGCGGGCAGCAATATCGCCAACAGTCCACGGAACCTGTGGGTTCCAACTCGCGGCTTGTCCCCAGGACGTTGCGAACTGGTGACCCTGTGGGTGGACCAGTCCGCTGATGCCTTCAGCGTGAACCAATACACCAATCCCCATTGGTGACACCTGACGGGCAGCTTCCTGGAATCGCACGAGCTCCCGACGTAGGATGCCGATGTCTGCAGTAAGTTGGCCGCCGAGAGATAGATGGCCGACTCCGTGTGGGCGAACTTTGGCGACCGCCTCAACGTCGTACATGACGTCGCCCAGTACATTGGACCCGGTTGACTGGGCGGTCATGTCCATGGGGACGATGCCTTGGATTTGCCCGATCTTCTGGTCAAGATCCATGCGGGAGAGGACTTTGTTAAGGTCGGTCATCATCTCGTTTTCGTGAGTGCGGTGTAGCGCCCGCTGTTTTTACGTGGAGGGGCTGAAGAACGATGGAGGTGGGGTACTTCCGCCGCTTCTAATGGTTGCGCGATTAGGCGCGGGTATTGATGGTGTGGACAACGGTGTACCTCGTGGCACCTGCCAAACCAAGGTCAACGGTCTGGCCCAATCATGCAAGGCATCCCGACATGACCAAGCACTACTGCTGGCGAGGAAAGCACGGCTTCCGGCTGGGTCATCCTTTGACGGCTCCTTGCATAACACCAGCGACGAGCTGCTTGCCGAGAATGAAGAACAATGCCAGGAGTGGCACGACAGAGATGAGCACGCCGGACATGATGAGGGCGATGTCTTTGAAAAATCCGGCCTGGAGGAGTTGCAATGCGACTGGAAGCGTCGGGTTGCTGCTGCCCAGTACGATCGAGGGCCAGAAGTAGCTGGTCCATGCTCCGATGAACGTAAACAGGGAGAGCATCGCGGCTGCTGGCCTGGCGGCGGGCAGCACGATGGCACGGAAGATCCTGAAAGTTGAAGCGCCGTCGATGCGGGCAGCTTCGATGAGCTCGTAAGGCAGTGCCGATTGAAGGTACTGAGTCATCCAAAAGACACCGAACGCGGAGGCGATGCCGGGGATGATGACAGCCCACAAGCTGCCGGTCAGTCCCATCGACCGCATAACGATAAACAGTGGCACTACCCCAAGTTGAGTCGGAATCGCCATAGTGGCTACGACGAAAGTGAGGAGCCCGGCGCGCCCCCTGAATCGAAGCTTGGAGAACGCAAAGCCTGCCAGGGTGGAGAGAAATACAACGGCGAGAGCTGTCGCTGCCGAGACGACTACCGAGTTCCAGAAAGCGCGGACTAGGTCGATGTCGGATTCGAAAATGCGGGTGAGATTATCGGCTAGATTTCCACCGGGGATGGGCGACGTGATGGGGTTCTGTGCAATTTCCGCAGGCGTCGATGATGCGAGGAGGAATGTGTAGTACAGGGGATAGACGGAAATCAGCACCACGGCCCCGAGCAGGACATAGGTAAACCAAGTTGGCCGGCGCCCTGCCTCCGTCTCGCTTCTTTGGCGGCGTCGCGCTGCCTTGGCCGCGGCTCGGCCGGCCGTTTGTTCGATGGAGGGTACAGACGGCGTAGTCACGAGTTGCTCCCAGGTGAGTCATCGGAGTGTAAAGAGGTGACAGCGGAGGGATCGGCTGCAGGCTGGGGCTGGCGGGAGGCAGCACGGGTAGACTTGCGGGCTGCGGCAGTTGAATCATCCCCCGAGGCGATTCGTCTTGATATCCAGTTGCTTACCAGCGCGAACACTATGATCAAGAGGAAGAGCAACCAAGCGACAGCCGCAGCGCGTCCCAGCTTCTGCTGGTTCCAGCCAAGTTCGTAGAGGTACAGGGTGATCGTCTTCCACTGCCCAGAATTCCCGCCAAGCCCTTGGATGTCATACAGTCGAGGCTCGTCGAATATCTGCAGGCCACCAATGGTGGACGTGATCACAACAAAGATGATCGTTGGGCGGATGCCCGGCACCGTGACGGAGAAGAATTGCCTGACGCGCCCCGCCCCGTCGATGATTGCCGCTTCATACAGGTCACGGGGAATTGCCTGCATCGCCGCCAGCAGCACGAGCGTGTTGAAGCCGGTCCAGCGGAAATTGACCATAGTCGCGATGGCGATATGCGAGGCCAAACTATCCCGATGCCAGCCGATGGGCTCTATTCCGACCAGCCCGATAAGTGAGTTGATGAGTCCTGACTGATCAGCGAACATACGGGAGAAGATGAGTGTTACAGCAACCGGCGCGACAACGTACGGAAGAAGTACACCCATACGCCAGAAGGTCTTAGCACGGATGTTTGCGTCCAGAAGGTTGGCGAGAACGAGCGCTATGACAACTTGGGGCACAGTGGAGAGCAGGAAGATGCTGAGGGTGTTGCCAAGGGACTTCCAGAAGACCGGCTGTCCGAGGACGAATGCGAAATTGTCGAAGCCCACGAACCGGCCCTGGCCGCCTATAAGCGACCATTCGTGCAGCGAGACGTAGGCGGTGTAGAGGAGTGGAAAGAGGCCTACTATTCCGAAGAGGACGAAGAACGGTGAGATGTAGACGTATGGCGATGCCTTGATGTCCCACCGCCCCAGACGCTCGCGCCATGGCGACGGCATCTGTGCCGGGCTCCTAGTGGTGTTCGGGGATCCCTTGGTTAAGAGAGTCATAATGTTCCTTTGGTCGCGGCACGGAGGCGCGCTCGGCGCCTCCGTGCCAGCGGTCGGATTGATTTATCCGAGTGTCTTCAGCTCAGTTTCGAACATGTCCCACGACTCTTGTGCGCTGTGGGTTCGGTCCACGGAAACACGCTTGATTGCGTTATTGAAGGCCGTCGTGATCGCGAAGTAGTTCTCGCCCTTATAAGGGATCTCGTTCACGGCCGCTGCGCGGTCTGTCAGGATCTTCCCCACCGGTGCGTTGTTGAAGAACGGGTCCGTCACCTGCTGAAGCTCATCGCTCTTCTGCGCCTGTACCTGGCTGGGGAAATTGCCCGTGGCCTTGAAAGCCTTCAGCTGCTGTTCGGGGGCGGTAAGCCAGTCAGCGAGTGCCTTAGCCTCCTCCGGGTGCTGCGACTGCTTCGGCACCGTCAGGTACGACCCGCCACTGTTGACGCCGCCGCCAGGAAAGACGTTGGCGACGTCCCAGCCGGTAACACCGGCGGCGTTGCCCTTGATAACTCCGAGCATCCATGAAGGTGCGGGCATGACAGCGAACTTGTCCTTCTGGAACGCGTCGACCCAGTCCTGGCTCCAGCGAGCGATGTGAGCTGACAGGTCGTCCTGCGACGTCACGGTATCGTAAATGTTCCGCAGGTCTTTGTTGTTGCCGGCGATAATGTCACCGTTATCGGGGTCCTCCCAAAGGACCCTGTACTGGTCTCCCCAGCTGGTCGCCACCGAAGACGAGTCGTCGTAGAACGCCGGGCCCGTTCCCGCTGCCTTGAACTTTTCGCCGACTTTGAAGAAGTCATCCCATGTGGCGTCCTTACCCCCGAAGAGCTCGGCTACCTCTTCGCGGTCCGTTGGAAGGCCTGCGGCTTTGAACAGGTCCGCGCGGTATGCGATGGACTGCGGCCCAATATCGGTGGCATAGCCCAAGAGCTTGCCATCGTAAGTAGTGGCGATTTTCTCGTTCCAGTCGTTCCAGCGGCCTTCAACATTGGAAGAGGAGAGATCAAAGAAGTTCTCGGAGTTTTGCATGACCTGCGGCATCCAGCTATTGTCTACGCCCACGACATCGGCCAAACCAGAGCCGGCACCGAGCGAGGTCTGGAACTGTTCCTTCGCTTCGTCGCTCGTAGCGAAGCGATTGTGCTTGACAGTGATCTCAGGATGGAGCTTCTGGTATTCGTCGATCAAGTCCCCATATCCCCATTCGCTGAATGTCGAGATGGTGAGTGTCGGCTTGCTATCGCCCCCGCTAGCGTCTCCGCTAGGTGAACAACCTGCGGCCAAGACGGTGAGCGATACCGCCCCAGCCAGGGCAAGAGCCTTTCGGGTAAATCGCATTCGCTACTCCTTTGTTTATGCGATAGGGATTCAGCGAGTGCCGTAGCGAATGACGGTCTGCTCGCCTCTGGTGCTCGGGATTACAACTTCGCGTCAGAAGCCCTGTGATCGGTCACTGGCGCCTGCATGCTGGGAGCTGCATCCCGGTTTTTCTATCTTTTCTGGATCCTGCTGCGTCGACATTAGCCCAAAACCATTCACGTGACAAGGTTTCGCTGGACGGCCTGTCTCGGGTACCGTGAGGGCATGGCACAAAGCAGTGGACCTCGGGGAGGCTATCGCAAGGGAACTGAGCGCCGGCGGGAAATTATCGCCGCCGCTGCAGAGCTTTTCGCCGAGTCCGGTTACAGAAACTCATCCATGCGCGAACTTGCCAAGCGGGTGAACCTTACCCAGCCTGGGCTTCTCCACTACTTCGCGAACAAGGAGGAACTCCTTGTTGAAGTGCTTGGTCTCCGTGACTCCTCCGTCGCGAACTACCTGTCAACGTTCCGGGCCACAGACGTTGCGACCCGATCACGCGAGGTTGCGCGCCATTCTGCGGAACATGAGGGGCTGACGTCCCTGTTCATCATTCTCTCGGCCGAGGCGATCGACCGCGACCACCCTGCGCACCAGTATTTTGCGGAGCACTATCGCTCGGCTCAGATACAGACCCGAGAGCCGGATTCGGAGACCAACCTGAGCACTTCGAGTCTTACCCCGGAGATGATCGCCACTCTCGGGATCGCCGTGCAGGATGGGCTTCAGCTTCAGAGGCGATATAGGGGGGACCTCGACGTGGTCGAGGCGGTGGATGCCTTCTGGCGTCTTGTAGCGGCCGCCAGGAAATCATTGTCACCGGCGATCGCCGACGGAGTTGGCTGCGCTCTCAACGAGCCTGCTCGCTAAGTGCCACACCTCTGTGTTCGCTAAGCCGGCGCCTAACAGACGGACGGACCTTCCAACTTCGTTCGTCCGTCGCAGTGCACACTCTTGAGGACCTCCAAGGCCGTTTGTGGACCTCAAGGCGCCTCCAAACGGCCATAGTGTCGAAGGGCTTCCACAGGATCAATGCTCAGCAGATTCAGCTTCTGCTGCTAACAGTTGGAGGCGACACTGCTCCCTGATCAGGGAGCGGCAACGGGAAGGCATTGCGCTGGCGAAGCAGCGCGGTGCGTACAAGGGACGAAAGAAGGCCACCCCTTTACCGGAACATGCCGCCGAACTGGTCCGGCGCGCCGGCAGTGGCGTTCCTAAAGTCGCTCTTGCCCGCGTACAGGACCAGCCGAAAGACCGTCTACCAGTACCTGCCTCGCCAGGTGACGTCAGCGCATAGGTCGGGCCGTTGCGCCGGCAGGATCAGTTGAGGTTGAGATCGTCCGAGATGGCCTGGGCGGCCTTGCGCAGCATCGGGACGGCACGCCCGGCGAACGACTGGTCCACGCGGGATACCGGCCCGGAGACTGAGATGGCGGCAGGAGTAGGTGCATCGGGAACTGCCATGGCAAAGCAACGGACTCCCAGCTCCTGCTCTTCCTCGTCAATAGAGTAGCCGCGTTCCCGGATCCTGCCCAGGTCTGCCAGGAGGGATTCGATATCGCCGATGCTCTTGGAAGTCGGAGTGGGCATGCCGGTGCGTTGCACGATGCCGCGGATCACCTCGTCGTCAAGCTGGGCCAGGATAGCCTTTCCGACGCCCGTGTCGTGGGCGTGGGCACGGCGTCCGACCTCAGTGAACATCCTCATCGAATGCCGGGAGGGAACCTGGGCTACGTAGATAACCATGTCTGAATCGAGCACCGCCATGTTGGAGGTCTCCCCGAGCTGATCCACGAGGGATGTGAGCTGCGGTCGGGCCATGGCGCCCAGCTGCTTGTTTGCTTCTTCGCCGAGCCTGATCAGCCGGGGCCCCAGGGCGTAGCGGCGGTGGGGAAGCCGTCGGATGTAGCCGAGAGTGACTAGCGTACGCAGGAGACGGTGGATGGTGGGTAGCGGAAGATCGGTCGATAAGGAGAGCTGGCTGAGCGTGACGTCGCCGCCTGCATCAGTAATCAGTTCCAACAACTCAAAAACGCGCTCAACAGACTGCACGCCTCCGGGGGATTTCTCAGCCATGAGACTGTCTCCTGCGACTCTTCAGCGACCAGGGCATCGCTTCAGGCGCCGTCCGCACGCCGAGATAGTGAGCGTGAGGCGCGAGAGCGCCGTAGCTGTTCAGACAAGGGCCCGCCTCCGACATGTTGGATTGGTGCATCAGAGTCCATGGGAATCATGGGCGGAAGCATGAATTTTGCCGGTTGCTTCGAGATGTTGACTAGTGAGCGCCTTGTAGTTTTCGGCGTTCGCTCGGCAATGCTCGATTTCCCCAGGCGTAAGGGGTCTGCGCACTTTGGCGGGGACACCCGCCACGAGGGAACCCGCAGGAACAACAGTGCCTTCCAGCACCAATGCGTTAGCGGCTACGAGTGACCCCTTCCCAATAACTGCGCCATTGAGGACGGTCGCGTTCATGCCGATGAGCGAGCCCGCTTCCACGGTGCAGCCGTGCAGGACCGCTCCGTGACCCACGCTGACCTGGTCGCCCAAGTGAGCGGGGTATCCGGGATCTGCGTGGACGACGGCCGTGTCCTGGATGTTGCTGCCGGATCCGATCGTGATGTTTTCCATGTCCGCGCGCAACACGGCACCGTAGAAGACTCCCGACCCCTGCCCTAGGCTGACATCGCCGACCACGGTGGCGGTCGGGGCGATCCAAGTGCCGGCAGCGAGACGCGGCGTTCGGCCATTTATGGTGATGACGTTAGTGCTCATGATGGGTTCTCCAAAGGGCTGCAGGTGTGGGATAAGGCACCACCCTAGTACCTTCTGGCAGCCAGTCTTGCCGCACAGGTAGTGGAGGGGATCAATGCTAATCATTTCGTTCAGATCAACACATGATCTATGCCACTATGACTGTCAGGTTGATCAGTTGCGATAAAACGAATTGACCAAATCACACGTATTGCTCAAAGTTAGTGCAGCAATTCATTCATTAGACAGCCGATGATCCAACCTAGGAGGTGCCCGTCTTGGAGCTTCGAACCGCAGGCCTCGAGGCGGCACTAGACCACAAGATATTTCTACCAGCAACCGAATTTCGCCCCCTACGTAGGCGCACAGACTACGGAACACAGGACGCGAAAATATCGTCGTTTCATGATCGCCGAACCAACAGCCCTGAAGCTGGATGTTGGAAGCGTCGGCTGGTGGGGCCTCTGTTGAGACATGGTGACGTTGCGGCGGGAACCAGCGTAGTGAATGCTCGGAGCAGCTCCGCTCCGGCTCTGGGGACTTGCCAATCACCCGGCCTGAAACCGGCTTTACAAAACCCGCGTTGAGCGGCCTTGGAACTGGCACGGGTGAACTAACACCCTCGAATCTTGTCCGCATACGGACGTAACTCCTGATGTGCGGGCAGCGGTCCGAGTGAATGGAGCGCTGCCGTCGACGAGAGCAGCGCGGTGAGTGACCTCAGGGACTCTCTCGACCTAACTATGATTGAAAAGGAGCGACGACATGTCATACCCAGCCATTGAGCGGGAGGCGGAGTTGCAAAGTTCTCCACTTGGAGTTACCGATGAACAAGGTACCGCCGGTGCTCCCATCCATGAACTCGGCGCGGTACTGCCGCCCGAAGCCCTAATCACGGATCCCACAGCCATGGGGCCGTACCAACAGGATCGCGCCTTCGATCCCAATGCTGGTATGCCGATTGCTGTTGTGCTTCCCCTGACCACCGAGCACGTCCAGGTCACAATGCAGTGGGCGGCCAAACATCGGATTCCCGTCGTGCCCAGGGGTGCCGGGACTGGTCTATCCGGAGGAGCAACCGCTGTAAGTGACGGAATAGTGTTGAGTACCGAGCGGATGCGCAGCATCAATGTGGACGCAGTCACCCGCACTGCGGTGGTTCAGCCGGGACTTCTCAACGCTGAGGTTAAGACGGCAGCCGCTCAGGCAGGACTGTGGTACCCGCCAGACCCCGCGTCCTACGAGATCTGCACCATCGGCGGCAACGCCGCGACCAACGCCGGCGGCCTGTGCTGCGTCAAATACGGTGTCACCTCTGACTACATCTTGGGCATGGAAGTGGTCACGGCTGACGGCAGGGTCGTACGCATTGGCGGACCGCGGCTTAAGGACGTCGCGGGACTGTCCATGCTCAAGCTCTTTGTCGGCAGCGAGGGAACGCTGGGAATTATCACGGAACTCACCTTGCGGCTCCTGCCGGCAGCGCCTCCCGCGCGGACAGTAGTTGGATGGTTCTCCAGCAGCGGGGATGCTGCAGCCGCAATCCTTGAGGTCGCCTCGAGCATCCGCCCATCAATGCTGGAGTACATGGATGCGACGTCCATCAACGCCGTTGAAGACGTGCTGGATATGGGCTTGCACCGCCACGCGTCCGCCCTTGTCGTAGCGCGCTCTGATGATCAAAGCCCTAGCGGGGCCGAGGTCACGACCATGCTGGCAGCCTTCCAACAGCACGGCGCGTTCGAGGCATTTGAAGTCACAGACCAACAGGAAGGTGAGCGGTTTGCCCACGCCCGGCGAATCGCGATCCCTTCCGTCGAACGTTTGGGCACGTTGCTCCTTGAGGACGTGGGCGTAGCCATCCCCCGACTGGGAGAACTAATTCTCGGAGTAGAGAAGATCGCTGAAGCCCGGGATGTGGTCATCGCATTCATTGCCCACGCGGGTGACGGAAACACGCATCCGCTGATTGTTTTCAACCCGGACGACGCCGCCATGAAGGAGCGCGCATACCTCGCCTACGGTGAGGTAATGGACCTGGCCATAGAACTGGAAGGCACCATCACCGGCGAGCACGGCGTAGGCCGACTCAAACGGCCCTGGCTCGTTGATCAGATCGGAGAAGACCTCCTTGAAATCTCACACAATGTAAAGCGGGCTTTGGATCCAGCAGGAATCCTCAACCCTGGAACCATTTTTGCTGCTTCAGGTACTGCCGGCCTGGCTGCGAAGAAAGGACATTCATGATGGACCAGGAAGGACGCATCCAAAGCGGAGGGCTCTCCGTCGACGCAGCTTTGCACTGTTTTGTCGAGGAGGAGGCACTTCCGGGCTCGGGCATCGAAGCGGCAGACTTTTGGAGTGGTCTTGAACAAATTGTTCAGGACTTGGCGCCCCGAAACCGTGAGCTACTCGCCCGGCGCGATGAACTCCAAGCCGAGATTGACGGCTGGCACGCACTGCACCCAGTTCCATTCGATCAACATGAGTACCGATCCTTCCTCCAGAACATCGGTTACATCCTTCCCGAACCCGAAGACGTACAAGTACACACTCGCGGAGTGGATGAGGAGATTGCCCGCGTGGCAGGACCCCAGCTGATTGTGCCCATTTCGAACGCCCGCTATGCACTAAACGCCGCAAACGCGCGGTGGGGCTCACTTTATGACGCGCTGTACGGCACCGATGCCTTGGGCCCGGCAACGGGAGTGAAGGAATTCGATCCGGCACGCGGCAAGCTGGTGGTTTCATATGTGCGCGAGCTATTGGACGAGTTCTTTCCGCTGAACGAAGGGCGACACGCCTATTCAGTGGGATACACCGTACGCGACGGCATGTTGACGGTGAAATTGGCCGACGGCACCTTTAGCAGTCTGATTCAGTCTGAATTGCTCGCCGGATACCGAGGTGAGGCCAGCTCACCATCGGCAATTCTCCTGCGCCACCATGGACTCCACGTCGAGATCACTATCGACCCTGCCACACAGGTAGGACAGACGGACCCGGCAGGCATCTCCGACGTGCTCCTCGAATCCGCCATTACGACGATTATGGACTTCGAGGATTCCGTTTCCGCCGTGGACGCCGAGGATAAAATCGTCTGTTACCGCAATTGGCTCGGAATCAATCGCGGCGACCTCGCAGACACCTTCACAAAGGGAGGTGAAGTGATGATTCGGAGGCTGGCAAACGATCGGCATTACACATCTCCAAATGGCGCGGAAGATGTAACGGTGCCGGGACGGTCACTCATCTTCGTCCGGAACGTCGGCCACCTCATGAGCACCGATGCCGTACTCGATACCCAGGGAAATGAGATCGGCGAGGGCATCCTGGACGCCGTCCTAACCACGCTAACCGCGCTGCCCGGTCGGGACCCCTCCAACCCCCTGCGAAACGGGTCCGAGGGCTCCATTTACATCGTCAAACCGAAAATGCACGGCCCGGCCGAAGTGGCTTTCACAGTGGAACTCTTCCGTCGCGTGGAGGAACTTCTCCAACTGCCTTCGAACACGCTTAAGCTCGGCCTCATGGACGAGGAGAGGCGGACCACAGTCAACCTGAAGGCCTGCATAGCGGAAGCCAAGGAAAGACTCGTATTCATCAACACCGGTTTCCTGGACAGGTCCGGTGACGAAATACACACGTCCATGGAGGCCGGGCCTTTCGTCCGTAAGGCTGACATGCGCAGTCAAGCATGGATCTCCGCCTATGAGGATCAAAACGTCGATGTCGGCGTCGAAGTGGGGCTGCCCGGCCAAGGCCAGATCGGCAAAGGCATGTGGGCGATGCCGGACCTCATGGCTGCAATGCTTGAGCAAAAGATTGCTCACCCCTTGGCCGGCGCCGCCACTGCTTGGGTCCCCTCACCCACGGCAGCGACTCTTCACGCCATCCATTACCACCGCGTAGATGTTCCTGCCCGGCAGCAGGACATCGCTACTCAGGGCCGCCGCGGCACTCTTGAGGGACTCCTTACTCTCCCCATCGCGGCGAATCCGTCATGGTCGGCAGCCGAGCGCCAGGAAGAACTAGATAACAACATGCAGTCGCTGCTCGGATATGTCGTCCGCTGGGTCGACCAAGGAGTGGGATGCTCAAAGGTGCCGGACATTCATGACGTTGCACTCATGGAGGACCGGGCCACCCTGCGCATATCAAGTCAACACATCGCCAATTGGCTCCGTCATGGAGTGGTGAGCGAGCAGGACGTGCATGAAAGCATGATGCGGATGGCCGGGGTTGTAGACGCTCAGAACTCGAAGGACCCCTCGTACCGCCCTATGTCTTCCAACTTCGAGAACAGCATCGCGTTCCAGTGCGCTGCTGACCTGGTGTTCCAAGGGGCTCAACAGCCAAACGGCTACACCGAACCCCTCCTGCACAAACGACGACGTGAGCAAAAGCGCGTCACCCGCTCAGTAGCCCTCCACGCGGCTAAGTCATAGACCTCAAGGAACCTCATGCAGAACTATGTTGAATCACTGTCGGTAAGCTACGCGGCGGCCGCCAGGGCTGTTGCATTGGCCCTTGCAGAGGGGGAAAAGCGAGGTGTCCTGGTAGCAGCCACTGTTGTCGACCCGATGATGGGCCTTGTTGCTTTCGGCCGGGCGGACGGTTCTATGCCTCACAGCGTGGAGACCAGCCGAAGGAAAGCCAATACGGCGGCTTCCTCTCGGAGGCCCAGCGGCTGGATGCAGGGAGACTTCGCCCTTGCCCTTCCGATGGGCACCGATAACCTCCTGACCAACATTCGTGGGGGATTCCCCTTGGTGTTCACGGGAAAGCACGTAGGTGGCCTTGGTGTCGCGGGCGGGACGCCTGACCAGGACGCCGAGATCGGCTCTGCAGTGCTGGAAGCTTTGGGCAGCACCCTAGCGGCGACCTGATCCTTGCTGATCGTACCTGCCGGTTGGCACAAGAATCGCCCTGGCTAATACGGGTGGCGCCGCCACTAGCGGCTCTTTAGCCAACTCTCAGCGCGTACCACGGGGCCGGCACGGTTTCGTTTACCTGCAATCCCTGCAGCCACAATTTCTGCGGTGGGGTGTCGATGGTCACCGGGATCATCAACTATCGCAACGCATGACACCTCATCGCAGGCTCGCCAAACAACCCAGTACACCTGCCCCAATCTGAGCCGCGTATATTCAGGAGTAAACGATGGACCTTCACCTGCAATCAAATTGGCAACGTACAGTCGGGCAGCGTGTAGAAATCTGGAATAACGGGAAGCTGGTACGCAAAGGAACCGTGGAGGTCGTCATGCCAGATGAGACGCTTCTTTGGATTTCAGCGGACGGAGCCTCGTCGCGGCAGATGATTTTCCGTTTCGACGGAAATCAGGTTTTCACACATTTCATGCCCCCGGGGGGGCCCGAGAGCGATCAGTAGGAGGTCGGTAGGTCCGCAACGGGATGCGTCCTGCCGAATACCGCCGCCGAGCGGCTCTACGACCCAAATGCTGGAGCTTCCTATGAATAGAACAATGTTCAAGTCCAAAATTCACCGGGCAACAGTCACGCACGCTGACCTGCACTATGTAGGCTCAGTTACCGTTGACCTTGACCTCCTCGATGCTGCTGACATCCTTCCTGGTGAGCTTGTGGCCATCGTGGACGTAACCAATGGCGCCCGACTGGAGACTTACACTATTGCCGGCGAACGAGGCTCGGGCGTGATCGGCATCAATGGCCCGGCCGCCCATCTCGTACAGGAAAACGACATCGTCATCCTGATCACCTACGCCGAAATGACCACCGGGGAAGCCAAAGCCTATGAGCCCCGGGTAGTCCACGTCGACGAGAACAACAAGATGATCCAGATTGGCAACGACCCCGCAGAGGGTCTTACGCCCGGGCTCCTGCGCCCGCCACACGCCCTTATCATCTCCGCAATCTAATCGCACCGTGCGCGGTAGGACTATCCCAGCTGCGCGCACAGGCGAAACCCTTGCTAAGAGTGCGAGTGGGGGTGGCTGGTGCTTACGCGTTGCAAACAAGCGCTTATACGCTGGCCGTCCCCTCCCCCGGATTTCAGGAGGACCTTATGCCCCATTCTCCCGCGCCAAGGCCACAGCGACGCCAGTCCCCTGCCGCAGTCACCGCCGTCCTGGCACTCAGCGGCACGGTTGTCGCCCTCATGCAGACGCTGGTAGTTCCGCTCCTTCCCGATTTCCCTGGCATCCTGCGGGTGACATCCGACGACGCCTCCTGGCTGGTGACCGCCACGTTGCTCACCAGTGCCGTGGCAACACCGATTGTTTCCCGCAGCGCGGATATGTACGGCAAGCGCAAGATGATGGTGGTGTGCCTAGCCACTATGGTCGCGGGGTCGGTGCTGGCAGCGGTGGGCGGCTCCTTCGTGTGGCTGGTCATTGGGCGGGCACTTCAGGGCTTCGCCACGGCCCTGATCCCGGTGGGAATCAGCATCATGCGGGATGAACTGCCCAAGGAGAAGATGGGCTCATCCGTGGCCCTGATGAGCGCCACCTTGGGCATTGGCAGCGCCATGGGCCTTCCCTTAGCGGGGATACTGTACGAGAGCTTGGGCTGGGCCTGGATTTTCTGGGTCTCGGCTGCAGCAGGTTTCCTGCTGCTCCTTGCCGTGGTGCTGGTAATCCCTGAATCAAAGGTCCGCACGTCCGGGACCTTCGACTACACAGGAGCGTTGGTGCTGTCTGCTGCGCTGACCGCGATGTTGTTAGCTATCTCAAAGGGCGGTTCCTGGGGGTGGGGGTCTGAGCAAGTCCTATTGCTGTTCCTTGCAGCGGCCATACTGCTGGCAGTCTGGGTGCCGTACGAACTAAAAGTCAGCCAGCCGATGGTTGACCTTCGAACATCCGCCTTCCGGCCTGTTCTGTTCACCAACCTCGCCTCGCTGCTCATCGGCTTCGCGATGTTTGCCAACATGCTACTCACTACCCAGCAACTCCAACTACCCCCTGCCACAGGCTATGGTTTCGAACTCAGCGTAATTGCGGCTGGCCTGTGCATGATCCCCTCCGGGTTGGCCATGGTGGTATTCGCACCACTGTCCGGTCGTATTATCCGGATCTTCGGCGGCAAGATTGCCCTCATGGCTGGCGCCTCTGTGATGGTCGTGGGCTATGTGGGCCGCGTGTTCTTCTACGACTCCGTACCCTGGGTGATCGTCGGTTCCACTGTCGTGGGCATCGGCACAGCTATCGCTTACGCGGCCATGCCCACCCTCATCATGGGTGCCGTACCCATCACCGAGACCGCGTCCGCGAATGGTCTAAACAGCCTGGTCCGTGCCATAGGTACTTCGACATCAAGCGCGGCAATTGCCGCCGTCTTCACCTCGGTCACCATGACGGTCGACGGCACTCGACTGCCGTCCTTCGAAGCATTCAAGGACATCTTCTGGATAGCAGCGCTGGCGGCGGCAGCATCGGCGCTGTTCGCGGTCCTCATCCCCCGTGCGCCCTTATCCGACGTCGGCGCTGTTGAACTCGTGCTGCAAGGACGCGTCCTGGCACCGGACCACCAGCCCCTCACACCCGCCGTCGTCACCGTCTTGAAAACCAGCGGAGAACAAGTCGACTGGAGCCGCGTGGACGCTGAAGGCAACTACTCGGTTGCCCTCCCCCACGCCGGCGAGTACCTGATGGTAGCCAACGCCGCTGGCTGGTCGCCCATGGCCGCGGTCTTTGAGGTCGACGGACGCAACCTCCAGCAAGACTTCCTGCTCCAGGACCGGCTAGAGATTACCGGGACGGTCAACGACAACAGTGGGACAGTAGCCGACGCGGTGATAACACTCCTCGAAGCCGGCGGTGGGCATCTGGGCACCACCCGAACGGACGACGACGGCGGGTATGCCTTCCCGCTCCCACTCGCCGGCCGCTACGTAGTAACCATGCATAGTTCCGGGACTCGCGTAGCCATGGCGCAGAAGATCAGCGTGGATACCCGCTCCATGCGCGTAGATTTTGCCGTTCCGGCTGTGCAGAGGTGTTCCGGCAAAGGGGTGGAAGGGTGAACAGCCCCAGCCACGATTTAACGGTCAGCTCCGCCGTGCGGTTTTAAGGGCACACGGCTACCGCCTTATCACGGTAGGGGACATCTCGGCGGGAGCTGGCGTTTCCCCGGCACTGGTCATGAAACTGTTCCATTCCACGGAAAAGCTTTTCAGTGCCGCCGGCCCCATGGGCCGCAGCTTACCGAGCTGAGCGTCCCACCGGCAACACTCGGCCGAACCCTTGTGCAGTGATGACCGGGAACGAGGAATGCAGGAACCAGGGGCCGGCATGCCGAGGGCCGTACTTGGTTCCCCCAACCCTGCGGCTGCCCGGTTAGATATCGGCGGACGCTATCTCTCTTCCATCGCTCAGTTGATTGGGGACACATCAGGCCGCCGTTTTGCGTCCACCGGGGCAGCCTTGATGACCGGATCGGCGAAACAGTCCGCACGCCGAATTTCTTTGACGGCTGGAATTTTGACGAGTTGGTGGCACACTTCGGCGCTATCGTCCAAACGTAAATCGACGCCTGCACGGCAGCAGCCCACTAAAAAGCACACCTAGCACGTCAATAGTCCTTCTATGCAATGGCTGTTTGCGACACAACCTGTAAGCCCATGAAATCCCTGCGGAGGCGCGCTCCAGTTGAGCATCACTGTTTGGCCCAGCGGCCTACATACTGTTGGCCTTTGGCTCAGCATGAGGGAGTGGGATTGGAGTCTTCCTCCGTAACTTTCATTGTGCGGGGCGTCGTCCAGTCGTGTTAGGTGAGTGTGCCTACCTCGCAACCCTGTCTGCGGGCAGTCCGTCGCTTATCATGAGTCCCGGGCTGCGGGATGGCAGCCGAGCGCGTCGTTGCCGACGAAGCCCGCCATGAACTCCACCGGAGCCGGCGCTTCTGCTGGCACATCAGAATCCACCTCTTCACCTGAACTCATCCGCTTGAAGGGCGAGTCCGTGGACGCCAGCCACCGAGCGATTGCCCAATGCCTGCTGCAGCTGCGTCTCAGGGACACCAAGCCACCACGCTCCCTCTCTCTTACTGTTACGGGTTGGGGGGGAGGCGAACAGTCACCTCCTGGTGACACATCGGGCGATGAAGACCTTTTTGACCCCGTGGCTGGGTTCAGGTCCTTAGTAGGCGAAACTTCGGTCGACTCCATCGAGGATGCGGTCCAGGCCCGGAAGCCAGTCCTCCTCAAGACGGCTGGGGGGATAAGGGGTGTCGTACCCGGTGACGCGGACGACTGGGGCCAACAGCGAGTGGAAGACCGTTTCCTGAATTCGGGAGGCAATTTCGGCTCCGAGTCCTGCGGTCCGCGATGCCTCGTGGGCAACAAGGAGCCGCCCGGTACGCTCTACTGACCTGATTATTGTGGCGTCATCGATCGGAGACAGGGACCGGAGGTCGATAACCTCAATGCTACGACCCTCTTGATCGCATATTTCTGCGACTTTAAGGGCGACGGGCACCAGCGCTCCATAGGTAACGATCGTTAAGTCGTTCCCCGCCCGGACAATTTCGGCTTTCTCAAGTGCCTGCGGCATCCTGTTCGGATCCACGTCGCCTTTAAGCCAGTAGTGGCGTTTTGGTTCAAGGAAAATGACAGGATCTTGGCTACGGACAGCGAGGCCGATCATATCGTAGGCCTGTTGCGGTGAGGACGGGCAGACCACCTTGAGCCCGGCTGTGTGGGCGAAGTATGCCTCAGGCGATTCCGAATGATGTTCAATGGCGCCGATGCCCCCGCCAACCGGGATCCTGATCACCACGGGGACAGTGATTGTCCCCTCTGACCGGTGCCGGTATTTTGCCAGCTGGGTAATGATCTGGTTCATGGCGGGAAAGACGAACCCGTCGAACTGGATCTCGCAAACCGGCCGGTATCCTGCCATCGCGAGTCCGATGGCGCCGCCGACGATCCCGGCTTCCCCCAGCGGTGAATCGACCACGCGCTGCGGTCCAAAGGTTTTCTGGAGGCCGTCGGTCACCCGGAAGACTCCGCCAAGTTGCCCTATGTCTTCACCGAGGAGCATCACTTTGTCGTCGGATTCCATTGCATGGCGCAAACCGAGGTTAAGTGCATGCGCGATTGGCATCTTGCTTATCGTCTGGTTCATTCTCCTGCCTCCACGAATTCGATGTGTTCTGCCATCTGCTGTTCGAGTTCTACGGGCAGATCAACGTAGGTATTCCGGAAGGGCGACTCAGGACCTGGGCTTGGCAGGTTACGGCAACCGGTTCGCAGCCGCTCTGCCAGACGACTTTCCTCGTCGGCAATCTGGTCCAGAAGGGCATCGTCGATCTGTCCAGTGGAGTCCAGATAGCGGCGGAACCGATCAATCGGATCCAGGGCTGCCCACTCGTCGTTTTCGGCGCCGGAGCGGTATCGACCGTCATCGTCCGACGTGGTGTGCGGGTTGCGGCGGTAGGTGAGGGCCTCGATCAGTGTGGGACCATTTCCGCTGCGCGCGTTGTCGAGAGCCTGCCTGGCTGCAGCCAGACAGGCAAAGACGTCGTTGCCGTCCACGCGGACACCCCGGAAGCCGAAACCTTCTGCGCGCTGCGCGACGGAAACCCGGCTTTGGACCGAGTACGGGGCGGAAATTGCCCATTGATTGTTCTGGCAGAAGAATACAACCGGCAAGTTCTGCGCTGCCGCCCAGACGAAAGCTTCGTTCGTCTCGCCCTCGCTTAGCGCCCCGTCACCGAGGAACACCATCACCGCCCGGTCGCGGTTCGGATCTCCGGTGCCAACGTCGCCGTCCCGGACAATACCCATGGCGTAACCAACCGCATGCAGCGTCTGTGCACCGATAACCAGCGTGTAGAGATTGAAATTATTGGCTCTTGGGTCCCATCCCCCCAGGGTCGTGCCACGGAAGAGTCCCAGGAGATTCACAGGATCCACCCCACGGCACCACGCCACGGCATGCTCGCGGTAAGTGGGGAAAACAATGTCACCTGGCTGTAGTGCACGGGCAGCCCCAACCTGCGCGGCCTCCTGACCCAACAGGGACGGCCAAAGGCCCAGCTCCCCCTGCCGCTGCAGAGCAATCGCTTCGGTGTCCACCCTCCGCGCCAGCACCATGTCCCGATACAGGCCAGGGCCATCGACCGTGCCGACGTCGAGCTTCAACGCCGCATTCGTTTGGATAGATCCGTCCTGGCTTATCAGACTAATCGGCTCGTCCGTCATGAACTGCTTCCCTTTCCTTTGGGCTGGACTGCCTGGAGCATTTGGGCTGGTGCGGCACAACCCGCAGCGGCAAAAGGCCGCGTGACTGGGCGAAGCCGTACCGTTGCCGCTGTGCAGCAAGACACGACCCGAGCCACGGTCAGATCTAAGACGCCGCCCTGTTCTGTGCTGGGGCCGGTAGTCGAAGCCACAAGCATGGCGCCCTCCTAAGAATGTTTTCCGCCGGATTGTCGGTAAATGAATCGCTGACCTAACTCTGAAGAGGTGGCGTGTTGTGGTCAACTTGTTCCCTTGCAACTGAGCGATCTGTTCATAACGAACCCGAAGACGCATGCGGAGCTGGACTAAACGACTAGCACCGACGGCCTCGACTAGGAGCTGCTGAAACGACTCAACGCGAACGCCCGCACAAGTGCCGCCGAACTTGCATCAGAATTAGGTAACTCGCACTCCGACATTGCCAAACTTCGGAACCTGGAAGAGACGGTCGGGCCTCTTCGAGCGGAAGCGTCTAAGTTTGGGTGCTGGCGTGTATTTTTACGAGTCGAAGCGTGCGACATTGGTCATCGAGGCTACGGTTCCTTCCCCGAAAATGAGCAGATACTCTGATCGCGGTGCGTGCGGTAGCGGCCCGGGCAGGGCATTGCTCCGCAGCATTCCTGCGATGAGCCATCTCTGCAGGGGGCGGGCCACCTTCTGATCACCCATCGGCGTGGTCTGGCCAGGCACCCGCTGCCTTTCCCCTCGCTGGACAATTCGGACCAAAGGCCCTCAAGCAGGGCCGAGGGTGGTTGGACCCGCAGGCCAAAGAGAGCCCGCCGCCAGTAATTACCCTGCCAGCTGGTCCCGGCCCACCGTTTACGGGTTACAGGGGGTGTTTTCGCCGGGGCATGATAGGCGCCCGAGGATCGCGGGTGAGGACGGTACCGGCCGAAGCTTTTACCCGGCCGGTTCGGTCGTAACGTGAATGCCGAACTTGCCGCGTAAGGACAGGCCAAGCACTGTCATCGCATCGGAGTGTCTGGAGGCGGCCTGATCAAAGACCACGCCGTTGCGTTGGATCGCAACGGCAAGACACTGCTGGATAGGGTTTTTCCGCGGAGCTGATCAGCATCACCGCCTCCCTCGCTGTCGGAACGGGCCCTGCTGCTGTGGACCAGCTGGCGAAGATTTGCGCTCCGGGTCGCCGCAGCCCAGACCAAATGCATCAATGTCGCTTATTTGCCCGGGCCGGCGGGCCGCCGCCTTAGCCCAACTGCGGGTAGGGCTAGGTGCGCCCACGATGACGCCAGGAATCGTAGCTTCAGCGCGGGTGACACGGCGGTGCTTCCGGGGGTCCCAGCCCTGAAGTAGCTGCTCAGCAGTAACGCGGGTCGTAGCCTGTCGTCGCCACCCGGGCCACTGTTGGAGCACCCAGCCCCTCCCCTGTGAGCTCTGCGGCTACGCGCCATCTCTGAATTGTCCGGCTCCCTGAGCATCCCAGCACAAGCTCGGGGGTTCGCTCCACAGTTCGTTAAGTCCGGACAAGCCCCGTGCCCAGCGGGGCGATAACGCACTCGCACAGCTACCGGTAAGACCAGTGTGCCATCACCCACAGCCGACGGGCCTGGAATTTTTCTCCAAAAAGACGCGATATAGGCGTCATTTCGCGGTCTTCTTGACAGCTAGTGTCTTCTAGGTCACAGTTTATCCATGCTGTCGGGCCGTCTGGATCCAGAGAGCAGGTAACAACGTAAGCGAAGCTCTGATGCAGTTCGCCCTTCGGAACTGACGACCGGAGAGGTTCTCTCGTCCCAAGCCCACACGACACCGTGACAAAAGGTGCTTGGTCCTCGAAACAGTCGGTTTTAGATATCACGAGGTCGATCTGGAACCAACAGACTCGCTAATGGCCTGAAATTACGCGCTTGAACGGATCTGCAAGTCGCCGCCGACACCACAGATTCTAGTCGCGTAACCAACCCTTATTAGGAGCTATTTGTATGAGTGGTCCACTTAGCGGCATGCGTGTCCTGGACATTGCCACCGTATTCGCCGGCCCTTTCGCCGCCGCATTGCTCGGCGACATGGGAGCAACTGTGCTGAAGGTCGAGATGCCAGGGGTAGGCGATCCGTTGCGCGCCCTCGGTCCGTTCCAGGGCGACACGTCGCTTACTTGGGCTGCAGCGGCTCGAAACAAGCAAAGCATGACCCTCGACCTGAAATCGTCGGAGGGTCAAGAAGTTCTCATCCGCCTTCTCGCCGAGCAGGACATTCTCATCGAGAACTTCCGGCCCGGCACTTTGGACAAGTGGGGCCTTAGCATTGACCGGCTGCGGGCGGCGAATCCCAACCTGATCGTGGTCCGCATTTCGGGCTACGGCCAGACTGGTCCCTTCGGGAGTAAGGCAGGCTTCGGGACCCCTGCGACCGCATTCAGTGGTTACGCTCATATCAACGGGTACCCCGACCGTCCTCCGGTATTGCCGTCAGTGTCTCTGGTGGACTACCTAACCGGCATGTTCGGCGCGCTAGGTGCCCTGGCGGCCGTATATCAACTGAAGGTGTCGGGCGGGCCGGCCGAGGAAGTCGACGCCGCGCTGTACGAATCAATCTTCCGGATGCTTGAGGTAGTTGTTGCCGAGTACGACGTGCTCGGCACAGTCCGAGAACGCACCGGCAACGAGCTAGCAGCCTCTTGCCCGGCAGGAATTTATCAGGCAAAGGACGGACACTGGGTCGTCATCACCACCAGCACAGAGCGCACCTTCGCCCGACTCGCCGAAGCGATGGACCGGCCTGACATGCTCACCGACCCGCGCTACTCGACCAACCGGGAACGACTAGCGCGGAGGACCGAGATGAACGAGCTGGTCAGCGCCTGGACCCGCACTTACACCCGCGAAGAACTGCAAAAGCGGCTGGACGACTTCTCGGTCCCGCACTCCCTTGTCTACGACGTCGCCGACATCTTCAAGGATGAGCACTATGCAGCCCGCGACATGCTCGTAGAAGTCAGTCATCCCACACTCGGCTCAGTCACATTGCCTGGAGTAGTGCCCAAGTTCAGCGAGAACCCTGGCTCCATCCGGAGCGCGGGCCCTCTCATGGGCGAACACACCACAACGGTCCTCACTGAGCTGGGCTACACCGCCGAGCAGATCGCCGACCTCGAACTTAAGGGAATCGTCTGATGTCAATTGAAAGCGATCAACCCGCTCGGTTCGGGAAGGGAGCATGACATGCCCGACGGACTGATGATCAGCAGGCAGGCAGACGGTCGGATTCTAGAGGTAGTTTTGGATCGGGTCGAACGCGGGAATGCTCTCTCTGCTTCGATGTATCGTGAGCTGGCCGAAGTAATAAGAGGTGCGGAGAACGATGCCTCCATCGGCGCGCTCCTCATTCGCAGTAGTCGCGAAACTTTTTGTATGGGCGGCGACATAGCTGATGATCGCGGTAGGCGTGACCCTGATTACAGCGCTGCGATTCACGACTTCACCGAGCAGTGGTTGTCACGGAGCATTCCAGCAGTAGCGCTGGTCGACGGCGCGGCTCAAGCGTTCGGATGTGCTCTCGCTCTTAGTTCAGATCTTGTGTTTTCAACGGAACGGGCCTGGTTCGCACTGCCTGAACTGCTGCACGGACTTGTTCCCGTGTATGCGATAGCGGTTCTGGACGCGTCGGGGCATGCCGCGACCGGAGCTCGAATGATGTGGCAAGGCAAGCGTTTCTCCGGCAGGGAAATCAGTAGCTTTGCCAATAATGTCGTCCTGTGCGCCTCGATCCAGGAAGCGGAAGAAGGCATCGCAGATATTTTCACCGGATGGATGGGTGGAAATGTGGACTCTCTAAGGCGCGCAAAGCAATTCACCAACAACGCCAATGATACAAACAGACACACGATCTTGTCCGGCGCCCAGAAAGCGCTTCAGCAGGCCCTAGCGATCGCTGACGAGGACCCAGGAAAAGCCCAGTCCTACCTGTCGACAGCCACCTCAAATAGATAGCCCACGGGAGTCACCCGCGAAGCTGTTAGAGCTGATCCATAGGAAGCGCTGCTTGCCTAACAAACTAACAACTGCGCGCTAACGGTCGCCATGCCGAAGCGGCTTCCACTCTGCAATTCTAGAGACGCAATTCCGATGAACGTACGCCACCTTTGCCTAAAAGTACTGATAGTGCCTAGGGTGCCGTAATCCGACCAGTTCACTGGACGGATAAATCTGGTATTACTGCCAACCGCCATCATTGAGCGAGACAGAACATATGCCAACTGATCAAATAGTTGCGGCAGCGCGACCGTCACGGGACCCCCTGAGACTTCAAAACCAATTCAAACTTTCAGCCACCTTGCTCAAGATCGCTGGTGCACATGGAAAGGCAGCTTGTAATGAAGCAAACTGTGCTCGACAGAGCTCAAAAGAAGGCATTTCGCCGGTTGATGCCATTCGTGGCATTGCTCTTCGTGGTAAACCAACTCGACCGCATTAATATTTCGGTAGCCGGACCCAATGGTATGAACGACGAGCTTGGGTTGACTGCCGCGCAGTTCGGCCTTGCGTCCGGCCTCTTTTTTATCGGCTACATGACACTTGAAGTCCCCAGCAATCTCGCCCTGCACCGGTTCGGGGCGCGGCGATGGCTTGCGCGTATCGTCGTCACATGGGGAATCGTGGCGACGGCCCTGACTTTTGTTCCAAATGCAGAATGGCTATACGGTCTTCGCATACTGCTGGGGGTAGCCGAAGCTGGATTTGCACCCGGAATCGTGGTTTACCTGACATACTGGTTCACGCGCGAGATGCGCTCACGGGCGACAGCCTTCTTCTTGCTGGGTATTCCTGTCGCGGCCGCCTTCGGCGTTCCGTCTATGACCCTGATTGGTGTCCATATGGACGGGTTCTTCGGGCTTGACGGTTGGCGTGTGATCCTTCTGATCACGGGTTTGTTGGCAGTGGTGCTCGGCGTCATGTGCTGGTTCTACCTGACAGATCGGCCTGCGGATGCGCATTGGCTGACAGCCGAGGAAAGCCAGGCGCTCACCGAGGCGTTGGCCACTGAGACCCCGGAAAAAGCGGGTAATCACAGCATTCGCAAGGCCCTGCTTAACGGGCAAGTGTGGCTACTCGCAGTCGCGCCATTCCTGGTTCTCTACTCCATGTTCGTCGTGACGTTCTTTCTGCCAACCCTGCTCAAAGATATTAATGCCCGGGAGTCTCTCGGTCTTAGCAGCGTGCAGGTGGGTCTCCTCTCTGCAATTCCGTGGGCTATCGGCGGCGCGGGTATGCTCTTTTTCGCCTCCAGGTCGGACAAGAAAAGGGAAGTAACCAAACACTTCGTTGCGGCCGCGACTATCGGTTCAATAGGGTTCTTTTTCCTTGCCATGTTTGGCTTGGACAACCCGTATATCGCTCTTGCAGCGCTAACGGTGGCCATGGTCGGGGTTCTTGGATCCCTTACTACGTTTTGGGTTCTTCCGTCGCGTCTCTATACAGGCGCCGCCGCGGCCGGCGTAATAGCCCTGATCAATACCATTGCCAATTTTGGCAGCTTTCTTGGGCCATACTCGTTTGGTGCGCTCAGTGACGCCACGGGAGGATACAAGGGCGGTCTGATTATCGTCGCCGTCGCCATGCTGCTTGCGGGACTTCTCATCGCACTACGCTTTCGCGACCTTGGGAGAGCCCCGGATGCCGAACGCGTCGGCAGCGTCTCCAGGACGACCAACGATGATCCGGAACCCCTTGCCCACCAAGCAAAATACCCTATAACGGCGGAGGCCGCGCCTCGACAGGTGTTTCCGCGGGAGGATGACTAATGACACTGCCTAAGTCTGTCGTGGTGCGTGAAGTAGGCGCGCGTGAGGGTATGCAGATCGAGAAGGGACCAATCTCGACGGCGGAGAAGATAC
>NZ_LMSF01000032.1:0-169046 GCF_001428325.1 Arthrobacter sp. Soil761 | reverse complement strand
AGGAAGGCGACGAAGCCGTCAAGGCCTACGCCGAGTACGTCTTCTACGTCCCCGAAACCCCCACCCTGCTCATGCCCCTGCTGACCACCGTCCCGCTGCAGATCTTCGCCGCGGAACTCGCGGCAGCCAAGGGCTACGACGTGGACCAGCCCCGCAACCTCGCCAAGAGCGTCACCGTCGAGTAACAGCCAGCCAATGAACAGCTGAAAGCCCCGGGCCCACTGAACCAGTCAGTGGGCCCGGGGCTTCCACCGTTAACCCTGCCGTGCCAAAACCAGGTGTTTGCGCTGATGGCGGACAACCGCAATTTCCGGGGTCAAACCGCACCCTGCACCCGCTTCCGGCCAGGCGCGCCCCCGTAGAATGAACCGCATGATCGTTGGCATCGGGGTAGACGTAGTAGACATCGAGCGGTTCGGCCGCCAGCTGGAACGGACGCCGGGCCTGAGGGACCGCCTGTTCGTGCCGGCGGAACGGGAACTGAACACCCGCTCCCTGGCAGCCAGGTTCGCCGCGAAGGAAGCCGTGGCCAAGGTCCTTGGTGCGCCCGCCGGCATGAACTGGCAGGACTGCTGGATCGGCCTTGACCACAACGGACCCACCGTCCAGGTCAAGGGGACCGTCCTTGCGGTTGCCGAGGCCAAAGGCGTCAAGCGCTGGCACCTGTCCATCAGCCACGACGGCGGCATCGCCACCGCCACGGTCCTGGCCGAAGGCTGACCAGGCAGCCGCCGCATGATCAACGCCTACACCGGAACGCAGGTCCGGGCCGCCGAGCAACCCCTCCTGGCCACCGGCCTGGGGGACGTGCTCATGCAGCGCGCCGCACACGGCCTGGCCGGCGCCGTCGTCCAGGAACTCAAGTCCCGGGGCCGCCGCCTGAGCGGTGCCCGCGTGGTGGTGCTGGCCGGCAAGGGCAACAACGGTGGCGATGGCCTGTTCGCAGCCGCCTTCCTTGCCGTCCGCGGAATACGCACGACGGCGGTACTCACCGGCGATTCCGCCCATCCGGCTGGCCTTGCGGCATTCGAGCGCGCCGGCGGCCGGGTGCACCGGCTCACTGAATCTGCAATCCCGGGACTGGCGGCGGAAGCTGCCGCGGCCGATGTCGTCATTGACGCCGTGCTGGGGACCGGAGCGAAAGGCGGGCTGCGGGGCAGCGCTGCAGACCTGGTCCAGGCTGTCAGTGACGGCATCAGGAGCGGTCTGGTGGTGGCCTGCGACCTCCCGAGCGGCGTGGACGCCGATACCGGCGAGGCAGCCGGGCCGGTCCTTTCCGCCGACCTGACCGTAACGTTCGGGGGAGCGAAGGCCGGCCTGCTGGCGGACCCGGGCGCGGACCATGCGGGACGCGTCCTGGTGGTGCCGATCGGGATCGAGGAGCATCTGCCGCAGCCGTCCCTTCGCCGGCTGGAGGATGCCGAACTGGCCCACCTCCTGCCCCGTCCTGCACGGCGGGCCCAGAAGTACTCCCGCGGAGTGCTGGGAGTGGTGGCCGGATCCGAGGACTATCCCGGCGCCGCAGTCCTGGCGTGCCGGGGCGCCC
This sequence comes from Arthrobacter sp. Soil761, assembly GCF_001428325.1. Taxonomy (NCBI): domain Bacteria; kingdom Bacillati; phylum Actinomycetota; class Actinomycetes; order Micrococcales; family Micrococcaceae; genus Arthrobacter; species Arthrobacter sp. Soil761. Next base: position 167,500 of record NZ_LMSF01000032.1, on the reverse strand, counting down.
TGGCCGCAGGAGTCGGCATGGTGCGGTACCTCGGTCCGCCGGCCGTGGCCGACCTCGTCCGGCAGTCCTGTCCTGAGGTGGTGTGCAGCACGGGGAGCGTGGCCGACAACCGGGTGCAGGCGTGGCTGGTGGGCTCGGGCATGGGCCCGCAGGACCACGACCAGTTGACGCGTGCCCGCGATGCCATCGCGTCCGGACTTCCCGTCGTTGCCGACGCCGGCGCGCTGCCCGCGTTGCCGGCCATGCTCGCCCCGCACATGGTGCTGACCCCGCACGCCGGCGAGCTGGCGTCGCTGTTCCAACGCCTGGGCGGTGGGGAGGACCGGGAAGCCGTGGAAGCCGGAACCCTCGCCGCCGTACGCCAGGCCGCCAACCGTACGGGAGCCACCGTCCTGCTCAAAGGCGCCACCACACTCGTGGCGGCACCCTGGGGAGAGACCTTCAGCCAGGCGGACGGTACGCCCTGGCTCGCCACTGCAGGCAGTGGGGACGTCCTGGCCGGGGTCATTGGTGCGCTGCTCGCCCAGGCGGGGCCCGACGTCGGCCGCTTCAGTGAGGTGGGCATAGCGGCGGAGGGGCGGTGGGCCGCAATTGCCGCACTGGGCGCCGCGCTGCACGGGCGGGCAGGGCTGGCGGCGTCGGAGGCGGTGACAGGTGGTCCGATCACGGCCGGCGGCGTCGCGAATGCCATACCCGAAATTTGGGGTAAAGTCAGCATGCTTAGTAAATATGGAGCCTGGAAACGTAATAGTCACAGCCAACCACTACGGTAGGCATTAGTTCGCACCAGCAGCGGGGCGTTCCGATGCCCTCTGCTGCTGACCACAAAATGAGGAGCACGATGGAAGTCTGGCCTGGAACTGCCTATCCGCTGGGAGCGACCTTTGATGGCACCGGCACCAATTTCGCCCTGTTCAGCGAACGGGCCGAGCGGGTCGAACTCTGCCTCCTGGCTGATGACCTGACCGAAACGCGCATCGAACTGACCGAAGTGGACGGCTACGTGTGGCACTGCTACCTTCCGCACATCCAGCCCGGCCAGAAGTACGGCTACCGCGTGCACGGTCCCTACGATCCCGCCAGTGGCAACCGCTTCAACCCGAACAAGCTGCTGATGGATCCCTACGCCAAGGCCATCCAGGGCCAGATCGACTGGGACCCGGCCCTATTCTCCTACGAATTCGGCGACCCCGACTCCCGCAACGACGCCGATTCCGCCCCGCACACCATGCACGGCGTGGTCATCAACCCCTTCTTCGAATGGGACGGCGACCGCCAGCTGCGGATCCCGTACCACGAGTCGGTGATCTACGAAGCCCACGTCAAGGGCCTCACCGAGCTCCACCCGGAAATCCCGGACGAACAGCGCGGCACCTACGCCGGTGTGGCCCACCCTGCGGTCATTGAGCACATGAAGAAGCTCGGGGTCACGGCCATCGAACTCATGCCCGTCCACCAGTTCGTCAACGACGGCACCCTGGTGGAAAAGGGGCTCAGCAACTACTGGGGCTACAACACCATCGGCTTCTTCGCCCCGCAGAACACCTACAGCGCCACCGGCGACGTGGGGCACCAGGTCCAGGAATTCAAGGCCATGGTGCGCGACCTGCACCGCGCCGGCATCGAAGTGATCCTCGACGTCGTCTACAACCACACTGCCGAGGGCAACCACCTGGGCCCCACGCTGTCCTTCAAGGGCATCGACAACCAGGCCTACTACCGCCTGGTGGACAACGACCTCAAGCACTACATGGACTACACCGGCACCGGCAACTCCCTGAACGTCCGCCACCCGCACTCGCTGCAGCTGCTCATGGACTCCCTGCGCTACTGGGTCACGGAGATGCACGTGGACGGCTTCCGCTTCGACCTTGCCTCCACCCTGGCCCGTGAGTTCTACGACGTGGACAAGCTCTCCACCTTCTTCGAACTCATCCAGCAGGACCCGGTAGTTTCCCAGGTGAAGCTGATCGCCGAGCCGTGGGACGTCGGCCCGGGCGGCTACCAGGTGGGCAACTTCCCGCCGCAGTGGACCGAATGGAACGGCAAGTACCGCGACACCGTCCGCGACTTCTGGCGCGGCGAGCCCTCCACGCTTGGCGAGTTCGCCTCCCGGCTAACCGGCTCCGCCGACCTCTACGAAAGCTCCGCCCGCCGTCCGGTGGCCTCAATCAACTTCGTCACCGCCCACGACGGTTTCACCATGCGGGACCTGGTCTCCTACAACGAGAAGCACAACGAGGCCAACGGCGAGGGCAACAACGACGGCGAATCGCACAACCGCTCCTGGAACTGCGGCGTTGAAGGCGACACCGACGACGACAAGGTCCTGACCCTGCGCGCCCGCCAGCAGCGGAACTTCATCGCCACGCTGCTGCTCTCCCAGGGCGTGCCCATGCTGCTGCACGGCGACGAGCTGGGCCGCACCCAGCAGGGCAACAACAACACCTACTGCCAGGACTCCGAGCTCAGCTGGATCCACTGGGAAGCCATGGACCAGCCGCTGGTGGAGTTCACAGCCTTCGTGAACAAGCTCCGCCACGACCACCCGACGTTCCGCCGCAGCCGCTTCTTCGACGGCCGGCCGGTGCGCCGCGGCGAAGGCGAAAAGCTGCCGGACATCGTCTGGCTCAAGACGGACGGCACCGAAATGCTGCCGGAGGACTGGGGGAGCGGCTTCGGCCGCACCATCGGCGTGTTCTACAACGGCGACGGCATCCAGGAACAGGATTCACGCGGTCGGCGCATCACGGACGACAGCTTCATCATGGCCTTCAACGCCCATGACGATGCCGTGGACTTCTGCCTTCCCAACGAAGAGTACTCACAGTACTGGGAGGTCCTGATTGACACCGCGGCCCAGGCTGACGCGTATGAACCGCTCAAGGCGAAGGCAACGCTGACCCTGGACGCGAAGTCCATGGTGGTGCTGCGCGCCTACTCCGGCCCGGAAGCTGAGGTGGACACATCCGCTGCCGCTTCACTGGCGTCCAGGGTAGAGCACGAGGAAGCCCAGGAGGAGATGGTGGAGGCCCAGACCAAGGCCGCGGAAGCGAGCGAGGCAAAGGCCGAGGAAACCAAGGCAGCCAAAGCCGAGGACGCCAAAGCTGCGAAGGCGGAGGAGACCAAGGCTGCGAAGGCAACCGAGGCATGAGGACACCCGTCTCCACCTACCGTTTGCAGATCCGCAGCAGCTTCACCCTGTTCGACGCCGCCAACCAGGTCCCGTACCTGAAGGACCTCGGCGTGGACTGGGTATACCTGTCGCCCATCCTCACTGCGGAAAAAGGTTCGGACCACGGCTATGACGTGACCGACCCGTCCGCCGTGGATCCGGACCGCGGCGGCCCTGAAGGGCTGCTGGCCCTGTCCAGGGCAGCGCGCGAGCACGGCATGGGCGTCCTGGTGGACATCGTGCCCAACCACGTGGGCGTGGCATCCCCTCCCCAGAACCCGTGGTGGTGGTCCCTGCTCAAGGAGGGCCGCGAATCACCCTACGCGGAAGCTTTCGACGTCGACTGGGACCTGGGCGGCGGAAAGGTCCGGCTCCCCATGCTGGGCTCCGACGCCGACCTGGACAAGCTGGAGGTCAAGGACGGCGAACTCCGCTACTACGATCACCGGTTCCCCCTGGCCGAAGGCACATACAGCGACGGTGATTCCCCGCAGGACGTGCACAGCCGCCAGCACTACCAGCTGATGGACTGGCGCCGCGCCGACGCCGAGCTGAACTACCGGCGCTTCTTCGCGGTCACCACGCTCGCCGGAATCCGCGTCGAAGAACCCTCGGTCTTCCAGGAAGCGCATGCCGAGGTGGGGCGCTGGTTCACCGAGGGCCTGGTGGACGGGCTACGCGTGGACCACCCGGACGGCCTCGCCGATCCCACCGGCTATCTCCGCTGGCTGAAGGACCTCAGCGGCGGCGCCTACGTCCTGGTGGAGAAGATCCTGGAACCGGGCGAGGTGCTGCCGCAGGAGTTCGCGTGCGAAGGCACCACCGGATACGACGCGCTGGCGGACGTGGACCGGGTCTTTGTGGACCCCGCGGGGCAGCAGGCACTGGACGCACTGGACGCCAGGCTGCGGGGCTCCTCAGAGCCCGCGGACTATGCCGCAATGATCCGCGGCACCAAGCGCATGATCGCCGACGGCATCCTGCGCTCGGAAGTGCTGCGGCTGGCCCGGCTGGTCCCGGAGTCCTACGGCCTCGCCCTGGACCAGGCAACCGACGCCATCGCGGAGATTATCGCGTCCTTCCCGGTGTACCGTTCGTACCTGCCCGTGGGCGCCGATGTCCTCAAGGAAGCATGCGAATCCGCGGCAGCCCACCGGCCGGACCTGGAAGTGGCGGTGGGAACCCTCCTTCCGCTGCTGCTGGATCCGGCCAACGCCATCGCCATCCGGTTCCAGCAGACCTCCGGCATGGTCATGGCCAAGGGCGTGGAGGATACGGCGTTCTACCGCTACACCCGCCTTGGAACCCTGACCGAGGTGGGCGCTGAACCCACCGAGTTCGCCGTGGACCCGGAGGAATTCCACCAGCGGATGCAGCGGCGCCAGCAGGACCTCCCGCTGTCCATGACCACCCTGTCCACCCACGACACCAAACGCAGCGAGGATGCCCGGGCACGGATCTCGGTCATCGCCGAGCTGCCGCAGGAGTGGGCGGAAACGCTGGAGAGCCTTCGCGGCCTGGCGCCCATCCCGGACGGCCCGTACGAAAACCTGCTGTGGCAGGCAATCATCGGTGCCTGGCCGGCAAGCCGGGAACGGCTTCAGGGATACGCCGAGAAGGCGGCCCGGGAAGCCGGGAACTCCACCACCTGGACCAATCCCAATGAGGACTTCGAGGCCGCGGTGAAGGCCGCCGTGGACGCAGTCTTCGACGACGCCAAGGTCGCCAACGTGGTGACGGACTTCGTGGCCCGCATCGACTCCTTCTCCGCCGCCAACTCGGTTTCCGCCAAGCTGGTCCAGCTGACCATGCCCGGCGTGCCGGACGTGTACCAGGGCAGCGAGTTCTGGGAACGTTCGTTGACGGACCCGGACAACCGCCGGCCGGTGGACTTTGGTGCCCGGCAGGCTGAGTTGGCAAAGCTCGACGCCGGCACCTTGCCGGACGAGGGCACAGAGGCCAGCAAGCTCCTGGTCACCTCACGGGCACTCCGCCTGCGCCGGGACCGGCCGGAGCTGTTCCAGGGCTACACGCCAGTCCCAGCCACCGGCGCGGCTGCTGGGCACCTGCTCGCATTCACCCGCGGAACCGATGCCTCCTCCGGCGCCCTCACGCTTGCCACCCGGCTCCCCGCCGGACTGGAAGCCGGCGGCGGGTGGCGGGACACCGCCGTCGACCTTTCCACTGCCATGCGCGACGAACTTACGGGAGCCAGCTACGGGCCGGGCCCGGTTTTGGTGGCAGATGTGCTGGGTACCTACCCGGTGGCCCTACTGGTACCCGAAGATGGAGAGAAGGCATGACCCTGGTCAACGTTGGACCTGAGCGCTTCGATGTCTGGGCGCCGGACGTTTCATCGGTGGTTTTGCTGGCCGATGGCCGGCAATATCCCATGCAGAAGAAGGACACGGCGCCGGGATCGGAAGGGTGGTGGACGGCCCCCGACGCGCCCGCGGACGGCGACGTGGACTACGGCTACCTGCTGGACGGGGAAACCACCCCCGTCCCGGATCCCAGGTCCCGACGGCTTCCCGCCGGCGTGCACGACCAATCCCGGACCTACGATCCCGCAGCCTATGCATGGCAGGATTCCGGCTGGCGCGGCAAGGACCTGCAGGGTTCCGTCATCTACGAACTCCACGTGGGCACCTTCACCCCCGAAGGAACCCTGGACGCCGCCGCGGAGAAGCTGGGCTACCTGGTGGACCTGGGCATCGACTTCGTGGAGCTGCTGCCGGTCAACGGATTCAACGGCACGCATAACTGGGGCTACGACGGCGTCCAGTGGTACACCGTGCACGAAGGCTACGGCGGGCCGGCCGCGTACCAGCGATTCGTTGACGCCGCCCATGCCGCCGGACTGGGCGTCATCCAGGACGTGGTCTACAACCACCTTGGCCCCAGCGGAAACTATCTGCCCAGGTTCGGCCCCTATCTGAAGCAGGGGGACGCCAACACCTGGGGCGACTCGGTGAACCTGGACGGGCCCGGCTCGGACGTGGTCCGCGAATACATCCTGGACAACGCCGCTCTCTGGCTGCGCGACTACCACGTGGACGGGCTCCGCCTCGATGCCGTGCACGCGCTGCGGGACGAGCGCGCGGTGCACATCCTGGAGGACCTGGGGGCTTTGGGCGACGCGATTTCAGCCGGGACCGGGCTGCCCAAGACGCTCATCGCGGAATCGGACCTCAACAATCCGCGCCTGCTCTACCCCCGTGACGTCAACGGGTACGGACTGGCCGGGCAGTGGAGCGACGACTTCCACCATGCCGTGCATGTCAGCGTCAGCGGCGAGACCACCGGCTACTACTCCGACTTCAAATCCCTGGCCGTGCTGGCCAAGGTGCTGAAGGACGGGTTCCTGCACGACGGCAGCTACTCCAGCTTCCGCGGACGCCACCACGGCCGGCCCATCAACGCCGCCCTGGTGGACCCCGCGGCACTGGTGGTCTGCAACCAGAACCACGACCAGATCGGCAACCGGGCCACGGGGGACAGGCTCTCGCAGTCCCTGTCCTACGGGCAGCTCGCCGTGGCCGCGGTCCTCACGCTGACCTCCCCGTTCACCCCCATGCTGTTCATGGGCGAGGAATACGGCGCCACCACACCATGGCAGTTCTTCACCTCCCATACCGAACCGGAGCTCGGGAAGGCCACCGCGGAAGGGCGCATCAAGGAATTCGAGCGCATGGGGTGGGATCCCGCCGTCGTGCCTGACCCGCAGGACCCGGAAACCTTCCGCCGGTCCAAGCTGGACTGGGCCGAGGCCACCTCTGGCGACCACGCGCGGCTCCTGGAACTGTACCGGGCGCTGACGGCGCTGCGCCGCGGGCATCCGGAACTGGCGGGGCTTGGCTTCGGCGGGACGGAGGTTTCGTTCGACGACGACGCCGGCTGGCTGCGGTTCCGGCGCGGATCCGTCGAAGTCCTGGTGAACTTCGCGGACTCGAAGGTCCGGCTGGACGAGGCCGCCGGCAGCGTGCTGCTGGCCACGGACAACGGAACCACACTGGACGGCGGGTCCCTGGAACTGGCGCCCTGGAGCGCTGCGATCCTCAAAGCCTGAATCGACGGAAGAGAGAAACTGATGACGTACATTGCAGCAGGCGACCGCTACGAATCCATGCCCTACCGCCGGGTGGGCCGCAGCGGCCTGAAGCTCCCGGCCATCTCGCTGGGACTGTGGCACAACTTCGGCGACGACAAGCGCTTCGAGGAACAGCGGGACATCCTCCGCCGCGCCTTCGACCTGGGCGTCAACCACTTCGACCTCGCCAACAACTACGGGCCGCCGGACGGGTCCGCCGAGACCAACTTTGGCCGGCACCTGCGGGACGACTTCAAGCCCTACCGCGACGAACTGGTCATCTCCACCAAGGCCGGCTACTACATGTGGCCCGGTCCCTACGGCGAATGGGGCTCGCGCAAGTACCTGATCTCCAGCCTGGACCAGTCGCTGCAGCGCATGGGACTGGACTACGTGGACATCTTCTACAGCCACCGGCCCGACCCGGAAACACCGATGGAGGAGACCATGGGTGCCCTGGACTACGCCGTCCGTTCCGGCAAGGCACTGTACGCGGGCATTTCCTCCTATACGCCGGAGCAGACCCTCGAGGCCGCCCGTATCCTCAAGGAACTGGGCACGCCGCTGCTGATCCACCAGCCCAGCTACTCCATGCTGAACCGCTGGACCGAGGACGGTTCACCCAACCTCTACGAGGTACTGGACCAGGTGGGCGCCGGATCCATCGCCTTCTCGCCGCTGGCGCAGGGCATGCTCACCGACCGATACCTCCACGGCATTCCTGACGACTCGCGGGCAGCCAAGGCGCGCTTCCTCTCGGAGGACTCCATCACCGAGGAAAAACTGGACCGGGTCCGCGGACTGCGGAAGATCGCCCAAGGCCGGGGGCAGACCCTGGCCCAGATGGCCATCGCCTGGATCCTGCGCGACCAGCCTAAGGGCTCGCCCGTCACCTCGGCACTGGTTGGCGCCTCCAGCGTCCAGCAGTTGGAGGACACGCTGTCCTCCATCAACAACCTCGGCTTCTCGGATGAAGAGCTGACCGCGATTGACGAGTTTGCGGTTGAGTCGGACATCAACCTCTGGAAGCAAAACGCCTGACGGTGATTCTCTTTACGCAGCGGGACCGGGTGCACTGCGCCCGGTCCCGCTGCGTTGGGTAGTATGAAAAGGCGCCGCGCGGCGCCGAGCCAGCCGGCCGCCGTCGTACTGTCTGCGAGGCAAACCCGGCCGGCTGACGTTTGTCCCCAAAGGAGTTCTGTGTCTTCACATCCCATCCGTGTTGCAATCGTTGGCGTGGGCAACTGCGCCGCCTCGCTGGTGCAGGGCGTCCAGTACTACAAGGATGCCGATCCCGCAGAGACTGTTCCGGGCTTGATGCATGTTGAGTTCGGCCAGTACCACGTGGGTGACGTTCAGTTCGTCGCCGCGTTTGATGTTGACGGCAAGAAGGTCGGCGTTGACCTTGCCGACGCCATCACGGCCAGCGAAAACAACACCATCAAGATCGCCGACGTCCCGCCCACCGGTGTCACCGTCCAGCGCGGCCACACCCTGGACGGGCTGGGCAAGTACTACCTCGAGACCATCGAGGAATCCACTGAAGAGCCCGTGGACGTGGTCCAGGCCCTCAAGGACGCTGCCGTTGACGTTATGGTCTGCTACCTGCCCGTCGGCTCCCAGGAAGCGGCCGAGTTCTACGCGCAGGCCGCGATCGACGCCGGCGTGGCGTTCGTGAACGCGCTGCCGGTCTTCATTGCCGGAACCAAGGAGTGGGCGGACAAGTTCACTGCCGCGGGTGTTCCAATCGTGGGCGATGACATCAAGAGCCAGATCGGCGCCACCATCACCCACCGGGTCATGGCGAAGCTGTTCGAGGACCGGGGCGTGACCCTGGACCGGACGTACCAGCTGAACGTTGGCGGCAACATGGACTTCAAGAACATGCTGGAGCGTGACCGGCTGGAGTCCAAGAAGATCTCCAAGACCCAGGCCGTGACCTCCAACGTTGAGGCCGAGCTGGCTGCCAAGGACGTGCACATCGGTCCGTCCGACTACGTCCAGTGGCTCGATGACCGCAAGTGGGCGTTCGTCCGCCTGGAGGGCCGCAACTTCGGCGACGCCCCCGTGTCGCTGGAGTACAAGCTGGAGGTCTGGGATTCCCCGAACTCCGCAGGTGTGATCATCGACGCGATCCGCGCCGCGAAGATCGGCCTGGACCGTGGCATCGGCGGCCCGCTGCTGTCCGCGTCGAGCTACTTCATGAAGTCCCCGCCGGAGCAGTTCAACGACGACCTCGCCCGCGAAAAGGTGGAAGCCTTCATCCGCGGCGACGTGGAGCGCTAGAACTCCACACCTCGTTGGCGGCGCTCCCTCACCCTCCGGGGTGGGGGAGCGCCGCCATTTAAAACGCCCCATCACTTCCTGCTCTTTTCTGGCGACGCCCGCTCACTTTTGGCGGATTTTTCTACGACGCCCGCTCACTTTTGACGACTATTCTGGGGACGCCCGCTCGCATCTCACCGGCGAACGTTCAGTCGATCCCAGCTGAAAGTGAGCCCCGTTCAACTAGTCCCCGTTTGCGAACCCCGACGCCACCGTCGCATCCGCCACAGAGTTCTTCACGGCTCGCCTGATCTTTCTGATAGCGGCAGCGAAGCTGTCCTTCTGATCGGCCTTGTCGACGATGATGACAGTCCACCCGGCCGCTTCGAAGGCCTTGTCCCTGCGCCGATCGCTTAGTCGCTGGGCTTCCATAAGGTGATGGCCGCCGTCGTACTGGATAGCAATTCTTCGCTGCCGAAATCCGAGGTCGGCAGACGACGATCGAGGGTCTCCAGGATAAAGTGCCAGCTGCAGCTCTGGCTCCGGGAGACCAGCGTCAAACATGGCCAACCGGAGGAAGGTCTCGGGCGCGGAGTCCGATCCAACCCGCGCCAAGTCCAGTGCCTGCCGGGCACGCACAACCCCTTGAAGGTTTGGATGACGGGCAACCATGTCCCGTAGTTCCTCAATTGTTGAGTAGGCGCCCTCCCTGCCCTCCAGTTCAGGCCGGGGCAGCCGTACCAGTTGGTCCGCCATAGCCACCAAGTCTGCCAACGGCAGTAGCCGTGACATGTCCAGCCATGTCCGTGCCCGTGTGCTAATCCATATCCCCTCGACGAACTCCACCTCGCCAGGCTTCACAATGAGCCGGTGGCCGTGAATTCCTTTCCTGCGGGCTCCCGGAAGCAGCGTGGGCTTGCTTAGGTGAAGTTCACTGGAGTCGGACAACCAAGCGGGCAGGAGCGAACTCTGGAGGCGCGCCGCTGTCACATGGGAAATCCATGCGCCGGGCGTCGCCTCCGACAATGCGCGGGCAGCATGCTCGAGGCAGAAGTCCCATGCAGCAGGGCGGTAGAGGCCCCGGCTGATGTGTTCGACGTCGTTGTGACGCAGGCGGTTGTGGTCCAGTCCGGCGCTTCTTGAGCTTTCAAGCGTGAAGGGTCTGCCAGCCAGATGCACAGGCAAGGGAAGGCGGGATCGCATACTGCATTGTCATGCATATGGCGGATACCCGTGTTGAGTTATCCACAGGCCGTGCCGGTTCGCCGTTTTGCCCGACGCTCGCCGCGGAAGGGGGTGAGCGGGGGTTTGGTGTTGTGCTGCCAAAGGTGAGCGGGCGTGTCAGGTGAGGCCTACCGGGTTGCCGTCCGCGTCCACGTCCATGCGCAGGGCTGCCGGGACGGCGGGGAGGCCGGGCATGGTCATCACCGCGCCGGTCAACGCCACGATGAAGCCCGCACCTGTCTTGGGCAGGAGGTCCCGGACATGGATGGTGAAGCCCTTCGGGGCACCGAGCCGGGAGGCATCGTCCGTGAACGAGTACTGTGTCTTGGCCATGCAGACCGGCAGCCCGCTCCAGCCGTTCCGCTCGATATCGGCCAGCCGCTTCAACGCCGGAACCGAGAAATCCACGCCGTCGGCGCCGTAGATCTCCTGGGCAATGGTCCGGATCTTGTCCTCCACCGGCAGCCCCAGGGCGTAGAGGTGCCGGAAGCTGTTGGGCCCCTCCGCAGCCTGGAGGACCAACGCTGCCAGTTCGTCGCCGCCGTCACCGCCGCCGCCGCGACCCCACACGTCCGCCACGGCCGCCGCCACGCCTTCGGCAGCACACCAGGCCAGCAGCCAGTCCAGCTCCTCCTGGGAATCGGAGGAGAACCTGTTGATCGCCACCACAGGGGTGACCCCGAACTTCTCCACGTTGCGCACGTGCCGGCGCAGGTTAGCCACCCCTGTTTCGAGGGCAGCCAGGTCCGGCTGGGCCAGCCGGTCCTTGGCCACCCCGCCCTGCATCTTCAGCGCCCGCACCGTGGCCACCACCACCACGGCCGACGGCGCCAGGCCCCCGTACCGGGCCTTGATGTCCATGAACTTCTCGGCCCCCAAATCCGCGCCGAAACCGGCCTCCGTGACCACGATGTCCGCCAGCCGCCGGGCGGTCTGGGTGGCAATCAACGAATTACAGCCGTGCGCGATGTTGGCGAACGGGCCGCCATGGACCAGGGCCGGGGTGCCGGCGATGGTCTGGACCAGGTTGGGTTTGACCGCCTCCTTCAGGAGCAGCGTCAAGGCGCCCTGCACCCCCAGGTCCGCCACCGTTACGGGTACCCGGTCGTAGGTGTAGCCGAAGGTGATCCGGCCCAGCCGGGAGCGCAGGTCCGCCAGATCCCTGGCCAGGCAGAAGACGGCCATGACCTCGGAGGCCACGGTGATGTCGAACCCGTCCTGCCGCGGCACCCCCTGGGTAGGCCCGCCCAGGCCAATGACCACCTCACGCAAGGCGCGGTCGTTCATGTCCAGCACCCGCTTGAACGTCATGCGGCGGGGATCGATATTAAGCGCGTTGCCCTGGTAGATGTGGTTGTCCACCAGCGCCATCAGGGCGTTGTTGGCGGAGGTGATCGCATGGAAGTCGCCGGTGAAGTGCAGGTTGATCTCATCCATGGGCAGCACCTGTGAATAGCCGCCGCCGGTGGCACCGCCCTTCATCCCCAGGACCGGACCCAGCGAGGGCTCCCGCAGCGCGATCATCACCTTCCGGCCGGCCCTGGCCAGGGAATCCGCCAATCCCACGGTGGTGGTGGATTTGCCCTCGCCGGCGGGCGTGGGGGACATGGCCGAGACCAGCACCACCTTGCCGTAGGGAGCCGGCGCATCGAGCTTGGCCGGATCGATCTTGGCCTTGAACCGCCCGTACTGTTCCAGGGCTTCCGGATTAACCCCCGCGGCAGCCGCGATGTCCGCAATGGGACGGATCCGGGCAGCCCGGGCTATCTCGAGATCAGAAGGGAGTGCAGACATCGTTGTCCTTTCCTGCGCAGCTTCATCCTGCCCAGTCCATTCCGGCGCCGGCAGGCGCCGGAGGCCTGCCCCTAAGCTAACAGCACCCGGGGCGCCCGCGAAGGAAAAGGAAAAGCCCATGACAGAAAAGCCGGGCAGGAAACCAGGACAGGAACGTCAGGAAGCGGGAACCACCGGGGCCAGGCGCCGGCCCACAAAATTCTCGACGGCGGCATGGTAGCTTTCCAGCGTGATGGCGGCTGTGCGCTGCCAGCCGGAGTTCTGGGCGCGGATGGCGGCGGCGCGGCCCAGGTCTTGGCGGGTGGTGGGGTCGTCGTACAGGGCTTCGAGGGCATCGGCCCAGTCGGCGGCGTGGTGGCCATCCACCAGGAGCCCCGTCCGGCCGTGGAAGATGGCGCGGGACAGCCCGCCGACGCGGGTGGCCACGACGGGCGTACCGCAGGCCTGGGCCTCGAGTGCCACCAGCCCGAAGGATTCGCTGAAGGAAGGCATCACCACCACGTCCGCCGCGCGGAACCAGGACGCCAGCTCAGGTGCCTTAACCGGCGGAAGCTGCGTGACGACGTCGTCCATTCCTGCCTCCGCAACCAGGCAGCGCAGGTTGAATTCCTTGTTGCCGCTCAGGGCGCCCAGGATGGTGACGCGCAGGTCGATGTCCGGCCGGCGTTTGCGCAGCAGCGCCGCCGCCTTGACCAGGACCTGCGGGCCCTTCAGCCGTTGGATGCGGCCGGCGAACACCAGATGGAAGGTGTCCGGGCTGATGCCGTGCCGGGCCCGGGACCGCGCCCGGAATGCCGGTGTGAAGGTGGCCAGGTCCACTCCGGGCGGGGCGATGTCGATGCGGTCGTAGGTGGCGCCGTAGTGGGAAACGAGCTCGGCTGCCTCGGAGCTGGTGTTGGCGATCAGCCGTGCCGCGCCGTCCACGATGCGGTGCTCGCCCACCTCGCGCCGGCGCGGCTCCGGCTGTTCGCCGGATTCAAGGAGCAGGTTCTTGACCTTGGCCATGGTGTGCATGGTGTGCACCAGCGGCACGCCCCACAGTTCGGACAGTTCCAGCCCGGCGATCCCGGACACCCAGTAATGCGAATGGATGACGTCATAGCGGCCGTGGGGCTGCCGGCGGCGGATCTGTTCGATCTCGGCCACCATGGCGTGCAGCAACCCCGGCAGCTCCTCTTTGGGGATCTTCTTCGGCGGCCCGGCCAGGACATTGTGCACGCAGACGCCGGGATCGGGATGTTCGACGGCGGGCTGGTCGGCTGAGGTGGCGCGTGTGAAGATCTCCACTTCCACGCCCGCCTCGGCCAGGGCGGAGGCCAGCTCGCGGATATAGACGTTCATTCCGCCGGCGTCACCGGAGCCCGGCTGTTCCATGGGGGAGGTGTGGAGGGAGAGCAGCGCGACCCTGCGGATCAGTGCCACGGGACCTCCTTCCGGCCGCCGGCGGGTATCAGGGGAGCCGGCTCAGTGCGCATTCGATAAAACATTACTCCTTCCCCTAACGCCCGCCGCCTTCCCAGATCTTCCCCAAAGCCGGGAAAGCCTGCTCATAACCAGCCAGAAGCTTCGCGGCGAGGTCCGGCGAATCCACGAGCGGGTGCCGGGCGAAAGCCTCAAGGGCTGCCTCGCGGGCTCCGGTGCCGGCGGCCCGGACCACGAGCCGTTCCACCTCTTTGACCCGCTGGAGCAGCCGCAGCTGCGGGCCGTCCGGCGCCTGCTGGGGCAGGGGCACGGCGCCCCTGGCCGTCACCGTGCAGGGAACCTCGACGACGGCGTCGGCGGGAAGGCCTGGAATGGCAGGCTGGGGAGCGGGCGGGGCAGCCGTGGCGGAGGCGGGCGGGTGGCCTTCAGGTGTCCCGGCGGGTGCCGCCGTGTTCCAGGTGTTCAGGACCAGTTGGGTCTCCCCGCGGCCGGCCAGGGCCCGCATGGCCGCCAGCGCCACCCGCTCATAGCCGCCCCCGGCCAGGTCCTCCTCGGCGCGGCGCTCGCCATCGTGCCGGGCCTCGGCCAGGTAGCCCTCTTCGCGGGAGCGCCGCGCCTCCTCCCACAGCCGGTAGGCGTCCGGCCCGGCAGCAGCCAGCCGCGGGTAGAGCTCCCGCTGCTGGCTGTGGATGGTCTCGCCCCGGGTCTGCGCCATGGCCTGCATCGCCTGCCGGGCTGCGTCGCGCTGGTAGTAGTAATACAGGTACTCGTTGGGAAGCATGCCCAGTTGGGCCAGGAACGGCTGCGGGAAAAGGCGGCCTTCCTCGAACGACTGCAGTGCGCCGGCATCCGCCAAAAGGCCACGCAGCACGTCCCGGCCGCCGGACTCCAGGCGGTACAGCCAGCCCAGGTGGTTCAGCCCGTAGTAGCCCACGCCGTCGAGCCTTCCCTCCGGCAACTGCACCCCGGCAGCGGCCGCCGCCCGCTGCACCAGACCGCCGGCAGAGTCGCAGATCCCGATGACCCGGTGGCCCAGGACGGGAAGCAGCGCCTCGGTGACCATCCCGGCAGGGTTGGTGAAGTTGACCAGCCACGCGTCAGGGCAGTGCTCCCGCATCAGCCGGGCAAGGCCAAGCATCTGCGGAATGGTCCGCAAAGCGTACGAAATTCCGCCGGCCCCCGTGGTCTCCTGGCCCAGCAGCCCTAGGTCCTGCGCCACCTTCTCGTCCGCAACGCGCCCCGCTGTACCGCCCGGCCGGATCGCGGCGAACACCACGGTGGTGCCGGGCAGTGCTTCGGCAGGATCGGTGGTGGCGTGGACCGGAAGACGGGCACCATCACCCACCGGCATGCTCTCCAGCACGGCGGTGACGGCATCAAGGCGCGCGGGATCGACGTCGTACAGCACCAGCTCGGTGACCAGCCCGGCAAAGCGGCCGGACACCAGGGCCCGGTATATCAGCGGCACCCGGAAACCCCCGCCGCCGGCAATCAGAAGCCGCATACCATGCAGTGTAGGCGGGGTGTCCCGCGGCCTGTCCACGCCCGACCAAGGCCCCTACCGCAGCGGTGCGGCACGGCGTATCCTGCGCACTATGGACGCCATCCCAGCACGCCCCTACGACCCCCTGGCTGCCGTCCGTTCACCCGCCGAACCCGGATTCGACCTCTTGCTGGCCGGGACCGTGTTCCAGGACATCATCTTCACCGGCCTGCCCCACGGGCCCGAACCCGGCACGGAAATCTGGAGCGACGGCATGGGCAGCTGCCCCGGCGGGGTGGCCAACCAGGCCATTGCCGCTGCCAGGCTTGGGCTGCGCACCGGGCTGGCAGCTGCTTTCGGCGACGACGGGTACGGGGACTTCAACTGGAAGATCCTTTCCGGCCAGGAACACGTGGACCTCAGCCTTTCCCGACGCGTCCCGGGCTGGCACTCCCCGGTGACCGTGTCCCTCTGCGTGGACCAGGACCGCTCCCTGGTGACCCACGGGCACTCCGCACCGGTGACAAATTCCGAGCTGATCGGAGACCCGCCCAAGGCCCTCGCCGGAATCGCTGAGGTGGGCCTGGAAGTGGAGCCGTGGGCCCACGCAGCCCACGCCGCCGGGGTAAAGCTGTTCGGCGATGTTGGATGGGACCCCAGCGGGGAATGGGCGCCCGTCAGGCTCGACAACCTGCAGTACTTCTACGCCTTCCTGCCCAACCAGCGCGAGGCCATGGCGTTCACGGGCAAGGACAATCCGTGGAGCGCCTTGTACGCGCTGGCGGACCACGTTCCGGTGGCCGTCGTAACCCTGGGCCCGCAGGGCGCCATGGCCGTGGACTCGGAAACCGGCGAGGAAGAATGGGTCCCGTCGCTTCCGGTCAAGGCGCACGACCCCACCGGAGCCGGCGACTGCTTCGACGCAGCCTTCATCGTGGGCACCCTGGCCGGGTGGCCGCTGGGGGACCGGCTGCGCTTTGCCAACCTGTGCGCGTCCATGGCGGTGCAGGAGGTGGGCGGCTCGCTGGCGGCGCCGGGTTGGGGCGACATTGCCGACTGGTGGAGACGCGCCAACGCCCGCCCCGAACGGCAGACGAGCCAGTGGCTGCGGCGCTTCGGGTTCCTCGCTGACATCATCGACGACGTGCCGCTGTCAGCCCAGCGCAGGGCGGCCGCCACCATCGCGCACTTGTCGGATGCTTAGGCGGCGTTGGAGGCCCTGATTATTCGGCGCGAAGTGCCCGCACTAGAATCACTTAGGTGACCTACCCCGCAACAACCGGTGAATTCAGCGCTGCCTCCGGGCCGGACCCCCGCCACGAGCGGTCGGCCGTGATCGACCTGGACGCCATCCGGCACAACGTCCGCCGGCTTGCCGCCGCTGCCTCCCCCGCGAAAGTCATGGCCGTCGTCAAGGCGGATGCATACGGGCACGGCGCCGTCCCCGTGGCCCGCGCAGCCCTGCAGGCAGGCGCGGCCTGGCTCGGCGTGGCCCACATTTCCGAGGCCCTGGCGCTGCGCGCCGCCGGCATCGACGCGCCGCTTCTCGCCTGGCTGCACACCACGGACAGCAACTTCGGTGCCGCGGTGGCCGCCGGCGTCGATATTGGCTGCTCAGGGTGGGAGCTGGAACGCATCGTGGCCGCGGCCCGTGAGCAGGAGCGGCCGGCACGGGTGCATCTCAAGGTGGACACCGGGCTGGGACGGAACGGAGCCACCCCCGAGTCCTGGGACCGCCTGGTGGGGGAGGCCGTGGAATACCAGGACCAGGGCCTGCTGCGGGTAGTTGGCATCTTCTCCCACCTGGCCGTGGCCGACGAACCGGAGCGGCCCGAAACGGACCAGCAGGTGGCCGCGTTCCGGGAGGCGCTGGCCATTGCCGAGGACGCGGGCGTGGATCCCGAGGTCCGGCACCTTGCCAACACCCCCGCCACCCTGTCCCGCCCGGACACGCACTTCGACCTGGTCAGGGTTGGCCTGGGCATCTATGGGCTGTCGCCGTTTGACGGGCAGACTTCAGCAGAACTGGGACTCCGGCCCGCCATGACGCTGCGCACCCTCGTGTCGCAGTGCAAGGACGTGCCCGAGGGGCAGGGCGTCTCCTACGGGCTGCATTACCGCACCAGGACGCCGAGCACGCTGGCCCTGATTCCGGTGGGCTATGCCGACGGCGTCCCCCGGGTCGCCACCGGTGGACCCGTCCGCGTCGCAGGGAAGACCTATCCCGTGGTGGGCCGGATCGCGATGGACCAGATGGTGATCGACCTTGGGCCGGAGGCATCCGGAACTGACCTGCAGGGCGCGGAAGCGGAACTGTTCGGGGACGGCGCCGACGGCGGGCCCACCGCGGAGGACTGGGCACGCGCCGCGGGGACCATCAACTATGAAATCGTGACCCGCATCAGCCCCCGTGTTCCGCGCCGCTTCATCAACGAGGACGAGCCGGCGGGCACCGGCCACGCGGGTAACGGCCACGGCCTGGTGGGCGCGCCCGGCTCGGCGGGGGCCGCATGAGCGCGGCCGGACAGTTGGCTGCCAACTGGGAAAAGACGTTCACGGCGACGACGGCGGAACAGACGCACGCGTTCGGCGCACGTTTGGCGGAGGTGCTGCGGGCCGGGGACCTGCTGGTGCTTTCCGGTGAGCTGGGTGCCGGGAAAACCACCTTCACCCAGGGACTGGGCGAGGGGCTGGGTGTCCGCGCAGGCATCATCTCACCCACCTTTGTGCTGGTCCGGATCCACCCGAACCTGCCGGATGGTCCGCGTCCCGGCGGCCCCGACCTTGTGCACGTGGACGCCTACCGGCTGGGTTCCGCAGCGGAGATCGACGACATCGACCTCGAAAACACCATGGACTCGTCCGTGACCGTGGTGGAGTGGGGACAGGACCGGGTGGAGCACCTCAGCGAGAGCCGGCTGGAGATCGACCTTCTCCGTGCCATCGGGCTGGATGCCGCCGGCAGTGGAGGTGGAAGCCTGGACTTCGACGGCGAAGACACCGACGAGCCCCGCACCATCGTGATGCGCGGCTACGGGCCGCGCTGGGCAACTGCCCCCGAACTGGGTGCCCCCGAACTGGGCGGGCCCGAGCTGGGCGGGCCGGAGCTGGGTGGGCCGGAAGGAAACGCCCCATGCTGATCCTTGCGATTGACACTTCCGCGGTGGCCAGCGCCGCGCTGGTGTCCGATGCAGCCCCCGAAGGCGTGGTGGCAAGCTTCTCCACGGAGGACACCCGCAGCCACGCTGAGGTGCTCGCTCCCGGCATCCACACCCTGCTGTCCGAAGCCGGCGTCACCGGGCAGGACATCGATGCGCTGGTGGTGGGCGTAGGCCCCGGCCCCTTCACCGGGCTGCGCTCGGGCATTGCCACCGCCCGGACGCTGGCGTTCGTCTGGGGCAAGCCGCTGCACGGCCTGATGAGCCTGGACGCGGTGGCCCTGGAGGTAGCCGAATCCACCGCCGCCGTCCCGGAGTTCCTGGTGGCCACCGACGCCCGCCGGAAAGAGGTCTACTGGGCGCGCTACAGCCTGGGTGACGGGCAGCTGCCGCTGCTGGAGGACGGCCCCCATGTTGGTTTCGCCGCCGACCTGCCGGACCTGCCCGCCTTCGGCGCGGGCGCAGGTCTCTACGCCGACGTCCTCCAAGCCGATCCCGAGTTCGCGGGGGAGCAACCCGACGCCCTGTATCTTGGCCAGTTTGCCCTGGCGCGGCTGGCTGCCGGGGAGGCCCTGCTGGACACCACACCCCTGTACCTGCGCGAATCAGATGCCCAGGTACCCGGACCACGGAAGCGTGCACTGTGAGTACCACCCCGGAACCCCACATGGCAGGCGTCACCGTCCGCGACATGACCCTGGGCGATGTACCCGCCGTCGGCGCCCTGGAACACAAGCTCTTCCCCATCGACGCCTGGCCCGTGCAGATGTTCCTGGATGAACTCTCCCAGCCGGAAACCCGCCGCTACCTTGTGGCGGAGACCACCGACGGCATCGTGGGCTACGCCGGGCTGATGTGCATCGAGCCCATCGCCGACATCCAGACCATTGCCGTCGTTCCTGATTACGAGGGGCGGGGAATCGGCAGCAGGCTGCTCACCCAACTCATCGCCGAGGCCAGGCACCGCGGTGCCGCCGATGTCCTGCTCGAGGTCCGCGCCGACAACCCGCGGGCGCAGCAGCTGTACGTGCGGTTCGGCTTCGAACAGATCCACATCCGCCCCCGCTACTACCGCGACGGCGTGGATGCGCTCATCATGCGGCTCCAGCTGGCCGCACCGGAAACTGATGGCCACCAAGCAACGGAAGCAGGCCGGCAATGAACCGCTCACAGCCCCTGGTGCTGGGGATCGAATCATCCTGCGACGAAACCGGCGTGGGCATCGTCCGCGGCACCACCCTCCTGACCAACACCGTCTCCTCCTCCATGGACGAGCATGTCCGCTTTGGCGGCGTCATCCCCGAGATCGCCTCGCGCGCCCACTTGGACGCGTTCGTCCCCACGCTCGATCAGGCGCTGGCAGACGCAGGCGTGAGCCTTGACGAGGTGGACGCCATCGCCGTCACATCCGGGCCCGGGCTGGCCGGCGCACTCATGGTGGGTGTCTGCGCTGCCAAGGCGCTCGCCGTCGCCACCGGGAAGCCGCTGTACGCGATCAACCACCTGGTGGCGCACGTGGGCGTGGGGCTGCTGGATGACCGCGCCAACGGCCGGAAGCAGGAGCTGCCGGAGAACCTGGGCGCCCTGCTGGTGTCCGGCGGCCACACCGAAATCCTGCGGATCAGGACCATCACCAGCGACGTGGAGCTCCTGGGCTCCACCATCGACGACGCCGCCGGCGAGGCCTACGACAAAGTGGCACGCATCCTGGGTCTTGGCTACCCGGGCGGCCCTGCGATCGACAAGGTGGCCCGCGGCGGCAATCCCAAGGCCATCCGCTTCCCCCGCGGCCTCACCCAGCCCAAGTACATGGGCACGGCGGATGAGCCGGGGCCGCACCGGTATGACTGGTCCTTCAGCGGCCTCAAGACGGCAGTGGCCCGGTGCGTGGAGCAGTTCGAGGCCCGCGGCGAAGAGATCCCCGTGGCTGACATCGCGGCCGCCTTCCAGGAAGCCGTGGTGGACGTGATTTCGTCCAAGGCGGTGCTGGCCTGCCGCGAGTACGGCATCAAGGATGTCCTGCTGGGTGGGGGAGTGGCGGCCAACTCGCGGCTGCGGGAACTGACCGGGCAGCGGTGCGCGTCCGCCGGCATCCGGCTGCACGTGCCGCCCCTGGACCTCTGCACGGACAACGGCGCCATGGTGGCCGCCCTCGGCGCACAGCTGGTGATGGCCGGCGTCGAACCCAGTGGAATCGCCTTCGCCCCGGACTCGTCAATGCCGGTTACATCGGTGTCGCTGCCGGCCTGACGGCAGAGCGCCGGGCGAAAGCGAACCGTCGCGGGGCACTTTGGCGGGCTCCGCCGTCGTACATCACGATGGCGGCCGGCGTGTCCGTGCCTAAGTGCCCCACTTCGGCAGGAGCACGTTACGCGGTGGGGCCGTTCCGCATCTGCTTGACCAGGTCCAGCACCACGGCCTGGAGGTTCCCGCCATTTTCCGCGGCCACGCGGCGCTGGCGCTGGTACCCGGCGCCGCGGCGGATGATCTTCTCGACGTCGGCAAGCTCGTCGGCGCAGCGCAGCTTGGCCGCCACCGGCTCCAGCCGGTTCAGCGTCTCCAGCAGGTGCTCGGTGACCAGCTGTTCCCGCCCTGCGGCGTCCAGGATGATGATGGCGTCCATGCCGTACCGGGCGGCGCGCCACTTGTTCTCCTGCACGTGCCAGGGCGGCATGGTGGGAATGGTGCCGCCGTTGTCCAGGGTGGTGGAGAACTCGTCCACCAGGCATTGGGTGAGGGCCGCAATGGCACCCACTTCCTCCAACGTGGCCAGGCCGTCGCAGATGCGCATCTCGATGGTGCCAAGCGCGGGCACCGGCCGGATGTCCCAGCGGATCTCCGAGATGGTGTCGATCACGCCGGTGGTGAACATGTCCTGCACGTAGGACTCGTATTCCTCCCAGGATTTGAACTGGAAGGGCAGGCCGGCGGTGGGAAGCTGCTGGAACATCAGGGCCCGCTGGGAGGCATATCCGGTATCCTCGCCGCCCCAGAAGGGGCTGGATGCGGAGAGCGCCTGGAAGTGCGGGAAGTAGTTGACCAGGCCGTCCAGGACGGGGAGTGCCTTGTCGCGGCGGTCAAGTCCTACGTGCACGTGAACGCCGTAAATGACCATCTGCCGACCCCACCACTGGGTGCGGTCGATGAGTTTGGCGTAGCGGGCCTTGTCCGTCACGGGCTGCAGCTGCGGCGGGCTGAACGGGTGGCTGCCGGCGCAGAAGAGTTCCACGCCCATGGGATCGGTGATTTCGCGGACGGCGGCAACGGACCGGCTGAGGTCTTCCTTGGCCTCGGCAGCTGTTTCGCAGATGCCGGTGACCAGTTCCACAGTGTTCAGCAGCAGTTCCTGCTTGATGTGCGGATGTTCGTCGTCTTCGTTGAGTTCCGGGTGGCGGGAAGCAACTCCGCGGAGCACCTGGTTGGCCACGGATGCGAGCTCGCCCGTCTTTCCGTCCACCAGGGCAAGCTCCCACTCAACACCGAGGGTTGACTGCCTCGATGGGGCGAAGTCGATCTTCACACGTTTCCTCACTGTCCGGTTTGCCGCTGGCTGATGCCGCTCACAGGCTGCTGCCGGCAGGCGAACGGGTGGTTCAAGTCTAGTGCAGGGGTAGCATCGTATTGATGGCCCCGTTCCCCACGCGTCACAGACCTGCCAAAACCACTCCCGCCAAATCCTTCCCGCTCCTCCTGGCCCTGTCGGCCCTGGCGCTGGCCTCCTGCACAGCCTCTCCAACAGCAGCCCCGCCGTCGTCGTCCTCCGGGCCCGCCGGGGCCCCTTCGGCGTCTGCAAGTACGACGACGGCGCCTCCCACCGCTTCTGCCTCACCTGACGCAGGCTCCCGCCCCCTGGGGTGGGGCCCGGAGCAGCGCGACCAGGACGCCGCCGTCGCGGCCGTGGCAGCCATGACTCCGGAGGAGAAGGCGGGCCAGGTTCTGCTCCCGTTCTTCAAGGGCAACCAGGTGGAAACGCACGCCGCGCTCATCCAGCGGCTGCACCTGGCCGGATCCATCATCATGGGCGACAACGTGCCACGCGATCCGCAGGGGAACGTGGATGTTGCCGCCATGGGCGCGGTGAACCAGCGGCTGCAGCAGGCTGTCGCCGCCGGCGGCCGGCGGTGGCCCGGGATCATCGGCGTGGACCAGGAAGGCGGCGCCGTGGCACGCCTGGGGCAGCCCCTGACTGAATGGCCCACGCCCATGAGCTACGGAGCGGCCGGCAAGCCGGCCCTGACCCGGGAAGCAGGAAAGGGCCTGGCCGGCGAGCTGGTGCCGCTGGGATTCGACCTCGACTTCGCGCCGGATACCGACGTGACCATCGGGCCCAGCGACCCCACCATCGGCGCGCGCTCCATGTCCGCGGATCCTGCCGCCGCCGCAGCCCACGGGGTCGCCTTCGCCCAGGGCATGCTGGACGCCGGCGTGCTTCCCACCGTCAAGCACTTTCCCGGCCACGGCTCGGTGACCGCGGACTCCCACCTCAGCCTCCCGGTCCAGCCGGCCGGCATCGACCAGCTCCGGGCCCGGGACTGGAAACCCTTCCAGGCGGCGGTGGCCGCGGGCCTGCCGGTCGTCATGACGGGCCACATCGCTGTGCCTGCGCTGGAGCCCGGTGTGCCGGCGTCGCTCTCCGCACCGAGCTACGCCGCGATGAGGGAGCTCGGATTCAAAGGTGTAGCCGTGACGGACGCCCTCAATATGGGAGCCGTGGACAAGCAGTACCCCGCCGGCGCAGCAGCCGTAAAAGCTTTGGGAGCCGGCGCCGACCTGTTGCTGATGCCCGCGGATGTGGAACAGGCGCACGCCGCCATCCTCCAGGCCCTGGCCGCCGGCACGCTTCCCGCCTCCCGGCTGGATGAGGCCGCGCAGCGGGTGGCCACCATGATGATCTGGCATGCCCGGACCACGCCGCCTGCCGGAACAGCCGGCACAGGTGCCCCGGCCGGAAGCGGTGCGGCGTTGTCGGCGCGGGTTTCGGCGTCGGCCGTGACGGTTGTCTCCGGTCCCTGCAGCGGGCCCCTGGTGCCCGGTGCGGTGCGCGTTGCCGGCGGGGGACCGGGGGACCGGGAGCGCTTCGAAGCCGCGGCCGCACGTGCCGGCCTCGCGGTTGGATCAGGACCGCTGGTGAACCTCATCGGCTTCGGCGGGAATCCAGCGGCCGGGGACATTGCCGTGGCCCTGGATGCCCCCTGGCCGCTCCAAAACTCCACGGCTCCGGTGAAGCTGGCGCTGTACGGCCGCACCGACGCCGCCTTTGATGCGCTGGTGGCCGTGCTGGCAGGAAAGGCGCCTGCTCCCGGGAAGCTGCCCGCCGGCGTCGGGCCTTTCCCCGCGGGAACCGGCTGCGCCTGACCTCTGGCTCCTGCCCCGGACCCGGGACCGGGGATCCCGCACGATGGCTGGAACGCGTTTAATGGTCTGGTGCCCATTCTGAATAAAGACATGACCCTCTGCATCTCGCTGTCGGCCCGCCCCAGCAACAACGGGACCCGCTTCCACAACCATCTGTACGGGCAGCTGGGCCTGAACTGGATCTACAAGGCGTTCGCGCCCACCAACCTGGAACAGGCCATCGCCGGAGTGCGGGGCCTGGGCATCCGCGGCTGTGCCATCTCCATGCCGTACAAGGAAGACGTCATCGCGCTGGTGGACGAGATGGACCCGTCCGCCAAGGCCATCGACTCCGTGAACACCATCGTGAACACCGACGGCCACCTCAAGGCGTACAACACCGACTACACGGCCATTGAGCAGCTGCTGGCATCCAACGGGGTCCCCACCGACTATTCCGTGCTGGTCCAGGGGGCGGGCGGGATGGCCAAGGCCACCGTCGCCGCGCTCCGGGACGCCGGTTTCAAGGACGTCACCGTCATCGCCCGGAACGAGGCCGCCGGGCGTGCGCTCGCAGGCCAGTACGGTTTCCACTGGCGTGCAGCGCTCGACGGCGGGACGGCGGACATGATCATCAACGTCACCCCCATCGGCATGGCGGGCGGCGCCGAAGCGGACAGCCTGTCCTTCCCCGCGGAGGCCATCGAGGCCGCACGCGTGGTCTTCGACGTGGTGGCACTGCCCGCCGAGACGCCGCTGATCCGGGCCGCCCGCGCGGCAGGCAAGCACGTCATCACCGGTGCGGAGGTTGCCACCATCCAGGCCCTGGAACAGTTTGTGCTGTACACGGGAGTGCGCCCCACCGCGGAACAGGTCCGGGCAGCCGAGGAGTTCATGCGCGCCCAGTAGGCGTTTACACCGGTTCCACCACGATGGCCACGCGGTCCTCGCCGATGCGAGTCAGGACCAGCGTGGCCGTCCTGGCGGAACCCTTTTTGGCGGCGCCCTTGCCCTGCGGGAGGAGCTGCTTCCGCAGCTCTTCCGGGGTCACCGCTGTGCCGCGCTTCTTGATGTCCAGCACGGTGATCCCCTCCTCCTTCACCCAGGCCTTGAGTGCCTTGACGTTGTAGGGCATGACTTCCAGGACCCTGTAAGCCTTGGCGAACGGGGTGTCCAGAAGTTCCGCGGCACAGATGTAGGCAATGTGTTCATCCACCAGGTGCCCGCCGAGCTGCAGCGCCACGTCGGCAACCAGCCCGGCACGGATCACGGCGCCGTCGGGTTCGTACAGGTAACCCTCCACGGGTCCCACCGGAGCGGCCGGGCCGGCGCCGAAGTCCTCTGCGCTGGTCAGCTCGGCGGGCCCCTGGGACCCCAGGACCAGGGCAGCCCGGCGGACCCCGGGCCTGCGCACGGCGTTGAACCAGAGGGTCACCTCGGTCACGTCCCCGGCCACCGACACCCACTGGGCTTCGCATCCCGTGGGCACGGACTCGTGGGGCATGCCCGGGCCCATCTTTACGCCCACCGCCTTCCCCCCGGCGGCCAGCGACTCCACGAAGGACAACGGCGGTGAGAAAGCCTCCGGGTCCCAGATCCGCTTGGTCCCCGACGTGGAAGTGACGCGGCGTGCCGGATCCAGCCAGACGCCGTCGATCCCCTCCAGCGGGACCGATGCCGCGTCCGCGTGGACCACCGTGGCATTGGGGAAGGGGATGAGGTTCATGGTGGCGCAGGCAGCGGTGGTTTCATCCATCTCCACGGCGGTGACGGTGATGTCCAGGGAAGCCAGGGCCATGGCGTCGGCACCAAGACCGCAGCCCAGGTCCGCCACGTGCCGGATCCCGGCTGCGGCGAACCGCTGCGCGTGGTGTGCGGCGACGTTCAGCCGGGTGGCCTGCTCAAGGCCTGCCTGGGTGAAAAGCATCTGGCGGGCGAACTCACCAAACTTCGCCTCGGCCCTGGTCCGCAGCCTGGACTGCGTCAGGACGGCGGATACAAGTTCGCCCGGGTGGCCGGCTTTCCGGAGCGCCGAATTGAGCTCAAACGCGTCCTCTTCGCGGTAGGGGCCCAGCGATGCCAGCAACTCCCAGCCTTCGGGGGTCAACAGGGGTGCGATCTGGTCCTGGGGAGCGTGGGGCATGGTTTCCAGCCTAGTGGAGGACGGCTGCCGGGATGCGGATACTGTGGAAACCATGGATGACAGCGCAGCCCCAGGGGAGTCCGGCGAACATCGACCCAGGGACCGCGGTGTGGCTAGGTTTGCCCGTCCAGCCCTGATCGCCGCGGCCGTGGTGGCCGTGGTGTGCATCGCCTTGTTGGTGATCATTTTCCTGCTGGACACGTTCAACGCCACCGTTTATTCGGTGGGCGGCAACGACATCCACGACAACACGCAGGAGGCGCGGGACATCCGCGGGTTGTACGACGGCGCACGGGCCGGGAGCATTTTCTTCCTTGTTGTTGCCGTACTCACCGCAGCCGGGGCCGGTTGGGTGCTCTACCGGAAACGTCAGCAGGGAGGCGGCGAGGCCGACGGTGGCGAGGACGTGGACTTCGACGACCTGGGCCGTTAGGGAAGCATGTTTGCCGCCCTGAACCGCCGTCGGCCGGAGCCCGAAAGGCTTACGCCGATGACGAAACGTTGGCACTCACCTTGACCGAGTGCTAACCCTTACATAGAGTCTTCATTAGCACTCTCCCTAGGAGGGTGCTAACACATGAAGAGCTGCCAGCCAGGCTGCTGCCGGCACCGCGACGACGGTTTGCCAGCTACGGCGGAAAGCTTTCCAGTCCACGAATTTTGCTGACGAAAAGGAGAGGTCCGAGTGTCGGTCTCTATTAAGCCTCTTGAGGATCGTATTGTTGTCCGCCCGCTCGAAGCCGAGCAGACCACGGCTTCAGGCCTGGTCATCCCGGACTCCGCCCAGGAGAAGCCGCAGGAAGGCGAAGTTGTTGCAGTAGGCCCCGGCCGCTTCGAAGACGGCCAGCGGGTTCCGGTTGACGTTGCCGTTGGCGACGTCGTCATCTACTCCAAGTACGGCGGAACCGAAGTCAAGACCGGCGGCACCGAGTACCTGGTGCTGTCCGCCCGCGACGTCCTGGCTGTCGTCGTCAAGTAACTCTTCCGGATCCCCGTGCCGCCGGCCATGCTCATGCTGGCCGGCAGTGCGGGGTTTCTGTCTTTGAAAGGACAAAACCATGGCAAAGCAGCTTGCGTTTAACGACGCTGCCCGCCGGTCCCTTGAGGCCGGCATCGATAAGCTCGCGAACACCGTCAAGGTGACGCTCGGCCCCCGCGGCCGCAACGTCGTCCTGGACAAGAAGTGGGGCGCCCCCACCATCACGAATGACGGCGTCACCATCGCCCGTGAAGTGGAACTTGACGATCCCTACGAGAACCTTGGCGCGCAGCTGGCCAAGGAAGTAGCCACCAAGACCAACGACGTTGCCGGCGACGGCACCACCACCGCCACGGTCCTGGCCCAGGCCCTGGTCAAGGAAGGCCTGCGCAACGTTGCTGCCGGCGCCGCTCCCGGTCAGATCAAGCGCGGCATCGAAGTTGCGGTTGAAGCCGTGGCTGCCCGCCTGCTCGAAAACGCCCGCCCGGTCGAAGGCACCCAGGTGGCTAACGTTGCCGCCATCTCGGCCCAGAGCGACGAAATCGGCGAACTGCTCGCCGAGGCCTTTGGGAAGGTGGGCAAGGATGGCGTCATCACCATCGAAGAGTCCTCCACCACCCAGACCGAACTGGTCCTCACCGAGGGCATGCAGTTCGACAAGGGCTACCTGTCCCCGTACTTCGTCACCGACGCGGAACGCCAGGAAGCAGTCCTCGAGGACGCCCTTATCCTGATCAACCAGGGCAAGATCTCCTCGATCCAGGAATTCCTGCCGCTGCTGGAAAAGGCACTGCAGGCTTCCAAGCCGCTGTTCATCATCGCCGAGGACGTCGAGGGCGAGGCCCTGTCCACGCTCATCGTCAACCGCATCCGCGGCACCCTGAACGTTGTTGCCGTCAAGGCTCCCGGCTTCGGCGACCGCCGCAAGGCCATGCTGCAGGACATCGCCACCCTCACCGGTGCGCAGGTTGTCTCCCCGGAACTGGGCCTGAGCCTGGACACCGTTGGCCTGGAGGTGCTGGGTACCGCCCGCCGCATCACCGTCACCAAGGACAACACCACCATCGTCGACGGCGCAGGCTCGGCCGAGGACGTGGCCGCACGCGTTGCCCAGCTGCGCGCCGAGGTTACCCGCACCGATTCCGACTGGGACCGCGAAAAGCTCCAGGAGCGGCTGGCCAAGCTGGCCGGCGGCATCGGCGTCATCAAGGTGGGTGCCGCAACCGAGGTTGAGCTGAAGGAAAAGAAGCACCGCATCGAGGACGCAGTGTCCTCCACCCGCGCTGCCCTCGAAGAAGGCATCGTGGCCGGCGGTGGCTCGGCCCTGATCCACGCCCTTAAGGCACTGGATGAGGATGCCGCCGTCAACGCCCTCGAAGGCGACGCTGCCGCGGCCGTCGGCATTGTCCGCCGCGCACTGGTCCAGCCCCTGCGCTGGATCGCCCAGAACGCCGGCTTCGACGGTTACGTGGTCACCTCCAAGGTTGCCGACCTGGAAATCAACAACGGGTTCAACGCCAAGTCCGGCGAGTACGAGGACCTGATCGCTGCGGGCGTCATCGACCCCGTCAAGGTCACCCGTGCAGCCCTCCGCAACGCGGCCTCCATCGCCGCGCTGGTTCTCACCACCGAGACCCTTGTCGTGGAGAAGCCGGCCGAAGAGGACGAGCACGCAGGCCACAGCCACTGATCCTGCCCGTCTTCACATACAGAAAACCGGCCCAGCACCAGCTGGGCCGGTTTTCTGTGTTCCGGGTGCTACGTAGCCGCCATCTCGGCGGTTTCGACTCCGCCCGCAGGCTCGTAGACCAACGACACGGCTCCCTTGGGGTAGCTGCGTACCGGCTCGGCGAGGCGGAATGTTGAGGGGACCGTCCCGGCGTCGAAGAGCCGCTTGCCCTGCCCCAGGGTGACCGGATACAGCCAGAGATGAAGGCGGTCCAGCACTTGCGCCTCCAGCAGGGACCGGATGAGGACGCCACTGCCGAACATGTGCACCTGCTGGTACTCGTCCCGGAGCCCGCCCGCCGCCGCGGCATCCGGCAGCACGGTGGTGCCGGCCCATGCCGGATCGGACAAGGAGCTTGACACCACAAACTTGGGTATCCGGTTGAGCGTGTCCGCGATGTCCCCGGACTGCTGGGGCCAGTAGGCGGCAAAGATGTCGTAGGTCTTCCTGCCAAGGAGCAGGGCATCCATCCGCGCTATTCCAGCCGCAATGGCGGCGCCGGATTCGTCGTCGGAGACCGGTGCCTGCCAGCCGCCAAGGTTGAACCCGCCCTCGCTGTCTTCCTCGCGGCCGCCGGGCGCCTGGTAGACGCCGTCCAGGGTGATGAACAGGTTCGCGACGATGTTGCCCATCCACCAAGTCTGGAACGGGGCTCCTGCCCTGTCCAGTGCCGTGGCAGGATGGTGCCATGCTGCTCCTTGAGCTCGTCAACACCGCGGAGGCCGTCACCTCCACCCGCTCCCGGCTGGCCAAGGTGGATGCGCTGGCCCAGCTGCTGGGCCGGCTTGAGCCGGCGGAAATCCCGACGGCGGTGGGCTGGCTGGTTGCCAAGCCCCGCCAGGGACGCGTGGGCGTCGGATGGAGTGCCGTGGCGGCGGCCAAGGAGGAACCCGCCGTCGAACCAACCCTCACCCTGGCCGACCTCGACGCTGCCCTGGACCGGCTGCTTGCCACGGCGGGTACCGGATCGGGCGCGGGGCGCGCGGCCACCCTCCGGACGCTGATGGCGGCAGCCACTGCTTCTGAGCAGGCCTTCATTGCAGGTGTCCTGCTTGGCGAGCTGCGTATAGGAGCCCTGGAGGGAGTGCTGACGGATGCCGTTGCCCGCGCTGCCGGGAAGCCCGTTGCCGCCGTACGGCGCGCTGCGATGCTTTCGGGCGACCTGGGCGGAACAGCCCTGCTGGCCATCACGGGCACCGAAGCCGAGCTGGACGACGTCGGCCTGGTGGTTGGCCGCCCCGTGCAGCCCATGCTGGCGGCCACCGCGGCCAGTCCCAGCGCAGCCCTGGAGGCGACCGGGGAGGCCTCGGTGGAATACAAGCTCGACGGCGCCCGCATCCAGGTGCACCGGTCCGGCGACGACGTCAGCATCTACACGCGCAACCTCGCCGACGTCACCCACCGGCTCCCCGAGGTGGTGGACCTGGTTCGCGGGCTGCCGCTGCGGGACGTGATCCTTGACGGCGAAACCCTGGCCCTGGACGAGGAAGGCGGCCCGCGGCCGTTCCAGGAAACCATGGCGCGCTTCGGTGCGGATGCCGCGCGTGAGACGGTGCTGCATCCCTGGTTCTTCGACGTGCTGCATATCGATGGGCGGGACCTGCTTGATGAGCCGCTGTCCGCCCGGATCAGTGAGCTCGAGCGGATCGCGCCGGAGCACCGGATACCGGGGGAGGTCACGGCCGATCCCGCCGTTGCGGAACGGGTGTCGCAGGAGGCGCTTGCCGCAGGCCATGAAGGCGTTGTGGTGAAGGCCATCGGTTCCACCTACGCGGCCGGCCGGCGCGGAGCCAACTGGGTAAAGGTCAAGCCGGTGCTGACGTACGACCTGGTGGTGCTCGCCTGCGAATGGGGGTCCGGGCGCCGCACCGGGACGCTGTCCAACCTGCACCTGGGCGCCCTTGACCCCGCTGGGGAGTTCGGAGAACCCGGCGGCTACGTCATGGTGGGCAAGACCTTCAAGGGCCTCACCGACGAACTGCTGCGATGGCAGACGGAGAGGTTCCAGGAGCTTGAGGTGCGGCGCACGGCCGGCACGGTGTGGGTTGAGCCGGTCACGGTGGTGGAAATCGCCATCGACGGCGTGCAGCAGTCACCGCGCTATCCCGGCGGCATCGCCCTGAGGTTTGCCCGGGTCAAGCGCTACCGGGATGACAAGGCTGCGGCCGAAGCAGACACGATCCAGACCCTGCGCGCCCTGCTGCGGCCGTAGCGCACCGTGAATGCGGAGGCTCCTTAGTTGCGGGCCCCGCTCCGCTGGCGCCTCAGGTTCCGTGCCACCCCGTGCGGCACGCGCCTGGAAACCATGCGGTAGAAAAGCAGTACCGCGAGGGCGGCCACCACGATGCCCACGAGGTTGAGCAGCAACTGGAGCGCCGAGCCCGCAGCCTTCTGGTATTCCCCCAGGACCAGGGCCACCGCAACGTACCCTGCCGCCGGAACGGTGGTCACCGAGATGAAGACCCCGATCAGGGCCGCGGAGCGCCGGCCGATGATGGAGAGCATTCCCGCGATGCCGGCCAGGACGGCAACAATCAGCGAATACGGACCCGGATGGTAGATGAATTCCACCGCGGAACCCTTGTCCAGGGCATCCCGCGGGAAGAGACCGAGGGGCACCGACAGCCACGCCGTCAGTGCCGCCAGCAGCATGGCCACGGGGAACCCGACACCCAGGGCAATGGCAGCACGGCGGCCAAGCTTCCACTGCCGGGTGGCAAGCGAGACGGCGAGGGCGGCCAGCGGTCCGAACTCGGGACCTACCGCCATGGCTCCCACAATCGCGATGGGGGAGTCCGTCACGATGCCGATCCCGGCAAGCTGGGTTGCGAGCACCAGGAAGGCGAGGAAGTTCCATGTCAGGCGGGAGTCCTCTCCGGTTTGCCGCGTCACGTCGTCCCAGATCACTGCGTCCGCACCGTCCCCGGGGGCGGCCCGCTCCGCCCGGTCGGCTTTCTTTGACAGGACTAATTCCGGCGTGGACATGGCAATGGATCCAACGTCCTGGACCTTCAGGATCTCCAGCTTCTCGAGGAGTTCCTCCACTGACTCCCGGGCGATCAGGACCTCGATAACGTCGCCTTCCGGGACCACCGACGCACCCGCAACCAGCGCAACCTCTGCCGCGCCCCGCTGGTCCCGGCACGTCTTCAGCGTCACGGCGGACAGCTCGCCGGGCACGCAAATCCGCAGTTGGACAACCACGCCGTCTCCCTTCAATGATTGGGCCCAGCATAGTCCGAACAAGTGCGTTGACTGGCCGTTGCTGACCGCCTTGGCTAGGCTTGATGCTTTGGCTGGCGGGCGTCCTGAGAGGTTCTAGTGTCGATAACGGAAACGTCGAAGGCACCTGAACCCCCGTCCAGTGCCGCGAACAGGAAACGGAAGCCCACTTTCCGCCCCGAGGTCCAGGGGCTCCGGGCCCTGGCTGTCCTGATGGTGGTGGCGTACCACGTGTGGCTGGGCCGCGTGTCCGGCGGCGTGGACATCTTCCTGCTGATCTCGGCGTTCCTGCTCACGCTTTCCTTCGTCCGCAAAGCCGAATCCGGCCACCCTTTCAAGCTGATGGCGCACTGGCTGCACCTTTTCAAGCGACTGCTGCCGGCCGCCGTCGTGGTGATCCTTGGAGTGCTGGCAGGCACCTGGCTGATCCTGCCGCAGGGCCGCTGGCCACAGGTGCTGGACCAGGCCTGGGCGTCCCTCCTTTACCGGCAGAACTGGCTCCTGGCAGACAATGCAGTGGACTACTACGCGCAGGACCACGCCGGAGCCAGTCCGCTGCAGCACTTCTGGTCCCTGTCCATCCAGGGACAGGTCTTCATTCTGTGGCCACTGATCTTTGCCGCGACCGCTGCGTTGCTGAACCGGCTGCGCCGGGTTCCCCGCCTGCAGGGGCTGACCTACCGAGGGTTGCTCGGCGCAGTCTTTGGAACGGTTTTGGTGGTGTCGCTTGCCTACTCCATTGACCAGACCGCCGGCAACCAGGCCTACGCCTACTTCGATACGCGCGCCCGGCTTTGGGAGTTTGCGCTGGGATCGTTGCTGGCACTGGCGCTGCCCTACGTCAAGCCCGGCCGCGTGGTGCGGGTGGCCCTGGGCTGGGCCGGACTGGCAGCCATGGTGTCCTGCGGGCTGGTCCTGACCGTCGACCGGTCCTTTCCCGGGTACGTGGCACTCTGGCCCACACTGGCCGCGGCGGCCATCATCATCGCAGGGCAAACCGGCAGCCGGTTCGGCGTAGACCGGCTCCTCAGCAGCCGCCCCGCCGTCGCCCTGGGTGACAACTCCTACGCGCTCTACCTCTGGCACTGGCCGGTCCTGGTGCTGGCGCTCGCGGCCACCGGCGTGGAGTCACCCAACCTCAAGCAGGGACTGGGCATCGTCGCTGCCTCCATCGTGCTCGCTGTCCTGACCACCCGCTTTGTTGAAAAGCCGCTGCGCGACTGGCATTGGCCCAAGCTTCGCGCCTGGCGGACCGCCGTCGTCATTGTTGCCTGCGGTGCCTTGCTGGCTGGTCCCGTGGCGGTTTGGCAGACATCGCTCACCGCAGAGGAAAGCGCGACGGCGGCACAGCCCCGTGAGCTGACGCCGGGGGCCCTGGCGCTCACGCCGGAGAACGAAAGCACGCCCGCGCCCAGGGCCAGGACCATCCCCGGACCCACCGCCCTGGACAACGACTGGGCCGGGATCGACTCGCCCTGCACAGGTGCCAACGCCACGGGCGATCCCATCCTGGAGGGGTGCCGGCAGGAGCTTCCGGAGGAACCGTCCACCCGGCGCATCGTGGTGCTGGGCGACTCCCATGCCCAGCAGTACCTGGCAGCGCTGGCTCCCGTGGCGGCCGCGCGTGGGTGGGAATTGGTCACCCTCCTGATGCCCGCATGCCGGTTCGGCGCCGAATCGGTGACCAGGAATGCCGAATGCAACGCCTACAACAAGGCCAGCTCCGCCTACGTCCTGGAACACCGCCCGGATGCGGTGTTCACCGTGGCAACGCTGACCCATGAGGATGCCCCGTTCGAAACGGAGGTGCCGGGGTACCTTGACGGCGTCAAGCCGTTCGCCGACGCGGGAATCGAGATCGTGGGAATCCGCGACAACCCGAGATTCACCTTCAACATGCCCCAGTGCGCCCAACGGAACGGCGCCGGCGCGGCTGCCTGCAATCCATCGCTCGCCGAGTCCCTGGTGGAGCCATCGCCACTGGAGAACTACCGCGGCAAGCTGCCCGGGCTGCACCTGATGGACATGAGTGACTTCATCTGTGCCCGGGGCGTTTGCCCTGCGGTGGTGGGGAACGTGTACGTCTACAAGGACGACAACCACCTGACCAGAACCTATGTGGAGACCATGATCCCCATGTTCGAGCAGCGGCTGCTGGCTGCAACCGGCTGGAGCTGAGCCGGCCCTAAGGGTGGGTGGGGGCGTGCGGTTGCTCACATTACCGGCGTGGAATAGGGGGATCGGCGCCGAGGTTCTAATATTTACTCAACACTTTCTGCCCCCGGAACGCCGTCCTGCACGGTGGTCCCGCAGGATCGTCTGCACAGGCCAGTTCCGTAATAACGGGCTGGTCATCGGCTGCAACCCCTACCCGTGACCCAGCAACCAAGGTAAGAGGCGCACTCATGACCGAGCCCGAACACAACCCCTTTGGCTTCATCGGCCTGACCTACGATGACGTCCTGCTCCTGCCGGGCCACACCGACGTGATCCCGTCCGAAGCAGACACCTCCTCGCGGATCTCCAAGCGGATCACGGTGCAGACCCCTCTGCTCTCCGCCGCAATGGACACCGTGACGGAATCCCGCATGGCCATCGCGATGGCCCGCCAGGGTGGCCTGGGCGTGGTGCACCGCAACCTGTCCATCGCCGACCAGGCTGACCAGGTGGACCGGGTCAAGCGGAGCGAGTCAGGGATGATCACCAACCCGCTCACCATCCGTCCCGAGGCCACGCTGCGGGAACTTGATGACCTTTGCGCCCACTACCGCGTCTCCGGCCTGCCCGTGGTGGACGAGGACAACCGCCTGCTGGGCATCGTCACCAACCGCGACACCCGCTTTGTCCCCGAGTCCGATTTCCCGCTGCGGCTGGTCAGCGACGTCATGACCAAGATGCCCCTGGTCACCGGACACGTGGGAATCAGCCGCGAGGAAGCCTCGCACAAGCTCGCAACCAACAAGATCGAAAAGCTCCCGCTGGTGGACGAGCAGGGCCGGCTCAAGGGCCTCATCACCACCAAGGACTTCACCAAAGCCGAGCAGTACCCGCTGGCCACCAAGGACGACGAGGGCCGGCTCCGCGTGGGTGCTGCCATCGGCTTCTTCGGTGACGGCTGGGAGCGGGCCATGGCCCTGGTGGACGCAGGCGTCGATGCCCTGTTCGTGGACACCGCCAACGGCCACTCCCAGGGTGTGCTGGACATGATCCGCCGGCTCAAGTCCGACCCCGTGGCCGCCCACGTGGACATCATCGGCGGCCAGGCTGCCACCCGCGAAGGCGCCCAGGCACTGATCGACGCCGGCGCGGACGGCATCAAGGTGGGTGTTGGTCCGGGCTCCATCTGCACCACCCGCGTGGTGGCCGGCGTGGGCGTCCCGCAGATTACCGCCATCTACGAATCCGCCAAGGCTGCCATGCCGGCCGGCGTGCCGCTGATCGCCGACGGCGGCCTGCAGTACTCGGGCGACATCGGCAAGGCATTGGTGGCCGGAGCCGACACCGTCATGCTGGGATCGCTGCTGGCGGGCTGTGACGAGTCCCCGGGCGAGCTGATCTTCGTCAACGGCAAGCAGTTCAAGTCCTACCGCGGTATGGGCTCCCTGGGCGCCATGCAGTCCCGCGGCAAGAACACGTCCTACTCCAAGGACCGCTACTTCCAGGCGGACGTGTCCGGCGACGACAAGCTGATCCCCGAAGGCATCGAAGGCCGCGTTGCCTACCGCGGGCCGCTGTCCTCGGTGGCGTACCAGTTGGTGGGGGGCCTGCGCCAGACCATGTTCTACACCGGGGCACCGACCATCCCGGAGCTGAAGGCCCGCGGCAAGTTTGTCCGCATCACGTCTGCCGGACTCAAGGAATCGCACCCGCATGACATCCAGATGACCGTGGAGGCGCCGAACTACGGTTCGCGCTGATCCCGGTGGCTTAATGCTGCAGAAGGAGGTGGGGAATTCCCCGCCTCCTTCCGCATTTAAGCCCCTATACCGCCGGCTGCAGTTCCGACGTCAGCTCCTCAAGGGTGGGCGGATTGGCGCCCGGGCGGCTGACCGTAATCGCGGCAGCCTTGGATGCCATCCTGCCCAGGGTTTCCAGGACGGACGGCGCCAAGCCATCGGTGCTCCGGCAGAGCAGGCCGTAGATCAGGGCCGCCATATAGGAATCACCGGCTCCGATGGTGTCTGCCACTACCGTTTGGACGGACGGAATGTGCACCCGTGTGGCGGGTGTTGCCAGCAGCGAGCCGGCTGAACCCATGGTGACCACAGCCAGGCCCGCACCAAGTTCCAGGATCCGCGCCGCGGCGTCCTCGAACGTCACCCCCGGGTAGAGCCACCGGGCATCCTCGTCGCTAAGCTTCAGCACGTCCGCTAAGGGGGCCAGGTCTTCGAAAACAGCGAGGGCTTCCGCGTGGCTGCCCAAGAGTGCGGGGCGGATATTGGGATCGTAGGAAACCAGGCATTCACGGTGCGCCCGTTCCAGGAGGCTCTTGACGGAACCGGCTCCGGGCGCCAGGAAGCTGGCGATCGAGCCGGTGTGGAGCACCTTGGGAAAGGTGGCGGGGTGCACCGGCGGCAGCTCCCAGGAAACGTCGAATTCGTAGCTGGCGGACCCGTCAGCGCTTAGCGTGGCGGTGGCGGAAGCCGTGCGGCCCGGTGATTTCGACCCTGGCAGCAGCGCAACTCCGGCGCTGCCCAGGTGGCGCTCGATCAGGGCGCCGCGTTCGTCGTCGCCTATTGAGGTCAGGAGGCTGGTTCGCACGCCCAACCGTGCCAGACCGTAGGCGACGTTGGCCGGGGAACCGCCGGGGTGCTCCGCCGTTCCTTCGGAGGTGTGGACGACGTCGACGAGTGCTTCGCCAACCACGATGACATCGGGAGTGGAGGCGCTGGTGCCGGAGCCACTGGTGTAGGGCATGGGAGCAAACTTTCGTGAAGACGGGCGCGGACCTGCCGCCCGGGGCAGGCGAGCAGGTCCGCGAACAGGAAGGGGAGTGAAGGAAAGCGGTCGAACGCGGATCAGGCCGTGGCGGCGCCGGTCATGATGGCCACCGCGTCGGTCATGCTGTGCGACTTCGGAGTGATCGTGGCGGCGCATTTGCCGAGACGCTGGATGTGGATCCTGTCGGCAACGTCAAACACGTGCGGCATGTTGTGGCTGATCAGGATGACTGGAAGGCCGCGGTCCCGCAGATCCCGGACCAGCTGGAGGACCTGGTTCGACTCCCGAACGCCCAGTGCCGCGGTGGGCTCGTCGAGCACCACCACCTTGGAACCGAACGCTGCTGCCCTTGCCACAGCCACGGCCTGGCGCTGTCCGCCGGAGAGGTTCTCCACTGGGACGGTGACATCCTGAAGGGTTGAAATTCCGAGGCGGTTGAGCTCCTCCTTCGCCTTACGGCGCATCCCCTTGGTGTCCAGGACCCTGAAGATGGACCCGAGCGGTCCGGCCACCCGTTCCTCCCGGCCCAGGAACAGGTTCGACGCCACGTCCAGGGCCGGCGAAACCGCCAGGTTCTGGTAGACCGTTTCGATTCCATGCGCGCGGGCATCCTGCGGACGCTTGAAGTGCACCGGCTGGCCGGAAACCAGGAGCTCGCCCGAGTCCGGAACCTCGGCCCCGGTGAGGCACTTGATGAGGGTGGACTTGCCGGCGCCGTTGTCGCCGATGATGGCCAGCACTTCGCCCGGATACAGCTCAAGGCTGACACCGTCAAGGCCAACCACCTTGCCGAAGGTCTTGACGAGGTTCCGCGCCTGGAGGATCGGCTGCCGGGTTTCGGTCTTGGGGGATTCAATCCCGGTGGAGGTCATGACTTCACCTTTCGGATCCACTGGTCGATCGACACAGCGATGATGATGAGGACGCCGACGGCGAGGGTTTGGAACAGCACGTCCAGCCCGGCCAGGGAAAGCCCGTTGCGGAAAACGCCCACGATCAGCGCACCGAGGAGGGATCCCCAGACGGAGCCGCGGCCGCCGAAGAGGCTGGTCCCGCCAATCACGACGGCGGTAATGGAGTCCAGGTTCAGGTCCACCCCGGCGTTGGGGCTTGCTGCGTTGGTACGCCCGATCTGGATCCACGCTCCGATCGCCAGCACCGCGCCGGCCGCGAGGTAGACGCTCATCAGGACGCGGTTGACGGGGATACCGGCCAGGCGGGCGGCTTCCTTGTCATCGCCGACTGCGTACACGTGCCGCCCCCACGCCGTCTTGCCCAGGATGAAGGCGACCGCCACATAGAGCAGGAGCATCATGACCACGCCGGTGGAGATGCGAACGGGCCCAACGGGGAACGTGCTGCCCATCCAGGTCAGGAGCCCCGGCATGCTCGAGCCACGGACCGTGGAGCCGCCCGAGTAGAGCAGGGTCAGGGCGATGAAGATGTTCAGGGTTCCCAGCGTCACGATGAACGGAGGGAGCCGGAACCTGGTCACCAGGAAGCCGTTGACAGCCCCAGCGGCAAGTCCGACGACGAGCCCCGCCACCAGTGCGATGGGTCCTGGCATGCCGTTGTTCACAGCCAACTGCGCCACCACCATGGAGGCCAGGATCATCACGGCGCCCACGGAAAGGTCGATTCCGGCGGTGAGGATGATGAGGGTCTGGGCGATGGCCAGGGTTCCGACGACGGACACCTGCTGGGTGATCAGGGACAGGTTCTCGAACCGCAGGAAGCGGTCATTGAGCAGGCCGAACACCACCACCGCCACAATCAGGACGATGGCCGGGCTCAGTGCCGGGTAGCGGTGCAGCACATTGCGGATGCGGCTAAGGGGAGTTTGGCGGTCGAGGAATTCCTCGGCCAGGTCGGTGGGCCCGGTAACCGGCGGGCCTGCGGTTTGTTGCTGGGTCATCGTTGCTCCTGTCACAGTTCCGGCTTACTTGCCCCAGCAGATCTGGGTGGCGTCCGTGGTCGTGATGCTCTTGACGCCGTCAGCCGCCTTGTCGGTGACCAGTTCGACGCCGGTGTTGAAGAAGTCCAGGCCGGCAGAGTTTTCGGGCTTCTTGCCGGTCTTGGCGAGGTCGACGATTGCCTTGACGCCCAGTTCGGCCATCTTGACCGGGTACTGCTGCGCGGTCGCACCGATGATGCCGGACTTGACGTTGTTCACGCCCGCGCAACCGCCATCAACGGAGACCACCAGCACGTCCTTTTCCTTACCTGCAGACTTCAGGGCTTCAAAGGCGCCCGCTGCGGCCGGTTCGTTGATGGTGTAGACGACGTTGATGTTCGGATTCTTGGAGAGCAGCGTTTCCATGGCGGTTCGGCCACCGTCCTCGGCGCCCTGCGAAGCCTGGTTGCCCACGATCTCGTACTCGCCGCCCTTGCCGCCGGTGTACTTTCCGGTCTTGGCTTCGTCGCCGTTCTTCTTCTTGTCGGCGGTGTCAACGCCCAGGCCGGTCAGGAAGCCCTGGTCGCGGTTGTAGTCAACCGAGACAACCTTGTCGTCGAAGAGGTCGATCAGCGCGATGGTGGCCTTCTTGCCGCCCAGCTGCGCCGCGGTCCACTTGCCGATCAGCTCGCCGGCGGCGAAGTTGTCGGTTGCGAAGGTGATGTCGGCGGCATCGGCCGGGTCCGGCGGGGTGTCCAGTGCGATGACGAACAGCCCGGCGTCCTTCGCCTTCTTCAGGGCGTCGACGACGGACGGGCCGTTGGGCGTGATGAGGATGCCTTTGTCGCCCTTGGAGATGGCGTTTTCGATTGCCTGGATCTGGGTGTCTTCGTCGCCGTCGGCCTTTCCTGCCGCGAGCTTGAGGTCGACGCCGTCCGTAGCAGCCGCCTTCTTCGCACCCTCCTGCATGGAGACGAAGAACGGGTTCGACGTGGTCTTCACGATCAGTGAGACACCGATTTTCTCCGAGGAAGTACCGTCGGTGGAGCCTGTTGCGGAAGAGTTGCCCCCGCAGGCCGAGAGGCTGAGGGCGCCCAGGGTCAGGACTGCGCCGATGGCGAGGGAACGAGTAACAGTGTGCCGCGGGGTTTTGGAACTCAACATTGAATCTCCTGGTCTCAGGGCACTTAGCGTGCCTGACAACGATGTCATCGCTCATGTAATCAATGTCACAGGGTAGAGTCAAGTGTGAATCGATGATGAAGAGCGAGGTATTGACAACGATGTCTAATCGTTACCAGTCCGAGGTCAGCACGAACCGACCTACCATGCGCCATGTGGCCGCCTTGGCTGGCGTTGGGATCAAGACTGTTTCCCGGGTGATGAATGACGAGCCCGGCGTTTCGGAGGCCACGCGCCAGCGTGTCCTGGGAGCTTCCCAGCAGTTGCACTACCAATTGGACATGGCGGCGGGGAGCCTGCGTCGCGCCGGCCGAAAGACCTTGTCCATTGGGTTGCTGCTGCCCAGCGTTGCCAACCCTTTCAGCAGCGAAATCCACCGCGCACTGGAAGACGCCCTCGGCGAGCGCGGAATCGCCGTGTTCGCTGCAAGCCTCGACGACGACCCCGAGCGGGAGAAGGCCCTGGTGGGAGCGTTCCTCGGGCGCAGGGTGGATGGCATGGTCCTGACACCCATTGCCAGGAGCCAGGCCTACGTCATCCCCGAGCACTCCCGGGACCTGCCCCTCGTCTTCATCGACCGCGAGCCGGTGGGGATCGAGGCCGACGCTGTGGTAACCGACAACGCTGCCGGCTCTGCGCGGGCTGCAGCCCATCTCCTCAAGCACGGCCATACCAAACTTGCCTACCTGGGTGACCGCCCTGATATCCAGACTGCCCGCGATCGCCGCAGGGGCTTCATGGAGGAACTCGGCCGGGCGGGCGTTGCCACCGGTTCTGTTCCGGTTCGCGATGGCCTGCACGACGAAGAATCAGCGCGGCTCGCTGCCCACGAACTCCTTGCGTCCGACAACCCGCCTACTGCCATCTTCTCCAGCCAGAACCTCGTGACGTTCGGCGTCATGAGGGCACTGCGTGAACGGGGAGCCAGCCACCGGGTGGCGTTGGTGGGCTTCGACGACTTCACGCTCGCCGACATGATGGACCCGGGCATCACCGTCATCGCACAGCATCCTGACCGGATCGGGAAGCTCGCCGCTGAGCGGTTGCTCGCCCGCATGGACGGCGACGACAGCGCTCCCCAGGCTTATGTTGTCCCCTCGGAACTGATCGTGCGCGGCTCGGGCGAGCTGCCGCCGTCGAACTGACCCACCC
This sequence comes from Arthrobacter sp. Soil761, assembly GCF_001428325.1. NCBI lineage: Bacteria > Bacillati > Actinomycetota > Actinomycetes > Micrococcales > Micrococcaceae > Arthrobacter > Arthrobacter sp. Soil761. Next base: position 126,313 of record NZ_LMSF01000032.1, on the reverse strand, counting down.
ACAACAGAAAGAAGCAAGCCCATGACCAAAACACTGTATGCAGAATTCACCGTCAAGCCCGGAAGCGAAGGACGCGTCGCGGAGATGATGCGGGAACTGACGGAGCGCGTGCGCCGCGAGCCGGGCAACGAACATTTCCTTCCGTATACCCGGGAGTCCAACCCGCGTGAGTACTTCGTATTCGAGGTGTACCGGGACGACGACGCTTTCCAGGAGCACATCACCGCCGAATACGGAGCCACATTCAATGCCGAGCTGGCGCGGCACATCGAAGAGGACGGGTCGGTCCTGACCTGGCTGCAGCCGGTGGAATAGTTTCGCCGGGGGCTTCAGCATGCCCGGCCACCGGATGCCGCCGGCTGGGCATGCTGAAGCCTGCTTTCTCAGCCCCGGGCCTTCCCTCCGGCGTTGACCGCCTTGAGGGACGCCAGGAACATGGCCTGTTTCATCGGTGTGACGGTGAGCGACTTCAACTGCGCAACGCCGCCTTCGGCGAACAGCGCTACCTCCTTGGCTCCGTCCGCAGGGAAGACCTGATCGGTGATTGTCCGCAGTCCGCCTTGGGCGAAGACTTCCACCGAGGACCTGTCCACGTAGATCCGGAGGGTCACATTTCCCTGGGCATCCACGCTGACCGGTGCCGAATCGACCGAGGCAAACAGCGGATGGAAGCCGACATTGCCCGAATTCGCGCGATCGACATAGACCTCTTTTGTGGCGGCGTCGTAACCGACGGCTGTGGACGATGATCCGTTTCCGAATAGGGTGATCCCGGACTTGGCCGCAGTGCCGGGAGCGAAGGTCACATCGATCCGCTGCACATCCCCCGACGCCGCGGAAGGCAGGGCATGCGTTCCGGGAGTGATGGTCCCGCCTGCGGTATTCCGGTAACTGGGTGCAGAGGCCAGCCCGTCCACCTGCTTCACTGCCTGCTGCGTCAGCCGCGGGCCGTCCGGCGTTTGCGTCAGGCCGATCTCGCGGGGCAGCGACATCGCGCTGCGCCATGGGAAAGTGGGAATGCTGTTGGCGTAGTCCCAGTTGTTCATCCAGCCGAGCATGACCCGCTTATCTTCGGGCATGTTGCCGAAGGAAACCGAGGCATAGTAGTCGCGGCCATAGTCCAGCCAGTCATAACTGTTGAGGCGCGGCCGGGCCGGCTGCGGGGAAGCGGTGAACTCGTCGGCCAGGATGTGTCCCCAGCCGAACCGGTTGTTGTCCACGACCCTGATCTGCGCTTGGCGGCCGCGGAATTCCGCCACGTTCCACGACGCCCAGTCCAGCACCTCACTGTTCGCACCGGTAGCTGTGCGCACCACTTTGCCATCCACCACCAGGTTCACGGTGGTTTCGTCCGAGCGCGGCACCGCAGCCTGGTCGGTCAGCATGACATGGTCAGCGGTGAGGTGCCCCCAGCCGCCGGTCGCCTGGTCAACGACTCGAAGCCGGGCCTGCTTGCCCGCGAATTCGGAGACATCCCAGCCCTTCCAGTTGAGCGCGCCGGCGTCGTCCCCGGCCAGGGTGCGCACCACGTTCCCGTCCACCAGCAACTGGGCCTCCAGTACTTGCCCGGACTCCGGGGAACGGTGCCCGCCGCCCACCAGCATGCTCACAAAGTTCCGGGAGAGCGTGAACTCGGGGGAGGTCAGGCTGCCTTGCCGGTCGTCACCCGGGGCCGCGCCTGTTTCGAAGGTGTTGATGCGTTTAGCGCCGATGTAGTAGTCGCCTCCCGCCGTGGCGGGCTGATACGACGGCGCGAGGTCGCCCGTGCCGGTCCAGCCGGCTTCGGCGAGGGTAGTGCCGTCCGGGACCTCGAAGCCATTGAACAGCAGGTCTCCCGGCGGCGGCGTATTGTCCAGCTTGTCGGAGGCCCGCGGATGCTGGCCTCCACCCACCAGGAAGTTGATGTAGTCGCTGTCTACGGTAAAGCCAGGCGAGGACATGGACCCCAGGGGCCAGTCGCCGTCGTTGAAGGAATTTACCAAGCCCGCGCCTACGAACCCGCCAACGAGGTTTTGGCCCGGCAGGGTTCCGGCTGCCGGAGCGTCAGTGAAGGGTCCGTTCTTCCAGTTGCCGGGTTCATTGCTCACGGCCCACCCGTTGTATGTGCCGTCGTTGAATCCCGCCACGGGGGTTCCGGAGGGTAGCGCATCGCTGGGTTTCGTGGTCTCCGAGGTAAACGTGACGCCATCGAAGCTGCCCACGAAGTACTGACCCGCCGAGCCGCCAGCCACCCCGCCGGGATTGATATTGACCACCATGACCCATTTGACGTTGTTCGGGTCTCCGTCAACGGCCAGCGGGAAGAGGTCGGGGCATTCCCACAGTCCGCCCGTGGCATTGGCGGGCCCGAATTCGCTCAGGGCCGTCCAGTCCTTGAGGTTGGTTGACTTGTAAAGCAGTACTTTGTGGTCCAGGGCCTCAACGGCCGCCATCACCCAGTAGCCGCCTTCGGCAGTGCTGTACCAAAACACCTTTGGGTCCCGGAAGTTGGCGGAGTTCCGGTTCAGGACCGGGTCCGCACTGTATTTGGTCCAGGTTTGTCCGTCATCAAGGCTGTAGGCCAGCGACTGGGCCTGGAGCCCGCGGTGCGGCGAGGCGTCTTTGTAGGCACTGGTGTAAATCGCAATCAGCGGCGGGTTCTCCGTAGTCCCCAGACCGGATGTATTGTTCTTGTCCACCACAACGCTGCCCGAGAACACGTCCTCCTGGGTATCCGTGGAAATGGCGAGCGGCTGCTCCTGCCAATGAACGAGGTCAGTGGAGGTGGCATGTCCCCAGGACATGTTGCCCCAGGTGTTTCCGGACGGGTTGTGCTGGAAGAAAAGATGGTAGATCCCCTTGTGGTAGACCATTCCGTTGGGATCGTTCATCCAGTTCTTGGCCGGCGAGAAATGGTACGCCGGCCTGTAGGTTTCCTGGCCCAAAGTGCTGCCCGTGGTGGGCCCGGGGGGAGGATTCCCGTCCGACTTCCCTGCAATCGCAGGTCCAGCGCCGGCCAACGCTCCGGTCAATATCAAACCCGTCAGCGTCAGGGCCGAAAGGAGCCGCGTGCTTCCCTTTTGTTTTCTGTGCATTTTGAGGTCGCCCTTCATCGCGCGTTCAGTTAGACAACGATGTCAATACGTGACGGAGCGTAGGTTAAGTCCACGAGACAAGTCAACGAACTCCGGCGGCCGGGCATCGGCAAGGACCTGGCTGCTTTCGAGCCCGTCTGACCGGCACGGCGCTAGACACCGTTGTCATGACAGCGGGCAAGAGGTGGGAACGGACCTGCAGAACCAGCCCCAGCCGGCCTGCGGCAACGGTTGTTGGCTGCGCCGAACGCCCTTCCGGGCTACCGCAAACTTTCGGTGCGCGCCCTAGGCTTGAGGTATGCCCCCATCACGCCATCCGGCGGAACTGAGCCCGAAGAGCGAACCCCACCGGCGGCTTGCCATACGGCCTTACGCCCGCGCCGTGGCCCAGGTCTTGCGGGTCAGTTTCCGTGCATCCCCGGGCGCGGTGATCATGAAGGTGCTCGGCTCGCTGATCTCGGCCGTTCTTCCCCTGGTCACCACCTACTTTGCGTCCCTCACCACCACCGCGCTGGCCGCAGCCTACGCGGGCGACGCCGGAGCCGGACGCGTTGCGATCGTCTACGTCATTGTCACCGCGGCGCTGGGACTCTTCTGGGGCGCCTTCAACAGCGTTGACCGGTACATCCAGCAGTTGATGAGCTTCAAGGTGGGCGCCATTGTGGGCGACCAGATGTATCAGCGTTTCCTCGCCCTCGAATTCTGGCGCTATGACGACAAAGAAACCGTGGACCTCTACGACCGCGCCAAACGGTTCTCCGACTCCTATGCAAGGGTCCTGGACCGCATTGCCGCTATCTTTACGCAGCTCATCTCGGTCATCCTGGCCATCGGCGCCCTGCTGTTGGTCAGCTGGTGGATCGCCGTGATCGTCCTGGTGGCGATCGTGCCCAGCGTGTACCTGCAGTTCAAGCTGTCCAGGGAACAGATTGCGCACTGGAACACGCAGGTGGACTCACGCCGCCAACGCCGGATGATTGAAACCAACCTCCTCCGGCCGCAGCACATTGCCGAGATGCGGCTGTATGGCATTGTCGGTTTCCTCATGGACCTACGCTCCCGGCTCCGGGACGCAGACGAGCGGCGGCGCCTTGACTACCAGCGGCGCTACATCCCCAAGCAGCTGGCCGCCGATGCACTCCAGTACGGTGCGGAGGTGGTGTCGCTGATCTGGGTGGTGGGTCAGATCATTGCCCGTGCCCAGCCCGTGGGCCAGTTCCTCTATGTGCAGCAGATCGTCAGCCGCGCCCTGTCCACCGCGAACAACCTGGTGTCCTCCTTGAGCTCCATTGATGAAGACCTCGCCAACCTGAAGGACTACGAGTTGTTCATGGCAATGCCGGTTCACTCGGAGCACGCGCCGCCGTTGCTGGCAGCGCCGAAGGAAGTCGAGCTGAAGGACATCCGCTTCACGTACACCGGCAGTGACATCGAAGTGATCAGGGGCATCAGCCTGACCATCCGCCAAGGCCAGCACATTGCCATCGTGGGGGAGAACGGTGCCGGCAAGTCCACGCTGATCCGCATCCTGGCCGGCCTTTACCGTCCGGACTCCGGCCAGGTGCTGCTCGACGGCGTGGACCTCGCCGCCGTCGACGTCACCTCTTGGCACCGCCACCTGGCGGTGCTGAGCCAGGAGTTCCTGAAATACGAGTTTGCCACCGCGGCGGAGAACATCTACTTCGGCGACGTTGACTCGCCGCGGGACGATGACCGCATCCGCAAGGCGGCCGCGGATGCCGAGGCGCTCGACTTCATCAATAAGCTGCCCAACGGCCTGGACAACCACGTCAGCAACTGGATGGAGGACCCGCGCGGCCGGAAGGGCAGCGGCCTTTCCGGCGGCCAGTGGCAGCGTCTTGCCATGGCCAGGAACTTCTACCGGGACGCGTCCTTCATGGTGATGGACGAGCCCACCTCCGCCATTGATGCCCTGGCCGAACACCGCATCTTCACCCGGCTCTTCGCGGACCGCAGCAGCACCATCATCGCCATCAGCCACCGGCTTGCCACCATCGAGAAAGCCGACATCGTGTACATGCTGGAGGACGGCGAAATCGTGGAGCAGGGCACGCACAAGGAACTGGTGGCCCTGCGCGGCAGGTACTTCAGGATGTTCGAATCCCAGCTGACGGTAGAGGAACCTACAGCAAACTAGGCCTCCACTATGGTGGTGCGCACCCTCGCGACACTGGGCCTGGGCGGGACGCTGCTGAAACCGAAGGTCACGGCGGGCCGGATGGGGGCCAGCGCGCCGGCGTCGGCGCCTTCCCATGAAACGACGGCGGAGGTCACGTGGTGCAGGTCCGTCACCCCGTAAAACTCTGCCCTGCCGCTGCCCGCCGTGCCGTAGGTGCGGGCACCGCGGGCTGCCAGGGCGGCCAGCGGACTGACTGCGGAGAGCCAGCGTGGATGGACTGCAAGTCGCCTGGGAACCGCCTTCAGCGCGGAACCGAGGTAGGTCCTCGCCCCGGTGACTGCCTGGATTGCCAGCGGCCCGGCGTCGACCGCCAACCCGCCGACGGACAGTCCGGCAGCAACGTCCACCATGCGCACCTCATCAAAGCTGTAGGTCGACGCTATGAAGCCGGCAACGTCGGCGGACGGCGCAAGCAGCAGGCGGTGACCTGAGGGCTCCTGCACCATGACGTCCGAGAAGGTCCCGAAAGGGGACTCCTGCCACATGCCAACCACCGCGCGCAGTCCGGATGTGGTGCCAATGCCGGCGATGTGCCCGTCGAAGATCCAGCGTCTGCCCATCAAGCCACTGTAGCCACCGGCCGGGATCAACGGGGCTGCTGGGATAACCTAGAGCAGTGACTTATGAGATCGAGATCGGCCGTGGCAAGCGTGGGCGTCGTGCCTACTCCCTGGATGACATTGCAATCGTCCCCAACCGTCGCACCCGCGACCCCAAGGACGTTTCCGTCTCCTGGCAGATCGACGCCTACCAGTTCGACATGCCGGTGATCGCGGCCCCGATGGACTCCGCCATGTCACCGGCAACGGCCATCGCGCTGGGCAAGCTGGGCGGCCTGGGCGTCCTTGACCTTGAGGGACTCTGGACCCGGTACGAGGATCCGCAGTCTGTTCTGGATGAAATCGCTGCGCTCCAGGACGAAACCAACAGCCCAGCCGTCACTGGCAGGATGCAGGAGCTGTACCGGGCGCCCATCCAGCCGGAACTCATCACGTCCCGCCTGGCCGAGATCCGCGAGGCCGGCGTCACCGTGGCCGGATCGCTCACCCCGCAGCGCACCCAGGAGCACTACAAGACGGTCGTGGCCGCAGGCGTCGACATCTTCGTCATCCGGGGCACTACCGTCTCCGCCGAGCATGTCTCCAAGAACCACGGACCGCTGAACCTGAAGCAGTTCATCTACGAACTCGACGTCCCCGTCATCGTGGGCGGGGCGGCCGGCTACACCCCGGCGCTGCACCTCATGCGGACCGGCGCGGCTGGTGTGCTGGTGGGCTTCGGGGGCGGCGCAACCACCACCACGCGGCGCGCCCTGGGCATCCACTCGCCCATGGCGTCAGCCATTTCCGACGTCGCGGCCGCCCGCCGGGACTACATGGACGAGTCCGGCGGCCGCTACGTGCACGTCATTGCCGACGGCGGCATGGGCACCTCGGGTGACATCGTCAAGGCCATCGCCATGGGCGCCGACGCCGTCATGCTGGGCAGCGCGCTGGCGCGCGCCGAAGAGGCACCCGGCAAGGGCTGGCACTGGGGCCAGGAGGCGCACCACCTGGAACTGCCGCGCGGTGACCGCGCCAACGTCGGCACCGTGGGTCCGCTGGAGGAAGTCCTCTTCGGGCCCGGCCACCACACCAACGGCACGTCCAACCTCATTGGTGCGCTGCGCCGCTCCATGGCGACCACCGGTTATTCGGACCTCAAGGAATTCCAGCGGGTCGACGTCGTCGTATCGCCCTACGCAGGGAACTGACGCGTTGGACGGGGCAGGGTGGGCGCCGCCCACCCTGCCCAAAGCACGCCGCCAGCAAGTAGTGTGGGTTTACAACCGGCACTAGAGGCACTGGAGGCGTTCAATGAAGAGTGTTCCTGCAAACGGCGGAGCCCTTGGCCCCGAAGCCAGGGAAGCATCCATCCAGCGGTTGCGCGCCACGTCCGAACCCGGCCGGGAACTGGACATCCTGATCGTCGGTGGCGGCATCGTCGGAGCGGGAGCCGCTTTGGACGCCGTGACCCGGGGGCTGAGCGTTGGCATCGTCGAGGCAAGCGACTGGGCTGCCGGCACGTCGTCACGGTCTTCGAAACTCATCCACGGCGGCCTGCGGTACCTGGAGATGCTCGACTTCGCCCTGGTCAAGGAGGCCCTGCAGGAACGCGGGCTGCTGCTCTCCGAAATCGCCCCGCACCTTGCCCGCCCGGTGCCCTTCCTGTATCCGCTCACCAAGCCGTTTGTCGAGCGGCCTTACGTGGGCGCCGGCATCGCGCTCTATGACCTCATGTCCATCTCCAGCGGACACAGCCGCGGCGTGCCGTTCCACAAGCACCTGAGCAAGCGCGGCACCCTGCGCGCCGCCCCCAGCCTGAAGAATGATGCCTTCGTGGGATCCATCCGGTACTACGACGGACAGGTGGACGACGCCAAATACGTGGCAAACCTGGTGCGTACCGCTGCGTACTACGGCGCCCACGCCGTGAACCAGATGGCGGTGGTGGACTTCCTGCGCGAGGGCGAGCGGGTGGTCGGAGCCAAGGTGGAGAACCATGAGGACGGGACGCAATTCAGCATCCGGGCCAAGCAGGTCATCAACGCCACCGGAGTCTGGACGGACGAAACCCAGGCCATGGTGACCGACCGGGGCCAGTTGAAGGTCCGTGCCTCCAAGGGCATCCACCTGGTGGTTCCCCGCGACCGCTTCCAATCCACCGTGGGCCTGATCCTGCGCACGGAAAAGTCGGTGCTCTTTGTCATCCCGTGGGGACGGCACTGGATCATCGGCACCACGGACACCGACTGGCACCTGGACAAGGCCCACCCCGCGGCCTCAAGCAAGGACATCGACTACGTCCTGGAGCACGTCAACCAGGTGCTCAAGCGCCCGCTGACCAGGGAGGACGTTGAAGGGGTCTATGCCGGACTCCGGCCGCTGCTTGCCGGTGAAAACGATTCAACCGCCAAGCTGTCCCGCGAGCACGTTGTGGCACACCCTGTCCCCGGCCTGGTGGTGGTGGCCGGCGGCAAGTGGACCACCTACCGGGTCATGGCCAAGGATGCGGTGGACGAGGCCACCCGCACCATGGACGAACGGGTCCCGCCGAGCTGCACGGAAACCATCCCGCTGCTGGGCGCCAGCGGCTTCCGTGCGGCCTGGAACCGGCGGAACCGCACCGCGGAGGAATCCGGGGTCCATGTGGCACGGATCGAGCACCTGCTCAACCGGTACGGCTCCATGACGCCCGAGGTGCTGGCCATCATCGAGCAGAACAAGGAACTTGCCGAGCCCATCCCGGGAGCGGATGACTACCTGCAGGCGGAGGCGGTCTATGCCGCAACCCATGAAGGGGCCCGCCACGTGCAGGACGTCCTGACCCGGCGGACGCGCATTTCCATCGAGGCCTGGGACCGCGGCGTGTCCGCTGCCCCTGTTGTCGCTAAACTGATGGGTGACGTCCTTGGCTGGAGTGACGCGCAGCGTGAAAACGAGGTCCGCCACTACATTGCCCGCGTGGAAGCCGAACGCCTCAGCCAGCAACAGCCGGACGACGAATCCGCAGACGCCGCCCGCCTGGGCGCGGAAAACATCGTGCCCTTGCGCTGAGGGGCCGTTCGCCCTGCACTGCTGACAGAAGGGATACGCCTTGGCGGAACCACTGGACCCGTATGACGCCCACCTCACCACTGCCGACATGGTGATCCTGGAAATGGAAGCGAAGGACAAGACCGACGCCACCACCCAGTTGGCGGAACGGCTGCACGCAGCCGGGCGGATCTCGGATCTTGACGGGTTCCTGAAGAACGTCAATGCCCGCGAGCACCAGCTTGCCACGGGGCTCCCGGGCGGCATCGGGCTGCCGCATGCGCGCAGCGAGTTCGTCTCCCAGACCTCGATCGCGGTGGGGATCGCCAAGTACGGCCATGCCCTGGACTTCGGCGCCGCCGACGGTCCGGCCACGGTGATCCTGCTGATTGCCACCCCCGCCAGTTCCTTTTCGGACCACCTGGAAGTGCTGGCCACCCTGGCACGGTCGCTTTCCAAGGAATCCTTCCGCGAATCGCTGCGGCGCGCCTACGACGCCGAAGTGATCGCCGAACTCATCAACTCCAGCCTGGTGTTCTTCGACCACTAGGTCCGCCCGGACCACCAGGCCCGCGTGTCCGCCCTTTCCAGGTCCGGGCGTCCCCGGCGTTTAGTTGTTCTACAAGAGTACGAAGTACGGTTAAGACGTGTGGAAAACAGCCCTCAAGCCCCGATGGATCGCAGGCTTTGTCTTCGCGATCGCGCTCTCCGGGGTCTTCGTGCTGTTGAGCCAATGGCAGTTCGGCCGCTCCACCCAACCCGAAGTGCCCGTTAATCCGGCCACCGAACAGGTCCAGCCGCTGACAAGCACGCTCCAGCCTGGCGAGTTCTTCCACGGCAGCGTCGCGGACCAGATGGTCACTGCGCAGGGAACGTACAGTGCGGACAAACAGGTCCTGGTTCCCGGCCGGCTCCATGACGGAAAGAGCGGCTACTGGGTGGTCTCGGCCTTCGCCGTGAACGGCGCCCCCACCCTGACCGGAGCCGCCGCAACACCGCAGACCTGGATCCCCGTGGCACGCGGGTGGGTGGCGGAACCGCAGGACGCGGCAGCACCGCCGTCGGGCCTTGTTGAACTGACCGGACGCCTGCTGCCGTCCGAGGCGCCGGTGGCCGGGAAAGCGCCGAAGCCGGGGGAGGCCTCGGCTGTGTCCGTGGCGGAGCTCATCAACTACTGGGACGTGAGCAGCTACCCGGGCTTCGTGTCGGCCACCGCAGAGGTGGTGGGCGGCCAGGACGTGAGTGCCGCGGCCGTACCCGGCAACCTCTTGCCGCTGGACATCGGCCCCCAGCCGCCGGCACAGCACATCAACTGGCTCAACCTCTTCTACTCCATCGAGTGGGTCGTCTTCGCCGGCTTTGCCCTCTTCATCTGGTGGCGGCTGGTCAAGGACGACTACCACCGGGACCTCGAGGAGGCCCTCGATGACGCCGAAGGTTCCGAGCAGGACGAACCGCACGAACCGCACCAGCTTCCCCCGCACCAGCCTGACCAGCACCAGCAGCCTGACCAGTCCCAGCAGAAGGTACAGCCATGATTGATCCGAAACCGGCCACCCCGTCCCCGCAGGCTCCCGGCGGCAAGACGTCCGGCAGGAAGCGCCGCTTCGGCGGCACCGAGGCCCAGATCCGGTCGGCCCTGAAGTTCTATAGGGTCATGGCCTACCTCACCGGCACCATGCTGCTCCTGCTGTGCGCTGAACTCGTGGCCCGGTACGGCTTCGGGCAGTACCTGTTCGCCGGCGGCACCAACGCCGTGACCGGCCAGCCGTTCGGTTTCGGGTTCGCGGACGCCGAGCCGCCGGGAGTACTGAACGGCGTGAACGTCTCTGTTACGGTCCTGATCGTGCACGGCTGGATGTACGTCGTCTACCTGATCTCCAACTTCCGCTTGTGGTCCCTGATGCGCTGGCCCTTCCTGAAGCTGGTCCTGCTGGCCCTTGGCGGCGTGGTGCCGTTCCTGTCCTTCATCGTCGAGAAGAAGTTCCACGCCGAGGCGGAGGCCGAACTCGCTGCCAACCCGCAGGCTCCGCAGCGGTACTAGCCCTCCGGGCTGCCGGCCGCTGAGGTGCCTGGCCCCTCGCGGCGGCCGCCCGCCGTCGTACGTCTGCTCCGTCACAGCACGGCGTCTCAAGGTGCGCCGGTGCAACGGCGCCAAGTAGGCTATTACGGTGACTACTCCCACTGCATCCCAAACTTCCCAGAAGCCGGTGCTGGTTGTTGATTACGGTGCCCAGTACGCGCAGCTGATTGCCCGCCGCGTCCGGGAAGCGAATGTGTATTCGGAAGTGGTTCCGCATACCTACACCACCGAGCAGCTCCTGGCCAAGAATCCCGCCGCCATCATCCTGTCCGGCGGACCTTCCAGCGTCTATGCCGACGGCGCCCCGAGCGTGGGTGCCGACCTCTTCGAAGCCGGCGTCCCCGTCTTTGGCATCTGCTACGGCTTCCAGGCCATGGCCAACGCCCTGGGCGGCAAGGTGGACAAGACCGGCCTGCGGGAGTACGGATCCACCGAAACCACCATCCTCGGTGACAGCCGCTCGGTGCTTGAGGGCATGCCCCAGCACCAGAAGACCTGGATGAGCCACGGCGACTCCGTCCACCAGGCGCCGGAAGGCTTCGAAGTCCTGGCGACGACGGCGGGCGCGGAGGTAGCTGCCTTCGCCAACGAGGAAAAGGGTCTCTTCGGCGTGCAGTGGCACCCGGAGGTCAAGCACTCCGCCTACGGCCAGCAGGTGCTGGAGAACTTCCTGTTCAACTGCGCCAAGCTCGAGCCCAACTGGACCACCGGCAACATCCTGGAAGAGCAGGTGGAACGCATCCGCCAGCAGGTGGGGGATGCACGGGTCATCTGCGGCCTCTCCGGCGGCGTGGACTCCGCAGTGGCGGCAGCCCTGGTCCAGCGTGCCGTAGGCGACCAGCTCACCTGCGTGTTCGTGGACCACGGACTCCTGCGTGAAGGCGAAGCGGAGCAGGTGGAGCGCGACTTCGTGGCCGCCACCGGCGTGAAGCTGTACGTCGCCAACGAACAGGAACGCTTCCTCTCGGCCCTGGCAGGCGTCAGCGATCCGGAAACCAAGCGCAAGATCATCGGCCGCGAGTTCATCCGCGCCTTTGAGGAAGCCGAACTGGCCATCATCGCCGAGGCCGCTGCCCACGGCGAGAAGATCAAGTTCCTGGTCCAGGGCACCCTGTACCCGGACGTCGTCGAATCCGGCGGCGGCGAAGGTGCCGCGAACATCAAGAGCCACCACAACGTGGGCGGCCTCCCCGAGGACCTGCAGTTCGAGCTCGTTGAGCCGCTGCGCGCCCTGTTCAAGGACGAGGTCCGCGCAGTGGGTGCCCAGCTGGGGCTGCCGCAGGAAATCGTTGGCCGCCAACCGTTCCCCGGCCCCGGCCTGGGCATCCGGATTGTCGGCGAAGTGACCAAGGAGCGGCTGGACCTGCTGCGCAAGGCAGACGCCATTGCACGCGCCGAACTCACGGCAGCCGGCCTGGACAACGAGGTCTGGCAGATGCCCGTCGTCCTGCTGGCGGACGTCCGCAGCGTGGGCGTCATGGGCGACGGCCGTACCTACGGCCACCCCATCGTGCTTCGCCCCGTCTCCTCCGAGGACGCCATGACAGCCGACTGGTCGCGGCTGCCCTACGATCTCCTGGCCCGGATCTCCGGCCGGATCACCAACGAGGTGGACGGCGTTAACCGGGTGGTCCTGGACGTCACCAGCAAGCCGCCGGGAACCATCGAATGGGAATAGCATCCTAAGTGGCCGGCCTCCGCCAGCGGGGGCCGGCCGCTGCTTTTCCCGGATGAATCCCGGCAATTTCCCGTGCTCCAGTGTTGCGGTCGCTCAAGTCCGGCGCCGAAGCGGCTACTCTCGAATCTATGCCGGTATGGTCCAGGACGTCACGTGCAAGCGCAGAAAAGAAGGCAGAAGTGTCAGTTGGTCAAGGCCACCCGGAAGGCTCGGAAGAGCTTCGCAAATGGCTGTCCGGGCTTAAACCCGTTACCGGCGCGGACACGATGCTGCGCTTCACCAAGACACCCGAAGGCTCCATCGACCTTACGTCGGCACACCCCTCCGGGCTCGCCCAGCTCATGGCCGGGCGCCGCACACGCCTGTCCACCCTGATCCGTGACCGGCAGCAGTATGTGGTGGCGGCCCGCGCTTCGCGCAACATCCGGTCCAAGATCTTCGAGCTTGCCAACGACCGCGGCATCGATGCCGGCTACCTGTCCGCGGGCACTGTGGTGTGGACGTCAGCCGTCGGCGGCAAACCCCAGCGGGTGTCCGCTCCGGTCATGCTGACCGCCATCTCCCTCACGGTACGGCCGGGGGAGGACGACTTCGAACTGCAGCTCACCGAGCAGGCGCACATCAACCCGGCCCTGGTGCGGCACCTGAAGAACATCCACGGGATCGTCTTTGACGTCAACGCCGTGACCCGCCTCGCCTACAGCACCGCCCGGTTCGACCCCCAGCCTGTCCTGGACCGGCTGGCCACCCTGATCCGGCCCATCCACGGCGCGGAAACCCAGCACAACCTGCTCGTTTCCACGTTCGCCGACCTCTCCGGCAACCTCGACGATCCCTGGATCAACGACTCCCATCCCATTGTGTCCGCGCTGGCTACTGCTGCCGGCGGCGAAGTGGTGGACGTGGAGGAACCCGACCCCTCCCGCTTCCCCCACCTGGACAACAGGCACCCCAAGGACGAGCTGCTGCTGCTGGATGCGGACACTGACCAGCAGTACGTCGTGGACGCGGCGCGCGCCGGAGACTCCCTGGTGGTCAGCAGTCCGCCCGGCACCGGGCAGACCCAGACGGCCATCAACACCATCGGTGCCCTGGTGGACGCCGGCAAGACTATCCTGGTGGTGGGCGACCGCCGCGCCAGCCTCAACGAGGTCTCCGGGCATCTGGAGTCGCTGGGGCTGGAGTCCATCCTGTTCCAGCTCTCCGGAAACGTCACGGCGCAGCAGCTGAAGGGCCAGCTGCTCCGGGCGATCGTGCGCAACGAAAAGTCACTGGAACCCCAGCTCGGGAACCTCCACAACACCCTGGTGGAACACCGGCACGCCCTCATGGACCACGTGGCGTCGCTCCACAACGTCCGCGAGCGTTGGGGCTGCTCGCCCTACCAGGCCATGCAGTCACTCGCGGAGCTCACCTCCATCCACCCCGCGCCGGCCACCACCGTCCGGCTCAAGCGCAGCGTCCTGGACAGTATCCGGGACCGCGAGGAGCTGGCCGGCAGGCTCAGGCGCGCGGCGGAACTGGGCAGCTTCAGTAAGGCGGCCACCACCAGCCCCTGGCACGGGGCCCGGCTGCTGACCCGCAAGGAGACGGAGGAAGCCCAGGACCTGGTCCGCTCCGTCGCCAAGAGCCTTCCCCTCCTCCGCGACCGCATGGACGCCGTTGCGGAGCACGCCGAAATCCGCCTGGGCGAATCATTCGCCGAGTGGGGCGAGCAGCTGGAACTGCTGGTCGCCGTCCGCGGAAGCCTGGACAAGTTCACCCCGGACATCTTTGACCGGCCCGTGACGGACCTAATTTCCGCCACCGCGCCGTCCGCCTGGCGGCGTGAGCGCGGCATCGAGCTGACTGCCATGCAGCGCTCAAGGCTGCGCCGGGTCGCCAAGGAATACGTGCGCCCGGGCGTCCACATCGCAGACCTGCACTCATCCCTGGTGCTGGTGCAGGAGCAGCGCGCCCTGTGGGCGGGCTACGCCACCACGCAGCGGCACCCCGCCGTACCTTCCGGCCTGGCCGAAATGATTGCCATGTACCGGTCCCTGGACGGCGAACTGGCACAGCTGGGTGAGGCGCTGCGGCACACGGAAGGCGGCGGCTCGCTGTCCACCGTTCCCTACGCGCGGCTGATGGAACGCCTGGAGCGCCTGGTGGCGGACACCGACACGCTTAAGACCCTGCCCGAGCGCACCCTCCTGGTCGAGAACATGCGCGAACACGGCCTGGGCGAGCTTCTGGCCGACCTCGCCGAGCGGGAAGTCCCGGAGGGATCCGTTGCCGCCGAGCTGGAGCTGGCCTGGTGGCAGTCCGCGCTTGAGGCAATGATCAGCGGTGACGACTACCTGGCCATGTCCGACGGCGACGCGCTGCGCCAGCTTGAGGCAGAGTACCGGCTGGCGGACAACGCCCACGTTGCCAGCGGCGCCGCCCGACTGCGGTGGGACCTGGCGGAACGGTGGCGCACAGCCATCGCTGCCCAGCCCCGCCAGGCCGACCTGCTGCGGAGCCTGCTCAAGGACGGCCGGGTCTCCCTGCCGGCCCTTACCGCACAGGCTCCGGACCTGATCGGCACCCTGGTTCCCGTCTGGTCTGTCAGCCCGTACCTGATGACGGGCCTGCTTCCGGCGGAACAGCACTTCGACGCCGTCGTAATCCTCGATGCGGAAGCCACCTCGCTTCAGGCTGTCCTGCCGGCAATCGCCCGTGCACGGCAGGTGATTGCCTTTGGCGACTCGCGCATTGCCACGCCGCGGACCTTCACCGTCGGGGTGGAACGGCTGGCGCCCGGCGAGTCGGCCCACCACCGGGTGGAAAGTGCCTTCACGGCATTGTCTGCCGTGCTTCCGGTGTGGCGGCTCAACGTGGTGTACCGGGCGGTGGACGAGGACCTGGTCCTTCAGCTGAGCAAGAACTTTTACGACGGCGGCCTGCGCCGGCTGCCGGAAGGCCAGTCGGCCACGGGGCTGGACCGGTCGCTGCTGGTGGAATACCTGCCGGACGGCACGGGCCTGCCCAGTGCCGGCGACGAAGGCGTGGAGTCCGTGGTGGCCGAGGTCAACCGCGTGGTGGAGCTCGTCTTCGAACACGCCCGCCTGCGCCCGCGATCGTCGCTGGCAGTGGTTACCGCAAGCCTGCGGCACGCCGCCAGGATTGGTGAATCCATCAGGCTCCAGCTGTCCAACCAGCCGGGCCTGGCCGGCTTCTTCGGCGCCGGGCCGGAATCTTTCCGGGTAGTTGACCTTGAACGCGCCCAAGGCCTGGTCCGCGACCACGTCATTTTCTCGCCCGGATTTGGGCGGACCCCGCACGGCCGCGCCCTGCACAACTTCGGGCCGCTCTCCGCGGAGGGCGGCCGGGAGAAGTTTGCCCTGGCCATGACCCGGGCGCGCCGTTCCATGCACGTGCTCACCTGCTTCCGGCCGGAGGACCTGGACCACACCAGGCTCACCCACGGGGCGGTGGATCTTTATACTCTGCTGGACCGGGAAATTTCCGGCAACACCGATCTCGGGACTCCCGCGTCCCGTGCCGCGGCCAGCGAGCAGGCGCTGGGAGCGGACCCGCTGGTAGCGGACCTGGGGGACCGGTTGCGGGCCCGTGGCGCCAGGGTCTGGCACCAGTACGACGGCGCCATCGACGTGGTTGCCGCGGCGGATCCCCTGAACACCATGGGCCAGGACGACCCCGACCTCCCGCGGCCCGTGGCCATCGAATCCGACGGCACGGCCCAGTACCGCACCATGAGCGTGCGTGAGCGCAGCAGGCTGCGGCCGCAACTGCTGGAACGCCTGGGATGGCGGTACATGCCCCTGTGGACCATCGAGGTCTTCACGGACCCCTCGTCCTGCGCGGACCGCATCGCCGGTTACCTGGGACTTGAGAAGATGGTGCTTCCGGGCCGGACCACGTCCAGCACAGGATTCCTGGACGATGACTTCAACCACGCACTTCACGGAATTGATGGGGCGCCTGCTGCCGGTGTTTCCTACCTGCCTTCCGAGGCTGTCAGCCAAGGCCGGCGCGCCCAGGGGACAAGGGAAGCGGGTGCCACGACGAGAGAAGACCGGCCTGGGAAAGACAGGCCCGAGGAAG
The DNA here is from genome assembly GCF_001428325.1 of Arthrobacter sp. Soil761. Taxonomy (NCBI): domain Bacteria; kingdom Bacillati; phylum Actinomycetota; class Actinomycetes; order Micrococcales; family Micrococcaceae; genus Arthrobacter; species Arthrobacter sp. Soil761. Next base: position 109,614 of record NZ_LMSF01000032.1, on the reverse strand, counting down.
ACATGCGCCAGAACGAGAACAACACCCGGAACACGAACGACCTGAACAGGAACGACGACCTGGATAAGAACGGCGGCTCGAACAGGAACGACGACCTGGATAAGAACGGCGGCTTGAACAGGAGCGGGGCCGCAGCCGGAACTGACCGCGGTGCCGCTCCCGCGGATTCCGCAGCGCCGGTGCCTTCTCCGGGGGCGCGGCCGGCAGCGGGGGGCACCGACGAGATCCTCCCGAGCAAGGCGGCGGAAGACGACGCCCGCAGCTGGGGTGACCGGGAGGACGATCACGATACCTGGTTGAAGGAACAGAAACCGCCGCACTGGGGCTGACCCACATCATCCGGGCCACGCTTGAGGTCAGGGCGGCCCGACCAGGACGAAGAACAGCCTGCCCTGGGTGGAGGCGCCGGCCAGGCGCAGTGATTGTTCGGCGGTGGCTGCCACCACGATCAGTCCATCGGTCTCGGTGGTGCCGAGCCATTGACCCCCTTGGCCGCCGTTGTTCGAGGTCCACAGCACCGGGACGGCAGACGCCAGGACCTCAGAGGGACCCTTCTGGTCGAACCCGTTGGCTGATGTCAGCACAATGTTGACCAGCTGGCCGGGGGAGACCAGCTGGATGGATGAGGCATCCGCCATCCGCAGGGGAACCGCGGCCGAACCGGGGGGCGTCCCTGCCAGGAGCCCGGGGCCCAGCAGCTGGGCGTCGGTGAGGAGCTGGCCCTTCCGCAGCGGCGCTGCGAGCTGCTTGCCTGCGGTTGCGGATCCATCCCGGAGGAAGCCGTCGGTCACCATCCCGGGCGGCACCTGGACCTGGGCCAGGTCTGCTGCCGTTACCGTTGTTCCCGCGGGCAGGTCCCGGGCAGCGGACAGCGCCGTGACGGTGGTGAGCGGGGCGGGAGTGAGTTGCTGGACAGCGATTGCTGCAGCTGCGCACAAGAGCAGGGCCGCTACGAGGCCTCGGTTGCGGCTGAGCCAGCCGGCAAACCGCGAGTGCAGGGGACGCCGTCCGGGGCGGCGGGGGATGTTACGGGCACCTGCAGCATGGACATGGCCGGGGAACCGGAGACCGTCGCGGCGACGTCGGAAGAGTACTGGCATGCGCCCACGCTAGGTGACGCCAAAGCGGCACGGGAGCCCGGACGGCGGCTATGTGGACAAAGGCGGCCGGACGCAGGAAGCGTCCGGCCGCCGTCGTAAAGTCCCGGGCTGCTTAGCTGGCGGCAGCTGCTGCCGGCGCCGGCGCGGCGGGGGTGGCAGCGGGCGTCGCTGCGGGTGCGGGGGAGACGGAGCTGCCCTTGGAATCGCGGGAATCCGTGCGGTAGAAACCCGAGCCCTTGAAGACGACACCGACGCTGTTGAACTTCTTGCGCAACGTGCCCTCGCATTCCGGGCAGGACGTCAGGCTGCTGTCCGAGAACGACTGGACAATGTCGAAGGCGTGGCCGCAATCCTTGCAGGCGTAAGCATATGTTGGCACTGGTGCTCCTCCTCTTGGGCAAACGAGAGGTCCCGTGCTGCCACCGGGTAAACCGTTAGCAGTCGCAGGGCCTGAGTGCTAATTCTATCACTGTGCCCGAATGGACGGGCTCAGGCGTTGCCCGCCAATGGCCGGTATCCGGACGGGGCCAGGACGGCCGGGACCGGTCGGTCGAACTTCTCGGCCGGTATCCGGCCGGCGGGCAGCAATTCGTCATCGTAGATAACAGCGGCCAGGGGAATTTCCTTCCCTGCCGTAGCCAGGTGCCCCAGGAATTTGTCGTAGTAGCCTCCGCCCTGCCCGATCCTGTTGCCGGCGAGGTCCACTGCGGTGGCCGGAATAAAGAGCACCGCTGCGGCACCGGCCGTTTCCGGCCCGTGACGGTGCCCCGTGGGCTCCAGGATTGGTGCATATTTGCTGCGCTCGAAGCTGGTCTCCGGCGTCCAGAACACCCAGCTCAATTCGCGGCCTTCCTCGCACACCGGAAGCAGTACCTGATGGCCGCTGCGATGCAGGGCGTTGATCAGGGGCAGGGTGGGCGGTTCGTGTCCCACGCCAAGGTACACGCAGGCTATCGAGGCGTGCTTCCCTGTGACCGCCCCCGCCCATGCTTCCCCATGGACGGCCAGGGCCGCGCCGGCAGCTTCGAGCTGCGCCGGCGTCAGCGCTGCCCGCCGCCGGCGGTGGGCGGCCCTGATGCCGTCCTTGACTGCGTTGGTCTCCTGCAGCATGGTGTCCTTCCTGCAATGCCCCGTATTGGGAGGTTCTTCCCGCACCGGCACGGGCTTGCCGCTCCGGTGGTTACTCAAATGCTTGACGCTGACGTTAGATTAGACCGGTGAACACCAGTAACCCCAGAGTCCGCAAAGCCGTCATTCCCGCCGCGGGCCTGGGCACCAGGTTCCTGCCAGCCACCAAGGCGATGCCCAAGGAAATGCTCCCCGTCGTGGACAAGCCTGCCATCCAGTATGTGGTGGAGGAAGCCGTCCACGTGGGCCTCCACGACATCCTGATGATTACGGGCCGCAACAAGCGGGCCCTGGAAGACCACTTCGACCGCGTGCCGTCCCTTGAGTCAACGCTCGAGGACAAAGGGGACACGGAGAAGCTGGCGTCCATCCAGGCGGCCAGCCAGTTGGGTGACATCCACTACGTCCGGCAGGGCGACCCCCACGGCCTGGGCCATGCGGTGCTCCGCGCAAAACAGCACGTGGGTGACGAAGCCTTCGCTGTCCTGCTGGGAGATGACCTGATTGACGCCCGCGACGAACTGCTCAGCACGATGATTGACGTCCAGGCCAAAACCGGCGGGTCCGTCGTCGCCCTGATTGAAGTGGAGCCGTCGGAGATCAGCGCCTACGGCTGTGCGGACATCCAGGACATCGACGGCGAAGACTACGTCCGCGTCAACCGGCTGGTGGAAAAGCCGTCACCCGAGGAAGCGCCCTCCAACCTGGCCCTGATCGGGCGTTATGTCCTGCACCCCGCCGTCTTCGGCGTCCTTGAACACACCGAACCGGGCCGGGGCGGGGAAATCCAGTTGACGGATGCCCTCCAGGAACTTGCCTCCGGTGATGGTGAAGGGCACGGGGTGTACGGGGTCGTGTTCCGGGGCCGGCGTTACGACACCGGCGACAAACTCAGCTACCTCAAGGCCTGCATCCAGCTCGCCATCGACAGCGACGACCTGGGCCCGGGCCTGCGGGAATGGCTGCCAGGTTTCACCTCGGACCTTTCCCGCTAGCGCCATGCGCAGTGGTCCCATCTGGCCGGTCACCCTGGAGTGCGGCGACTTGGTCCTGCGGCCCATCCGGTACCGCGACAAGAATGAATGGATGGAGGTGCGCTCGCGTAACAGTGAGTGGCTGCAGCCGTGGGAGGCCTCCAATCCGGATCCGGGCGGTGGGCTGCCCGATTACCGGCACATGGTCCGGTCGCTCAAAGTGCAGGCCGCGCAGGCCACAGCTTTGCCCTTCCTTATTACCGAGTGGAGGTCGGGCCTCAGCAGCCCCGCCATCGTGGGCCAGTTGACCGTGTCGTCAATCGTGTGGGGTTCGGCCATGATGGCAACCCTTGGCTACTGGGTTGACCAGGCACGGGCTGGACGGGGGATCGCCCCCACCTCCGTGGCGTTGGTGACGGACCACTGCTTCAGGACCCTCGGCCTGCACCGGATGGAAATCAATATCCGGCCCGAGAACGGACCCAGCCTGCGGGTGGTGGAAAAGCTGGGATTCCGGGACGAGGGGTACCGGCCCCGTTTCCTGCACATCAACGGCAAATGGGCCGACCACCGTTCCTTCGCCCTCACCGCGGAAGAAGTCCCGGAGGGCCTGCTGGGCCCCTGGCTGGCCTCGCGCCGGTCATAAATCCAACGGTTTGCCAGAGGGGGCACGACACACCGGGGCTAATGCGGCCTGAGCAGGCATGATGCTCATACGGTTTTGAGTGTGGACTTCCCCCTTAGCAGCTCAGTGATCCTCGTGGTTGCCGTCGCGCTCTGGATTGTATGGGTTGCCCCTTACGTCCTCCGGAACCGCCGGCACCAGTTCCAGCCTGCCGTCGACTTCCTGGCAGACGCCCCCGCCGATGAGGGGCCGGATCCGCACGCCGGCCTGGTCTTGAACGTCGCCGCCCAGCAGGAGAAAGCCATGGAACCCAGGAAGAGTCCGTCACCCGGTGCCGGCGCTGCCAGCACCCCCCCTCCGGCCCGGCTCCGCATCCGCTACGGCCGGACCGCGCTGGCCCTGGTGGGGCTGCTCTCCCTTGTCACTGCATTCATTTCCGGGATCCTGGCTGCCTTTGGCATCGGTTCGCCTGCCCTTCCGATCCTGTGCACGGTGCTGACTGTCGGGTCGGTGGCGCTGCTGCGTATGCTCGCCGTCCGCGACCGCAAGGCAAAGGTCAATGCTGCGTTCCGCTCGGCCATGAGTGCGCCTGCACGCCGCCCGGAGACGGCCGACGCGATTCCCCCAAAACCTGAGGCCGCCCCCGCGCGGCCGGACAGCCCGCTTTTCGATGCCGAGGCAGGCCAGGCCGGGATCAAGCGGCTCACGGCAGTTGAGCTTCGTGAAGCAGCCCTCGCCGTCGCGGTGGCTGCCGGCGATACCAGTGCTGCAGAGGCGGCCCCGGCCACTCCGGCGGGAACCCCTTGGGAGCCGGTGGAAGTCCCCAAGCCCGTTTACGTGGACGCAGCCAAGGCAAAGCGCCCGGAGCCGCAGCCTCTTGAACTTCCTGAGGCGCCCAAGGCAGTTGGCAAGCCGTCCCTGAAGCAGGGCGCTGCCGGGGTGCAGGCAGCGGAGTCCGCGGAAGCACAGCAGGTGGCCGATCAGCAGTTGACCAAGGCGCAGAGCGCGCTGAGCAACCTCGACGACGTTCTTCAGCGCCGGCGCGCGTAAAGTTTGGGCGGGGCGCCTTGGGGTCCCGCGGGCGGCCGGAGCGTCAATTGGCGTTGGGCCGGGAAAATTTGTAGCCTAGGGACACCGGTTCCGCACCATCCTGGAACGCCTTGCAGGTTGCGGCCGATTCCGGGGCTATAGCTCAGTTGGTAGAGCGCTTCGTTCGCATCGAAGAGGTCAGGAGTTCGAATCTCCTTAGCTCCACCATTTGCAGGCGTGTTGCCAGAGCCAGAACACCTGGTTTGCCTTCCTTTTCAAACGCAGGTGCCCACCGCCGGGGCGATTCCTGTCCGCGGGCGGACTCCGCGGATCCTTCCCTCGCTCGTCCCTTCCCGTGGCCCTGATGCAACGAGCCGCTTCCGCAGACCGGGCAAAGGGCGCCAACCTGGGCGAACTGCTGCGCGGAGGCTTTCCGGTGCCGCCGCATACGCTGGGCGGGCGCCTCACGGAAGCCGGTGTCCTGGCCGGGCCCACGGATGTCACTCACCTGCGCTTCGAGGAACTTGCGGCAATGCCCGACGGCGGGGCGTTGCCGCCGCCGGAGAAAGAGCGGCACCGCCGGCGTGTGCTGGCCCGCGCCGCCAAACGCAGTGAGCTGGAAGGTAGGTCCGCAACCCGCACCCTCGTGAACGGGCAAACAGTGGTGGTGGACGGAACCGCGGGACGCGTTACCGTTCCCATAGGCAAAACGCCCCCGGATGCAGGCCCGATCGGATGGGTGGGGGCCTAGAGTGGGCCTCATGGGAATCATCATCGGACTTCTTGTCCTCTGGCTCATCCTGTCCATCGTCGGCTTCGTCGTGAAGGGCCTTCTCTGGCTCGCCATCATCGGCCTGGTCCTCTTCGTCGCCACCGGCGTCTGGGGCTGGCTGAAGCGCAGAACCAACGCCTGACCGTCACCGCCTGCCCGGACCGGCTGTCACCGGCCCGGGTGGGCGGTGGGCGTTAGCGGTCGAAGGACCCTGTCTTTTTCCTCCTGCCGGCGTGATCCTTGCTCCATGAGCCTCACGAAGAAGGAAGGGCACCCCCCACAGCTGGCTCCGCCGGTCGTGCGCAACTTTGCCATCAACCGTGCCCTGCACCCCGACCGCCCATGGATCCGGGCCACCCGGATTAGCGTCGGTCTTGTCGTGCTGGCCGCAATCGTGCAAAAGACCTTCGACGCCACCCTGCCCGGCAACGACGTGGATGTCCCGCAGCTGTATTCGGAATTCACTGTGCAGGGAAATCTTGTCTTCGGGCTTGTCCTGATCATTTCAGGGGTGCTGCGGCGACGCCGGCCGCCGCTGTGGTGGGACCAGATGTTCGGCGCGCTGGTCCTGTACATGGTCATGACGGGCATCATCTACATCGTGCTCGTGGCTCCGCCGGAAGAGCCGTGGTGGACATGGGATTTGTATTGGCCGCAGGTTGCCCACCACCGCCTGGCCCCGCTGGTGGCGGCGCTTGACTGGATTCTCGTCACCCGGACGGTCCGAGGTCCCTGGTGGCGGCCCCTCGCCTGGCTGGGCTACCCGGTGGCCTTCCTTGCGTCTTCGTGGATCCGGGGCGGCCTTGACGGATGGTACGTGTACGACTTCCTTGACCCAACCCTCGATGGCGGATGGGTGAGGGTGCTGGGTTCCACCGGCCAGGTTCTGGTGGCATTCCTGGTTGTTTCCCTCATGGTGCACGCGGTGGGCAATATGCGGGTGGCGCTGGCCACCGGACGGCTGCCCGCGACGGTGATCCCGCCCCGCTAGATCCAGCCCTTCCTCTTGAAGATGCCGTACATAAGGCCGCCGGCAGCCACCATGAGGAGCAGCGCCAGGGGGTAGCCGAAGGACCAATGGAGTTCGGGCATGTTGTCAAAGTTCATGCCGTAGATCCCGGCCACGAATGAGGGCGCAAACAGGATGGCCGCCCAGGACGAGATTTTCTTGACCTGTTCGTTCTGCTCGGCGCTGGCCTCGTTCTGCCGGTTGGCTGTCAGTGTCCCGTCGAGGGTCAGGGCGTTCTGCAGCAAGTCCCGGAAGGAGTCCGCCCGGGAAATCACCCGCTCAACGTGGTCTTCCACGTCACGCAGGTTATGCCGCAGCTCGCTTTCCACTTCGTACTTCTCGAAGCCGCGCTTCAACTGGTCCAGCATCTCGGGCAGGGGGTGGATGGCGCGCTGGAACTGGATGACCTCCCGGGCCAGTTCGTAAATGCGGCGGGACACGGAGGAATCGCCGCTGAACAGCTGGTCCTCGATCTCGTCAATGTCGTTTTCCAGCCCCGCCACCACCGGGGCGTAGTCATCCACCACCCGGTCCAGCAGGGCATACAGCACCGCTTCGGGCCCGTGCCGCAGGAGATCAGGCCGCCCTTCCAGCCGCTGCCGCACCCTGGCAACGCCTGCCGTTTCCGCATGCCGCACAGTCACCACAAAGTTCTTGCCGGTGAACACGTGGAGTTCGCCGAATTCCACGGTTTCGTCCTCGTCCACGTACCGGGCGGGCCGCAGGACGGTGAAAAGGTTGTCGTCGTAACGCTCCAGCTTGGGCCGCTGGTGGGCCGAAACAGCATCCTCCACTGCGAGGGCATGGAGTCCGAACTCGCTGGCCACGGCCGCCATTTCCTCCGCCGTGGGCCGGTAGAGGCCGATCCATGCCATGCCGCCATGCAGGGACAGGGTCTCAAAGGTCTGCTCAAGACTGTCGGGCTCTGCATGGCGGACGCCGTTGACGTAGACGGCGTTATCGATGATGGTCATTCAGGAAATCCTAGCCGCCGGAGCTGCGGCACTGCTCAGGCCGCTGATGAGGGGCTCGGTCCGGTAGGGGATATGGGTGTGCAGGGCCAGCACGGTCTCTGTCCGGATGACACCCTTGATCCGCAGGACCTGCCGCAGGGACGACTGGAGGTTGTGGGTGTCCGTGGCCACCACCCGGCACCAGACATCGCCGCGGCCGGAGATCTCGTGGACTTCCAGGACCTGCGGGATGAGCCGCAGTGCTGCCACGACGCCGTCCAGCTCCCGGTGGGAGACCTCAATGGTCACAAAGGCCACCACGTCATAGCCCACCGCCTCCAGGTCAACCTCGCGCCCGCCCGGGCGCAGCACCCCGCTGCGCAGCAGGCGGCGAACCCGTGACTGGGCCGTGTTGCGGGCGATGCCCAGGGACTCGCCCAGCTCACCGATCTGGATGCGGGGATCCCGGATGAGGGCCAGCAGGATCTTCAGGTCCGTGGGGTCCAGTTTGTTCAAGATCGTCACTCTCCATCATTCGTGGATCCATAAGTTGATGATTTTGCTCAATTATCCCTGCAAGGTCGAAAGATATGGCGCAGCGGTACCGCATTCTTGAACCATCACAGTTGTATCCGCGCCGGGCTCCCACAAGGACCACCCGCCGCGGCGACCCCTAAGGCGGCACAATGACGGTCTTCAGCGAACTGCGCATGCGCCCGGCCACGGCCAGCGGATGGAATGCCACCACTACGGCGCGGCTGGTGATTTCCGGCGCGGTCATCTTCATGCTCCTGGTGGGCGCCAACCTTGCCACCCCGCTGTACCCCCTGCTGCAGGCCAACCTCGGGCTGTCCAGCCTCGACGTGACGGCGGCTTTCGCCAGCTACGTCCTGGCCCTGGTGGGGACGCTGCTGCTCGCCGGGCACTGGTCGGACCATATCGGCCGCCGGGCCGCCCTCCTGGTCGCTGTCCTGACCGGACTGGCGGGCGGCTGGATCTTCGCCGAAGCGGGCACGCTGGCTGCCCTGTGCGCCGGACGGGCGCTGCAGGGAATGGCCGTTGCGCTCGCCACGGGGGCCAGCGCGGCAGCCCTTCGCGAGCTGCTCCCGTCCCGGCCGGAGTGGGCATCGCGCTTTACGCTGCTGGCCTCCTCGGGGGGCGTAGCGGCGGGTCCCGTCATCGGCGGACTGCTGTCGCTGCTTCCCGGTGCCACCACGGCTCCGTACGTCGTCCATTCGCTGTTGCTGGCCGCGCTCCTTGTCCCGCTGTACCTGATCCGCGCACGCCCGGCCATCATGGTGCCGGCAGTGTCCCGCCCGCTGCACGTCCTTGCCCCGCGCCGTCCCTCCGTTTCACGGCAGGCGAGGGGCGCTTTCTGGCTGGCGTCCGGCGTCGGCTTCCTGAGCTTTGCCGTGTTTGGCTTCTCCCTGTCACTCGCCCCGGGCTACTTCGCGCAGGTCCTGGGCACGGACTCCCGGCCACTGATCGGCGTGCTGGCCGGCCTGCCGCTGGGGGCGTCAGCCCTGAGCCAGCTGGTGACCCTGCGCGGGCGCCTGGCCGTGCCTGCGGGGCTGGCCGTCCTGGGCGTCTCCGTCATCCTGCTGGGAGCCGCCGGCGCATGGCACAGCCCACTGCTGCTCGTTGGGGCTGCCGTTACCGCCGGCCTGGGGCAGGGCATGGCCTTCCGGATGCTTTTCAACGAGGTGGCGGGCAAGGTGGAGCCGGCACGCCACGCGCAGATCATCAGCACCGTGTACGTCATCACCTACCTGGGCAGCGCCGTGCCGGTCCTCGGCCTGGGCTGGGCCAGCGCCGTGTTCGGAATGGCGGCAGCCGTGCAGGGATTCGTCCTGCTGTGCGGCTCGGCGGCACTCGCCCTGTCAGCCGTCACCCTCACCGCTTCCATCAAAGCAGCGAAACAGGGGTCCGTCTGAGCCGGGTGGATCTACAGCGGCGCTAGTCCGGAAGCGGGCCGTGGTTGCCTTGGATGTGTTCAAAGACCAGCGTGGTTTCGGTGTGGCCCACCACGGGATCGGTAGCCAAATTGTCCAGGACCCAGTCCCGCAGGTCTTCGGTGCTTCCGACGGCGATGTGCAGCAGGTAGTCCACCGAACCTGAGGTGTGGAAGGTCGACAGCACGGCGGGCAGGTGCGGCACGCGCGCAGTGAAACGGTCGATCTGGTCCCGGTCGTGGGCGCGGAGCCGTACGGCCACCAGGGCCTGCACCGACCGGCCGATGGCCGACAGGCTCAGCTTCGCCTCATAGCCCTGCACAATCCCGCGCTCCGAGAGGGCGCGGGTGCGCATCAAGGCGGTCGACGGCGCAATACCCACCATTTCGGCGAGCTGCTTGTTGGAAATCCTGGCGTCTGCCACGAGGGCCGCAAGGAGCCGCTCGTCAATGGCATCCAGCGGCTCCAGATGCGCCCCGGGCCTGGTGTTCCTGGCATTCGTACTCACGGCGGTTCCTTCCACACGGTCCTTAGTTCATCCTAGACCGCAGAATCTCCGCCATCGGCTCCACAGGCACGCGTCCTGCCGAACATCCGCTCTATCCTCGAAGCTGCTGGAGCGTGTTAATTCGAGTGCGGCGCCGAGTCAGGCAGCGGCCGTTTCCGCGCGGGAATGGACGACCGCGACGGTTGCGGCAGTGAGGCAAGCCAGGGCGATCACGGCTCCAGCCAGTGCGTTCCAGCCCCAGGCCTGGAAGACCAGGCCACCTGCCCAGCCCAGGAGGCTGGAGCCCAGGTAGTAGGCCAGGTTGTAAAGGGACGCTGCCTGCGCGCGGCCGGTGCTGGCGATGGCGCCCGTCCAGCCGGAGCCGATGCTGTGGGCTGCGAAGAAGCCGCCCGTGAACACCACCAGCCCGCACAGGATCAGCACCAGGGACGGGGTGAGGGTCAGGGCGAGGCCGCCAACAGCCAGGCCAAGTCCGCCCAGCAGCACGTTCCGGCGCCCGTATTTCGAGGTCATCCCCGCTGCCCAGCGGGAGGAGAAGGTGCCGGACAGATAGGCCAGGAAGATCAGGCTGATCACGGTGGCCGGCAGCCCGAACGGGGCGCCCGACAACCGGAACCCCAGATAGTTGTAGACGGCCACGAACCCGCCCATCATCAGGAAGGCCTGGGCATACAGGGCCAGCAGCCGGATGTTCCTAAGGTGGCCCCCGAGCGTCCGGACGGCGCTCCGGAGTCCGGCGGCCCGGGCAGGAACAAAACCCCTGGCCCGGGGCACCAGGACAAGGAAGGCGACGGCGGCAATCGTCGCCAGCACGGAAACTGCCAGGGCTGCCGACCGCCACCCCCAGAGTTCGCCGACAGGGCCGGCCACGAGCCGCCCTGAAAGTCCCCCCAGGGTGGTCCCGGCAACATAGCTTCCGGCGGCAAGCGCGGCGTGCGCTTTGCTGACCTCCTCGTTGAGGTAGGCAATGGCGATGGCGGGGATTCCGCCCAGCGCCATCCCCTCCAACAGCCGGAGGACCAGCAGCATGCCGAAGCTGGCGGACAGGGGCACCAGCAGTCCCAGCACCGTGGCCGCCGTGATGCCCCACATCATCGCCTTCACCCGGCCGATCCGGTCCGCCAGGAAGGACCAGGGGATCACGGTTGCGGCCAAACCCACGGTGGCCAGGGAAATTGTGAGGGCAGCCTCGGCGGCAGTGACGCGCAGATCGGCCGCCAGGAGGGGCAGGACCGCCTGGGTGGAGTAAAGCTGCGCGAACGTTGCAACCCCTGCGCATGACAGACCGGCCAGGATCCGCCCGTAGGCCCTGGACCCTTTGGGATGGCCGTTCCACGGAGGGGAAGCCGCCGTGCCGGAGCTCGCTTTCTGTGGCATCAAGCAAGCGTAGTCCCCGGGCAATGAATGCTTCCAATGCATATTTTATGCCAAACTGATAGCAATATCGGATCGCTTCCCGGTCCCGGGAAAGCTCGGGAACCGGCAAGGGAGCAGCCATGGAACCGGACCGGAAACAATTGGCCCAACTTCTGCCCCTCATGCCGGTACTCGCCGAGCTGGGACGGACCGAACACGTCACGGAGACGGCCGAACTCCTCGGATTACCCCAATCGACGGTGAGCAGGGCAGTGGCAAGGGCCAGCGCCGCCGTCGGCACCGAACTCCTGGTCCGGGACGGCCGCGGTGTCCGCCTGACGCCCGCAGCCCGCACCCTGCTGCCCTACATCGAGCAGGCGCTCGCGGAGTTCCAGGCCGGCCTGGACCTGGTCCGGAACGAGTCCGAACTGGTCAGGGGCACCGTGTCCCTGTCTTTCCAGCACACCTTCGGCGAGGCCACCCTGCCCCTGCTGATCAGCGCCTTCCGTGCCCGGCATCCCGGGACCGGGTTCCGGCTCAGCCAGGGCGCCCGGAGCGCATGCCTTGAAGAGCTGTCATCCGGGGAAGCGGACCTGGCCCTCACCGCTCCCGTGGCGCCGGCGGGCAAAACCCTCGATTCGGCCCCGCTGTACCGGGAACCGCTCCGGCTGGTGGTGCATCACGCCCATCCCCTGGCCAGGCAGCGGATGGCCCGGCTGGCCGATATCCGGACGGAACCGTTCGTGGCGCTGGGAACCGGATACGGGCTGCGTTCGCTGACGGACGCCCTGTTCCGCGAGGCGGGATACCGGCCGCGGATCGCCTTCGAGAGCCAGGATTCACACACGGTCCGCGGACTGGTCTCGGCAGGCCTGGGCGTCAGCATCCTGCCGCCCGGCGGCGACGCCCCCGGTAGGACGCTGCGCCCGGAAACCGGAGACCTCGGCTGGGTGGAGGTGCCGCTGGACTCGGAGCTGGCCTTCCGGGAAGTCGGAGTGAGCTGGCGGCGCCGGAAACCCGAAACCGAACCCGTTCCCGCCAGGCTCTTCCGCGAGCTGGTGGTGGCCCAGGGGCCACGCTTGTTGGCCGGGCTGGTCACCAGGGCGGGCCGCTGACCCGGGGAACCGGATGACGACGGCGGGTGGCGGCAGCGCCTCCGCGGAAGGCAGGCGCGGCGCCCCAAAGCCAGGCCACGCAAGTACCCTTGTGACGTGACGAACACCCAGAACCCCTCCACCAGTCCCGACCAGCACGCCACGGACTCGCCAGGCAACCCACTGCACGGCGTCACGATCGGCCTGGACATCGGCGGTACCAAGACACACGGCATCCGCTTTGAAGACGGAGTGCCCGTCGCGGACGATGCGGCGGGGAGCTCCAACGTCCAGAACGTCAGCCGCGACCAGGCAGCACGGAACCTGGCGGAGCTTTTCGCCAGGATCGGTGGCGGCCGCGTGGACCGGGTGTACGCAGGGTCCGGCGGAATCGATACCGACGAGGACGCCGCCGCCCTGGCGGCCCTGATCCAGCCACTCGTTCCGGAGGCCCGCATCACCGTTGTCCACGACTCCCGCCTGCTGCTGGCCGCGGGCCGTGCCAGTACGGGAGTTGCGGTCATTGCAGGTACCGGCTCGGCTGCCTGGGGACGCAACGCCGACGGCGGCGAGGCCCGGGCGGGCGGATGGGGCTACCTGCTGGGGGATGAGGGCAGCGGTTACTGGCTGGGCAGGGAAGCGGTCCGGCACAGCCTGCGCAGGATGAACCAGGGCCTGCCGATTGACCAGCTCACGGCATCCCTCCTGGCATCCTGCGGCCTGGACCACCCCAACAAGCTGATTGCGCTGTTCCATTCCCCGGACACGGGACGGCGCTTTTGGGCCCAGCAGGCCAGGCATGTCGTGGAAGCGGCCGCTGCCGGGCACCAGGACAGTGCAGCCCTGCTGGAGCAGGCCGGCCGCGACCTTGCCGCCTTGGCCGGGCAGGTGCTGGGCCAGCTGAAAATTGAAGGTCCGGTGATCCTGGGCGGCGGCCTGGGCATGAACGTGGCACCGCTGCAGGAGTCATTCCGCCGGAACCTCGAAGCAGGCGGCATCACTGACGTGAGGGTCCTGGACCAGGAACCGGTGTTCGGCGTCCTGCAACTCCTGGCCGAACCGGCCTGACGGCCGACAGGAACCAAACCGCGCTTGCCCGTCAGCGGGCCAGGCGGCGCGCTTAGTCGACGGCGCGCTTACGGGGCGTCAACCGCACGCCGGGCAGCGGGGGAGCGGGAATGCGGCCGGCCTCCGGACCGTGGCCTGGCACCAGTCCATACCTGGCCGCAGCCGTTTCGGCATCCGGCAGCCCGGCCTGCGCTTCCCAGTCCTCCCGGGCCTGCTCCACTTCGTCGTGGGTGCGGCCCACAAAGTTCCACCACATCAGCAGTTCTTCACCGAACGGCTCACCGCCAATCAGCAGGAACCGCGTGCCGGGGCGGGCCTCCATCCGGAGTTCGCTGCGGCCGGTGCCCAAGTAGCCCAGCGGCCCCGCCGGCAGGTCCTGCCCGTCCACCGCCAGGCCGCCGTCGAGCACCAGGATGCCGTGCTCAAAGGCGGGGTCCAGTGGCAGTACCGCGTCCCCTTCGCAGGAAACGTCCGCGCCAACGATCGGCGAAAACATCGTCGCGGGGGAAACGACGCCCGCAAACCCACCCACCATGACGGTGGCGGTGAAGCCGTGGCCGGCGACGCGCGGCAGTTCCCGGTGCTGTTCGAACGCCGGCTCCCAGTTTCTCTCCCCGTCGGGAAGGGCCACCCAGAGCTGCAGGCCCCGCTGCAGCGGCAACTCCCCGCCGTCGGGAAGCACGGCGAATTCAGAGTGCGAGACCCCGTGCCCCGCCGTCATGATATTCAGTTCCCCGGGGCGCACCACCACGTCGCTGCCAACGCTGTCCCGGTGTCGGATGTGCCCAGCCAGCGGCCACGTCACCGTCTGCAGCCCGATATGGGGATGGGGGAGGACAGACATGGCGGTACGGTCCGGCCCGAAGCTGTCCAGGAAGCACCACGCGCCGATGGTGGGCAGTCCGCGCTGGGGCAGGGTGCGCTTGACGTTCATGGCGCGCACCCCGCCCAGGGGCACCTCACGTTCGGGCCACAGCTGCAGGCACGGGCCCGACGTGCCTCCGGCAGGTGCGGGCGGACAAACTTCCTGCTGGGGTGAAACTTCCAAGTTGGTCACGCCTCCACTTTAGGCCTGCCCGGCTTCGGCTACCCATCCACGCCAAGCGGGGTACCGAATGATTACAGTAGGGATTCCTTTGCGGGGATTAGGGCCTCATCTGCTGAAGCCGGCCCCCGTTTGGGTTACCGTAACTATCAGCGTGCTGATGGCAATGTCGCGGTGCTGACAACAGCCCGTCCAAGAGAACAGGTAAGTCCGCACCATGGACCAGGCGATGATCGAGTTCCAGAGCGTTACCAAGAAGTACCCGGGCGGCCAGCCGGCGGTGGACGGGCTGTCCATGTCCATTGCCAAAGGCACTGTGACGGTCTTCGTGGGTCCTTCCGGCTGCGGTAAAACAACATCGCTCAGGATGATCAACCGCATGGTGGAACCCACGTCAGGGACCATCACCGTGGACGGCCGGGATGTCACCACGGTGCCGGCGGCCGAACTGCGCCGCTCCATGGGCTACGTCATGCAGTCGGCAGGTCTGCTGCCGCACCGCTCGGTCCTCGACAACATCGCCACCGTTCCACGGCTGAACGGCGTCTCCAAAGCTGACGCCCGGAAGCGCGCAGAGGAGCTCCTGGACGTGGTGGGCCTGGCGCACTCCCTGGGCAAGCGGTACCCGTCCCAGCTGTCCGGCGGCCAGCAGCAGCGCGTTGGCGTTGCACGCGCGCTCGCCGCAGATCCGCCTGTTCTCCTCATGGATGAGCCGTTCAGCGCCGTGGACCCCGTCGTCCGGGACGAACTCCAGCAGGAACTGCTACGCCTCCAGAAGGACCTGGCCAAGACCATCGTGTTCGTAACCCACGACATCGACGAGGCCACCATCCTGGGCGACAAGGTCGCCGTCTTTGCCACCGGCGGCAAGCTGGCCCAGTACGCCACCCCGGAGGAAATCCTGCGGGCGCCGGCCAACAACTTCGTCGCATCCTTCGTGGGGCGGGACCGCGGCTTCCGCCACCTGGGCTTCACGCCGTCCGACGGCGTGGCCATCCATCCCGTGCCCACGATCGTCCGCTCTCCGGACGGATATGAGTCTGATGCCAGTGCTGCCGGTGGCTGGCAGTTGGTGGTGGATGCAGACAAACATCCCCTGGGATGGTCGGCACCAGGGACCGAGACCGAGCTCGTTCCGGGTGGGTCGCTGTTCCGTCCGGGAGAGAGCCTGCGGCGGGCCCTTGACGCGGCCCTGTCGTCCCCGTCGGGCCTCGGTGTCGCCGTTGATACCGATGGCACGGTATTGGGCGTGGTCCGCGGCGGTGAGGTCCTGGCGCTGATCGAAGAGGCGCGCCAGTTGCGGCAGGCTGCCCTCTGATGGAATGGTTCCTGGCCAACACCGGCATGATCCTGGAACGCGGCGGCCAGCACCTGGTGCTGGCACTCGTTCCCATGGCCCTGGGCCTGCTGATTTCCATTCCGCTGGCGCAGTTGGCACGGCAGAACAGTGCACTCCGCTCCGTGGTCCTGACGGCTTCCTCCCTCCTCTACACCATCCCCTCGCTGGCGCTGTTCATCATCCTGCCCACCATCCTGGGCACCCGGATCCTGGATCCCCTCAACGTGGTGGTGGCCCTGACCATCTATGCCGTGGCACTGCTGGTGCGCGCCGCCCTGGATGCCTTCGATTCCGTGGACGCAGACGTCAGCCAGGCCGCGCAGGCCATGGGCTTCAAGCCGCTGGCCCGGTTCCTGCAGGTGGACCTGCCGCTCTCCCTGCCGGTCCTGTTCGCCGGGCTGCGGGTGGTGTCCGTCAGCAACATCTCGCTGGTCAGCGTCGCCGCCCTGCTGGGTGTCGGCAACCTGGGCATGCTCTTCACCGATGGCCTCCAGCGCGACTTCGTCACCGAGGTGGTGGTGGGGATCGTCGCCATCCTGATCCTCGCGCTGCTGATGGATGCCGTCCTCGTCCTGCTGGAACGCATCCTCACTCCGTGGGAACGGGCAGGAACGCGGCGGGGCCGCAGGGATGAAGGCGGCACTGCGCCCGCCGCTGCGGAGCGCGCCACCCTGGCGGGAGAAGCAGCGTGAGCAACGTCTTTTCAGATACCTTCGCCTGGCTTTCCGACCCCCTGCACTGGTCCGGAAGCATGGGCATCCCCGCCCGGCTGTTGGAGCATCTGCAGTACACCGGACTCGTCATGCTGATCGCCACTGCCATCGCCGTTCCCGTCGGGCTGTTTGTCGGCCACACGGGAAGGGGACGGGTGGCAGTCGTCGCCCTGGCCGGAGCCCTGCGCGCGCTGCCCACCCTGGGCCTGCTCATCCTGTTCGTTCTGCTGGCCGGCATCGGGCTGATGCCTCCCATCTGGGCGCTGGTGATCCTCACCGTGCCCCCGCTGCTGGCCGGGACGTATGCCGGCATCTCCAGCGTGGACCGGAATGTGGTGGACGCGGCCCGGGCCATGGGAATGACTGAACTGCAGGTCCTGTTCCGGGCCGAGCTGCCCAACGCACTCACCGTCATGTTCGGCGGTTTCCGGACCGGCGTGCTGCAGGTGATCGCCACCGTCTCCGTCGTTGCCTACATCAACCTAGGTGGCCTGGGCCGCTATCTCTTCGACGGCCTTGTCCTTAGTGACTTCCCCCAGATGCTGGGAGGTTCCCTCCTCATCGCGGCGCTGGCGATCGCCGTCGACCTTGTCCTGTCCCTGTTCCAGAGGCTGTTCCTGACCCAAGGGGCCTCGAAGCTGTCCTACCGCAGCCATGAGGCTGCGGTTGATCTCACAGACCCCGTTGTTGCGGAGACTGTTGTTCAAGGAGGTAAGTCATGAAAGATAGCCGTCCCCAGCGCCTCGGAAGGCGGGCGTTCAGCGGTTTGGCCGCCGGGCTTGGCCTGGCAGTGGCATTGTCCGCCTGCGGGGGGTCGTCCGATCCGCTGAAGAACCCGCCGGCCACCAGCGGCAGTGCATCGGGCGGGGCGACCTCCCTCGTGGTGGGTTCAGCCGACTTCCCGGAGAGCCAGATCATCGCCGAGCTGTATGCCGGTGCATTGAACGCCAACGGCATCACCGCCACCACCAAGCCGAACATCGGCTCCCGCGAGGTCTACTTCAAGGCCGTCCAGGACGGCTCGGTGGACGTGGTGCCGGACTACAGCGGCAACCTGCTGCTGTACGTGGACAAGGAAGCCAAGGAGGTCTCCGCCGGTGACATCGCCAAGGCACTGCCCGGCAAGCTGCCGGACGGACTCGGCGTGCTGGACGTGTCCAAGGCCGAGGACAAGGACGCCATGGTGGTCACCAAGGCAACGGCGGAGAAGTACCAGTTGAAGTCCATCGAGGACCTGGCCAAGGTCTGCAGCGAGATCGTAGTGGGGGCTCCGGCCACGTTCGCCGAGCGCGCGTACGGCCTGCCCGGACTGAAGAAGAACTACAACTGCGTCCCCAAGAAGCTGGAGCCCTTCAGCGACGGCGGCGGCCCGGTGACGCTCAAGGCGCTGCTGGAGAACCAGGTGCAGGTGGCCGACATCTACACCACCACGCCGTCCATCGCGGACAACGACCTGGTGGTGCTGGAGGACCCGAAGAACAACTTCATCGCCCAGCAGGTCCTGCCGCTGTACAACAAGGCCAAGATGACAGACAAGGCCAAGCAGGCGCTCAACTCCGTGTCCAGCACGCTCACGACGGATGACCTGATCAACCTCAACCGGGCAGTCAGCGGCAGCCAGAAGCAGGACGCCAAGGCGGCAGCAACCGCCTGGCTGAAGGACAAGGGCATCGTCAAGTAAATCGGTTCCCTGTCCGCACGGGCAGGGTACGGACTGGTGATTAACGACGGCGGCTGCCGGACCTGCGGGGGTCCGGCAGCCGCCGCCGGCCGTGTGGTGGACGTCTCAACGGGGATGCATCCTTCCTGTGGCATATTTGAGGGATGGCAGAATTCAGGCAGTCCACGAAGCTCAACAACGTCCTCTATGACATCCGTGGACCGATCCTGCAGGCCGCCCAGCAGATGGAGGCGGAGGGCCATCGAATCCTCAAACTGAACATCGGCAACCCGGCGCCGTTTGGCTTCGAGGCGCCGGACGCCATCCTGGTGGACATGATCCGCCACCTGCCCCATGCCCAGGGCTACAGCGACTCCCGCGGCATCTTTTCGGCACGCACCGCCGTCTCGCAGTACTACCAGACCCGCGGGATCCAGAATATCCACGTGGATGACATCTACCTGGGCAACGGTGTCAGCGAGCTCATCACCATGTCCCTCATGGCCCTTCTTGACGACGGCGATGAAGTGCTCATCCCCACGCCGGACTACCCGTTGTGGACCGCGTCCGTGGCGCTGGCCAGCGGCAGGCCGGTGCATTACCTCTGCGACGAGGAATCCGGCTGGCAGCCCGACCTTGACGACCTGGAAGCGAAGATCACGCCGCGCACCAAGGGCATCGTGGTCATCAACCCGAACAACCCCACGGGCGCCGTCTACCCGGAAGAGACGCTGAAGAAAATCGTCGCCCTCGCCGAGAAGCACGGCCTGGTGATTTTTGCCGACGAGATCTACGAAAAGATCCTGTACGAGGACGCCGTCCATGTGAACCTCGCCAGACTGACCGGTGACGACGTCCTGTGCCTGACGTTCAGCGGGTTGTCCAAGGCGTACCGCGTCTGCGGCTACCGGGCTGGCTGGATGGCCATCTCCGGGCCCAAGAAGGATGCCGCCGACTACCTCGAAGGCATCAACCTCCTGGCCAATATGCGCCTGTGCGCCAACGTCCCGGCCCAGCACGCCATCCAGACGGCGCTGGGCGGCTACCAGAGCATCAACGACCTCATCCTCCCCGGTGGCCGCCTGCTGGAGCAGCGCAACAAGGCATACGACATGCTGAACGCCATCCCGGGCGTCAGCACGCAGCAGGCCCGGGGTGCCCTTTACCTCTTTCCCCGGCTCGACCCGGAGGTCTACCACATCCGGGACGACGAAAAGTTTGTCCTTGACCTCCTGAAGGAACAGAAGATCCTGGTGTCCCACGGCCGTGCCTTCAACTGGGTGCGCCCCGACCATTTCCGGATGGTGACGCTGCCCAACGTCAAGGACATTGAAGAGGCCATCGGCCGGATGGGGGACTTCCTAACCAGGTACCAGGGGAACTAGCCTGTGCTCACGGGCCCACCGGTCCGTGCAACCTTGCGGAAAGGACTCCCATGGCCCGCGTCGTCGGCTTCGACCAGCATCCTGCTGAAACCCTTCGGGCCGGGGAGGGGTTCTCCCTTGCCGCAGTGGACCCGGACTCGACCCCCGGGTACAGCGGCAACAAGGCTGACGGCCGGCTGCTGCTGGCGGAGATGGACGATGAACTTTCCGGGTTGCAGGAAAAGCTCTTTGCCGAATCCCGGTTCGGGGGGACCAAGCGGATCCTGTTGATCCTGCAGGCCATGGACACCGCCGGCAAGGGCGGAATCGTCAGCCATGTCATGGCGGCGATGAACCCTCAGGGCGTCCAGTTCAAGGCATTCAAGGCGCCCACCGACGAGGAGAAGTCCTACGACTTCCTGTGGCGGATCGAAAAGGAAGTGCCGGCGGCCGGAATGGTGGGTGTGTTCGACCGCTCCCACTACGAGGACGTTCTCATCCATCGCGTCCACGAATGGGCCACCCCGGACGAGATCAAGCGGCGCTACGTGGCCATTAATGAGTTTGAAACACGGCTGGCCGACTCGGGGACGAAGATCATCAAGGTGATGCTCCACATCAGCAGTGCGGAGCAAAAGGAGAGGCTGCTGGCCCGGCTGGATGATCCTTCCAAGCACTGGAAGTACAGCAGGGGAGACCTGGACGAGCGGGCCCACTGGGAGGACTACATGGCCGCATATCAGGCGGCCATCGACGAAACGAGTACGCCCAACGCGCCATGGCATGTTGTTCCGGCCAACAAGAAGTGGTTCGCCCGGATCGCGGTCCAGCAGCTGCTGCTCGGCGCCTTGTCCGGCCTGAAGCTGGAGTGGCCCAAGGCCGAGTTCGACGTAGCTGCCGAGCGGGAGCTGGTGGCCCGTTCCTGAGAGCCGCCCTTGGCCGTGGTCCTGCTTCAGCTTCCCTGTTTGGTTTTCCCCGCTTGCGGGTTTGCCTAAAGCGGCTGGTCCCGGGCTGCAGCCAGCCGCTTCCGGGCGCCCTCCAGCCACTCCTCGCAGCGTACCGCCAGCGCCTCACCTCGTTCCCACAGGGCCAGGGACTCCTCCAGGCTTGCCCCTCCTGCCTCCAGCCTGCCCACCACTGCTATGAGCTGCTCCCGCGCTTCCTCGTAGCTCAGGGCTGCGACGTCGGACTCAGGTTTCTGTTCGGTCATGACTTCTCTTCCAATTCCTGGTGGTGGTCGGGGTTTCCTGATTGTGACCCGCCGGCCCCGGTGGACATGGTGCCGGTGGACGTGGCTCCGAAGCGCCCCTCTGCCACGCGGATGGACAGGGCGGCCCCCGCCGGCGCTTCGGCAGGACGGCGGACAACGGCGTGGCCGGCCTGGGCGATCCGGGCGGCCTGGTCGCCTGCCAGTTCGACGACGGCGTACCCCCGGTCAAGCGTCTTTTGGGGCGAGAGGGCCCGGACCTGGGCTTTCAGGTGTTCAAGCTGGTCCGCTGCCCGCACCACGGTGGAGCTCACGGCCGCAGAGGACCGCCGCAGCAGCCGCTCGATTTCCTCGGCCCGGACGGAGACCATTCCTTCGGGTGCCGCCATGACGGGCCGGGAATGCAGGGCCGCCAGCCGGTCCGACTCCCGGTCCACCAGCCGGTCCATGCACCGCCGCAGTTGTTCCCGCGCCTGGCGCACGCCGGCGAGTTCTTCCGAGACTTCGGGAACGATCCGCTTGGCGGCGTCGGTGGGGGTGGAAGCCCGGAGGTCTGCAACATCATCCAGCAGCGGCCGGTCGGCCTCATGCCCGATGGCACTCACCACGGGCGTGGCGGCGGCAGCCACTGCCCGGACCAGTTCCTCGCTGTTGAACGGCAAGAGGTCTTCCAGCGCCCCGCCGCCCCGGGCGATGACAATGACGTCCACCTCAGGCCGGGCGTCCAGTTCCCGCAGGGCGCGGACCACCTGGGCCACGGCGGTATTCCCCTGGACAGCAACCTCGCGGATCTCAAACTCCACCGCCGGCCACCGCAGGGCTGCGTTGCGCAGGATGTCCTTCTTGGCGTCCGAATCCCGCCCGGTGATCAGGCCGATGCGGTGAGGCAGCAGGGGCAGCGGTTTCTTCCGTGAGTCGGCAAACAAGCCCTCAGCCGCCAACGCCTGGCGCAGCCGCTCGATCCTGGCCAGCAAGTCGCCCAATCCCACGGGCCGAATGTCCCGCACCAGCATGTTGAGCCTGCCCGTCTTCAACCAGAACTCCGGTTTCAGCAGGGCCACCACCCGTGAACCGCGCTCCAGCGGCAGATTCTGCCGTTCCAGCACCTTGGTCCACACCGACGCGGGAAGGGACACCTCTGCGTCCACGTCGCGAAGCGTGAGGTAGGCGTTGGTGCCGCGGCGGTTCAGCTCGATGACCTGGCCTTCCACCCATGCCGACGGGGTGCGGTCGATATGCGCCTTAAGCTTCTGCGACAACAGCTGCAGCGGCCAGGGGTTGTCCGGGCTGGTTTCCGCCGCTGTGGCCGGCAGGGTAGTGGGCGCCGCACCCGGAAGGGAGGCCTGGTCAGACATGCGGACGCCGTTGGGAGGCTGCTGGTGCTGCGGGCATGCGGTCCTTCATCTGTTGTGGGCGGTCAATCAACCTTATCCATAAGGTGTAGCACCGGGCACTGACAGGGACGGCCCTTCCACCCTGCCTAGGATGGGGTAAGGCCCCCAACCCCGAAGGACCTGTTGTGCGCACTTTTGTTTCTGCCATCGCCACCGTGCTGGGCATCCTCCTGGCCGCCGTTGCGGTTCCCGCCATGTGGGTGGACCGGAACATTGTCCAGGAAGACGGGTTTGTCCGCCTTGCAGCTCCACTCGGCAAGGACTCAGACTTCCAAAGGAAACTCGCTGCGGCGGCGGTGGGAACGATCGATACCGGATCTGTCCCCGGTTTCCTGTCCGGGCTGGTCCAGCCGATGCTCGAGAAGGCGGCGGAGTCCCTGACCGGGCTTCCCGGCTATCCGGCGGCGTGGGAGGAGACGCTCCGCCGGAGCCACCGCCTAAGTTTCGCCGACCCGGCGGCCAGTCCGCAGGGCGGTGCCTCGGCATCCTCGTTAACCCTCGACGTCGCCCCGTTGGTTGCCCTCGGCTCGGAGGAGATCTCCCGCACCACCCGGCTTCCCCTCGACCCTCCGGAGCAAACGCTGATCAATGTCGGCCAGCCCGTTCAGCGGCAATGGACCGAGCGGCTGGCCACGTACGCACCCATGGGCTACATCCTGGCCATCGGTTCAGCCATAGCGTTCCTGCTGGCTCTCGTCGCGGCACGGCGCCGCTGGACCGTGCTGCTGGCAGCCGGACTCGGCGGACTGGCCCTTGCAGGGGCGTGGGGCTTGGCCTTACAGCTGGGTTCGGCCCGTGCCCAGGCCACGGACACCGGCAATGCGGTGGCCAACATGTTCCGTGACGAGTTCCTGGCCGCCGCAGGCACCGATTTCCAGACGTGGATCGCAGCGGCCACGGTGACAGGTGGCGTTCTTATGGCAGCAGGCGTTGTGACCTTGTTCGCATCCCGGAAACGGGCGCGGGCCAGCCGGTAGCATGGAGGGATGACCACCTCGGCTGTACCCCTCTCGATGCCAACCATTCCACGCAGGCGCCGCTCGCCTGAGGACGTAGCAGCGGCAGCCCCCGTGAACGGCACCAAGAAGGTGCTGTTGGCTGCCCCCCGTGGCTACTGTGCAGGCGTTGACCGGGCCGTGATCGCCGTCGAAAAGGCACTGGAACACTACGGGCCGCCCGTGTATGTCCGCAAGCAGATCGTCCACAACGTCCACGTGGTCAGCTCCCTGGAGGAAAAGGGCGCCATCTTCGTGGAGGAGACGGACGAAGTGCCCGAAGGCGCGCTGGTGATTTTCTCCGCCCACGGCGTTTCCCCCGCAGTGGTCGAATCCGCCGAAGAGCGCGGCCTGCGCACCATTGATGCCACGTGTCCGCTGGTTACCAAAGTGCACAAGGAAGCCGTCCGCTTCGCCAAGGACGATTTCGACATCCTCCTGATCGGCCACGACGGGCATGAGGAAGTGGAAGGCACCTCCGGTGAAGCGCCGGAACACATCCAGATCATCAACGGTCCCCATGAAGTGGACAAGGTAACTGTCCGTGACCCCGAGAAGGTCATCTGGCTCTCGCAGACCACGCTGAGCGTCGACGAGACCATGGAGACCGTCCGGCTGCTCAAGGAGCGGTTCCCCACCCTGCAGGACCCGCCCAGCGATGACATTTGCTACGCCACCACCAACCGGCAGGTCGCCATCAAGAAGATCGCACCCAAGGCGGACCTGGTGATCGTGGTGGGCTCGGCCAACTCGTCGAACTCCGTCCGCCTGGTGGAGGTGGCACTTGAGTACGGCGCCAAAGCCTCCTACCGGGTGGACTTCGCCAACGAGGTTGACGAAGCCTGGTTCGAGGGCGTCGCTACCGTGGGCGTCACATCCGGGGCTTCGGTTCCGGAAGTCCTGGTCCAGGACGTCCTCAGGCTCCTGGCAGACTATGGCTACGGCGCGGTGGAGGAAGTGGTCACGGCAGAGGAAGACCTCCTGTTCTCGCTGCCCAAGGAACTCCGCGCAACCCTGAAGCAGGCCGGCGACGTCAGCCGCGCCCTTGGCGGACGCCGGCCCCGCAGCTGAGTCCCCTGCATTATCAGCAGCCGGACGCCAACTAGACGTAAAAGACGGGCCGGGCAGTCACACGACTGCCCGGCCCGTCCTGCATCCGCGGCCCGTTGTCAGGCGGCCTCGCCGTCGCCCTGGAGTTCGGGTGCCACCAGCGAGCGCGGCGTCACCTCCACAACAGGAGGTGTCACCAGGCCGGACTCCTCGAGCGTGTTGAGCTTCCGGGCAGTGGGCAGCACCCTGGCTTCCAGGGTGCCCACCATGGCGTTGTAACGGTCCACCGAAGACTTGAGGGAAGAGCCCAGTTTGGTGACGTTTTCACCCAGGGTGCCCATCCGGTCGTACAGCTGCCGCGCGAGCTCGAACAACTCACGTGCACTGTCCGTCAGGACGTCCTGGCGCCACGTGAATGCCACCGACTTCAGCACGGCCAGCAGGGTGCTCGGCGACGCAAGGACCACGTTGCGGGACAACGCGTAATCCAGGAGCCCGGCGTCGGCAGTCAGTGCTGCCGCCAGGATGGATTCGGCCGGAATGAAACAGACCACCAGTTCCGGAGAGTTTCCCGGGATGTCCCAGTATTTCTTGGTGCCCAATGCGTCAACGTGCGCCCTCAGGGCCTTGGCATGCGCCGCCAGCAGCGCCTGCCGGTTCCGCCCATCACTTACCGACTGGAGTCCGGAGGGCTGGCCGGCGCGCGGATCCACCGCACCCAGTTCCTGTGCCTCAAGGTAGGACGACAACGGGACTTTGGCATCCACCACCAGCTGCTTGTCGCCCGGCAACTGCACCACCAGGTCCGGGCGGACAGCCGAGTCCTGGCCGGCGCTGTGCACCTGTTCCACAAAGTCCACGTGGCGCAGCATCCCCGCGGCCTCCACTACACGCCGCAGCTGCACCTCGCCCCACTGGCCCCTGGCGCTGTTGGAACGCAGGGCCGATTCCAGGGCATGCGTGGACCGTATGAGCTGTTCATCGGAAAGCCTTGCCTCCTGCAGCTGCTGCGCCAGTTGGCCGTACTGTTCCACCCGGTCCCGCTCCAGCAGCGCCACCTGCTGCTGGACAGCGGACAGCTTCTCCGCCACCGGAGCCAGCGCGCGCAGGACACTGCCGTCCTGCGTCCTGGCCTCGCCCAGCTCACGGTTCTGCACCGCCAATAGCCGCCGCTCGGCGTCGGCCGCTGCCAGCTGCGCCGTGACCTCCGAAAGGCGGGACGACACCTGGTCAAAGTCCGCCTCCAAGGCATGCGAGTTCCTGCGCAGGGAGAAATAAGTGGCCGCGGCGCCGGCAAGCGCACCAAGCAGCAGCATGAGAAGGGCCAGAATCAAGGCAAAAGCATCCATGGCTTCACTGTTGCACGGGCCTCTGACAATCAAAGGCAATGACATTCCCCGGTAGGGGCTGCCGGGGCCGGACGGGTAGAATCAATGCTCGTGGCTCTAACTATTGGCATCGTCGGACTGCCCAACGTCGGCAAATCAACCCTCTTCAACGCGCTCACCCGCAACCAGGTCCTGGCCGCGAACTACCCGTTCGCCACCATTGAACCGAACGTCGGTGTAGTGAACCTCCCGGACCCCAGGCTCCAGAAGCTCGCCGGGATCTTCGGCTCGCAGCGTGTCCTGCCTGCCGCCGTGTCCTTCGTCGACATCGCAGGCATCGTCAAGGGTGCGTCGGAGGGGGAGGGGCTGGGCAACCAGTTCCTGGCCAACATCCGCGAGGCTGAAGCCATCGCCGAGGTTGTCCGGGTCTTCGATGACCCCGACGTGGTGCACGTCGACGGCAAGGTGGATCCCCGCTCGGACATGGAAACCATCAACACCGAGCTGATCCTCGCCGACCTGCAGACCATCGAAAAGGCCATCCCGCGGATCGAAAAGGAAGTCAAGATCAAGAAGCGGGAGGCCGCCGAGCTTGCGGCCATCAAGTCCGCGCAGGCGGTCCTGGAACGGGGTGACACCATCTACTCCTCCATCAAGAGCGACAAGCTGGAGATGGAGCACCTCAAGGAGCTGGGGCTGCTGACGGCCAAACCCTTCATCTACGTTTTCAATGCGGATGAAGCCATCCTGGGCAGCCCGGAAAAGCAGGAGGAGCTGCGCGCCATGGTGGCCCCCGCGGACTGCATCTTCCTTGACGCAAAGCTCGAAGCAGACCTCGTGGAACTCGACGAGGAAGAGGCCCGCGAGATGCTCGAGATGAACGGCCAGGACGAATCCGGCCTGGACCAGCTGGCGCGCGTCGGCTTCCACACCTTGGGGCTGCAGACGTACCTCACTGCCGGGCCCAAGGAAGCGCGGGCCTGGACCATCCGGCAGGGGGACACGGCACCGCAGGCCGCCGGCGTCATCCACTCCGACTTCCAGCGCGGATTCATCAAAGCCGAGGTGGTCTCCTTCAACGACCTCGTGGAGGCCGGCTCCATGGCTGAAGCAAAGTCCCGCGGGAAGGTCCGCATCGAAGGCAAGGAATACGTCATGGCCGACGGCGACGTGGTGGAGTTCCGCTTCAACGTCTGACCGGCCGGACGGCTTATCCTGAGTCTGTAGGGCGTGATCGTGGCGACCCAGTCCCCTCCGGAGAGGGAAAACACAAGGAGGCGGCATGCCGGTCCGGCGTCTGATGCAGTTGCTCATCGCCGTATTGGCGGCTGCCCTGGTTCTTTCAGGCTGCTCAGGCACCAGTGCCCCCTCGGTGGTGGTGGGGGAGGCGAAGCGCGGCGGCAGCGTGACGGTGGCAGAGGTCAATGCCTTCTCCTCGTTCAACCCCTACAGCGCCAACGGCAATACCGACATCAACTCGAAGATCGGTGCCATTACCCACTCCGGCTTCTACTACCTCGATGACAGCTCCAAAGTTGTCCGCAATGACAAGTTCGGGCACTTCGAAAAGGTCTCCGACCAGCCGCTCAAGGTGAAGTACACAGTCAACGAGGGCGTCAAGTGGTCGGACGGTGCGCCAATTGGCGCGGCCGACCTGCTACTAAGCTGGGCCGCCGGGTCAGGCTACTTCGACGACGTCGATCCAGCGGCCGGGAAGGGAACCAAGTACTTCTCCGTGGCGTCTGACACCACCGGGCTGGCAGGCACCCAGTTTCCTGAAATCGGCTCGGACGGCCGGTCCATCACCATCGAGTACGCAGCACCGTATGCCGACTGGGAAGTGGCGTTCGACGTCGGCCTCCCGGCCCACGTCGTCGCCGCCAAGAGCGGGCTGAACGATGAGGAGGACCTGGTTGATCTCCTCAAGGACACCCCGCGGGGCAATCCGGAAAAGCCGGCATCGAACCCCGCGCTCAAGAAGGTCAGCGACTTCTGGAATACCGGTTTCGATACAAAATCCATTCCCGACGATCCGGCACTCTACCTGTCCAGCGGCCCCTACATTGTCCGCGACATCGTCCCGGAGGTTTCAATGAAGCTGGTCCGGAACCGGGACTACGTCTGGGGTTCCGAACCCTGGCTGGACGAGATCAACGTCAGGTTCACCGGGGCAGTGCCGGCCGCAGTTGATGCCCTGCGCAACGGGCAGGCAGACATCATCTCGCCCCGGCCCTCGGCTGCCACGGACAATCTCCTCACGGGCCTGTCCGGCCAGGGCATCACCGTTGAACGGTACAAGCAGTCCGGCTACGACCACCTGGACCTCAACTTCGCCGGACCGTTCGCCGACAAGGACGTCCGGGAAGCGTTCCTCAAGACGGTTCCACGGCAGGCAATCGTGGACGCAGTGCTGGGAAACCAGGTGCCGGACAGCAAGCCGCTGGACTCGCAGGTCTTCCTGCCTGGACAGCCCAAATACGAAGAGACGGTAAAGAACAACGGCTCCTCAAACTACGCCAAGGTGGACATCGACGCCGCAAAGAGCCTCCTGAAGGGCGCAACCCCCACTGTCCGGATTCTCTACAACCGCGACAATCCCAACCGTGCCAGGGCGTTCACCCTGGTCCGCGACTCGGCCGTCCTGGCAGGATTCCGGGTGGTGGACGGTGGCCAGGGGAGTGCCGACTGGGCAGCTGCCTTGAGCCGTGGCGGCTATGACGCCGCCTTGTCCGGATGGATTGGGACCGAGGCCGGCGTGAGCCGGGTGCCGCAGATCTTCCGCACCGGGGCAGGCAGCAACTTTACGGGCTATTCCGACGGCGACGCGGACAAGGTCATGGAACAACTGTCCCAGACCACGGATCTGGGCAAACAGGACGAACTCCTGGCCGAGATCGACAAGCACGTCTGGGAGGACGCGTACGGGCTGCCCCTCTACCAAACCCTCGGCACAACTGCCTTCAACTCCAAGGTGGCCGGCGTGAAGACCAGTCCCGGCCCCCTCGGTGTGTGGTGGAACGTATGGGACTGGCGTCTGTCCTGACGCAGCCGCGTTTCCTTTAGGTCTTCCGGCCCTTGCGGGGAGCCGCGCCAGCCGATTCGCCGTCTGGCTTACTGGCGAGTAGCATGTGACGTGCCTAACTATCCACTGTGGCCTGGGGCATTTGACTGCGCCGGTCACGGTTTGGCAACGGAGTACCAGTATCTGGACTTTGTGCGGTTAGGCTAACCCGTATATGTAGGTTTCGTCACAGCGGTGTGCTGCGTCCGGCCTGCGGGGAAGCACAAGATTCCCCTATACATCTCTCCCACAACTCATAGGAGGCGGAATGCGTTTTACGCGCACTTCCAAAGCATTGGGCATCGTGGCAATCGCCGCGCTTGCCTTGACCGGATGCGGCACCGGTGGCGGTGGCAGCAATGAGGGTGCCAGCAATGCTGCCGGCGACCCGAACAAGGTCATCACGGCCTACAGCAACGAACCACAAAACCCGTTGCTGCCTGCCAACACCAATGAGGTCTACGGCGGCCGTGTCGTAAACCTGCTGTTCGAAGGCCTTCGCAGCTACGACGCGAACGGCAAGGCAGTCAACGCGCTGGCCGACTCGATCGACTCGTCGGACGCGCAGAACTGGACCATCAAGGTCAAGCAGGGCCAGAAATTCACCAACGGTGAAGCCATCACGGCCAAGACCTTCGTTGACTCCTGGAACTTCGCGGCAAACTCCAAGAACCTGCAGAACAATGGCTTCTTCTTCGAATCCATTGCCGGGTACGAGGATGTCTCCGCCGTCGATTCCGTCAAGGGTGCTGACGGCAAGACCACCACCACGCCCGCTCCCAAGGCCGACACCATGTCCGGCCTGCAGGCGACCGATGATTCCACCATCACGGTCAAGCTCGCCCAGCCCGAGGCCGACTGGTCCCTGCGCCTTGGCTACTCCGCCTTCTACCCGCTGCCCTCCGCGGCTTTGAAGGACCCCAAGACCTACGGTGAAAACCCCGTGGGCAACGGCCCCTACAAGTTCGAGAAGCAGGGTTCCTGGGTCCACGACCAGTCCATCACGCTGGTCAAGAACGCTGATTACAACGGCACCCGCCCCGCCAAGAACGGCGGCGTGACCTTCAAGTTCTACACCGACCCGGGCCCCGCGTACACCGACCTTCAGTCGGACAACCTGGACATCACCGACGTCCTGCCGTCCAACGCCCTGAAGACCTACGTCAACGACTTCCCGGACCGGAACGCCACCAAGCCGGTAGCCACCGATTCCACCCTGAACATCCCGGGCTACAACCCGAACTTCCAGGGTGAAGCCGGCAAGCTGCGCCGCCAGGCTCTGTCCTACGCCATCAACCGCGAGGAAATCGCCAAGGTGGTCTTCAACGGCACCCGCACCCCGGCCAAGGCCTTCGCGCCGCCGGTCATCGATGGCTTCAAGGAAGGCATCAAGGGCAGCGAAGTCCTGAAGTTCGACGCCGCCAAGGCCAAGGACCTGTGGGCACAGGCTGAGAAGATCAAGCCGTACGACAACTCCAAGCCGCTCCAGATCGCCTCCAACACCGATGGTGGCAACAAGGAATGGATCGATGCCGTCGCCAACGGCTTCAAGAACAACCTCGGCATCCAGGCTGAAATCCAGCCCTTTGCCAAGTTCGCCGAAGTCCTGAACCTGCGCAAGTCCCAGCAGCTGCCGGGCCTGACCCGCGCGGGCTGGCAGGGTGACTACCCGTCGCTCTACAACTTCCTGGGACCGGTCTGGGCCACGGGCGCTTCCTCCAACTACGAGAAGTACTCGAACCCTGAGTTCGACAAGCTCCTCAAGGAGGGCCTGGCCGCCAAGAGCACCGACGAGGCCAACGCCAAGTTCAACCAGGCACAGGAGATCCTGTTCCAGGACCTGCCCGGCCTGCCGCTCTGGGACCAGGCACGGCCGATCGTGTGGAGCAACAACATCGTGAAGGCCGAAACCGGCTGGAACGGTGAAATCCTCTACTACGGCATCACCGCCAAGTAGTCCCAGATCTAACTTGCCGTCAAGGCTGATGGGGGTTCCGGTTACGTCCGGGCCCCCATTGGCTTGCAAGCGGCAGGAAGGCACTCATGAACGCGTTTTCTCCTTTACCGGAAGGCAGGTAACACTGTGCTCCGGTTCATTCTGCGCCGACTCCTCCAGGTGATCCCTGTTTTCCTCGGCACAACCCTCTTGGTCTACTACATGGTGTTCGCCCTGCCCGGTGATCCCATTGCGGCCTTGTTCGGCGACCGCCAGCCCCCGCAGGCGGTCATCGACACCCTGCGCAGCCAGTACAACCTCGACCAGCCCTTCTGGGTCCAGTACGGCCTGTTCCTCAAGAACCTCTTCACCTTCAACCTGGGCAATGACTTCACCGGCCAGCCGATTGCGGCAAGCCTGGCGCGGGTCTTCCCGGTGACGGCGATGCTCGCCATCGAGGCGCTGGCCATCCAGGCCATCTTCGGGGTCGCGTTCGGCGTTTTCGCGGGCCTGCGCCGCGGCGGCTGGTTCGACTCCACGGTGCTCGTGGCATCGCTGGTGGTCATCGCCGTCCCCACCTTCGTGTTGGGCTTCGTCTTCCAGCTCGTCTTTGGTGTCCAGCTGGGGTGGGCCAAACCCACCGTGGGCGCAAATGCCAACTGGGTCACCCTGCTGCTGCCGGCAGTGGTCCTGGGACTCGTCTCCTTTGCGTACGTCCTCCGCCTGACCCGGGCATCGGTGAGCGAAAACATGAACGCCGACTACGTCCGGACGGCAACCGCCAAGGGCCTGTCCCGGCCCCGGGTGGTCCTGGCGCACATCCTGCGCAACTCGCTGATCCCGGTGGTGACCTACCTGGGTGCCAACCTTGGCGGCCTGATGGGCGGCGCCATCGTGACAGAGGGCATCTTCAATGTCCCTGGCGTGGGCAACAAGCTTTACCAGGCCGTCCTGCGCAGTGAAGGTCCCACTATCGTCTCCATCGTCAGCGTGCTGGTGCTGGTGTTCGTGGTGGCCAACCTGCTTGTCGATCTCCTGTACGCCTGGCTTGACCCGAGGATCCGCTATGACCAGTAATAACAGCCACTTTGTGGCACCCATCGACGAGACACCTCTGCAGGCAACGGACGCCGTCAAGACTGACCAGGCCCCGCTCAGCCTGTGGGCTGACGCCTGGCGCAAGCTCCGCCGTCGTCCGTTGTTCATCATCTCGGCACTGCTGATCCTTGCCCTGATCGTGATTGCGCTGTTCCCGGGCCTCTTCACGTCAACCCCGCCCAACGAGGGCTGTGAGCTCGCAAACTCCGAGGCAGGCCCCACCGCCGGGCACCCGTTCGGCTTCACCTTCCAGGGCTGCGACGTCTATTCCAGGGTCATCCACGGCACGCAGGCCTCACTTTCCGTGGGCCTGCTCTCGGTACTCTGCGTCCTGGTCATCGGTGTGACCCTTGGCGCCCTCGCCGGATACTACGGCGGCTGGATCGATGCCGTGCTGGCCCGCCTGGGCGACATCTTCTTCGCACTGCCGCTGGTGCTGGGCGCACTGGTGATCACGCAGCTCCCGCTGTTCCGCGAGAACAAGAGCGTATGGACCGTGGTGTTCGTTATCTCGCTCCTGGCGTGGCCGCAAATGGCCCGCATCACCCGGGGCGCTGTCATCGAGGTGCGCAATGCGGACTTCGTCACCGCTGCACGGGCGCTGGGTGTCTCCAAGTTCGGCGCACTGATCCGCCACGTCCTGCCGAACGCCCTGGCCCCGATCATTGTCCTGGCAACCCTGGAACTTGGCGTGTTCATCGTTGCGGAAGCCACCCTGTCCTTCCTGGGCATCGGCCTCCCGCAAAGCATCATGTCCTGGGGCAATGACATTGCAGGTGCCCAGGCATCAATCAGGACCCGGCCGGAAATCATGCTCTACCCGGCCGCCGCGCTCTCCCTTACGGTGTTGAGCTTCATCATGCTGGGCGACGCCGTGCGTGACGCCCTTGACCCGAAGAGCCGTCAGCGATGAGAGATAAAGAGATGACAACTCCAGACGTCCGCATTGATGAGGCCGGCACCACCGGCGTCAGGCCGCTGCTCGAAATCCGTGACCTGGCCATCACCTTCAAGACCGGCGGCGGTGAAGTCCAGGCTGTCCGGGACGCCCACCTGACCATCATGCCGGGCGAAACCGTGGCAATCGTGGGGGAATCCGGCTCCGGAAAGTCCACCACTGCCTTGGCGGCCATCGGGCTCCTGCCCAACAACGGCAGGGTCTCCCGCGGCCAGATCCTGCTCGACGGCGAGGACATTGCCCACGCCAGCGAGCAGCGCATGATCGAACTGCGCGGCAACACCATCGGCATGGTCCCGCAGGACCCCATGTCCAACCTGAACCCCGTGTGGAAGATCGGTTACCAGGTGAGGGAAACTCTGAAGGCGAACGGCCGTCCCAGCGGGCCGGACGACATCGCCAAGGTGCTCTCCCAGGCAGGCCTGCCGGATGCCAAGCGGCGGGCCAACCAGTACCCGCACGAGTTCTCGGGCGGCATGCGCCAGCGCGCGCTGATCGCGATTGGCCTGTCCTGCCAGCCGCGCCTGCTGATCGCGGACGAACCGACGTCGGCCCTCGACGTCACCGTCCAGCGGCAGATCCTGGACCACCTGGAAACCATGACCAACGAGCTGGGCACCTCGGTCCTGCTGATCACCCACGACCTGGGCCTGGCAGCCGAGCGCGCGGACAAGGTCGTGGTCATGTACCAGGGCCGCGTCGTTGAAGCGGGACCGTCGCTGGAACTTCTCCGCAACCCGCAGCACCCCTACACCAAGCGGCTCGTGGAGTCCGCTCCGTCGCTTGCCAGCCGCCGTATCCAGGTGGCCAAGGAGCAGGGCGTGGAGACGGCGGACCTCCTTGCGCCCGCCGCTGAAACGGTGAAGTCCGATACCTTCCTGCAGATCCAGGACCTGCGGAAGGTGTACAAGCTCCGCCAGGGGCTGGGCAAGACCACGGACTTCGCCGCCGTCGACGGCGTGAGCTTCGACGTCCGGCGTGGCACCACGACGGCGATCGTGGGGGAGTCGGGTTCCGGCAAGTCCACAGTGGCCAAGATGGTGCTCCAGCTTGAGAAGCCGACGGACGGCAGGATCCTGTTCGACGGCGTCGACACCTCCGCCCTGAAGCCTGCCGAACTGTTCAAGTTCCGCAGGCGGGTCCAGCCTATCTTCCAGGACCCGTACGGTTCGCTCGATCCGATGTACAACATCTACCGCACCATCGAGGAACCGCTGCGGGTCCACAAGATCGGCGACCAGGCCAGCCGGGAAAAGAAAGTCCGGACGCTGCTGGACCAGGTGGCGCTGCCCCAGTCCGCCATGCAGCGGTATCCGAACGAGCTGTCAGGCGGGCAGCGGCAACGCGTTGCCATTGCCAGGGCGCTGGCGCTGGACCCCGAAGTCATTATCTGTGACGAGGCTGTCTCTGCGCTGGACGTGCTGGTGCAGGCCCAGGTGCTCAACCTGCTTGCCGACCTGCAGGCCAACCTTGGACTGACCTACCTGTTCATCACGCATGACCTTGCCGTCGTCCGGCAGATCGCAGACCACGTGTGCGTGATGGAGAAGGGCCGCCTGGTGGAAACCGGGTCCACGGACGACGTCTTCGAAGCGCCTAAGCAGGACTACACCAAAGCGCTGCTGAACGCCATCCCCGGTGCGAAGCTGATGCTTCCTCCTGAGGTGGCGTAGCGGAACGTTTTCGCTGAACGGCTTGAGCCGGGATCTTCGGGTCCCGGCTCAAGCTGTTTCACCGCTCCACTGCCGGTTTCCGGTCCAGTCCCAGTTCGCGCAGCCTGTGCTCAAGAATCCCACCGAGCGCCACACGGCCTTCGGCGTTCATGTGGACGGCATCCGCCAGGTCTTTCGCCAGTCCGTACCGGGTGAGCCAGTCGCCCACGGAAACAAAGGGAAGTCCGTTGGCTGCTGCCACGGCACCCAGCAGAGCGTCCACCTCGCTGCGGCGCCCACCGCCGTCGTTTGCTCCCCGCGCCAGGGTGCCTATCATGGCAATCCTCGTGCCGGGATAGCGGGTCCGCAGTTCGGCAAGCAACCGCTGGGCGTTTCCTGCGATCTGCGCGTTGCCGGCGCCCCCGGCGGCGTCGTTCCCGCCACCCTCAATCACGATCAGTGCCGGCGTTCCGGCGGGAAGCAGCCAGTCCCCGCGCTGCAGGGCATCGATGTAATTGCCCGTGGAGCCGTTCGCCGCCACGAAGCCTGTGCCGCCGCGGCCGCAGAAGTAGACGTTGTAGCCGGCAGCGGCGAGGCCCAGGCGCGGCCAGCCATCCGCGGGTTCCGACTGTGAATCGCCAATCAGCAGCACGGTCCTGCTGATGTCCGGAACCACCGCCTCGAGCCGTCCGTTTCCGGGATTGCGGATCCGGGACGTGGCCACCACGGCCGGTTTCGCTCCTGCGCCGCCGGCTTGCCCCGCGGCCGCCTGTCCGTCCGCCGGCTGCCCGGCTGCCGCCCGTGCCAGGCCGCCCTGGGGAGAGTCCCCGGACAGTGCACAGCCGGCGAGTCCGAGCACAGCCGATACTGCGACCAGGCCGGACACAGCGGCGGCGGCAGCCCGGGCGGCACCCCGCGGTGTGCTGGCCTTGGCTGGGGGCATCGTTGGCTCCGGCGGTCTCGGAAGTGGGCTGCGTCACAGTCATCATGCCACGTACGCGGAAGTGGGAGTGAACTTAGTCACATGCCGGATCGGTTGGGCCTGATCGCGGCATTCCCGGCGCCGACAAATCTGCCGGAATTTAGGCCAACAAATGGCTGGGCGGCTAGAATAGAGGAAGGCGCCCTGTGCCAAGGGCCTTGTCCGTCGTGCGTTCCAGTTGGAAATGTCGCGATACAACAGCTGACTCCACTGAATCGAGCCATTACGCATGTCTGAAACCACCACCAACACCGCGGTAGCCACTGCATCGCGCAGTGACCTGCGCAACGTCGCGATTGTGGCCCACGTTGACCACGGCAAGACCACCCTGGTCGACGCCATGCTCAAGCAGACCAACTCCTTTGCCGAGCACAACCACCTCGAGGACCGGGTGATGGACTCCGGTGACCTGGAGCGCGAAAAGGGCATCACCATCCTGGCCAAGAACACTACGGTGGCCTACAACGGTCCGTCTTCCAACGGCGAGACCATCACCATCAACGTCATCGACACCCCCGGCCACGCCGACTTCGGCGGCGAGGTGGAGCGCGGCCTGTCCATGGTGGACGGCGTCGTCCTCCTCGTTGACGCCTCTGAGGGCCCGCTGCCCCAGACCCGCTTCGTGCTGCGCAAGGCCCTTGCCGCGCACCTTCCCGTGATCCTGCTGGTCAACAAGACCGACCGCCCCGATGCCCGCATCGACGAAGTGGTCCACGAGTCCATGGACCTGCTCCTGGGCCTGGCCTCCGACCTTGCCGACGAGGTGCCGGACCTGGACCTGGACAAGGTCCTGGAAGTTCCCGTTGTCTACGCCGCCGCCAAGGTTGGCCGCGCATCGCTGGAGCAGCCCGCCAACGGTGCCGCCCCGGACAACGAGGACCTTGAGCCGCTGTTCAAGACCATCATCGAACACATCCCGGCTCCCACCTACAACCCCGAAGGTGTCCTGCAGGCGCACGTCACCAACCTGGACGCTTCCCCGTTCCTGGGCCGCCTGGCGCTGCTGCGCATCTACAACGGCACCCTGCGCAAGGGCCAGACAGTTGCCTGGGCCCGCGCCAACGGTGAACTCAAGAACGTCAAGATCACCGAACTCCTGGCCACCAAGGCGCTGGACCGCGTTCCGGCGGAATCCGCCGGACCGGGCGAAATCGTCGCCGTCGCCGGCATCGAGGAAATCACCATCGGTGAGACCCTGACCGACGCCGAGAACCCGCAGCCGCTGCCGCTGATCACCGTGGACGATCCCGCGATCTCCATGACCATCGGTATCAACACCTCGCCGCTGGCCGGCAAGGTCAAGGGCGCCAAGGTCACCGCCCGCCAGGTCAAGGACCGCCTGGACAAGGAACTGATCGGTAACGTCTCCATCAAGGTGCTCCCCACCGAGCGTCCGGATGCCTGGGAAGTCCAGGGCCGTGGCGAGCTGGCGCTGGCCATCCTGGTTGAGCAGATGCGCCGTGAAGGCTTCGAACTGACCGTTGGCAAGCCGCAGGTTGTCACCAAGACCGTTGACGGCAAGATCCACGAGCCGATGGAGCACATGACCATCGACGTGCCCGAGGAATACCTGGGCGCCGTCACGCAGCTGATGGCTGCCCGCAAGGGCCGGATGACCAACATGGCCAACCACGGCACCGGCTGGTGCCGCATGGAGTTCATCGTTCCCGCCCGCGGCCTGATCGGCTTCCGCACCCGGTTCCTCACCGACACCCGCGGCGCCGGCATCGCAGCGTCCATCTCCGAAGGCTACGAGCCCTGGGCCGGCCCCATCGAGTACCGCACCAACGGCTCCATGGTTGCTGACCGTGCCGGTGTTGTGACCCCGTTCGCCATGATCAACCTGCAGGAACGCGGCTCCTTCTTCGTGAAGCCCACCTCCGAGGTGTACGAGGGCATGATCGTGGGCGAGAACTCCCGCGCCGACGACATGGACGTCAACATCACCAAGGAAAAGAAGCTCACCAACATGCGTGCCGCTTCCTCCGACACCTTCGAGAACCTGACCCCGCCGCGCGAGCTCACCCTCGAGGAATCGCTGGAATTCGCCCGCGAGGACGAGTGCGTCGAGGTGACCCCGGAAGCCATCCGCATCCGCAAGGTCATCCTGGACACCAACGAGCGCGCCAAGGCCAACCGCGCCCGCGCCAAGGCATAGCAACGCCTGAACGCCAAGAATGCCACCGGTATTGCACCGGTGGCATTCTGCGTTAAGCCGGGCGGCGCGGCCAACCCAGGCCTCGATGCGCAGGGACGGCGTGGGCGCACTGGGCGCCTACTTCGGCGCCAGGGTCCGTTCTCCACATAGCCGTTTCCACCACCTGCGGACGCTCGCCGCGAGGCGCAGGCTTCAGACATGCGAACTATCTCTGAAGCGCTGGCTGCCTTGGGCGGCGTTGCGGGCACCCGAACACTGTTAGTGGCCGGCGTCTCCCGCCGATGTCTGGAAGCCGGACTGTCAGACGGGTCCATCCAAAGGATCGCCCGCGGCGTATTCGCCCTTCCGGATGCTGACCCCGTGCTTGTCCATGCGGCGCGCCATCACGCCGCACCTGGTTGCGTCACGGCCGCAGTGGCTTCCGGGTTATGGGTGATCAAGGTTCCGGATAGGCCGCATCTTGCCGCCCGCCATGGCAGACCAATAGCCGGCTGTGTGGTGCACCGCAGCGACCTTCCGTTGACTCCTCTGGACGTCGTCTGCCAGTCTCTCCGCTGTCTGCCCCCTCTTGAGGGACTGACTATCGCGGAGTCCGCCGTCAAGAAAGGCCAAATCCAACTCGCGGAGCTGCGGGCGCGGTTTCCGGCCGCCCGTGAAAAGGCCCTGCTGAACCTGGTTGGCAGAATCCGACCCCAGTCCGGCTCCATCATCGAAACCATCGCCCGGTATCTGCTTGAAGAAGCGGGGCTTACAGTCGAGTTGCAGGTGCACATTCCTGGCATGGGCCACCTGGATCTCCTTGTTGATGGGCTGCTGGGCATTGAGGCGGACGGCTATGCCCATCGCAGCAGCCGGCAGGCCTATCGGGAAGACAGGCGGCGTTGGAATGTCACCGTCATCAGGGGTGTCCCAACTCTCCGGGTGACGTTCGAGATGCTGGTCCGCGACCCCGCGGAGTTCGTTGGAATCGTCCGCAAGGCACTTGCCATGTACGGGACGGCGCGATGAAGTCCGGGATCAGCGCGCAGGAGCAGTCCGGGCGCACCGGGAGCGGCGGTCAGCGCACGGCCGGGCGGCGCGGGGGAGCAGGCGGGACCTCCTTGGCGGCCACCACCTGCCCAAGGGGAATAACGACGTCGGCCTGCCGGGTGCGGACTGTACAGGAACCGGCGTCGCAGGCCAGCAGGTGACCCAGGGCGTCCGTGAGGCCGCCTTCGATCCGGTAGCGCACCACCACGCGGATGCCGGGCGCAGCCGAGGCAAGGAAGCGGGCGGGTGCGGGTAGTGGCTGACTCACCAGTTCATACTAGGTGCGCCGGCTAGGTTCGCGGGAACGGGCTGGGGGATAATAGGCTCAGATGTCAACAGTCCGGCCGTGCTGCCGGATGCAAGAGCCGGCGGGAAGCCGGAACCCAACGTGGAGAGGCCAGGGACGTGACGTACGTAATCGCGCAGCCGTGTGTGGATGTTAAGGACAAGGCATGTATTGAGGAATGCCCGGTCGACTGCATCTATGAGGGCGAGCGTTCGCTGTACATCCATCCGGACGAATGCGTTGACTGCGGCGCCTGTGAACCGGTGTGCCCGGTGGAGGCCATCTACTACGAGGATGACACCCCCGAGGAATGGGCCGACTACTACAAGGCCAATGTTGAGTTCTTCGATGACCTCGGGTCCCCGGGGGGCGCGGCCAAGGTCGGCAACACGGGCAAGGACCACCCCATGATCGCCGCCCTGCCGCCGCAGAACCAAGACCACTGACGCGGACGCAAGCCGTGACCGCAGCAACGAATTCGTTTGGCCTGGACCTGCCCGACTACCCGTGGGAGGCCATGGCGCCGTACCTGGCGAAGGCTTCGGAGCATCCCGGCGGAGCCGTGAACCTGTCGATCGGGACACCCGTCGATCCCACGCCGCAGCTGATACAGGATGCACTGAAGGCGGCCGCGAATGCCCCGGGATATCCCACGGTGCACGGCACCCCGGCGCTCCGGGAAGCCATTGCGGGCTGGTTCGAGCGCCGGCGCGGCGTGTCCGGCCTTGATCCCCGGAACATCATGCCCACGGTGGGGTCCAAGGAACTCGTTGCGTGGCTTCCGCTGCTGCTTGGCCTCAAGCCGGGGGACGTCGTCGTACGCCCCAAGGTGGCCTACCCGACGTACGATATCGGCGCCACCCTCGCAGGCGTCACCTCCGTGGCAACGGACAACCTGGACGAACTCGATGACGCCACCCGCTCGCGCGTCCGCCTCATCTGGGTCAATTCCCCCGGGAACCCCACGGGAAGCGTCCGGGGCATCGAATCCCTCCAGGCGCTTGTGGAACAGGCGCGTGAGCTGGGTGCCGTGGTGGCCTCGGACGAATGCTATGCCGAACTCGGATGGGGGGACTGGGACGTCCAGCGCGGCGGCCGGCGCGTTCCCAGCATCCTGGACCCGCAGGTGGCGGGCGGCTCCCACCAGGGCCTGCTTGCCGTGTACTCGCTCAGCAAGCAGTCCAACCTCGCCGGCTACCGCGCGGCATTCGTGGCCGGTGATCCGGACCTGATGCCCAACCTGGTCAACAGCCGCAAGCACGCGGGCATGATCGTCCCTTACCCGGTCCAGGAGGCCATGCGCGTGGCCCTGGGGGACGACTCCCACGTCGAGGCCCAAAAGGACCTCTACAGGGGCCGGCGGGAGCGGCTGGTGCCCGCCCTGCTGGACTTCGGCCTGGAGATCAAGGATTCCGACGCCGGCCTGTACCTTTGGTCGACGGCGGGGGAGGACACGTGGGACACAGTGGCCCGCCTGGCTGACCGCGGCATTGTGGTGGGACCCGGCGTCTTCTACGGGGACGCCGGCAACGGCTATGTCCGCGTTGCCCTCACCGGATCCGACGAGCGGATCGACGCGGCCGTGGCACGCCTGGCCGGATCGGGCTCCTAAGGGTACGTAATAATCGTGTGACTCGCCCCACATCCGGCGCGTTTTAGGGTGCATTTGACGGCTGCGGATTAGTGACACCCGCCAAGGGGCGGTACTTTTTAAGTGACTATCAATGGTGGCTTTCTACAAGAAGGCAGCCCGGGTGTTGGAACCTGTCTTCTCAGGCTTCGTGCGCGGCTCACCTGATGTTGGATCAAGCTTTCGACAGAGGCCCAGAAGCCTCATGAAGGGGACTCCATGACTGAGACCAACAATGCTGCGACCCTGCTCCACGCAGGTGGCGAGCTGAAGCTCCCGCGCATCCAGGTTGTTGAAGGGAACGAGGGTTACGACGTCTCCAAGCTGCTGAAGCAGACCGGTGCCGTAACCTTCGACCCCGGCTTCATGAACACCGCAGCAACCACCTCGGCAATCACCTACATCGATGGCGATGCGGGCATCCTGCGCTACCGCGGATACCCCATCGAGCAGCTGGCGCAGCACTCCAGCTTCCTTGAGGTGTCCTACCTGCTGATCTACGGCAACCTGCCCACGCCCACCGAGCTGGACGAGTTCGACCAGAAGATCCGCCGCCACACCCTGCTGCACGAGGAGCTCAAGGGCTTCTTCGGCGGCTTCCCCCGCGACGCGCACCCCATGCCGGTGCTGTCCTCGGCCGTGTCCGCGCTGTCCACGTTCTACCAGGACTCGCTGGACCCGTTCAACGCCGAACAGGTGGAGGTCTCCACCATCCGGCTCATGGCCAAGCTGCCGGTCATCGCCGCCTACGCCCACAAGAAGTCCATCGGCCAGCCCATGCTGTACCCGGACAACTCGATGAACCTGGTGGAGAACTTCCTGCGCCTCAGCTTCGGCCTGCCCGCCGAGCAGTATGAGCTGGACCCGGTCATCGTCAAGGCCCTGGACCTGCT
This sequence comes from Arthrobacter sp. Soil761, assembly GCF_001428325.1. Lineage (NCBI taxonomy): Bacteria > Bacillati > Actinomycetota > Actinomycetes > Micrococcales > Micrococcaceae > Arthrobacter > Arthrobacter sp. Soil761. Next base: position 68,268 of record NZ_LMSF01000032.1, on the reverse strand, counting down.
CCTCATCCTCCACGCTGACCACGAGCAGAACTGTTCCACTTCCACCGTGCGCCTGGTGGGCTCCTCCAACGCCAACCTCTTCGCGTCCGTTTCCGCGGGTATCAACGCCCTCTTCGGCCCGGCCCACGGCGGTGCCAACGAGGCCGTGCTCAAGATGCTCCGCCAGATCCAGGCCGAGGGCCTCAAGCCCGAGGACTACATGGAGAAGGTCAAGAACAAGGAAGACGGCGTCCGCCTCATGGGCTTCGGGCACCGCGTGTACAAGAACTACGATCCGCGCGCCAAGATCGTCAAGGCCACGGCGCACGAGATCCTCAGCAAGCTCGGCGGCAACGACGAACTGCTGGACATCGCCATGCGGCTGGAAGAGAAGGCGCTTAGCGACGACTACTTCATCCAGCGCAAGCTCTACCCGAACGTGGACTTCTACACCGGCCTGATCTACAAGGCCATGGGCTTCCCCGAGAAAATGTTCACCGTCCTGTTCGCCATCGGCCGCCTGCCCGGCTGGATTGCCCAGTGGCGTGAAATGATCAGCGATCCCAACACCAAGATCGGCCGTCCGCGCCAGCTGTACATCGGCGAGCCGGAGCGGGACTACCCGGTCCGCTGAAACCGGCCATAACGACGGCGGCCGCCCACCTTTCCAAGGTGGGCGGCCGCTTCGCGTTGTGCCACATTCAAGGGGACTACGAGGCGTAGCCTTGGGGGTTGTTTTTCTGCCAGCGCCAGTGGTCCTCGCACATCTGGTCCACCGTCTTGGTGGTGGACCAGCTCAGGTCCGCCAGGGCGGACGTGGCGTCGGCCCAGAAGGCGGGCAGGTCCCCTGCCCGGCGGCTGGTGATTTCGTAGGGGATGGGCTTGCCCACAGCCTTCTCGAAGGAGCGCAGGACCTCCAGAACGGAGGAGCCCTTGCCGGAGCCGAGGTTCCAGCGGAAGACGCCCGTCCGGCCGGCAATGTGGTCCAGTGCCGCGACGTGCCCTGCCGCCAGGTCCACCACATGGATGTAGTCGCGCAGGCAGGTGCCGTCCGGGGTGTCGTAGTCGCCGCCGAAGACCATGAGCTTCTCGCGGCGGCCCACCGCCACCTGGGCGATGAAGGGAACCAGGTTGTTGGGGATGCCCTGGGGATCTTCGCCGATGCGTCCTGAGGGGTGCGCGCCCACCGGGTTGAAGTAGCGCAGCAGTGCTATGTGCCAGCGGGAGTCGGCTGCGCCAAGATCGGAGAGGATGTCCTCGATCTGTTCCTTGGTGCGCCCGTAGGGGTTGTTGGCGCCGATTTCCATCTTTTCCACATAGGGGATGGGGTTGTGTTCGCCGTAGACGGTGGCGGACGAGCTGAAGACAATGGAGCGGACGTCGTGCCGGTCCATGACGCGGATGAGGTTGAGCGTGCCCACCAGGTTGTTGTAGTAGTACTTGAGCGGCTGCTGCACTGATTCGCCCACGGCCTTGAGCCCGGCGAAGTGGATGACGGCGTCAATGCCGGCGCCGGCGAAGACCTTGTCGACGGCGGCCTCGTCCGCCAGGTCGACGTTGTGGAACTCCGCGGTCTTGCCGCTGAGCTCAGCCACGCGGCGCAGTGACTCCTCGCTGGAGTTGACCAGGTTGTCGATGACGGCCACGTCGTGGCCGGCTTCCTGCAGGGAAAGAACAGTGTGGGAACCGATGTAGCCGGTACCCCCTGTGACCAAGATTTTCATGCCTCAACGCTATCCCACGGGAAGCGGTCCCCGCCCCTGCGTCCCGGATGGCGGGCGTCGACCGGACGGTGGAGGCGGCAGTGGAAGCACAAGTGTGCTAATAAGAATGGTGCCCAAAATAGTAGACGCGGATGCCCGGCGTCAGGATGTTGTCCAAGCGGTTCTGCGCATCATCGCCGTCGATGGGCTGGAACGTGCCTCGCTGCGCGAAGTGGCGGACGAGGCCGGCCTGGCAGTCGGTTCCGTCCGGCACTACTTCGCTGGCAGTGATGAACTGCTGGCCTTCTCGTTCGGCACCGTGGTGGACCGGGTGGTCGGCAGGCTGGGGGCACTGCTGCCGGGTGTGCAGGAGGCTGCCCAGGCCAGCCCTGAACAGCGGCAGGCGGTTCTGACCCTCCTGGGCGGCATGCTTCCGCTGGATGAGGAATCAGCTGTGGAGGCCTGCGCCTGGCTTGCCTTCAAGAACGCGGCGCGGATCAGGCCGTTCCTTGCCGCCGAGGCCGACCGCAGCCACCGCGAGGTGGCCGCCATCGTGGGCGGAGTGGTTGCCTCCCTGCTCCCCGATGATGAACCGCAGGAGAACCTGGTGGTGGAGGCGGAACGCCTTCTGGCCACCCTGGACGGCCTGTGCATGCATGCCCTGCTGCAACCGGGCTGGATGACAGCGCAGATGTGCCGCGACGTGCTTGAGCGGCACCTGGACGGACTGGCACGGTAGGCGCCCGGGTCCAATCCTGCACTACCGGGAACTGGCTGCGGGAATAGACTGATAGCCGGGTACTGCAGAGCGGGTCATGCCGCCCGGCATGGGAAGGCCAGGGAAGGACTTTGGATGCATCACGCAAGCGGTTCAGGGTGGCAGATCACCACCGACACGTCCGGGCCAATGATGATCGCACTGTACGTCCGGGATGCGGCCGGCTTGAACGGAGTGGGACAACCGATGCTGTCCCATGCGTCGCCGAAGGTCCGTTCGGCGGACCACTCCCACCTGACGGCCGACGTTGGTGGCATCAGCGCGCTGAAGACCGAGTGGGAGGCCTGGTGGGAGCAGCTGCTGAAGGCCCATCCGCACACATCGCCGGAACTCTCCCCGCCCAGTTTTGACGCGTTCGGCAACTCTCCGGCCCTGCAGCGGGTCCTGCAGGCCCATTTCGGCTCCGCCCTCACTTGGGCCAGGGAGCGCAGGAGCGAATACGCCGAGCTCGAGGCCGAACGGGTGGCCTCCGGAACGGACCAGCTGCTTGAGGACATGGTGGACGACAGGCTGATGGAAGTGGGGCGGGACTCGCGGGACTTCAAGCTGACCATCATCGAGCTGCCGCTGGACGAGCAGCGGGCCTGGTACCTGGAGCCCGACAAAATCATCATGAGCCAGGATTTGATGGGGCAGCCGGACCTCCTCCGCAGCTACGCCCAGCCGGTGCTGGAAATCCTGGTCTAGCCACCCTTAAGGCAGGACGACGGCGGCCCTTCAGCTGCCGCCGTCGTCCTGCCGTACGGTGATGCGCACCTGTCCCTCCGGGGCCCCTGAAGCCTGCCATCCGTCCCCATCGGGACGGTGCCAGGTCCGGCCTGCCACCTCCACCTGGGTGACGGCCAGGTCCTTGGCGTTGGCAACCGCCCACTGGGCAACCGACCATGCCAGCGCGCCGTCGGCGTCCACCACCAGGGTGGCGCCGTCAACCTGTGAGTCCACGCCGCCGTAGGCCTGGTCCAGGTCGGTGGCCACCGATGCTGTTGTCCCGCCGGCCGCCGGGGAGCGGAGCGTGCACTGCACTCCGGCCGGCGTCTGTCCGGTGAGTCCGGAGGCAAAGGCCCGGCCCATGTCCTCGTGCTGGGCATATGCCTTGGGGTAGGCCGACTTCTGGACCCGCTGAGCTGCATCGGTGATGTCGAGCGCCTCGTAGCCCGGAATTTTGACCAGCGCGTCATAGAAGGCATTGACGGCATAGTAGGGGTCCATGATCTCGGCCTCCGTGCCCCAACCCTGGGACGGACGCTGCTGGAAAAGCCCCCGCGAGTCCGGACCGGCCTGGTCGCCGTGCCCGATGTTGCGCAGCTTCGACTCCTGCATGGCAGTGGCGATGGCGATGGTGGCGGCGCGCGCCGGCAGTCCCCGCCTGACGGCCGCCGCGGTGATCAGCGCGGCGTTGGCCGCCTGGTCCGGCGCAAGTTCACCGGTCCGGTTGCCGGCCGCAGCGGTGCAGCGCTCCGAAACGAGGGTTTCGGAACGCTGCACGAAGAACACTGCTGTGTAAATTCCGCCCGCTGCCAGTGCGAGGGTGAGCAGCAGCACCGCCAGGCGGCGCAGGCCGCGTCTGCGTGCCACGAAGGGATCAGTTGGCGTGCAGGGCGTCGTTCAGTTCAACGGTCTGGCCCTTGCGGGGCAGGGCCTCCACCGCCCCCGTGGTGGAGTTGCGGCGGAACAGCAGGTTGGGCACGCCGGAGAGTTCGGCGGCCTTGACGATCTTGGTGGTGTCATCGCCCACCTCGTCCTTGGGGCCCGGAACGCGGACCCGGGTGCCTGCCGTGACGTAAAGCCCGGCTTCCACCACGGAATCATCCCCGATGCTGATGCCCACGCCGGAGTTCGCACCGAGCAGGACGCGCTCACCGATGGTGATCTTTTCCTTGCCGCCGCCGGACAGGGTGCCCATGATGGAGGCGCCGCCGCCAACATCGCTGCCGTCGCCGGCCACGACACCTGCGGAGATACGGCCTTCCACCATGGAGGTGCCCAGGGTGCCGGCGTTGAAGTTGACGAAGCCCTCGTGCATGACTGTGGTGCCGGCGGCGAGGTGCGCGCCCAGGCGGACCCGGTCGGCGTCGGCAATCCTGACGCCGGAGGGGACCACGTAGTCCACCATGCGCGGGAACTTGTCCACGCCGTAGACGGTGACGGCACCCCGTCGGCGAAGCCTTGCGCGTGTCAGTTCGAAGCCCTCGACGGCGGCCGGGCCGAAGTTGGTCCACACCACGTTGGGAAGCTTGCCGAAGATGCCGTCCAGGTTGATGGTGTTGGGCTGGGCCAGGCGGTGCGAGAGGAGGTGGAGGCGGAGGTAGGCGTCCGCGGTGTCCGCCGGGGCTTCATCGAGGTTGATCTGGACAAAGACCACCTTCTGCTCGGTGCCGCGGTCCTCGTCAGTGCCGTTCTCGGCGATCTGCACCAGGGTTTCATCCGCGTTGTCCACCGTGCGGAGGTTCTCCGCCGCAACACCCAGTGCCGGAGCGGGGAACCAGACGTCCAGGACGGTGGCGTCGCCGGTGGCAATGGTGGCTACGCCAAAACCGTAGGCGGAGCGGCTATCAGCGTTGGAGGTCAGGGTTTCGGGCACGGCAGAGGAAGCGGTCTCAGTCATGTGCCCCAGTCTATCGAGGGCGGGGCATGGGGTTCGAACTAGACTGGCTTCGTGACTGCTGAAACCGCCCCAGACTCTTCCGTGTCCACCCTTGACCTCCGCCAGGACGTGGCCCTGCTGACCGCAGCGCTCATGGACATCAACAGCGTGTCCGGCAATGAAAAGCAGCTCGCGGACGCCGTCGAGTCCGCCTTGCTCGGGATTCCCCAGCTGGCCGTGGTGCGCGACGGCGACGCCATCATCGCCCGGACAGAACTTGGACTCGCTGAGCGTGTGATCCTTGCCGGCCACCTGGACACAGTGCCGCTTCCGCTCACCGAAGGATCCCGGGGCACCGTTCCCTCCAGCTGGGAATCGGGTGTTCCGGGCGAGGGCGTCCTGTATGGCCGCGGGGCCACGGACATGAAGGGCGGGGTGGCGGTCCAGCTCGCACTGGCGGCAGGATTGTTCGACGGCGGCGCGCAGCCCAAGCGGGACGTCACCTTCGTCTTCTATGACCACGAGGAAGTGGAGGCCGTGAAGAGCGGACTGGGACGCCTGGTCCGCAACCACGGCGACCTGCTGAAGGGGGACTTCGCCATCCTGCTGGAACCGACGGACGGCACGGTGGAGGGCGGCTGCAACGGCACCAGCCGGTTCGAGGCAAGCACGGTGGGGGAGGCCGCCCACTCGGCCCGCGCCTGGATGGGCAGCAACGCCATCCACGCCGCGGCACCGATCCTTGCCCGCCTGGCTGCCTACGAACCCCGGACCATCAATGTCGACGGGCTCGATTACAGGGAAAGCCTCAACGCGGTGAAGATCAACGGCGGCACGGCCGGGAACGTCATCCCGGACCGCTGCGTCGTCGAGATCAATTACCGGTTCGCCCCGGACAAGACGCCGGACCAGGCCGAAGCCCACGTCCGGGAGCTGCTGGCGGGCTTCGACGTGGTCCGCACCGATGCCGCCGCCGGCGCGCGGCCCGGACTGCAGCACCCGGCTGCCGCCTCGTTCGTGGCCGCCGTGGGAGCCGAGCCCAAGCCCAAATACGGCTGGACCGACGTCGCCCGCTTCAGTGAGCTGGGCATCCCGGCGGTGAACTTCGGCCCGGGGGACGCGCTGCTGGCGCACAAGGACGACGAGCACGTCCACGCCGACGCCATCCGCAAGTGCCTGGCCGCCCTGGAGAGCTGGCTCGCTGCCTGACGGTCCACGAACAGGAAAGGTCCGGAACTCCCCACGGGAGCTCCGGACCTTTCCTGTTGTGGGCTCTTGGAAGCTACGGAGCCGCAGCTTCCAAAACATCGGGTTCGGCCTTCGCCATGCCCCCGGCTGCCTTCTTGGAGCCGCGGCGCTCGATCCACACGGCAAGCCGCGAGACCGAGATGTTGATGGCGATGTAAATGGCCGCCGCCACGAAGAAGATGGGGAACAGGTACTGCGTGCCAAGGAAGTCCGCCATGACCTGCACCGCGCGCAGCAGCTCGCCGTACGCCACGATGTAGCCCAGCGAGGTGTCCTTCAGCAGCACCACCATCTGCGCCACGAGGGACGGCATCATGCGGCGGATCGCCTGCGGCAGCTCGATCAGCATGCGGGACTTGTAGCTGGTGAGGCCGATGGCCAGGCCGGCTTCCCGTTGTCCCTTGGGCAGGGACTGGATGCCGGCGCGGATGATCTCGGCAAAGACCGCAGCGTTGTACAGCACCAGGCCGGCCACGACGGCGATGAACGCCGAGGTGCCGAACCCGAGCAGGATGAAGAGCATCATGAGGACCACGGGCATGCCGCGGAGGAATTCCAGGATGATCCTCATGGGAATCCGGATGAATGCGGCATCCGAAATGCGGAGCAGGCACAGCAGCAGGCCCAGCGGGAACGCGATGACTGCCGCCAGTGCGGCTGCGGAAAGCGTGGACCCCAGCCCTTTACCGAGCAGCTGCCACACGTCGCCGCGGGTGAAGATTTGCCAGCGGCGCGCCTCGAAGATGCCCTGCTGGGCGAGGATCGTAACCACCCAGGCCAGCAGGCCGAGAATCAGCAGGCCGCCGATGATGGAGGCAATGAGGGAAACCCGGCGCGCTTTGGGGCCGGGGACGTCGTAGAGAACCGAGCTCATCGGGCAATCGCCACCTTTCGTTCCACCGTGTTGGCGAGGATTCCCAGCGGAACGGTGAGGAGCAGATAGAAGAACGCCGTGCCCAGCAGGACGGTGATGACGGCGTCGCCGTTGGCGTTGGCCAGCTGGCGGCCGTAGCCGAACAGCTCCAGGACGAAGAAGGCGCCGGCCACCGAAGAATTCTTGACGAGCGCGATCAGGATGTTGATCAGCGGCGGGATCACCGTCCGCAGGGCCTGGGGGAGGATGATGAGCGAGAGCACCTGGCCGAACTTCATGCCGATGCTGCGCGCTGCCTCGGCCTGGCCGACAGGCACGCTGTTGACACCTGAGCGGACAGCTTCGGCGATGAACGCGGCGGTGTAGGTGCTGAGGGCGATGATCGCGGCGATCTCGAACTGTTCGAACTTGACTCCGATACGGGGGAGCACGACTGCTGCAAAGAAGAACGCGATGGTCAGCGGGGTGTTGCGGAGGACTTCCACGTAGACGGTGCTGAAACCGCGGAGTGCCGCAACCGGGGAGACGCGTGCCGCGGCCAGCAAAGTGCCAAGGATCAACGCGAAAATACCGGAGACGACGGACAGGAAAAGAGTGCGGAGAAAACCCTCCCAGTACAGGGGCAGGTTTTCAAAGATGACGTCCATAAGATCCTTCGGCTGTAAGCGTGGACGGATTGAAGGCTGTGCTGCCGGGGCCGTTGAGGGGCCCCGGCAGCATGGCGGACGCTACTTAGTAACGGTTGATGGCCGGGAGGCTGGGCGCGGTCTTGATGACCGAACCTGCGGTGGCTTCCCACGCCTTCTTGTACGAGCCGTCCTTCCCGAAGGATTCCAGCTGGTCGTTGATCCAGTTGCGGAACTCGGTATCACCCTTCTTCAGGCCGATGCCGTAAGGCTCCTTGGTGAAGGTTTCCTCTGAGGCGAGCTTGAAGGCATCCGGCTCCTTGTCAACGAAACCGGCGAGGATCACGTTGTCCGTGGTGACGGCTTCAACCTGCTTGTTGCGAAGCGGCTCCAGGCAGGCGGAGTAGGTGGCGGCCGGAACCAGTTCCGCGCCGTACTTGTCCACGATGGTGGCGGCCGGGGTGGAGCCCGTCACGGAGCAGACCTTCTTGCCCTTGACGTCCTCGGGCTTCTTGATGGAGTCGTTGTCCTTGTTCACCATGAGGGCCTGGCCGGCTTCGTAGTACGGGCCGGCGAAGTCGACAACCTGCTTGCGCTTGTCGCTGATGGTGTAGGTGGCAATGACCAGATCCACCTTGCCCTGCTCAATGAAGGGCTCGCGGTTGGCCGAAACGGTCTCGGACCATTCGATCTTGTCCGCGGCGATGCCCAGCTTGGCGGCGATCAGCTTGCCGATTTCAACGTCGAAACCGACGGGCTTGCCGTCCAGGCCAACCTGGCCGAACAGTGGCTGGTCGAACTTGGTGCCGATCTTGATGGTGCCGGCGGAGGACAGCTTTGCCATGGTGGTTCCGGCAGCGAACGACGGCTTCTCAACGGGGCTGGGGTTGCTGGAGCCACCCGAGTCTCCGCCGCCACAGGCGCTGAGGGACAGGGCGAGGGCAGCGGTGGCCGCCACGACGAAGGATTTCCGCCTGGACATAAATGCCTTCATGACATTCCTTTCATTGATGGCCGTGGGTTTCCGGCCTGGATGCGAACTGACGTGTGATGGTTCGAATAACTCAGTGGGTGAGGAGCTTGGACAGGAAGTCCTTGGCGCGGTCGCTCTTCGGGTTGGTGAAGAATTCCTCCGGGGTGGCGTCCTCGACGATCTGGCCGTCCGCCATGAACACCACGCGGTCGGCGGCCTTGCGGGCGAAGCCCATCTCGTGCGTGACCACAATCATGGTCATGCCTTCCTTGGCCAACTGGACCATGACGTCCAGGACCTCGTTGATCATTTCGGGGTCCAGTGCGGATGTGGGCTCATCGAACAGCATGACCTTCGGCTTCATTGCCAGGGCGCGGGCAATCGCCACACGCTGCTGCTGGCCGCCGGAGAGCTGGGCCGGCAGCTTGGGCGCCTGGTGGCCCACGCCCACCCGTTCGAGCAGGGCCATGGCGTCCTTTTCCGCGGCCGCCTTGGACACGCCCTTGACCTTGATGGGCCCCAGGGTCACGTTCTCGAGGATCGTCTTGTGGGCGAAGAGGTTGAAGGACTGGAAAACCATTCCGACGTCGGCACGGAGCTGCGCGAGCTCCTTGCCTTCCTCGGGGAGGACTTTCCCGTCGATGCTGATGGTTCCGCCCTCAATGGTTTCCAGGCGGTTGATGGCCCGGCAGAGGGTGGACTTACCGGATCCCGAGGGTCCGATGACCACAACAACCTCGCCCTTGCGGACCTGCAGGTTGATGTCCTTCAAAACGTGCAGCTGGCCGTAATGCTTGTTTACGGCGTTCAGGGAGACGAGGGCATCGCCGGGCACATGAGTAGTCATAGGAACGAATCTAGCGAAGAACCGTGCGTTATGACGCCAATCACCCCAAGTTCCTGCTGATCGTGATTCAAGAGATACCTGGAGTGGGAGGTTAGCCTAGGGGAATGAGTATCAACGCAGATCCGGCCAAGAATTCCCAGCCCCGCCGTAAGGGGCCCCTTGAGCTGCGGCGCAAGCAGGCGGCCGTGGAGATGTCGGACCAACACCTGCTTGATACCAAGGGTCCGGGCCAGTTTGTCCACACCGATCCGTGGCGGGTCCTGCGGATCCAGAGTGAATTCGTCGAAGGTTTCGGTGCCCTGGCAGACATTGGAAAAGCGGTCAGCGTTTTCGGCTCGGCGCGGACCAAACCGGGCAGCCAGTACTACGAGATGGGTGTGGAGGTGGGCCGCAAGCTCGCCGAAGCCGGAGTCGCGGTAATTACCGGTGGCGGGCCGGGCTCCATGGAGGCGGCCAACCGGGGGACGGTGGAGGGCAACGGCGTATCGGTTGGCCTTGGCATCGAGTTGCCGTTCGAGCAGGGCCTGAACCAGTGGGTGGACCTGGGCATCAACTTCCGGTACTTCTTTGCCCGCAAGACGATGTTCGTCAAATACGCGCAGGGCTTCATTGTGCTCCCCGGCGGGCTGGGCACCCTGGATGAGCTGTTCGAGGCCATGGTCCTGGTCCAGACGCGCAAGGTGACCTCGTTTCCCATCGTGCTCCTCGGCGTCGAATTCTGGGGACCGATGATCGACTGGATCAGGGGCACCCTGGTGGCCGAAGGCATGGTCTCGGAAAAGGACCTGGACCTGATCCAGCTCGTGGACGATCCCGCGGAGGCAGTGGACCGGGTCCTGCATGCAGGCGTGACACCGTCCCTGAACGGGGAACAGCGGCCGGAGTAGCTGCAGGCCAAAGTCCGGGCCGCCGGTCTGGCACGATGGAACCGTGAGCTTCTTCCTCGTTTTCCTGGCCGTCGTGCTGGTGGCGGCCGTCCTTTGGGCCGGCCTGGGCCGGCGCGCCCGCAAGACCGGCGGGGCTGCGCTGCCCGCCCTTTTGGACGGGGGATTCGACGAGCCGCCCGCCAACCTGCCGCCCGTGCTGCTTCCGGAGCGTGCCGCTCCGGAAGACGTTGAGCAGATCCGCTTTTCGCTTGGCCTGCGCGGCTACCGGATGGACCAGGTGGACCAGGTCCTGGACGAGCTGCGGGACCAGTTGACCGCAAGGGACACCGAGCTGGCGGAGCTGCGTATCCGGCTGGCTGCCATGGAGCAGGCGGGGGAGCAGGCTTCCGACGGCGGACCCGCGGCACCCGGCGGGAGGGCACCTGAAGTGCCAGGCAGCGGGAACGCCGGGAGTGGGGAGGCCGACGAGGTTGCCGTGCCGGGACAGGGCGGCCTGTGAGCACGGTGGCCCCCCGCAACGCTCCGCCCTCTGCCGGCACCCTGGCCCGGCGCCTGGCCTCAGCCGTCCGCAACTGGCCGTGGTGGCTCCAGGTCACCGGCCTGTATGCCGCCGCACGCCTCGTTTCGGCCTGCATCTTCATGGCCGCGGCGCTCCACCAGGGCGTCAACCCCTGGTTCCCGCCCAAGCCGGATTACTGGAACTTCATCAACATCTGGGACGCCCGCTGGTACGCCCAGGTCATCGCCAACGGCTACCCGTCAATCCTTCCCACGGATGCCGCCGGCAATGTGCAGGAAAATACGTGGGCTTTCTACCCGCTCTATCCTGCACTGGCCGGTGGACTTAGCCGCCTCACCGGCTTGAACCCTGCCGCCTCGCTGACCCTCATCGCCATGCTGGCCGGCTGGGCGGCCGCCCTGGTGGTCTACACGCTCTTCCGGCAGAAGGCCGCACACGTGCCGGCCATGTGGGGGGTAGCGTTCTTTTCGACTTTTCCCGTCTCCGCCGTGCTGCAGGTCCCGTATGCCGAGCCGCTGTCACTCCTGCTGCTGGCCGCGGCCCTGCTGCTGGTAGTACGCCGGCAGTACCTCTGGGCCATCCCCGTGGTGTTCCTGCTGTGCCTGTCCCGGCCGGTGGGCGTCCCCTTCGCCGCCATGGCGGGGCTGCTGCTGGTCTTCCGCGCCGCCGCGCACATCCGGAAGGGGCGGCAGCGCGGCGCGGATGAAGCAGCCCATTCCCTCCGGGACCTGGCGGCACTGACGGGGCTCACCGCCGTCGCAGGCGTTTCCGCGCTGGCCTGGCCCGCCGCCGCCTGGGCAGCGACGGGCGACCCGCAGGCCTATACCAAAACCGAGACGGTGTGGCGGGGCCAGGACCTGGTCCCCTTCCAGCCGTGGTTCGACACCGGCGTCGAACTCTTCGGCCCCGTGCTGGGCCTTCTGGCCCCCGTGGTTTTCGTGGCACTGTTCATTGCCATGCTGTTCCTTCCCCCGGTGGTGCGGCTCGGCGTCGAACTGCGGCTCTGGTGCGCCTGCTACATGGGTTACCTGCTGATATTCCTCCATCCGCAAACCAGCACCTTCAGGATGCTGCTGCCGCTGTTTCCACTGGCCCTGTGGGCGGCGTTCCTGTCCCGTTCCAGGGCTTACCGGGGCACGGTGGTGGTGATGTTCCTGCTGCTTCAGATGGTCTGGATCGTCTGGCTCTGGGCCTGGGCGCAGCTTCCCGGCGGAGGGGATTATCCGCCCTGACAAATCAGGCTTCCGCGCAGGTCAGCCGGGAAATAACAGTTGCCGGAAAATGTCCATCGATTAGCTACGTACGGGTAATTCCGCGATAATGATAGGTAAGCAAGGACAAAAGCATTCAGAAAACGCGCAGCCTTGGCGGTGGCACCACCACCCCGCCATAGCGGCCTGATCGACATGCGGACACAGCCCGCCCGGGCTGATCAGTCCTGGGACAAAATGGAGGGGAATTCCTCATGGCGGCTATGAAACCACGCACCGGCGACGGCCCAATGGAAGTCACCAAGGAGGGCCGCAGCCTGATCATGCGCGTCCCGCTCGAAGGCGGCGGACGCCTGGTGGTCGAACTGAACGCTGCCGAGGCAGCCAACCTCAAGGAATGCCTGGTAGGCGTTACCGAATAGTCGTACCGGACAGGGTGCGCGGCCCGCGGGCTGCGCACCCTGTCCTTTTTTGGGAGGCTTACTTCTTGACTGCCACCAGCAGGCCATCGCCGGTGGGGAGCATTGCCGACGCGAGCCTGTCGTCGTCGCGGATTGCCCTGCCCACCTGCCGCAGGACCACCGTGGTGGCCTCCCGGCCCGCCGGGTTGGCAACCTTGTCCTTGTCCAGCGCGTCATTGATGACCAGCAGCCCCGCGGGCTTCAGCAGCCGGATGGCCTGCTCCACATAGCCCGGAAGGCCCGGCTTGTCCGCGTCGATGAAGACGAGGTCGTAGGCGCCATCGGTCAGCCGTGGCAGGACGTCGCCCGCACGGCCGGAAATGGTGCGGGTGCGGTTGGCGGGACTGCCGGCCTCCGCAAACGCTTCGCGGGCGGCCCTCAGGTGCTCCACATCCACGTCGATGGTGGTCAGGACTGCGTGCGGTCCCAGGCCCCGCAGCAGGCAGACGCCGGAGACGCCGGCGCCGGTGCCGATCTCGACGGCGGTCTGGGCTTTGGAGGCGGCGGCCAGCACCGTCAGGACGGCCCCCACGCCGGGGCTGATGGCGCTTACTCCCAATTCAAATGAACGTTCCCGGGCCCGAAGCATAACCTCATCCTCAGCGGGCAGATCTTCTGCATAGGACCAGCTGCTGGATTTGTCGGCGCTCATGAATTATCGCTTTCTGGGCGTAAGGGGGGAATGTCTCCTCAAGCCTACTGTGTTCGGGCCGGCCGGCCGGGAAAGCGGCCGTTGCGCCGAAGGCTGAAGTTTGCCAATGGTCAGGAAATTCCCAGCCAAGTTTGACATGATTGATATCCGCTCATCCAAAAGGTGACCGGCGCCGAATCAGAGATGTCAACAGTATCCGGGCGTTAGCATTCCACGAGGGGAGTGGACGATGTCATCTTCAGTTGTGGCACCTGTCCCTGCAGTAAACAATCCCGACGATGAGTGGGTCCGTCCCACCTGGGAAGAAGTGGTCACCAACCATTCCGCAAAGGTGTACCGGCTGGCGTACCGCCTGACCGGAAACAAGTACGACGCCGAGGACCTCACCCAGGAGGTGTTTGTCCGCGTCTTCCGGTCGCTGGAGAACTTCAAGCCAGGAACACTCGACGGCTGGCTGCACCGCATCACCACCAACCTGTTCCTTGACCAGGCCCGGCGCAGGACCCGCATCCGTTTCGACGCCCTCGCGGAGGACGCCGAGTCCCGGCTGCCCGGCCGTGAGCCGGGGCCGGAGCAGAGCTTCGAGCTGAACAACCTGGACCTGGACGTACAGGCCGCGCTGGAGGAACTGCCGCCGGACTTCCGTGCCGCCGTGGTCCTGTGCGACCTCGAGGGGCTGTCCTACGACGAAGTCGCCGAGGCCCTGGGCGTGAAGCTGGGCACCGTCCGCTCACGCATCCACCGCGGCAGGACCATGCTCCGTGAAAAGCTGGCCCACCGGGACCCCCGCCCGCAGCAGTCCCGCCGCAAGCTTGCGATGCCACGCATCGCCGGCATCCTCTGAACGGCACATGAAGTCCCAGTTTCCTTTCGGCGGCAGGCATCAGCGCAGCGGCAGCCACCTTGAGGCCTGCCAGGAGTGTGCTGCGGCCGTGCGCCGGGAACGGCAGTACCTGGAGCGTCTGCGCGATGCTCCCATTCCGCCCGCCAGCCAGGACCTGACGGCGCGGCTGCTGACCCGCACCCACGAATTGGCAGCCCAGCCGCCCGCCCCTGCCCATCAGGGCGGGACCTCCCGTGTGGCCGCCCGGGCACTTGCATTCACCGCGGGCGGAACCATGGCAGCGGCCGGAGTGCTGGCCGTAGGGGCCTTCACGGCAGCGGGAGACCCTGCGGCCGGGGAACGGGCGGGGACCGAAGCAGCCTTTTCGCACGTCTCGTCCCAGACCCCTGCGGACGGCCGGACCTTGACCGCCGCGCAGCTGGCCACGTTGCGTTCCGAGGGGTGGGCCTGCCCCGAACTGCAGGCCATGGGATTCCATGTGGAAGCGGCCAGGGCGCTGGTGGTTGACGGGCAACCTGCAGTGGAGCTGCGGCTCACCGACGGTACCCATCACGCCACCGTCACGGAACAGCACCCGGTTGATCATCAACCGGCCGGCAACGCCACACCGGCTCCGGGCGGCCCGGCGGGGGAGGGCTCCGCCGGCCAAGGTGGTCCAATGCAGGTTTCGAGCACCTCTCCCTGGTCCGCCACCTACCGGGCAGCCGGCCTCACCATCACTTACCGCTCCGATCTGCCCCCCGAGCAGGCAGATGATGCCCTGCCCATGCTCAAGCAGTACGCCGATACCGCGGCGGAAGGGGTTGCCGCCGCCGTGCCCGACACCACAGTGACGCCTGCACCGGAGCCCCTGGAGTCGCGGCTGGAGCGCGGGATCAGCAAGATAGCTGCCCTGTTCACCCAGTAATGCAGACTGTTATCCCGTCCGCCGGACGGGAATCGTCACTCGCAGCCCGGAGAGGGTAATCTTCCTAAAGTGTTTGGAATCAACGGCCCGGAGTTCATCCTTCTGCTGATCATCGGCGTGCTGGTGATCGGCCCCCAGCGGCTGCCGGAATATACCCAGAAGCTGGCAAACCTGGTCAAGGAACTCCGCCGCATGGCTTCCGGGGCGCGTGAACAAATCAAGGAAGAAGTGGGCATCGACATTGACGATGTCGACTGGAAGAAGTACGACCCCCGCCAGTACGACCCCCGCCGCATCATCAAGGAAGCACTGCTCGACGACGACACCAAGCCCGTCAGCGCAAATGCTCCGGCCGCCGTGGCAGCAGTTTCCGGCGCCGCGGCCGTGGCGGATGCAGCCCCGCAGCGGCCCGAAAGAGTCGTGCAGAGGCTGGCCCCTGGCGATGCAGCCCCTTTCGACACCGAAGCCACCTAGGGTTTTCGCGCCCCGCCAGTTCCGGCCCGGTCAGCGCGGCTGCAGTCCCAGCTTCATCCCTGCAAGGCCACGGGGTTTTGCGGCCAACTGCCCTGCGATGCCGGCCAGCGCCACAGCGCCCGCCGAAGCAGGTTGGCCCAGCACGATCGGAACCCCCGAGTCCCCGCCTTCGCGCAGCTGGATGTCCAGGGGAATCTGGCCCAGCAACGGTACCTCCGCCCCGACCGTGGCGCTGAGGCGTTCGGTGAGGACCGCCCCGCCGCCGCTTCCAAACAGTTCCATCCGGCCGCCGTCGGGCATCTCCAGGTAGGACATGTTCTCGATGACGCCCGCGATCTTCTGACCCGTCTGGGTGGCGATGGCGCCAGCGCGTTCGGCAACGTCCGCCGCCGCCGCCTGGGGCGTGGTGACCACCAGGATTTCGGCCTTGGGCAGGAGTTGGGCCACGGAAATGGCGATGTCACCCGTACCCGGCGGGAGATCCAGGAACAGGGCGTCCAGGTCGCCGAAGTAGACGTCGGTGAGGAACTGTTCCAGGGCCCGGTGCAGCATGGGTCCCCGCCAGGCAACCGGCTGGTTGCCGGTGACGAACATGCCAATGGAGATCACCTTCACGCCGTACGCAACCGGGGGGAGGATCATGTCGTCCACCTGGGTGGGTTTCTGGGTGATGCCCATCAGCGCAGGGACGGAGAAGCCGTAGACGTCTGCATCCACGATGCCCACACGCAGGCCTTGGGCAGCCAGGGCCGTGGCCAGGTTGACGGTGACCGAGGACTTGCCCACTCCGCCCTTGCCGCTGGCCACGGCGTAGACCCTGGTGAGGGAATCGGGCTCATTGAAGGGGATTTTGCGCTGGCCGCCGGCGCCGCGCAGCTTCTCCTTGAGGGCATCGCGCTGGGCCTGGTCCATCACCTTGAGCTCGACGTCGACGGCGGTGACGCCGGGGACTGCGAAAAGGGCCTTTTGCGCATCGGCGGTGATGGTGTCCCGCAGCGGGCAGCCGGCAATGGTGAGCAGGACCACCACGCTCACCTTGCCGTCGTCGGAAACCTGGACGGAGTCCACCATGCCCAGTTCGGTGATGGGGCGCCGGAGTTCGGGATCGATCACGGTGGCGAGGGCGCTGTTGACGGCCTGTGCCAGTGCCGGTTGGGTGGAGTCAGCGGGATCGATGGGGGCGCTCATGGGAGGAGCCTCGGCTTTCGTACGGATGCGGCGGCGGGCCTGCCGGAGGGCGGCCTGGCGGTCATTGGGCAGAGTGGCCCGGTTTCACCCGGGGGATCTGCTGGGTGCGCGGGCTGCGTTGCCGGTCCCGCTGTTCGCGCAGCTTGTCCTTGACCTTGTCCCGTGGGGATTCGTGCGAACCGGGGCCCGTGTCGTCGTGGGTCCGCAGTTCCTCCTGGGCTTCCAGCAGGTCTTCAAGGAGTGAGCGCAGCTCGGCGCGGACGTAGTCGCGGGTGGCTACCTCGCGCAGGGCGATCCGCAGGGAGGCCAGTTCCCGGGTCAGGTACTCGGTGTCGGACAGGTTGCGTTCGGCGCGCTGGCGGTCCTGCTGCACCGAGACGCGGTCGCGGTCATCCTGCCGGTTCTGCGCCAGCAGCAGCAGGGGCGCGGCGTAGGAAGCCTGCAGCGACAGCATCAGGGTCAGCAGGGTGAAGCCAAGGTCCCTTGAATCGAACTGCCACTCGACGGGCGCCCACGTGTTCCAGCCCAGCCAGAAAATACAGAACACCGTCATGTAGACCAGGAACTGCGGGGTGCCCATGAACCGGGCAAAGCCCTCGGTGGCGTGGCCGAATGCGTCCGGATCCGGGGAGAACTTGGGCAGGATCCGCTGCCGGGCGCTCAAGGGGGTATCGAGACTGCCTTTTGATTCCGCGTTGGCCAGGTTCCGCTGGCTGGGGTTCTTCGGGGCGCTGTTATCAGCCAATGCGGCCACCGAGCTTTCTTATCGGGGCTTCGCCATCATGGGCGCGCCAGTCGTCCGGCAACAAGTGATCCAATACGTCATCAACAGTCACCGCCCCCACAAGCCGGCCGGCGTCGTTGACCACCGGGAGGGAGTTGAGGTTGTAGGTGGCCAGGGTCCGTGCCACTTCGCTGATGTGGGCCTGGTCGGACAACGGCTCGAGGTTCTTGTCCACCAGGTTTCCCAGAGCCTCGAACGGCGGGAAGCGCAGCAGCTGCTGGATGTGCACCACACCCAGGAAGCGGCCGGTGGGGGTTTCCAGCGGCGGCCGGGCAATAAAGATCGACGACGCCAGCGCAGGGGAGAGCTCCTCCCGCCGGACGTGGGCCAGGGCTTCGGCAACCGTGGCCTCCGGCGGCAGGATGACCGGTACCGGAGTCATCAGGCCGCCGGCGGTGTCCTCGTCGTATTCAAGCAGGCGGCGGACGTCCTCCGCGCCTTCGGGTTCCATCAGCTGGAGGAGTTCCTCTGCCTGGGCGGAGGGGAGTTCGCCGAGGAGGTCGGCGGCGTCGTCGGGGTCCATCTCCTCGAGGACGTCGGCGGCGCGCTGGACATCCAGCGCGGAGAGGATTTCCACCTGGTCGTCCTCGGGAAGCTCCTGGAGGACGTCGGCCAGCCGCTCGTCCTGCAGTTCGCTGGCCACTTCGAACCGGCGCTTGTCGCTCATCTCCTGCAGTGCCTCGGCGAAGTCAGCGGGCTTGAGGTCCTCGTGGTTGGCCACGAACTGTGTGGCTGCCTGCGGCTCGGTGCGTGGCCCCTGCTGGGCGTCCGCCCAGTCAATGATCAGTGTTTCGTTGCGGCGCAGCCGGCTCAAGGGGGACAGTGAGTGGCCGCGCCGGACAAAAAGCTTGCTGACAAACCAGTCGCGGGACCGGTGCTGGTCGATGGCGATGTCCTCGATGGTGGCGTCCCCGCTGCCGTCACGGAGGGTGACCCTGCGGTCGAACATCTCCGCCACCACCAGCGTTTCGGCTCCGCGCTGTTCAAACCGGCGCAGGTTGACCAGGCCCGTGCAGATGATCTGGGTCTGGTCGATCGAGGTAATGCGCGTCATGGGCACGAAGACGCGCTTCTTTCCCGGTACTTCCACCACGATGCCCACCACGTGGGGGGCTCCCTGGGTTCCGCGGGACAGCACAACAACATCGCGCAGCCGGCCCAGCCGGTCGCCCAGCGGGTCGAAGACATCGAGGCCCAGGAGGCGCGCCACGAAGACGCGAGTAGGTGTTGTGCTCACCACTACAGGCTACCGAGTCTGCTCTCTTTTAGCTGAATTTACAGGCAGCACCCACCTTGATGGGCAAGAATGGGGTTATGTCGAACATTTTTGGTCCTCCCAGGGCCGGCGCCGCGAACGGACCGGACGATGCCCGGGCTGTTCCCACCGGCGACACCGTTGGCTCCTACACTTCCTACCTCGACGCCCAAAAAGCGGTTGACTACCTGGCGGACCAGCAGTTCCCGGTCCAGATGGTCTCCATCGTGGGCAATGAACTGAAGATGGTGGAGCGGGTCACCGGGCGTCTCAGCTACCCCCGGGTGGCGCTGTCGGGGGCGTTGAGCGGCATGTGGTTCGGCCTGTTCGTCGGCGTCATGCTGTCCTTCTTCGCACCCTCGCCCGGCTACTTCTCGATCATGACGTCGGTGCTGATGGGTGCGGCGTTCTTCATGCTCTTCGGCATCGTCACGTACGCCATGCAGCGCGGCAAGCGGGACTTCACGTCCACCAGCCAGGTGGTGGCAACGAGCTATGACGTGATCGTTGCGCCGGAGGCCGCCCACGAGGCGCGGCGCCTGCTGCAGCAGCTGCCCATGACGCGTTCGGACGCGGCAGCGGGCCAGCGGCCGTACACACAGCACGACTACTACAACCAGCCGTACCAGCACCAGCAGCAGCCGGGGCAGCAGCAGGGCCCTGCCCGTCCCGCCGGATGGAACGATCCCTACGGCCAGCGGTCCGCCGGCACAGCCGCCGAGGATGGATCAGCCCAGGACGGAAGTGGCTACGCAGGCGACGCCGGCCAGCAGCACAGTGGTCAGCAGCACAGTGGGCAGCAGCACGGCGGGCAGCAATACGACGGCGGCCAGCACCAGCCGGCGCAGCCGGCAAGCCCGGTCCGGGCCGTCCGCTACCCGGACCTGCCGGATGGCCGCCCGCAGTACGGCGTGCGCCTGCCGCAGGGTCCCGGCGCCGGACAGCCAGGGCCAGGACAGCCAGAGCCAGGACAGCCAGATCCCCGACAGCCTGCGCCAGGACAGAACGCGGAACACCAACCCGACGCCCGGCATGGCCAGGACGGGGACCAGCACCACGGCGACCACCGGGAGTAGGACGGCCGGAGCAGCCAAGGTCCAGGAAGCCTGAAAGCCAAGGAAACCTGAAAGCCAAGGAAACCTGGGAGCGCCAACGCAAAGAGCGGGACCGCCGGAACGAATCCGGCGGCCCCGCTCTTTGCTGTTTCCGGCCGGGGTCAGGCTTCTTCGGTCCGGTAGATGCCGGCCATCCAGTCCTCCACGTCTTCCGGTTTCCGCGGCAGGGCGGCACTGAGGTTCACGGGGCCGTCAGCGGTCATGAGGATGTCGTCCTCGATCCTGATGCCGATGCCGCGGTATTCCTCGGGAATCGCCAGGTCTTCCTTCTTGAAGTACAGGCCCGGTTCGATGGTGAAGACCATGCCTTCGGTGAGGATGCCGTCCAGGTAGAGTTCGCGTTTGGCCTGCGCGCAGTCGTGCACGTCCAGTCCCAGGTGGTGGCTGGTGCCGTGCGGCATCCACCGGCGGTGCTGCTGCCCCTCGGGGCTGATGGCCTCCTCCACGCTGACCGGCAGGATGTCCCATTCGGCCAGGCGCTCTGCCAGCACGGTGGTGGCGGCGGTGTGGATGTCACGGAACTTGGTTCCCGGCCGGGCAGCGGCGAACCCGGCGTCGGCAGCATCAAGGACTGCCTGGTAGACCTTGCGCTGGATGTCGCTGAAGGAGCCGCTGGCCGGAAGCGTCCGGGTGATGTCTGCAGTGTAGAGCGAGTCGGCCTCGACACCGGCGTCCAGGAGCAGGAGCTCGCCGGCGTGGATGCGTCCGGTGTTGCGGGTCCAGTGCAGCACGGTGGCGTTGTTGCCGGATGCTGCGATGGTGTCGTAACCCAGTTCGTTGCCCACTTCGCGGGCGCGGGCGAAGAAGGCTCCCTCCACCACCCGCTCGCCGCGGGCATGCGTCAGTGCCCGCGGAAGGGCCTTGACCACTTCTTCGAAGCCTTCGACGGTGGCCGCCACCGCGATCTTCATTTCCTCGATTTCCCACTCATCCTTGAGCAGGCGCAGTTCGGAAAGGGCCTCACTGAGCTTTTCGTCCAGGGCATCAAGGACGCCAAGGTCCAGGTTCTCAGGGTCCCTGGCCGTGTTGTACCGGGCCGTGTCCACCAGTGCGTCAATGTTCTCGTCCACTTTGCGGACCAGGCGGATGGAGATTCCGCCGATCTCCGGGGCGCCCACATCCTTGGTGATGGCCGTTTCCAGTTGGTCGATGTGCGCGGTGGCCAGTCCCAGGCGGGCCTCGAATTCCTCCAGGGTGGGGCGGGCCCCAATCCAGAACTCGCCGGAGCGGGAATCGGCGTAGAACTGTTCGGTGTCCCTGCCGGCCAGCGGCCGGAAGTACAGCGTCGCGCGGTGGTTCCCGCCGTCGTCGCCCGTTCCTTCTGCCACGGGTTCCAGGATCAGGACGGCATCCGGTTCGTGGTCCAGGCCCAGCCCGGTCAGGTGGGCGAAGCCGGAGTGCGGGCGGAAGCGGTAGTCGCAGTCGTTGGAACGGACTTTCAGGGGCCCCGCGGGGATGATCAGGCGTTCGCCGTTGAACAGGGCGGAGATCGCCTTGCGCCGGGCAGCGGCGTATCCGGCGACGGCGTCCCGCTGCGGAAGCTCCTGGCTGGACGGCGCCCAGTTGCTGGCCATGAAGGCCTTGAAAGCGTTGGAACTGGGCCGCTGCGAGCGGTTGTTGACGCGCTCCTCCAACGGCTGGGAAGCAGAGTTTTGGGTGTTTTCGGCATCGTTCACGGCACCATCGTCTCACCAGCATCCCGGCTAAGCGAACAGGACAGCCGGGTCCCGGGGCCGTGGTCCACTACGCTGGACCAGTGAGGATTGACCTGCATGCCCACTCCAATGTTTCCGACGGTACCGAAACGCCCGCCGATGTCATGGCGTCCGCCGCGCGTGCCGGCCTTGATGTGGTGGCCCTGACCGACCACGACTCCACGGCAGGCTGGGCGGAGGCGGCAGCGGCCGCAGCAACCTGCGGGGTGGCACTGGTACCGGGCATGGAGGTTTCATGCCGGACGGAGGAGGGCATCAGCGTCCACCTGCTGAGCTATCTGCATGATCCCACCCATCCCGGCCTCCTGGAGGAAATCACCAAGGCCAAGGATTCCCGCCTCACCAGGGCCGAACGGATGGTCACCATCCTGGCGGAGGACTACCCGCTGACGTGGGATGACGTGATCCACCACGTGGCACCCGGCGCCACCCTTGGACGGCCGCACATCGCAGACGCCCTCGTCGCGGCGGGCGTGGTGGAGGACCGTTCGGAAGCCTTCGCCTCCATCCTCACCTCCCGGTCCCGGTACTTCATCCCGCACTATGCTCCGGACCCGGCCGCCGCCGTCGAACTTGTCCGTGCCGCCGGCGGCGTGCCCGTGTTCGCCCACCCTGTGGCGTCCGCACGGGGACGGATCGTGGGGGAGCGGACCTACCGCGACATGATCGACGCCGGGCTGGCCGGCCTGGAGATCGACCACCGGGACAACCCGGAAGAGGGCCGGGACTTCCTGCGCAGGCTCGCGGCCAAACACGGCCTGCTGATTACCGGTTCCTCCGATTACCACGGCACCGGCAAGCCCAACCTGCTCGGCGAAAACCTCACGGCACCCGACATGCTCGCGCGGATCGAGGCACTCGGCACGGGAGCCGCCGTCGTCCGGCCCTAGCTGGGCTGGAACGAGGCAACGGTGGCGTGCGCGCCCAGCCGCTTGGCCATGATGTCAATGGCGGGCTGGTTCTGGTCCACGCACACGAACTTCCGGCCAAGCTTGGCGGCAACGGCCCCCAGCGTTCCGGAGCCGGCGAAGAAGTCCAGGCACCAGTCACCGGGCCGGCTCGAGGCGGCCACCACCCGCCGGACCAGGCCCTCCGGCTTCTGCGTGGGGTAACCGGTCTTCTCCTTGCCGGTGGGTGAGACGATGGTGTGCCACCAGACGTCGGTGGGCAGCTTTCCCAGCTCGCGCTTGGCAGGCGTTACCAATCCAGGCGCCATGTACGGCTCGCGGTCCACCTCGGCGCTGTCGAAGTGGTACTTCGCCGGGTTCTTGACGTACACCAGGATGTTGTCGTGCTTGGTGGGCCACCGGTTTTTGGCCCGCGCGCCGTAGTCGTAGGCCCAGATGATCTCGTTCAGGAAGCATTCGCGGCCAAAGATCGCATCAAGCATCACTTTGGCGTAGTGCACCTCGCGGTAGTCCAGGTGCAGGTAGAGGGTTCCGTCGTCGGCCAGCAGGCGCCATGCCTCCACCAGCCGGGGTTCCAGGAAGGACCAGTAGTCGCTGAACGCGTCATCGTAGCGGTGCAGGGCGCCCTTGATGGTGTCGTAGGAGCGGCCCTTGAAGCCCACGCGGTCCCCGCTGCCGCCGGCGTTAACCACCATCCTGGTTTCCTGGCGCAGCTGCGGCCTGCCCGTGTTGAAGGGCGGGTCCACGTAAATCAGTGTGAAGGCGCCGTCCGGCAGCGTGGGGAGGTACTCCGCGTTGTCAGCGTGTACCACCAGGCTGCCGCCGTCCGGCGCCCAAACAGTGTCAGTCATCGGGGCAGTTAGCCCTCTGACGTGCCAGGCTGCGTGCCCGTGTCGGCGCCTGCCACCACTTCGCCGTTGCGGCGGCGGGTGCGGGTCCGGGGCCTGCGGGTGCGTGAAGGCTGTTCGCCGCCCGTTGCGGGTGCGGCAGCCTCGGCCGCGGGAGCGGCGGCGGAGTCCGGCGTCCGACGGCGGCGCTCGCCGCTGCGCGCGGTGTCGCCGCCGCTGCGGCTTCCTTCGCTGCGGGAACCTTCGCGGCTGCCAGTGCGGCTTTCCCGCCCACGGCCGTCCCGTTCCCGGGACCGGCCGCCGTCGCGGCTGCCGCTGCGGCTGTTCTTCTTGCCGGTTTCGCCCAGGTCCTCAAGCACCTCGGCGTCGACGCCAGCCAGGGTCCGCTTGTCACGCGGCAGCCGGCCCTTGGTCCCCACGGGGATGTCGAGGTCCGCGAAGAGGTGCGGCGAGGAGGAGTAGGTTTCGACAGGTTCGGGCACGTTGAGGCCCAGAGCCTTGTTGATCAGCACCCAGCGGGGAACATCGTCCCAGTCCACGAACGTGACAGCGGTGCCCTTGTTGCCCGCACGGCCGGTGCGGCCCACCCGGTGCAGGTAGATCTTTTCGTCTTCCACGCACTGGTAGTTGATCACGTGGGTGACGTCCTCGACGTCGATGCCGCGCGCCGCGACATCGGTTGCCACCAGGACGTCCACCTTGTTGTTGCGGAATGCCCGCAGTGCCTGTTCACGGGCGCCCTGCCCCAGGTCACCGTGGATGGCAGCGGCAGCGAAGCCGCGGTCCACCAGTTCCTCGGCCACCTTTGCGGCGGTGCGCTTGGTCTTGGTGAAGATGATGGTCCGTCCGCGGCCGCGGGCCTGCAGGATGCGTGCCACCACTTCGATCTTGTCCATGCTGTGCGCACGGTAGATCAGCTGGCGGATATCGCGCTTGGTCAGGCCCTCGTCCTCAGGGTCCGCGGCGCGGATGTGCGTGGGCTGGGTCATGTAGCGGCGGGCCATGGCGATGACCGGACCGGGCATGGTGGCGGAGAACAGGAGCGTCTGGCGGGCTGCGGGAGTTGCCGCGATGAGGGTCTCGACATCCGGCAGGAAGCCAAGGTCCAGCATCTCGTCAGCTTCGTCCAGCACCACGATCTTGACGTTCTTCAGGCTCAGGTGCTTTTGCTTGAAAAGGTCGATCAGCCGGCCGGGGGTACCCACCACAACCTCGACGCCCTGCTTGAGGGCCTCCACCTGGGGCTCGTAGGCGCGGCCGCCGTAAATGGTGGCGATCCTTGCGTTGCGCTTCCGGGAAGCGGTCACCAGGTCACCAGCCACCTGCACCGCCAGTTCGCGGGTGGGGACGATGACCAGGGCCTGCGGGGCTCCCGGGACGGCCAGCTTGGCGTAGCCGGGGTCGTCCTGCCCGATGACCCGCTGCAGTGCGGGGATGCCGAAGCCCAGGGTCTTGCCGGTGCCTGTCTTGGCCTGGCCGATGATGTCGTGGCCGCCCAGCGCCACCGGAAGGGTCATGGCCTGGATGGGGAACGGGTGGGTGATCCCGGCGTCAGCCAGGGATTCCACGATGTCCTCGCGGACGTTGTAGTCGGCAAAGGACTTTTCCGCGATCTCGTGCGGGGTCTCGTCGGAGATGATGGTTTCTTCCGGCTCGATGGTTTCCGTGCCGGTCTCATCGCTCAGGAGCTGGTGGGTATGCAATTCACTCACGGGGGAGTTTCCTTATTCATTTGGGCAATGGCGCTGCCTGCTCAACGGGCCGGCCAGGACTGGCCGTTCCGGAGCACGCTCAGGCGCGCAAGCGATTCCAGTGGAAGCCGATCGCGGGCTATCTAATGCTGGCACTGGTGACCAACGGGCAAATCTCAAGATCGCGTAGGGGCGGGCTTGTTGGTTTCAAATCAAGGAAATCAACGACCGGGCATCCATTTCTACCCTCTCAGTCTAGCTGCAAGGTCGCAGAAACACGTTTCGGCCCGCCTGCCGCGGCCGCCGCCGCTTACGGGATGAGCTCGAAATGGATCTCGCGGGTGGTGATGTCCGAGGAAACCAGCCGGACCCGGACCTTGGTACCCGACTCCAGCCCGCCGGCGCACCGGGCAGTGACCGCGGGCTCGGCAATCTGGATAATGCCCGAACTTCCGCTGCCGTTTCCGTTCTTCCCGTTGCCGTTTTTCACCGTCCCGGTCCCGTTTCCATTCCCGTTTCCGTTTTGCGGCCGGGAGCCGGAAATCACGATCGCATCGAACTCCTGCCCGATGTGGTTCAGCAGCAGCGCGGCCTCAACGGTGTCCAGGGCCAGGCGTTCCATCCTGGACGCGAGCTGGTCCGATCCGGCCATGATGCCCGGCAGGAGCGGCAGGGCTTCCCGCGCCCAGTCCGGAACATCCCCGCCATTGCTGAGGGCCTCGCAGATCACCAGCACAAAGCGGTCCACCAGGCGGCGGAGCGGCGCGGTGGTGTGGGCATAGGCCGCGCCGATGGCAGACTGCACGCCGTCCTCGGGGACCGTTCCGTCAAAGGCGGTATAGGAGGCGCCCCGGAACAGCATGCCGGCGGAATGCATGATGGCCAGCTGGCGGGGATCGGTGGGATCCAGGGAACGCAGGTATTCGCCGTAGCTGACTTCACCGTCCCAGGGCCTGCCCAGCACCTCGGTCTGCAGCCGGAAATGCTTCAGCGACCGTTCGTCCGGGGCGGGCATGGTGCGCAGGATTCCCACCTTGCCCTCCAGCATGAGCTGCGCGGCGGCCATCCCGGTCATCAGGGAAATCTGCGCGTTCCAGTCCTCCACGGGAAGCTGCGGTACGGCAGCAATGCGGTAGCCGCCGTCGGGCAGTTGGACAATTTCCTGCTCGGGCATGTTGAGGCTGGCCCCGCCGCGTTCCCGCTCCAGGGCCACCCGCTTCAGGCCCACCTCGCGGAGGAGCCGCAGCACCGGCGAGGCCGTCCCGGCGTCGAGGTCTTCCTGCGCACCCTTGTAGCTGAGCTTGTCGCGGCTGCGGACCCGTGCCCGCCTGACGCCCACCGACACAACCGTTGCGTCGCCGTCGAGCGCGAAGTCCCATATGAAAGCCGAACAATCCTGGCCCGGCAGCAGGCTTCCTGCCCCCTCGCTGATCACTTCCGGGTGCAGCGGAATCCGACCGTCCGGAGCGTAGAACGTCTGGCCACGTCGCCGGGTCTCGGCGTCCAGGGGACCTCCCGGCGCAACAAACGCCGGCACATCGGCGATCGCGTACATTACCCGGTAGCCGTTCCCGTCCGGTTCGATGAACACCGCCTGGTCCAGGTCCGTGGAGGAGGCCGGATCGATGGTCACGAACTGGACGGCGGTCAGGTCGTAGGACGGAAGCTTCAGCGCTGCCACAGCGGCCCGGGCATCCGCCACTGCCTCAGCCGGGTACGGTCCCGGCAGTTCAAGTTCGGTGCGCAGCAGGCCCAACGCCTCTTCCAGGGCGTTCGTGTGGTCATGGACGTTTGGAGCCAGCCGATGATGTGACACAAAAGTCAGCGTAGCTCCAAGTCCGCCGATATGGCATCAGGCGGCGGCGGCGTCCAATGCGTCGAGGAGGGAGGCGGCAGCGGCGGCGGGATCGGAGGCCTCGGTGATGGCGCGCACCACCACGATCCTGCGCGCACCGGCTTCCGCCACCTGGTGGACGTTTCCGTGGTCAATGCCGCCAATGGCGAACCAGGGCACGGGGTCCGCCGCCTGCCGTGAGGCCTCGGCGGCATACTTCACCAGGTCAGTGCCCACGGCGGACCTGCCGGGTTTGGTGGGGGTTGCCCAGACCGGACCCACGCAGAAGTAGTCCAGCCCGGCTGGTCCGGCAGTTGCTGCCAGGGCGGCGTCCACCTGCCCGGTGGTGTGGCTGGAGAGCCCGATGGCGGCGTTGCCGTTGACCAGCGTGCGCGCCGCCGCCAGCGGCAGGTCCTTCTGGCCGATGTGGAACACCGGTGCCCCGGAGAGGACGGCGATGTCCGCACGGTCATTGACCGCCCACAGCTTTCCGTGCCGTACCGCGGATTCCTTCAGCACCGCCAGGAGGTCCAGTTCCTCGGCCGCCTCGATGGTCTTGTCGCGCAGCTGGATGATGTCCACGCCACCGGCGAACGCGGCGTCAACGAACTCCGCGAAGTCGCCGCGGTCCCGGCGCGCATCGGTGCAGAGGTACAGGCGGGCTGCCTTCAGGGCGTCGTTGTCCCGTGAATTGACGACTTCGGTGGCTGGAGCGTGGTGGCCGGCGGGAAAGGAAGGGGTGGACACATTCATGCGTGCAAGCCTAGTTCCTCTAAACTGGGCTGGTACTGCGGGAGCCCGCGGCGGCTGTCACAAAGCGCCGGGCTGAGAGGGCGTCAGAGCCGACCGCTTGACCTGATCCGGTTAATGCCGGCGTAGGGAAGGAACCCACATGCGTACCCCCTTCACCCATCACCCCGGGTCCGCCCGCAGCTCCATTCCCTCCACCCTCCGGGCCGACGTTGCCGTCATCGGCGGGGGAGTGGTGGGGCACGGCATTGCCTGGGAGGCGCAGCGTTCAGGGCGCTCGGTGGTCCTCATTGATGACGCGCCCGGTACCGGCGCCAGCTGGGCGGCGGCCGGCATGCTGGCTCCCGTCAGCGAACTGCATTACCAGGAGGAAGAGCTCCTGGAACTGATGCTTGACGCATCATCGCGCTGGCCCGGGTTCG
Source organism: Arthrobacter sp. Soil761 (assembly GCF_001428325.1). NCBI lineage: Bacteria > Bacillati > Actinomycetota > Actinomycetes > Micrococcales > Micrococcaceae > Arthrobacter > Arthrobacter sp. Soil761. Next base: position 40,190 of record NZ_LMSF01000032.1, on the reverse strand, counting down.
CCGCCGGGCTGGGCAGGGCAACGGGCGCGGATTCCGGATACCTGACGACGCCGACCCTCGCCGTGGGTGCCGACGCGGCCGACCGCCGGGCGCTGATGGACCTGCGCACAGTCCAGCAGGCCAACGGGCTGGCGGTGGAACCCCTGACCGTGCGGGAGGCCCGGAAGCGTGAGCCGCTGCTCAGCCCGGCCATTGCGTGCGCACTTGATACCCCGGCGGACCACCAGGTGGATCCCCGGCGCCTGGTGGCCGCCTTGCGGCTGGCCCTGGCCGGCGCAGCGCAGGAGCAGCCCCAGCTGGCGGTTGCCGGGGCAGTGGAAGGTTTTGCCGTGCCGGAGCGGGCAGCCGGGCTGCTGTGGGAGGGCGGAACGGTTTCCGGGGTCCGCCTGGCCGGGGGCGGCACGGTGCTGGCAACGGAGACCGTGGTGGCCAATGGCCTGCAGGCGGGGGCGCTTGACGGCCTGCCGGACGGCCTTGAGCTGCCGCTGCGGCCCGTGCACGGGGATATCCTGCGCCTTGCCGTTCCCCGCCACCTTCAGCCCTTGGTGACGTCAACGGTGCGCGGCCTGGTCCACGGCATCCCCGTGTACATCGTTCCCAGGCAGGACGGGACCGTGGTGATCGGAGCCACGCAGCGGGAGGATGCCCTCTCCGATGCCGTGAGTGCCGGCGGTGTCTACCAGCTGCTGCGGGATGCGCAGGCTCTGGTGCCCGCCGTCGCTGAACTCGAACTCATGGAATGCACCGCCCGCGCCCGCCCCGGTACCCCTGACAACGCGCCGCTCCTGGGCCGGGTGCCGGCCGCTCCGGGCGCCGGGGGAGGACAGGCCGGGCACGTCCCCGGACTCATCATCGCCGCCGGGTTCTTCCGGCACGGAGTCCTGCTCACTCCCGCCGCGGCGGCCATCTGCAGGGAACTGCTGGACGGCAGGGCCGATCCCCGCTGGGGACCCTTCAGCCCGGACCGGTTTTCCAGGCCGGCAACGGCAGCAACAAGCCCCCACATCAAGGAGACTGCGTGAACATCACCCTTAACGGAAACCCGCACACGGTGGCCGACGGAGCTTCGATCACCACGCTGGTCAGCGAGGTCACCGGACGCCCGCTGGCGGACAACGGACAGGCGACCGACGGCGGGAAACTCGGCGTCGCCGTCGCGCACAATGCCCAGGTGGTGCCGCGCAGCCAATGGTTCGCCACCGCGCTCGCCGACGGCGACGACATCGAACTTGTTACAGCAGTACAGGGAGGCTGACGCCATGACCGAAACCAGCACCATCAACCCTGCAGGAAACGCCGGTGCCGGCGACGCCCTGGTGATCGACGGCGTCGCGCTGGGTTCCAGGCTCATCATGGGCACCGGGGGAGCGCCCAGCCTCGATGGCCTGGGCGCGGCGCTCCTTGCCTCCGGCACCGCGCTGACCACCGTGGCCATGCGGCGCTACTCCACGGCTGAAACCGGCTCGCTGTTCCAGCTGCTGGTGGATCATGGAATCCGGGTCCTGCCCAATACGGCCGGCTGCTTCACGGCCAGGGACGCGGTCCTTACCGCGGAACTGGCCCGGGAGGCCCTGGAAACAGACTGGGTGAAACTGGAGGTCATCGCCGATGAACAAACCCTCCTGCCGGACGCCGTGGAACTGGTCGAGGCCACCGAGCAACTGGTCAACCGCGGCTTCAAGGTCTTCGCCTACACCAACGACGATCCCGTGCTGGCCCTGCGGCTGGAGAACCTTGGAGCCACCGCCGTCATGCCGCTGGGTGCCCCGATCGGCACCGGCCTGGGGATCCTGAACCCGCACAACATTGAGCTCATCGTTTCCCGGGCCTCCGTGCCCGTGGTCCTGGATGCCGGCATCGGCACGGCATCCGACGCCTCCCTTGCCATGGAGCTGGGCTGCGACGCCGTGCTGCTGGCCACGGCCGTGACCCGCGCCCAGAACCCCACGCTCATGGGAGAAGCCTTCAAGCACGCGGTGATCGCGGGCAGGATGGCCCGGGCGGCCGGGCGCATCCCGCGCCGGGAGCATGCCCTCGCCTCATCCGCCATGGAAGGCCGGGCCGAGTTCCTCTAGGCATCGGCCATTCACTTAAATGGCTGTGGCCACCACCCGCCTGGGTGGTGGCCACAGCCATATGCCTGGGAGCCTGCCAGCGACGGCTCAGCGCCGCAGGATCGCAGTGAGCCGTTCCGCATCATGGCGCGCCCGCGTACGGCCAAAATAGGCGACGGCGGCGATGGCGGCAGCAATGCCCAGAACGATGGGCAGGACCCAGGGAAGCCAGGTCAGCCCGGGCAGGTAGCCGAAACCGGCCGCCATCAGAATGATCCACACCAGCGCCGCAGCACCCGCGGCGACGCCGGCCGGAAGCGCCGCACCGTACTTGGCGTGCCGCTTGTCATTGGCCCAGACGACGAAGCCGCCGGCGACAGTGGCCAGCACCACGATGGACAGCGAAAGCATGGATCTCCTTGGAACCGGGGACTAGAACTGGCCGAAACCTACGCGCCGAACCTCTTCGGCACCGATTTCCACATAGGCAAGAGCGTTGCCCGGAACAATGATCAGGCGTCCTTTTTCATCCTTCAGGCGAAGTTCGTTGCCTCCGGTGATGGCTTCGCCAACAACCTTGGCCACAGTCTCCGCGTCCTGGTCCGATTCCAGCACGATCTCGCGGCCAACGTTTTGAACGCCGATCTTAATTTCCAAGGGGGCCTCCCAGCCTGTGAAGTTCGTCGATGATGTCTTATTTGTAGTCTAGGACTCTTTGGGGAAGCGAGAGATTCCGCGCCAAGCTAAACGGTAGATGAGGTCACTGGCCACGTTGAGGTCCAGGTTGCCGTCCGTTTCCAGCCAGTACCGCGCGCTGACCTGCGCCATTCCGGCCAGTCCGCGGCCAAGGAGTTCGGCCTCGAGGTGGGGGAGCTTGGTGTCCTCGGCAATGACCCTGGCGATGGCGTCGGCGAAGGTCCGGTTGAAGGTTTCCAGCCTGGAGCTGACGTCGGGGTCGTTGATCAGGTCGGACTCGAACACCAGGCGGTGGGCCTGGTCGTCGCTGGCGATGAAATGGAAGTAGGCGCGCATGACGGCCTGGACCCGTTCATCGTTGTCCGTGGTGGAATTCAGGGCACCCAGCATCAACTCGGTCAGGGACGCAAGGTGGCTCTCGAGCAGTGCGAGGTAGAGTTCCCGCTTTGACGGAAAGTGCTGGTACAGCACCGGTTTGCTGACATGGGCGGTCTCTGCAATTTCATCCATGGCCGCGCCGTGGTAGCCGTTGGCCACGAACACCTCCTGGGCGGCGGCAAGCAGCTGTGCGCGGCGCTCATCCCGGGGCAGCCGGGCGGACCGATGGCCTGCGGGGCGGGAGGGAGTTTGCGGTTCGGCGGCGGGCGGGCGGTCAGCCCGTGCTTCAGGGACCACAGTTGTCCTTCTTTCCATTGCAGTTACCTTCACTTTACTGCGGGGTAATATGACCCGGCGGTATCCCGGGGCATACATTGAAGTATGGCTTCGTCTTTCACCGCAAATGTTTCAACCCATTCCCTGGATCCGCTGGTGGAACCGGCCGCCGGTCTCACCCCTGCCGAGGTTGAACGGTACTCCCGGCACCTGATCATTCCCGAGATCGGTGCCCTGGGCCAGCGGCGGCTCAAGAACGCCAAGGTGCTGGTGATCGGTGCCGGCGGCCTGGGCGCCCCGGCCCTGCTGTACCTGGCCGCGGCAGGCGTTGGAACCATTGGAATCGTCGACGACGACGTGGTGGACCTGAGCAACCTGCAGCGGCAGGTGATCCACGGCGTCAGCGACGTGGGCCGGCCCAAGATCGAGTCGGCACGCGATGCCATCGCGGAGCTGAATCCGCTGGTGGATGTCCGGCTGCACAACCTGCGCCTTGACGCGTCCAACGCCCTGGAGTTGTTCCGGGGGTACGACCTCATCCTTGACGGGGCCGACAACTTCGCCACCAGGTACCTGGTGAACGACGCCGCGGCCATCCTGGGCAAGCCCTACGTGTGGGGTTCCATCTTCCGGTTCGACGGCCAGGTCAGCGTGTTCTGGGAGAAGCACGGGCCCACCTACCGCGACCTGTATCCGGAGGCTCCCCCCGCGGGGTCCGTGCCGTCCTGCGGCGAGGGCGGTGTGTTCGGCATGCTCTGCGCTGCCGTGGGATCGCTCATGGTGACCGAGGCAGTGAAGCTGATCACCGGCGTCGGGCGTTCCCTGCTGGGCCGCGTGGCCCTCTTTGACGCCTTGGGCGGCAGCTGGCGGGAGATCCGGGTGTCGAAGGACCCCGCGGCGGAACCCATCACCGAACTCACTGACTACGAGGCTTTCTGCGGCATCGCTCCCGCCTCGCAGGCGGACACGGAACATACGGTCACCGCCACCCAGCTGGCCACCATGCTGGCGTCGCGGAAAGCCGGGCTCAAGGATTTCGAGCTGGTAGATGTCCGCGAAGCCGGGGAATACGACATCGTCCGGATCGACGGGGCCAAACTGATCCCGCAGGGACGGATCCTTGCCGGGGAGGCGTGGGACGAACTTCCGCAGGACCGGGACATCGTGTTCCACTGCAAGGCCGGCACCCGGTCCGCGAACGTGCTGGCAGCGGCACGGCAGGCCGGCTACCAGCGGGTCAGCCACCTTGACGGCGGGATCCTGGCCTGGGTGCGTGAGGTGGAACCCCAGAAGCCCGTCTACTGACGGGACGCTCCATCACTTCCCGCGCCCTTTTGGAGTACGCCCCATCACTTTCCAGAAGAAAGTGATGGGGCGTTGCCGTAAGTAGTGCAGAAAGTGATGGGGCGTCCTTGTAGATGGCGCAGGTACTGATGGGGCGTTGCCGTAAATAGTGCAGGAAGTGATGGGGCGTGGTCAGGCGGTTTCGCGGCTCTGGTGGTCCACCGGGCATTCGGCCTCGACGGCGGCAGGGGCGGCGGTGGCGGGCTGTTCGACAGTGATGCCGTACAGGGCCTCCAGCGCAGCAACGTAGTCGTCCTGCTGGCCGTTCGCAGCGAGTTCGCGGGCGCGGACCGTGGGTACGTGCAGCAGTTGCTTGACCATGCGGCGGAGGGCGAACTCGACTTCCTCGGCGGCGGCGGTGCAGCCGTGGCGGGCACGGACCTTTTCCATCTCCGCGTCCAGGACGTTCATGGTGTGGCGCCGCAGGGCAACGATGGCTGAATCGACGGAGCGGGCTTCACGCTCCTGCTCGAAGGCCTTGGCGGCACCCTTCACGATTCCGCTGGCCTGGGCCAGCGATTCCGCCTGTTCCTGCGGCGCGGCCAGGCGGACTGATTCCAGGGTGAGCAGTTCCACGCCTTCCAGCTCGCCGACGGCGGGGTCGAAGTCGTGGGTGAGGGCAAGGTCGATGGCGATCAGGGGCTGCGGCGAATCGGCGCGCACCTGGGCGAGCTCGTCGGCTTCGACCCGGGTGTCCGACCCACTGCACCCGATCATGACGTCCGCAGCCGCCACTGCGGACCGCAGCGAGTCCACGTCCAGGGCGGTGCCGCCGCGCGAGGCGACAAATCCTTCGGCCCGGCCGGACGAGGAGTAAACGGAGATGTCCGTGCAGCCGCGTTCACGCAGCAGTGCCATGGTGGCCCCGGCGTAGGCGCCGGTCCCGAACAGCACAACCTTCTTGGTTGTCCAGTCCGGGTTTTCGGAAAGATCGGTGGCAAGGTCCAGTGCCACCGAGACGATGGACAGGCCGCGGGAACCGAGCGCCGTCTGCGCGCCAACATCCTTGGCTGTCTTGGAGGCGGCCTGGAAAAGCCGGATGAGGCCGGCGCTGGCAGTGCCGTCGTGCTGGGCGGTAATCAGTGCCCGCCGCACCTGGCCGGCGATTTCGCGTTCACCCACGACGGCGGAGTCCAGTCCCGCGCTGACGGCGAACAGGTGCTGGGTCACCTCGGGTCCGGTGCGTGTGCTGAAGGAACGTGAGACGAGGGGTTCGGCCAGTCCGCTGGCCTCGCTGATCCGGGCCACGAGTGCCGCCCGGGCTGCTTCGACGTCGTTGGGGTTGGCAGCTTCGCCGTAGATTTCGTAGCGGTTGCAGGTGGCCAGCACTACTGCCCCTGCCACGGCGGGGGATTCGGTGAGCGCGGATGCGGCAATCCCGGAGGAACCGTTGCTCAACTGAGCAACGGTTTCAAGGTCGATGTCGGCGTGTGTAGCCACCAATGAGAAAAGAACCACAGCAGACCAATCATAGCTTTTTCGTTGCCTGGTAGAACAACCACCGGAAAGGATAACCGCCACATTCCACCGTGATCCGCGCCACCTCCCCTTGGCCCGCGTTGCCAGCGACAGGTTGTCGTTATCTTTTGCAGCTCTTTTTCGGCACAATCAAAAGCATGACTCCTAGCCCTGCCGTCTCCGCTGCCGGCGCCCTTGCCGCAGACCATCCACTGATGGACGGCCGCACAGCGGATTCACCGCTGATCACGGCCTACCGCGGAGGCAAGCCGTCCCGCCGTCCCGTCTGGTTCATGCGGCAGGCGGGCCGGTCGCTGCCGGAATACCTCAAGGTGCGCGAGGGCATCGCCATGCTGGACTCCTGCCTCCGGCCCGAGCTGGCCTCCGAAATCACGCTGCAGCCCGTACGCCGCCACGATGTGGACGCGGGCATCTTCTTCTCGGACATCGTCATCCCGCTGAAGCTCGCCGGCGTGGGCGTGGACATCGTGCCCGGGGTGGGCCCGGTCCTTGACATGCCGGTGCGTACGGCGGCCGACGTTGCCGCCCTGCCCCAACTCACCTGGGAAGCCCTGGAACCCATCCGCGAAGCCGTCCGCCTGACCGTGGCCGAACTGGGCAAGACGCCGCTGATCGGGTTTGCCGGCGCACCGTTCACCCTGGCCGCCTACATGGTGGAAGGAAAACCCAGCCGTGACCACCTCGGCCCGCGGACCATGATGCATGCGGATCCGGAGACGTGGACCGCCCTGGCCAACTGGGCTGCCGATGCCTCGGGCATGTTCCTCCAGGCCCAGCTGGAGGCAGGCGCATCCGCCGCCCAGCTCTTTGACTCCTGGGCGGGCTCGCTGGGACTGGCCGATTACACCAAGTACGTTGCACCGGCGTCGGCCCGCGCCCTGGACCATGTCCGCCACCTCGGGGCTCCGCTCATCCACTTCGGCACCGGCACCTCCGAACTTCTCGTTGCCATGCGCGACGTGGGTGTGGATGTGGTGGGCGTCGACTACCGGCTGCCGCTCGATGAGGCCAACCGCCGGCTGGGCGGAACCGTCCCGCTGCAGGGAAACATCGACCCCGCACTGCTGGCGGCTCCTTGGGACATCCTCGAGGCCCATGTCCGCGAGGTCATCGCCGCCGGCTCCGCCGCCCCCGGCCACGTCCTGAACCTGGGACATGGAGTGCCGCCCGAAACCGACCCGGACGTCCTGACCCGGGTGGTGGAGCTCATCCACTCCATCTCGCCGGAGTAGCCACATGGGCAGTTCTGCGGCGAGGCCCGGCACGGCACTGGTGGTGGGCGGCGGAATCTCCGGCCTGCTGTCCGCCCGGGAACTCGCCGCGGCCGGCCACGAGGTGACGGTCCTGGAGGCGGGCCCGGCGTGGGGCGGCTGCGTGGGCAGCCACACGGTAGCGGGCCTCACGCTGGACAGTGGCGCCGAGTCGTTCGCCACGCGGTCCGACGCCGTAGCGCGGCTGTGCGCAGAACTTGGCCTGGGCGCAAGGATCGTTCCGCCCCGCCCCGGAGGTGCGTGGGTGCAGCTTCCGGATGGTGCCCGCGAACTTCCCAGGACCGGCGTCCTGGGCATCCCCGCCAACCCCTGGGATCCTGAAGTCCGGCGCACCCTGGGTACCCTGGGCTCGCTGCGGGCCTCCCTGGACAGGCTGCTGCCCGCTTCCGTGGGCGCCGGTGCGGGAGTCACCAGCGTCTCCGCGCTGGTCAGGGCCAGGATGGGTTCGCGGGTGCTGGAGCGCCTGGTCTCGCCGGTGGTGGGCGGCGTCCACTCCGCAGATCCCGGGCTGCTCGACGTCGACATGGTGGCTCCAGGGCTGCGGGCAGGGCTGCGCCGGCACGGTTCCCTCGCTGCCGCGGTTTCGGCCCAGCGGCGCGGGGCCGGTGAGAATTCCGGGGCAGCCGGCGCCGGCACCCCACTCCAGCCCGGCCAAGCAGGAAAACCTGCCAAGGCCGGTTCCGCAGTCGCGGGCCTCGAAGGCGGCATGCACATCCTGGTGGATGCGCTGGTGGAAGATCTCAGGCGACGGGGCGTCGCCCTGCTGGCGAACACCGCTGCCACCTCTGTATCCCGCACCCCTGAAGGCTGGCTGGTGGAGGCCGGCGGTGCAGCCTTCCGCACCGCCCTGCTGGTGGTGGCCGTGGATGGCCCGGCCGCCGTCGGACTGCTGGAACATGCCGTCCCGCTGATCGCAGGGAAGAAGCCTGCGTCCGGACCTGACGTCAAGCTGGTCACCATGGTCCTGGACAAACCAAACCTTGACCGGCGGCCCCGGGGGACAGGAATCCTGGTGGCCCCGCAAACGCCGGGCATCGAGGCAAAGGCGCTGACGCATGCAACGGGAAAATGGGACTGGCTGGCGGCTGCTGCCGGCCAGGGACGCCACGTGGTGCGCCTTTCCTACGGCCGGGTGGACGGCGCTTCGGTGCACCAGCCTGCCGGACCGGATACCGATGACGAGCTCTTCGCAGCCGCCCTGCGGGACGCTTCCGCTCTCCTGGGCGTCCAGATCGCCGGCGGGGACGTGCGCGGATGGGACGTTGTCCGATGGCGCGGCTCGCTGCCGTTCGCGGCCGTGGGGCACCGCGCCCGGGCAGCAGAGATCCGCCAGGCCTGCACCGCCGCCGGTGGCCTGGCAATCGTGGGTGGCTGGGTGGCCGGAAACGGCCTCGCCGCCGTCGTTGCCGACACACGTGAGCAAATCGGCCAATTAACCGCCGCCTAGGCATCGGTGCTGGTCAGCCCGGCGCGTCGGGTTCTTGGCAGTATCCACCCGCACGCCCCGCGGCCCTTCCCGGTTTTCAATCGGCCATCCGTTCTGGTTAGGGTCGATGACTATGGTTCAACACAGGTCCGAGCTTTCCATGTCCCGGACCGGTATCCATGGGGGACTCCGACGCGGTACTGCAGCCGCTGCGTTCGGAGCGGTACTGGTTCTTTCCACCGGCGTGCAGGCGTCCTTGGCCGACGACGCGGTTCCCCCTCCCCAAGACTCCCCAGCGCAGGCGTCCCCGGCCGGAACGGCCGCGGACGGTGCAACTGCCACCCCTCGTGGCAAGGTTCCGGCCATCCCTGCCGTGCCGGGAGCATTGCTGCCGGCCGTGAAGGCGTCGCTCGCACCCGGTTCGACGACGGCGACGGCACAGGCCACAGCGCAGGCTTCGATGACGGGACTGCCGCTACCGGACGTCCCGCTGCCCACAGTCTCCGGAACGCCTTTGGTGACCGGCGGCCCGACCACCTCGACTGCGGCGCCGGCCGGCGGAGCATCCTCCACGGCAACCCGACCAGGATCCGGCACCCAGCCGGGGCCCACCTCAGCCACCGCGCCACGGGTTGCCCCCGAGGCCGGTACCTCCCCGGCGGGGGGCGCCCCGGCCCCGACGCCTCCCTCGCCTGGAACAGAAGCGGCAGGCCAGGCGTCCGGTTCACAGGATGCCGCAGCAGCCCCCGGCGGGGCGGCAGGTACCGCCACCGGTGGAGAGGCCGGTGGAGATGCGGCCGGCCCGGCCGCGAGTGGGGGAGCGGTTGCGCCTTCTCCCACCCTGCCCACGTCGCTGCCCACCGCGCTGTCCATCAATGCACGCCAGTCCCAGCCCACCCGGGTGCCGCAGGCTGCCGCTGCACCCGCGGGCCCGGGCCGCGCTGTTTCCTCCACCGGCCCCCTGCCGGACATGCCGGATGCCATGGTGTGGCTGGGCGCCGGACTGGTTGGCGTGGGTGCCGCCGCCGGGTTGGTCTTCCTGCGCATGCGCCGCCCCTGAGGATGCGGCGCCGGAAGCCCTCCACGGCAGGCAAACGTGACTTTGCTCACTTCTACGAATTGTAGAACTCTTCGGTTTCGCCTTGGGGGCAGCGAAGGGGCAAACTTGTAACCATGAGCCACACTTCTGCCGAATCTGTCACTAAAACCGAAGAATCAGCCGAGCAGTTCTTTACCCTCTGGACGGTATTCAAGCGGTCGGAGTCAGTGGTCCGCAGCGCCGATGCCGCCGCCGACTTCGAAGCGCTGCTGGAGCGGCTCGCCGCGGCCGGCGTCACGCACCGGGGCAGCTACGACGTCTCGGCCATGCGCGCCGACGCCGACGTCATGGTGTGGCTCCACGGCCCCAAGCCCGAGGCGCTGCAGCAGGCCATCCGCGACATCCGCCGCAGCCCCCTCTTCGCGGGCACGGAGATCGTGTGGTCCGCCATGGGCGTCCACCGCGAGGCGGAGTTCGCCAAGAACCACACGCCCGCCTACTCGCGGGGCGTCGCTCCGGCCGAGTGGCTGTGCGTCTACCCGTTCGTGCGCTCCTACGAGTGGTACATCCTGCCGGAGGCCGAGCGCGGCAAGATGCTCCGCGACCACGGCCTGCTGGGCAGGGACTTCCCCCAGGTCATCTCCAACACCGTCTCCTCCTTCGCCCTGGGGGACTGGGAATGGATCCTCGGCCTGGAAGCACCCGAACTGGTGGACCTCGTGGACCTGATGCGCCACCTGCGCGCCACGGAGGCCCGCAACCATGTCCGCGAGGAAGTTCCGTTCTACACCGGACGCCGGATCACCGCCGAAGAAGTAGCAGAGGTGCTCGCATGAACCCGCTCGACCCCACACTTGCCACCGCCGTGAACCCCGTCACCGAGGCCGGGCGCATGGCCCCCAAGAATTACGACGCCGTCCTGCTCGCCTCCTTCGGCGGTCCGGAAGGCCAGGAGGACGTCATCCCGTTCCTCCGCAACGTCACGCGCGGCCGGGGGATCCCGGACGAGCGGCTCGAGGAAGTCTCGCACCACTACCGCGCCAACGGCGGCGTGAGCCCCATCAACCAGCAGAACCGGGAACTCAAGGCAGCGATGGAAGCCGAACTGGCTGCCCGCGGCATCGACCTGCCCGTGCTGTGGGGCAACCGGAACTGGGCGCCGTACATCCCCCAGACCCTGCAGGAAGCGTACGACGCCGGCCACCGCCGGGTGCTGATGCTCACCACGAGTGCCTACTCCTGCTACTCCAGCTGCCGCCAGTACCGCGAGGACATCGGCATGGCCCTGACGGAGACCGGCCTGGACGGCCGGCTGGAAGTGGACAAGGTCCGCCAGTACTTCGACCACCCCGGTTTCGTGGAGCCGTTCGTCGAGGGAACTGCCGCAGGACTGGCCGATGTCCGCGCCAAGCTTGCCGACGCCGGAAGCCCCGACGCGCCCGTCCACATCCTGTTTGCCACCCACTCCATCCCTACCCGGGATGCTGAGGCCGCGGCGCGGTCCGAGGGTGAGCCGCGTGAGTTCGAGGAAGGGTCCGCCTACGTGGCGCAGCACCTGGCCAACGCCGCGGCCGTCATCGGGCGGGTCCAGGATGAAACCGGCCTGACCGCACCGTGGTCCCTGGTGTACCAGTCCCGTTCGGGCGCCCCGCACGTGCCGTGGCTGGAACCGGACATCAATGACGCCATCGAGGAACTCGCCGGGCAGGGCGTCAAGGGCATCGTCATCGTCCCCCTGGGCTTTGTCAGCGACCACATGGAAGTTGTCTGGGACCTGGACACCGAGGCCATGGAAACGTGCGCAAACCTCGGCCTTGCGGCCACCCGCGTCCCTACCCCCGGTACCCACCGCACGTTCGTTAATGGACTGGTGGACCTCATCTGCGAGCGGACGGTGGCCAACAACATCAGCGACCGTCCCGCCCTGACGGATCTTGGCCCCTGGTACGACGTCTGCCGCCCGGGCTGCTGCGCCAACTTCCGCGGCGAAAAACCCACGATTGCAGGAGCCGACACCACCGTGGGCACGGGGCATGACCCTTATCCCTCGGGGGATGCCGGCGAGACGGCGCAGCCGTGACGGTCCGGATTGGAACCCGCGCCAGCAAACTGGCGCTCACCCAGACCCAGCAGACCGCGGACCAGCTCGCCGCCGTCGGGGGTTTCCCGGTGGAACTGGTGCACATCCGCACTGACGGTGACGTCCTCACCGGGTCGCTGTCCCAGATGGGCGGCACGGGCGTCTTTGTTGCGGCCCTGCGCGACGCGCTGCTGCGCAGTGAGTGCGACGTCGCCGTCCATTCGCTCAAGGACCTGCCCACCGGTGCGGCCGTAGGACTCAGCCTTGCCGCCACGCCGCGCCGGGTGGACGTCCGCGACGTCCTGTGCGCCCGCGATGGGTTCAAGCTGGCCGACCTGCCTGCCGGAGCCCGGGTCGGCACCGGGTCGCCCCGCCGCGCTGCACAGCTGCGGGCGGCCCGCGCCGACCTGGACATTGTCGACATCCGCGGCAACGTGGACACCCGCCTGGGCCGTGTTCCCGGCCTGCCAGGCAACTCCACTGACCAAGTGGTCCCCGGGAAATCCTGCGACCTGGACGCCGTGGTTCTTGCTGCCGCCGGCCTTGAGCGCATTGGCCGGCTGGACGCCGTCACCGAGTACCTCGAAACGGACGTGATGCTGCCCGCGGCCGGACAGGGATCACTGGCCATCGAATGCCGTACTGCCGACGCGCCGCCCAAACCGGGATCGGATGAAGGATCCCGTGAGGTCCTGGCCCAAGCCCTCGCTGCCCTGGACGACCCCGACACCCGCCTTGCCGTGACGGCAGAGCGCGCCCTGCTGGCCCGGCTCGAAGCAGGCTGTGCAGCCCCGGTAGGCGCCTATGCCTACCGGAAGGGCAGCATGCTGCACCTGGAAGCCGTGGTGTGCGCCGTCGACGGCACCGCAACGGTCCGGGACAAGCGCGCCACGGACGGACTCACGGAAGTCGGGGCCACCCTGCTGGGCATCGAACTGGCCGAAGCGCTGCTTGCCGCCGGAGCCGCCGACATCGCAGACCTGCAGGCGTCCTGACCCGGCGATGACGCAGCCTTCCCGCAGGTCCGGACCGCAGATTCCACCCAGCCAATCCCTGCTGGGCGGAGCCCGCGTCCTCGTCACGCGCAGCCCGGAGCGGTCCGGTGCCCTGGTGGAGGCCCTGGCCGGAGCCGGCGCGACGCCGGTGCTGCTGCCGCTCATCGACTTCGAACGGGCCCCGGACCAGCACGCGCTCGACGTCGCCTGCGACGCCCTGGCGGCAGGGGCCTTCGACTGGCTGGTGGTCAGCAGTGCCACTACCGTGCATGTCCTGATGGAAAAGGCCGCCGAGCGTGGCCTTGGCCTGGGCCAGTTGGTCCCCTCCGGTACCCGGATCGCCGCGATCGGCCCCGCCACGCGGAGGCTGCTGTCGGCGGGCGGGCTGGATGCCGCCCTCACCCCCGCCGGCGAACAGTCGGCCGCCGGCCTCCTCGCGGTATGGCCCGGCGGCGGCAGGATCCTGCTGCCGCAGGCGGACATCGCAGCCGGCACACTGGCAGAGGGCCTCGCTGCCGCAGGCAGCGCCGTCACCGCCGTAACGGCCTACCGCACCGTCGACTATCCGGCGGCAGCCGACCGCAGGCTCGCCGTGCAGCCGGAAGACGGCGACGCCGGCCAGCACCCGCCGTCGTACTCCCTCCTGACGCCCGAAACGGCCGCCGCGGACATCGCCGAAGGGCGCATAGCGGCCGTGATCGCCGCCTCGCCGAGCTCCGTACGCCGTATTTCCGCCCTTGGTCCCCTGGGCGGCTGCCGGCTGGTGGTGATCGGCCGTTCGACGGCGGACCAGGCTGCTGCCCTGGGCCTGGACGTGGCTGCGGTGGCGGCTGAGCCCACACCGGACGGGCTGGTGGCGGCCGTCGCGAAGGCCCTCAACCCGCCTTGACCGCCCCGCCCCGGTATGCCCCCTCAAGCTTCAAGAACAACGCGAAGGACAGGACCCATGACTTTCCCCAACCAACGCCCCCGCCGCCTGCGCACCACCCCCGCCATGCGCCGGCTGACCGCCGAAACCCGCCTCTCGCCGGCGGAACTCATCCTTCCGGCCTTCATCCGCGAGGGACTGACCGAACCCAACCCCATCACTTCCATGCCGGGGGTGGTCCAGCACACCACCGACACGCTCAAGCGGGCCGCGGCGGAGGCCGTTGAGCTCGGCCTGGGCGGCATCATGCTCTTCGGCATCCCGGAAACCCGTGACGCCGAAGGCTCGGCATCACTCGACCCGGAGGGAGTGCTGAACAAGGCCATCCGGGACGTCCGCGCCGAAGTGGGCGATGACCTGGTGGTCATGAGCGATGTGTGCCTGGACGAATTCACCGACCACGGCCACTGCGGAGTCCTCGACGCCGACGGGTACGTGGACAACGACCGCACCGTGGAGATCTACGCCAGGATGGCCGTTGCACAGGCGGAGGCCGGCGCGCACATGCTGGGCCCCTCCGGCATGATGGACGGCCAGATCGCCGCCATCCGGTCGGCCCTGGATCAAGCCGGATATGCCAACACCTCCGTCATCGCCTACGCCGCCAAGTACGCCTCGGCGTTCTACGGGCCGTTCCGCGAAGCGGTGGACTCACAGCTCAAGGGCGACCGGCGGACCTACCAAATGGATGCCGGCAACCGCACCGAAGCCCTCCGCGAGGTTGAACTGGACCTCGCCGAGGGCGCGGACATCATCATGGTCAAACCGGCCATGAGCTACCTGGACATCGTGGCCGACGTTGCCGCGATGAGTCCCGTCCCGGTGTCCGCCTACCAGATTTCCGGTGAATACGCCATGATCGAGGCCGCCGCCGCCAACGGCTGGATCGACCGCCGCGCAGCCATCACCGAGTCCGTCCTGGGCATCCGGCGGGCCGGGGCCCACATGGTCCTCACGTACTGGGCCGCCGAACTGGCCGGCTGGCTGAAGGAAGCCCGGTGACAGCCGGGCAGGCCGCGGAACCCACCGCGCCGGTGGGGGAGGACCGCATCCTCCTCGGCCTGAACACCTTCGGTGACGTTGGCGAGGCTCCGGACGGCAGCCAGCAGCCGCACGCCCAGGTCCTGCGCCAACTGCTGGAACAGGCGGAACTTGCCGACGCCGTCGGGCTCCATGCCTTTGGCGTGGGGGAGCACCACCGCAAGGACTACGCGGTGTCAGCGCCGGAAGTCTTCCTGGCCGCCGCTGCCGCCCGCACAACCCGCATCCGGCTGGGCTCCGCCGTAACGGTCCTGAGCTCGGATGACCCCATCCGTGTCTTCCAGCGCTTTTCCACTGTGGACGCCATTTCGAACGGCCGCGCCGAAGTGATGCTGGGGCGCGGATCCTTCATCGAATCCTTCCCCCTGTTCGGCCTGGACCTGGCCGACTATGAGGTCCTGTTCGAAGAGAAACTCGAGTTGTTCGACAAGGTCCGCGCGCAAAAGCCCGTGCACTGGGAAGGCCGCACCCGGCCCGCGCTGCACGGCCTGAGCGTCTATCCGCCCATGGAGCACCACCTGCTGCCCACATGGATCGGGGTGGGCGGAACACCAGAATCGGTGCTGCGCTGCGCCCAGTACGGCTATCCCATCATCTTTGCCATCATCGGCGGCCAGCCGCGCGGCTTCCGGCCGCTTGCCGACCTCTACCGGGAGGCGATGGCCAAGTACGGGCACCCCATGCAGCAGATGGCCACGCACTCGCCCGGGCACGTGGCCGACACCGATGAGCAGGCCCGGGAAGAACTGTTCCCGCACTGGCTAAAGCTGCGCAACAAGCTCGGCGCCGAACGCGGATGGGGACCGGCCGGCCGGGGAGAGTTCGACGCCCTGTGCTCCGCGGAAGGCGCCCTCTACGTCGGATCGCCGGAAACGGTGGCCCAAAAAATCGTCCGGCTGAAGCGGAACCTGGGTGTGGACCGCTTCGACCTGAAATACAGCAACGGACCGCTGCCGCACGCGGCCATGATGCGCTCAATCGAACTGATGGGCACCGCGGTGGCGCCCCGGGTGGCAGAGCTGCTCGCCGGCTGACTGCGCTTCCGGCTAACTGAGAGAATAGAAACCATGACTTCCAGCAATCCTCGCAACGAGGCACTCTTCGACCGCGCCCGCCAGCTGATGCCGGGCGGAGTCAATTCGCCGGTCCGGGCCTTCGGCTCCGTCGGCGGGACGCCGCGCTTCATGGTCTCCGCCAAGGGGCCCTACCTGACCGACGCCGACGGCAAGGAATACGTGGACCTGGTCTGCTCCTGGGGCCCGGCGCTGCTGGGGCACGCCCACCCGGCCGTGCTGGATGCCGTCCACGCCGCCGTCGACCGCGGCCTCTCCTTCGGCGCTTCCACCCCGGACGAAGCGAACCTGGCCGAAATCGTGAAGGAGCGCGTCCCCGCCGTCGAGCGCCTCCGCATGGTCTCCACCGGCACCGAAGCCACCATGACGGCGGTCCGGCTGGCCCGCGGGTTCACCGGCCGCAACCTCATCATCAAGTTCGCCGGCTGCTACCACGGCCACCTCGATGGACTCCTGGCCGCTGCAGGCTCCGGCGTGGCAACCCTCGCCCTGCCCGGTTCCGCCGGCGTCACGGAAGCCACCGCCGCCGAAACCCTGGTGCTGCCCTACAACGACCTCCAGGCCGTCAAGGAAGCCTTCGCCACGCACGGATCCAATATCGCGGCCGTCATCACCGAAGCGGCGCCCGCCAACATGGGTGTGGTCACCCCCGCCGAAGGGTTCAATGCAGGGCTTTCCCGGATCACCCGCGAGCATGGCGCGCTGCTCATCGTCGACGAGGTCCTGACCGGTTTCCGCACCGGCTACTCCGGCTACTGGGGCCTCACCGGAGGCGCGCCGGATGCCGAGGACCCCTGGACTCCGGACCTGCTCACCTTCGGCAAGGTCATCGGCGGCGGAATGCCGACGGCGGCACTGGGCGGACGTGCCGACGTCATGGACTACCTGGCCCCCACCGGCCCGGTCTACCAAGCCGGAACGCTTTCCGGGAACCCGGTGGCCATGGCGGCAGGTGTGGCAACCCTGACGCACGCCACGCGGGACGTTTATTCCTTCATCGACGTCCGGTCCCTCGAACTGTCCTCCGCGCTGTCCAACGCCCTCGATGCCGCCGGGGTGGACCACTCCATCCAGTTCGCCGGCAACCTGTTCTCGGTGGCCTTCGGAACCTCGGCCCACGGCGTCCACAACTACGCCGACGCCCAGGCCCAGGAGGCGTTCCGCTACGCGCCGTTCTTCCACTCCATGCTGGAGTCCGGCGTGTACCTGCCGCCGTCGGTCTTCGAGGCCTGGTTCCTCTCCGCCGCGCACGACGATGATGCCATGAACCGGATCTACGACGCCCTTCCCGCGGCAGCCAGGGCCGCAGCCGCCGCCCAGGGGTAGGAACAGCGAAAAGGCGCGTCCCGGCGTCGTGAACCTGCCGCCGGGACGAACAATCCCCGCCTTCCGGACAAATCCCACTGCATGCGAGGGGAAAGTCCGGGAAGCGGGGATTTTCTGTCTGTGCGTGCCTTCGGCCCTAGAGGACGTCCGAGAGGAAGCCCTTGAGCCGGTCCGTCTTCGGGTCGGTGAAGAGCTGCTCCGGCGGACCGGACTCCACAACAACACCGGCGTCCATGAACGTTACGGCGTCGGACACGTTGCGGGAGAAGCCCATTTCGTGGGTTACGACCACCATGGTCATGCCGCCCTTGGCGAGGTCCGCCATCAGCGACAGCACGCCCTTGACCAGCTCCGGGTCCAGGGCAGAGGTTGCCTCGTCGAAGAACATGACCTCCGGCTTCATGGCCAGCGCACGGGCGATGGCCACGCGCTGCTGCTGGCCGCCGGAGAGGTTGGCCGGGCGGGAATCGGCCTTATGCCTCAGGCCCACCAGGTCCAGCTGCTCCAGTGCCTCACTGCGCGCCTCCTCCTTGGAGAGCTTGCGCAGCTTCCGCAGGGCCAGTGAAACGTTTTCCTCCACCGTCTTGTGCGGGAACAGGTTGAACTGCTGGAACACCATGCCGATCCGGCGGCGCAGCTCGTCCGGGTTGTCCTTCAGGACTGACCGCCCGTCCAGCAGGATGTCCCCCTGGTCCGGTTCGATCAGGCGGTTCATGACGCGCAACAGCGTGGACTTGCCCGAACCCGACGGTCCAATGACGGACGCCGTGGTGCCCTGGGGAACGTGCAGGTCGATGCCCCGCAGGACGTGGTTGCTGCCGAAGGAAAGGTGGATGTTCTTGGCGCTCAGTGTTCCCGACGCAAATTCGCTCATGCCTGGGCTCCCTTTCCAACGACCGCTGCGGCCTCGTCCGGTTCTTTCTTTTCGGGCCTGCCGGTGCGCAGCCGGGCATCGATCCAGTTCACGAAGTGGGTCAGCGGGATGGTCAGCGCCAGGTAGAAGACGGCTGCCGCCACGTAGGGCGACAGGTTGCCGGTGGTGGCCGCCGCATCCTTGCCGATTTGGAAGATCTCGCGCTCACTTGCCAGCAGTCCCAGGAGGAAGACAAGGGATGATTCCTTGATCAGCGCAATGAACTGGTTGACCAGGGCCGGAAGCACCCGCCGGATGCCCTGGGGCACCACTACAAGGCGCATGGACGCACCGTAGCCGAACCCCAGGGCGCGGGAAGCCTCGAGTTGTCCCTTGTCGACGCTCTGGATGCCGGAGCGGAAGATCTCGCCGATGTAGGCGCCGGACATCAGCGAAAGCGCCGCGACAGCCATCGGGTAGGGGCTCGTGGAACCCGTGAATTCGCGGACGATCGGCCCGAACCCGAAGCCGATGACCAGGATGGTCAGGACCGGCGGGAGGCCGCGCAGGATGTCCGTGTAGATCCGCGCGACCCAGCGCGCTGCTGCGTTCCGGGAGATCCCCATCAGGGCGAGCAGCATCCCCAGGGCTGTCCCGATGATGCCCGAGATGATGGCCAGCACGAGGGTATTCGGCAGGCCGACGGCGAACATCTTGGGGATGACTTCGCCCATCGCCTTCCAGTCAAGGAAGGTGTCAGCGAGTTGCTTGAGGATATCCATGGAACGCCCTGGTTACTTGGCGGCCGGGATCTGGACGGCCTTGCTGCCCGGCTTCCAGCCCTGCGGGGTCTGTTCAGCGGCGGTGGGGCGGTCCTTGTACCACTCGGACGTCAGCTTGGCCCAGGTACCGTCCGCGATGACCGCGTCCAGGCCGGAGTTCAGGGCGTCGATCAGGGGCTGGTTGTCCTTGTTGACGGCGTAGGCGGTGAAGTTCTGGGTGTTCACAACCTTCTCGGCGATCTTGGTGTTGTCGCCTTCCTTGACCTGGCCGGTTGCCTGCTGGGAGGGTGCCACCCAGGCGTCGATCTGGCCGTTCTTCACGTTGCCGTACACGGTGTTGTAGTCCGGGAAACGGACAGGCTCCAGCTTGAGGGTGTTGGTGACGTAGTCGTCCTGGACGGTGCCCTGGACGACGCCGATCCGGACGCCTTCCTTGAGGTCGGCGAAGCCGTTGACCTTGGAGCCGTTCTTGGTCACCACAGCCATGTAGCCGAAGTCGTAGCCGTTGGTGAAGCCAACGGTCTTGCGGCGGGCGTCGGTGGTGGAGATCGAGGAGGACCCGACGTCGAACTGCTTGTTGGCCACCTGGGACAGGAGGGCCGAGAAGTCGGTGGAGGCGAACTCAACCTTGAGGCCCAGCTTGTCGGCAATGGCGCGCAGCAGCTCGTTGTCGTAGCCGGTGAACTTGCCCGAAGGGTCGATGAAGATGTTGGGCGGGGCGTCCGAGAGGGTTCCCACGCGCAGGGTGCCCTCGGTGATGAGGCCCAGCTTGGTCTTGTCGATCTTGTCCACCGGGGTGACGTTGGCGGTGGTGTACTTGTCCAGCGTCTGCTGGTCGCTGCCGGCGAGGGCATCGGTGGGGGTGCCGCTGGGCTGGGAAGACCCGCCGCCGCAGGCTGCGAGGGAAACCGCGAGGGCAAGTGCAACGGGAGCGGTAGTGAGCCACTTCATCGCTTTGATTTTCATCAGGTTGTCACTTTCATATGAGTCATAAGTCGACCGGGCCGCAAGGCAGCGCTGTGGCGCCTGGCACCTGCCCGGTGCTGGTCGAGCCGTCCGGGGCAGGGGTGACCGCAAAACTTTATTGTCTCACTAGCGTGAAGTGAGGGTCCTTGCCGAAGAAGCGCGAGCCCAATCTCGGTTCTGCCAAATGAAATTCTGCCCTTTATGAGGAAGTTGGAGCAGCTTGCGCGCGGTTACCCTCTTCCGGTGAAGGATGCAGGTGCAGAGACTCCGCGGTTTGTGAAGCAGCATGACTGTGACATGCCTCCCAGTTTGGAGTGGCGCGGCTGCGCCTAGAAGCCACCTGCCGTTGCATCCTGCGGCGGCAGCACCGGCCAGTCACCCTCGATCACGGCGGCCGGCTTTGTCTTTCGGAGGTACCCCTGGAAGTCCGCCGCCTGGCTGACCGCCCAGTCCACCTGCAGTTGGTGCAGCTGGCTTGCCGGCATCACCAGCTTGGGGAACTTGCCCGCCATCGCATCGAGGACCCGCAGGGTGGCAAGCGCATCCGCGGCCGAAGTGTGGGCATTGTCCAGGACCACGCCGTACTCCTCGCACAATGCGGTGAGCGTGCGCTTGCCCTTGCGGAACCGGTCAACCTGCTTGTTCATGATGTAGGGGTCAAGGACCGGGAAGCGGCTGAGCTGGGGAATCCCATAGCGGGCGGACTCAGCGGCAAGGACCGTGAAATCGTAGCTCGCGTTGAACGCGATCACCGGGATGGCGGAATCGAAGAGCTCCTGGAGCACCGCGGCGACTTCACGGGTGACCTCGTGCGCCGGGCGGCCGTCCCGCCTGGCCTGTTCGGTGGTGATGCCGTGGACGTCACTTGCCTCGGTGGGGATTTCCACGCCGGGATCAGCCAGCCACTCGTGTTCCTTGATGACCTGGCCTTGGTGGTCCACCACGGTGATTGATGCGGTGACGATTCTTGCCGCCCGCGAATTGCGGCCGGTGGTTTCCAGGTCGAAGGCTGCGCGGGGAAGGGTGTTCCAGGAACTCATGCTTCAACGCTAAAGGGACCCACTGACAAATCCGTGGAACGCCACTGGGGCTAGATTGGATCAATGCGGAATGAGTACGTCCAAGCGGTCCTTGCCGTCGTAAGGCTGGTACCGCCAGGGTCCGCAGTGTCGTACGGGGATGTGGCCGAGCTCCTGGGTTCGGGCGGACCGCGCCAGATCGGTTCCGTCATGAGCCACCATGGCGGCGGCGTTCCCTGGTGGCGCGTCCTGAAGGCCAGCGGCCACGCGCCCGAGGGGCATGAGGCCGAGGCCCTCCTCCTTTACCTTGAAGAGGGCACCGCGCTCCTTGGCGACTTCAGTTCGTACCTCCGGACCGGGGAGGGCCGGTGGCGGGTTGACCTGGCGGCCGCCCGCTGGGCACCCACGGAGAGTGATTTTGACAGTATCGACGCAATTGCCGGGCAACTTGAGCGCAGCCTCCACAGATTGTCGGTGGCTGATGATGGAATGATTTTGTGACCGTAACAATTCCTTTGACCGGCCCCTGGGACCCGCACCGGCAGGCGCCGGGGACAGGCCAGCCCCACACGGGGCAGGAGCAGGCTTTTCCCGACGCAGGGACCCCGGACAGCGGCAGTGGCCTGCCTGCTGTCCCTGCCCTCCGGTTGCTGCCCCCGCGACGGGTGCACGTGGAAGCCCTCCGGCTCACGCCGGACCAGCAGGCCGCAGTTGACGTGGCACAGGGTTCAGGGCCCGTCCTGGTCCCGGGCGCACCGGGCACGGGAAAAACCACCGTCCTGGTCGAGGCCGCCGTCCAGCGGGTCTTCCGTGACGGCGTCGACCCCGAGCGCATGCTGATTCTCGCGCCCACCCGCCTTGCTGCCGATTTCCTGCGCGACCGTTTTACCGCCCGGCTGGACAGGAGCCTCAGCACCACCCCCGCCAGGACGTGGGCCTCCTACGCCTTCGACCTGATCCGCCGTGCCAAGGCCGAGGGCGTCATCCCGCTTTCCAGGCCGCCACGGCTGCTGTCCGGCCCGGAACAGGACCTCATCATCAGGGAACTCCTCGAAGGCCACAGGCTTCCCGGCCTTGAACTGCCCTGGCCCGCCGATCTTGAGGGGGCACTGGAAACCCGCGGCTTCCGCCAGGAAGTGCGGCAGCTCTTTGACCGCATCATCGAATCCGGCCGCACGGCCGGGGACCTTGTCCGGTTGGCGGATGAATGCAACCGGCCCGATTGGAAAGCCGCAGCTGCGCTGTATGCCGAGTACCGCGACGTCCTTGACCTGCGGATGCCCGAGGCCTTCGATCCCGCCGGGATCATCACGGCCGCCCGGCAGATCTTCCAGGACGCCCCGGATTTCCTCGCCGCGGAACGTGCCCGGCTGCAGGTTGTCCTGGTGGACGATATCCAGGAAGCAAACCCCGCTATCTTTGAGCTGCTGGCAGATATCGCCGCCGGCAAGGACTGCTACGTGACATCGTCCCCGGACACGGTGGTCCAGGGTTTCCGGGGAGCCCGTCCCGACCTGGTGGCGGAGCTGCCCCGGCTGCTGTCAACCCGGACGCCTGTCCTGGAGCGCCCGCTGTGGCACGCCCACGGCCTGGCGCCCAGCCTGGCCGAGGCGTGGCAAAACGTCGCGGGCCGCATTTCGCAGCGCGCAGGCGGCCAGCTGGCACGGCGCCTTGAACCGCCGGTGTGGCCTGGACAGGCCGAAGACCCCGCGCGCCCCGGACCTGCCGTTCCCGGGAACGTCGAGGCCCATCTGGTCCCCACTCCGGTGCATGAGCTCCGGTATGTTGCACAGCGGATCCTGGACCAGCACATCAACCACAACCGCGATCTCGCGGATATTGCAGTCATCGTCCGCAACGGCGGCCAGGTCAGCGAGTTGCAGCGTTATCTCTCCGGGCAGGGCATTCCGGTGCGGGTGCCTGTGGCCGAATCGGCGGTCCGGGACGAGGTGGCTGTCCGGCCCCTGCTGGATGCTTTCGCCATTGCGTTGGATCCCAAGCTGCTGACACCCGAGGCCGCAGTGTCACTTCTCACCTCCCGCATCGGTGGTGCCACCTCCATCGAACTGCGCAGGCTCCGGCAATCGCTGCGGCGCGAGGAACTCCTGGGCGGCGGGGGCCGCGCCAGCGATGTGCTGCTGGTCGAGGCACTGCTTGAGCCCGGCGCGCTGGGTGCACTGGGTATCGAGGGCCGCGCCGCCCGCCGGACTGCCCGGATGATCCAGGCCGGGCGGGAAGCCGCCCACCTGCCCGGTGCCAACGCCGAGTCGGTGCTGTGGGCGCTCTGGAACTCCACGGGGCTCTCATCGGTGTGGACGGCCACCGCTTTGTCGGGCGGCCCGCACGGGGCCCGGGCTGACCGCGACCTGGACGCCATGATGGCGCTGTTCCACACAGCGGAGCGCTACGTGGACCAGATGCCCGGCGCGGGCCCCGAACAGTTCCTGGAGTACCTCCTGAACCAGGAGCTTCCCATGGACACCCTCGCCGCCCGCGCCCAGGTGGATGATGCCGTGGAGTTGATGACCCCCGCCAGTGCCGCCGGGCGGGAATGGCCCGTCGTGATAGTTGCGGGGCTGCAGGAGGGGGTGTGGCCCAACACAAGGCTCCGCGGTGAACTGCTCGGCAGCACGCTGTATGCGGATGCCGTGGAACATGGTCCGGAGTATGCCCTCCAGCGGGACCCCTTGAGCCGCCTCCGGGACATCCGCTACGACGAACTCCGGAGTTTCTCCACGGCGGTGTCCAGGGCACGGGAGCTGCTGGTCTGTACAGCAGTCTCGTCGGAGGACTGCCAGCCGTCATCCTTCCTGGACTTCGTTGCGCCCCTGGACCCGGGGGAGGAGGGGCGGGCGTTCACCCAGGTGGAACGGCCCATGACGCTGCGCGCCCTGGTCGCCGAGCTCCGGCAACATGTCCAGCTGGAGGGGACAGCCCAGGCAGCGGAAGCCGCGAGGGTTCTGGCGCATCTCGCTGCGCAGGACCCTGCCGTGGCCGGAGCGCACCCGGACAGCTGGTGGGGACTTGCCCCTTTGACCTCCTCGGAGGCGGTGGTCCCGCCCGGCGGGACGGTGTCCGTTTCCCCCTCAAAAGTGGAGACCGTCCAAAAGTCGCCGTTGGACTGGTTCGTCCAGGCAGCCGGCGGGGAAGCAGCAACGGACTTCGCCCGGAGCCTGGGCACCCTGGTGCACGCGATCGCGCAGGACATGCCGGACGCGTCCGGATCAGAGTACGTTGCTGAACTCGTGCGGCGCTGGCCTGCGCTGGGCATGAAGGACAACTGGGAGGGAAAGCTGGACTTCCAGCGTGCTGAAGCCATGGTGCGCAAGCTTGCGCAGTACGTGCTTTCGATGAGGAGCGAAAACCGCAGCCTGCTGGGCGTGGAAAAGGACTTTGAAGTGGCCCTTGGCCAGGTGGCAGTGGACGATGCTCCGCCGCGTGAAGCGGTGCTCCGCGGCCAGGTGGACCGTTTGGAGATCGACGCCGAAGGGCGGCTGGTGGTGGTGGACCTCAAGACCGGGAAGCGGCAGCCAGGCAAGGACGATCTGTCCCGCCACCCACAGCTCGGCGCATACCAGGCGGCGGTACTGGCGGGCGGTTTCGATGCCGGCGCTGACGGGGACCGCCCCAGGTCCGGCGGGGCCGTGCTGGCACAGCTGGGGACTGGAGCCATCAATCCAGCCATCCAGCAGCAGGAACCACTCGACCCGCAGGAGAACTGGGCATTGGACATGGTGAAGGAGGCGGCCGCCGTGATGGCCGGCAAGGAGTTCGTTGCACGGCATGACCCTGCCAAGGGCAGCCATGGCGGCCATGGCTGCCGGCTCCCTGAGGTGTGCCCCCTGTGCGCGCGCGGAAGGCAGGTGACCGAATGAGCAGGGTGCCGGCAGCCGCGGAAGCCGCTCCGGCGGTGCGCTTCAGCCCCGAAGAACTGTCTGCGCTGCTCGGAGAAAGAAATACCCCAACGCCTGAGCAATCAGCGATCATCTCCTCGCCGCTTGCTCCGCGGCTGGTCATCGCGGGAGCCGGATCGGGAAAAACCGCCACCATGGCGGACCGGGTGGTCTGGCTCGTGGCCAACGGGTGGGTCACCCCTGAGGAGGTCCTGGGCGTGACCTTCACCCGGAAGGCGGCCGGCGAACTTGCCAGCCGGATCCGGTCAAAGCTCCTGGCCCTGCAGCGTCTTGCGGCGAAGGAGGCCGGGAAAGGCGTCTTTCCGGAGGCCCTGGGCAGCAGTGACGCCCTTGAGCCCAAAGTGTCCACCTACCATTCGTTCGCCAGCGGCATCGTCTCCGACTACGGGCTGCGGCTCGGGGTGGAGCGGGACGTGGTTCTGCTGGGCGGCGCGCAGGCCTGGCAGCTGGCCAGTGAGGTGGTTGAGGCCTACGACGGCGAATACGCCCACTTCCGGGCCGCCAAGTCCACATTGGTGAAGGCCGTCATTCAGCTGGCGGGGGAATGCGCGGAACACCTTCAGGAGCCTGAGGACGTCGAAGCGTGGCTCATGGCCCGCCTTTCGGAGTTTGATTCACTGCCCTACGTGGCCGGAAAGAAAAGGAACCCGCCCAAGGCGGCACTGGACCTGGGTGGAATGCTGCGGACCAGGGCAAGCGTCGCTGACATGGTGGGCCGCTACGCCGCAGCCAAACGGGCCCGCGGCGCACTCGATTTCGGCGACCTGGTGGCCCTCGCCGCCAAGGTGGCGCAGGAGGTCCCGCTGGCTGCCCAGATGGAGCGCCAGCGGTACAAAGTGGTCCTGCTCGACGAGTTCCAGGACACCTCATACGCGCAGTTGGTGCTGTTTTCCCGTCTGTTCGGCGGCGGCCACGCCGTGACAGCGGTCGGGGACCCCAACCAGTCAATCTATGGTTTCCGTGGCGCTTCCGCGGGCCAGTTGTTCCACTTCGTCCGCGAATTTCCCGTCCGGACCAGCGCACCGGACGAGGCACCGGGCTGGGCGCCTGCCCCCACCTCATACCTCACAACGGCCTGGCGGAACGGCCGGTCGATCCTGGCCGCAGCAAACGTCATGTCGCAATCCCTCGGCCGGTCAGCGGCCCACAAGGGACCTGCCGGGGACAGGGCAGCAGCTGCGGACGTGCCCCCGCTGCAGCCGAGCCCCCATGCCGTGGACGGAACGGTGGTGCTGGGCCGTTTCGCCAGCGACGTGGAGGAAGCTGCAGCCCTGGCTGACGATGTCCTGAAATACCGGGTGACAGACTTCGAACTGAAACCTGACGGTGTGCCCGAGCCGCCGGCCCTCGCCGTGCTGTGCCGCAGGCGCGCCCAGATGGAAACCGTCCGGCGGCAGTTCGAGGCCCGGGGGATCCCTTACGAAATCGTCGGTCTTGGCGGACTCCTGGACACCCCGGAGATTGTTGACCTGGTGGCCACCCTCCGCGTGCTTGCCGATCCGGGGCGGTCTGATGCCCTGATGCGGCTGCTCGCGGGTGCCCGATGGCGGATAGGTCCTGCCGACCTCATGGCCCTGCGCGATTGGTCGAGCCAGCTGGCAAGGAGGCGGGGGCGGGCTGCGCAGGAGTTCGACGCCGACACCCGGGACGGTGACAGCGATGAAGCAGGCGTCCCCGTCCTCGAGGGTGACCTTACCGACGGCGCCAGCCTGGTGGAGGCCCTGGACTTCCTGCCGCGTGACGGGTGGACGTCGCAGAATGGCCGCATCCTCAGCGCTGCGGCCCGCAGCAGGCTGGCCCGGCTGTCTGCCGAGTTGCGGCAACTGCGCGGATACCTCGGCGATGACCTCACCACGCTCCTGGGCGAGGTGGAGAGGGCCATGCTGCTGGACATCGAAGTGGCAGCGCGCCCGGGGATCAGCATCCACCAGGCCCGCCGCAACCTCGATGCGTTCCAGGATGCCGCCGCCGGGTTCCTGCGCACCTCCCAGAGAGTGGATATCCTCGCTTTCCTGTCCTGGCTGGAGGCTGCTTCAGCGGAAGAAAACGGGTTGGAAGCGCCTGCCAGTGACGTGAACCGGGAGGCCGTGCAGCTGTTGACGGTCCACGCTTCCAAGGGCCTGGAATGGGATGTTGTGTTTGTCCCCGGGATGAATGCCGGAGCCTTCCCCAGCGACAGGGACTCCCGCTGGAGCAGCGGTTCCGCCGCGCTGCCCTGGCCGCTGCGCGGGGACCGGGCCGACCTTCCGCAGTGGGACCTCGACCAACCGGACCAGAAAGGCTGGCTGGACGCGGAGAAGGACTACAAGGCCGGGGTGCAGGCCCACGGCGAATCGGAGGAACGGCGGCTGGCGTACGTCGCCTACACCAGGGCCAAGCATGTCCTGTGGGTGTCCAGTGCCGCCTGGGTGGGCTCACGGGCGGGGCGGGCGGAGATGTCTCCATTCCTTGCGGAGCTGGAAGTCCTGGCGCAACCGGCTGACGGCGCGGGAAGTCGGGAGGCTGTGGTCCACCCGCTGTCGCTGGAGGAGGCAGCGCTGCCCCTGCAGAGTCCGTTGACACTGGAAACAGAAGAAGCAACCTGGCCGTACGACCCCCTTGAAGGGCCCGTGGACCCACGCAGCAGTGAGCGCCTTCGGTTGGCCCGCGGGCGAAGGACGGCCATGGAGTCGGCGGCCCAACGGGTGCTCGGGATCCTGTCCACCGGCGGGGGAGCGCTGGTGCCCGCGGAGCGGTCCGGGCCGCAGCCCGGCCTGACGGGAGCAGCGGCCGGCTGGGCACGCGAAGCCGCGTTGCTGCTGGAGCGCAGGGCCAGAAGATCCAGTGGGCAGGATGTGCACCTGCCTACCCACATCTCTGCTTCCACCCTGGTTGACCTCGGGGATGACCCTGAGGCGGTGCTGGGGCGCCTGCGCCGGCCGGTGCCCCGGGAACCGGGCATGTCGGCCCGGAAGGGCACCGCTTTCCATGCTTGGGTGGAGGAATATTTTGGCAGGGCCGGAATGCTGGACCTCGGCGAAGCGCCCGGTTCGGACGACCATATCGATGCTGCCTACGATTTGGATGAGATGGTGGCTACGTTCAAGGCTTCCCCTTGGGCGGAGCGGAACCCGGCCTTCGTCGAGGTCCCGGTGGAAACCAGGGTTGGGGAGGTTGTGGTGCGGGGCCGGGTGGACGCCGTATTCCGTGACGCCGATGGCCGCTGGGACCTGGTGGACTGGAAAACCGGCCGCCGGCCGTCCGCGGAGCAGCTGAAGACCCGTTCGATCCAGTTGGCGGTGTACCGGCTGGCGTGGGCACGCCTGAAGGATGTTCCCCTGGAGGACGTGCGGGCTGCATTCTTCTACGTGGCTGACAACGCTGTGGTGCGGCCGCACGATTTGGGATCGGCCGACGAGCTGGAAGGAATCGTTGCCGCTGCGCTTAGCCGGCCTTGAGTGGGACTGCCACGTGGCCAGGCCTGGCCAGGCTCAGCCCTGTTTGACGTTAATGACCGAGATGGCGGCGGTGGATGTATCGTCCGGACCCTTGGTTCCGGGGGTTTCGGCGCCCGTGGCCTCCGCGGAACCGGCTGCAGTGGGCTGCTCCGCCGGGATGGGGGCAACGTGCACTGCAGGTTGGATGGAGACTGCCGGCTCCGCTGGCGTAGTGGACCCGGCGGGGACCGGAACCACCGTAACGGCGGGAGTGACGGCGGAACTGCCGCTCCCGGAGGCCGCGCCTGTTCCGGATCCGGTGGCGGCTGCGGGAACGGATGCGCCTGCAGCGTCCGGGCTGTCCTTGACCGGAAGCGGCTCCACGCTGATCGGCTGGCCGCCGTACTCGGCGATGTCGCTGGCCAGGCTCTCCAGCATGTCTTCCGCCTCGGTGACCATGTCCTGGTCACCGGTGGCGAGGCCCTTGACCAGGTACTGAGCCAGGGCGAATTCGGCGGACAGGGCGGCCCGGCGCAGGAGGTGCTGGTCCGGCACGTCGCGTCGGCTGGATGTGTACGCCTTCAGCACGGCGTCAATGAAGTCCTGTTCATTGGAAGCCACCAGCCAGGCGAAGTCATCGGCCGGGTCCCCGATGCGCAGGTCGGTCCAACCTGTTACTGCGGTCACCCTGCCCGCCTCCACCAGCAGGTTGTCCTCATGCAGGTCGCCGTGGACCACGCAGGGGTTGAACCGCCACAGGGACACATCCTCCATGGCGTGTTCCCAGCGGCGCAGCAGTGCGGCCGGGATCTTGCCGGTGGTGGCTGCCTGGTCCAGTTCGTTCAGCCGCCGCTGGCGGAACTCGTTGGGGGTGTAGCTGGGCAGGTCGGCGTTGCTGACCAGTGAGCGGGGCAGGTCGTGGACCGCGGCCAAGGCGGAGCCGATCTCCCGGGCCAGGCCGGCAGGCCCCGACGTCAGCTCCTCGACGCTGCGTGTGGTGCCGGACAGGTGCGAGTATACGAAGGTGGTCAGCGTTCCCAGCCGGACGCTGCCGGCCACCGTCGGCATCAGGAACGGCAGTTCGGCGCGCACGGCGGGAGCAAAAGCCCGGAGTACCAGGAATTCCGTTTCCAGCCGCGCGCTGGCTTCCGCGTGGCGCGGCGACCGGACCCGCCAGCGCTTTCCTTCGGAATCGAGGAGCAGGGCCGAATCGAAGTCCGCGGGGTCATCCGGCGCGGAGCTAACGGCCGTCGGGGTCAGTCCGGGGACTGCCGCGGTTGCTATTGCCGCCAGTTCAATCGGTTTTCTTCTCACCGTTCCACGGTAGATTGCCCGCCCTCCCAGACAGCGGTCCGGCCGCGGCGAGTCTTGAGATAGCTGCAAATAGGGGGCTTCCCTGCGGCGGGGCGGTACCTCCCGAAATGTGAAATGTCGGAAGCAGTCAGTACGGTGGAACCATGAGCCATGCGGAGTCTGTCATACCCGTCCACCAGGCGGCGCCGGAACGGCTGTCGGCGAACCATCTGGTGGATACCCTGCTCCCCGTAAGGCCGGCCTTGGTGGACCGCGGATCGGCCGCGCGCGCCAGGCCCGGCATGATCGATGATCTTCTGTCCGGCCCGGATGCGCTGGCTGCGGTCCTGTCGAGGCGCCAGGGGCTGGTGCAGGGCGGCGACATGATGCTGACCGGGGCCAGGGAACTCCTGGCACAGCTGAAAGCAGCAGGAGCCGCGCCGGAACTCGTGGTGTACCTGGGCTCGGCGCTGCCTGCCTCAGACCTTCCGGCCGGGACCGGGCTGCTGCTGTTCGTCCTTCCTGAGCCCCCGGAACCCGGGACCGCCGGTATCCCCGCGGATGCTGAGTGGGCTGGATTCCGCGACGTCGCAGCAGGCTTGACGGCCACTTCCACAGCCTTGTTCGTGGAAGCCAGCGCCATCGCAAACTGGCACGCTGCCCACACGCATTGCCCACGCTGCGGCACCCCCACGGAAGTGGTGGCCGGCGGCTGGGTGCGCCGGTGCCCGGCGGACAGTTCCGAACACTTCCCCCGCACGGACCCCGCCATCATCGTCACTGTCGTCGGCCCGGACGGCCGGCTGCTCCTGGGTGGCGGCGGCCCCGTGGACGCCCGGAACTACTCCACCCTCGCCGGGTTCGTTGAGCCTGGCGAATCCCTTGAAGAGGCCGTGGTGCGCGAGATCCAGGAGGAGGTGGGCGTGCGGGTCACCGCCTGCCAGTACCTCGGCTCCCAGTCGTGGCCGTTCCCCGCCTCCCTTATGCTTGGATTCACCGCCGTCACCGAGGACGCCCAGGCAACGCCCGACGGCGTGGAGGTCACCAGGGCCCGCTGGTTCAGCCGGGAGGAACTCCAGGAAGCGGTGCTCAGCGGGGAGATCACCATCTCCACCAGGCTCTCCATTGCCCGCTCGCTTATTGAGCACTGGTACGGCGGCCGGATCCAGGACCTCACTGGCGCCTAAGTTATTCCATCCACCAGACTCCAGCACGCGGTAGTCGAGAAACAAAGCAGCAGAAGTGACTACAGAGAATTTTGACGGAGCAGCCTCGCTGGAGGACCGGATCCTCGGCGGACTGGACGCCGAACAGCGTGAGGTGGCCAGCACCTTGAATGGCCCGTTGTGCGTCCTGGCCGGCGCGGGCACCGGAAAGACCCGTGCCATCACCCACCGCATCGCCTACGGCGTGCACTCGGGGGTTTACACTCCGCAGCGCCTGCTCGCCGTAACGTTCACGGCCCGGGCTGCGGCAGAGATGCGCAGCCGCCTGCGGGACCTCGGCGCCGGCAACGTGCAGGCCCGTACCTTCCACGCCGCTGCCCTGCGCCAGCTGCAGTTCTTCTGGCCCCAGGCGGTGGGTGGAACACTGCCCAACCTGCTGGACCACAAGGCCCAGATGCTGGCAGAGGCCGCCCGGCGGCTCAGGCTCAGCACGGACCGGGCCTCCATCCGCGACCTTGCCTCGGAAATCGAATGGGCCAAGGTGTCCATGCTGACACCGGCCAATTACCTGGAGAACGCCCAGGGGAGGGGCGCGCCCGGCGGGTTCGACCTCACCACGGTCGCCCGGGTCTTCCAGTCCTACGAGGACGTCAAGACGGACCGCAACGTGATCGACTTTGAGGACGTCCTGCTGATCACGGTGGGCATCCTGCAGGAGGACGAGAAGGTGGCCGCCACGGTCCGGGAACAGTACCGGCACTTTGTGGTGGACGAATACCAGGACGTCTCCCCGCTGCAGCAGCGGCTCCTGGACCTGTGGCTCGGCGGCCGTGACGAACTCTGCGTGGTGGGTGACGCAAGCCAGACCATCTATTCCTTTACCGGCGCATCGCCCCGGCACCTCCTGGACTTCAAGACCCGATACCCCCAGGCCAACGTGGTCAAGCTCATCAGGGACTACCGCTCCACCCCGCAGGTGGTGAAACTGGCCAATGACCTGCTGGCCGCCCGCCGCAGCGGCGGGTCCACCGCCGACGCCGCGTGGGCATCGCCCCTCCAGCTCGTGGCGCAGCGCCCCGCCGGGCCCGCGCCCCAGTTCACCGAGTGCACGGACGACGAAGCTGAAGCCGCCACGGTGGCGCAGAAGATCAAGGCACTGCTCGACGCCGGCACTCCAGCCAGCGAGGTGGCCATCCTTTTCCGCACCAACGGCCAGTCCGAGGCTTACGAGCAGGCGCTGGCCGCGGCAGGCATCGGCTACCAGCTGCGCGGCGGCGAGCGCTTCTTCGCCCGCAAGGAGGTAAGGGACGCGATCCTCCAGCTGCGTGCCGCCACCCGGGCGGTTTCCGAATCGGACACACCGGAACCCCTGGGTCAACTGGTCCGGGACATCGTCTCCTCCCTCGGCTACACCGACTCGGCACCGCACAGCGGGGGTGCCCTGCGCGAACGCTGGGAGTCCCTCGCGGCACTGGTGGCGCTCGCCGACGAACTGGTGCAGTCCCGCGGCCCCCAGTTTGGCCTGGCTGATTTCGTCAACGAACTCCAGGAACGTTCCCTCGCCCAGCACGCGCCCACCGTGCAGGGCGTTACGCTCGCCTCGCTCCACGCGGCCAAGGGCCTGGAATGGGATGCCGTCTTCCTGGTGGGGCTCAGCGAAGGCCTGATGCCCATTTCCTTCGCCGATTCACCGGAATCGGTGGATGAGGAGCGCCGCCTCCTCTATGTCGGCATCACCCGCGCCCGTGAACACCTTTCCCTCTCGTGGAGCACCGCGAGGACCCCCGGCGGCCGCGCCAACCGGAAGCCGTCCCGGTTCCTCGACGGCCTGCGGCCGGACTCGGTGGCAAGCTCAAGCACCCGGGGGAAGGGCGCGCTTCCGCGCCGCAAGGCTGCCGCCCCCGCTGTGTGCCGGGTCTGCGGGAGCATGCTTGCCACCGGGGCGGAACGCAAGGTTGGCCGCTGCAACGCGTGTCCCCCCAGCTACGAGGAGCAGACCTTTGATGCGCTCCGCAACTGGCGCCGCGAGGTGGCCCAATCCGCGGACGTCCCGGCCTTCGTCGTCTTTACCGACGCCACCCTCACTGCCATCGCGGAGGCGAGGCCGGCGTCGCTGGAGGAACTTGCCGGCCTGGCCGGCGTTGGCCCATCCAAGCTGGAAAAGTACGGGGAGGACGTCCTCCGGGTCCTCGTCGAAAGCTCGGTCCTGTGAAACGCGGAGCCAGCGGCGGTGCCCGGCAGGCGTCAGTGCTGACCACCTCGAACGGTTCTCCGGTGGAGGTGCGGCGCTCTGCCCGGCGCACCCGCACCGTGGCGGCGTTCTGGGAAGACGGGACGGCGGTGGTTGCCATTCCGGCCCGCTTCACTGCGGCGCAGGAGCGCGAGTGGGTCCACAAAATGCTGGCCAAACTGCACAAGCAGGGGCAGCGGCAGGCGGCAGCCGGGCGGCGGCGTCCTGCCACAGATGAGGCCCTCGCAGCCCATGCGGCCACGCTGTCCACGCAATACCTCGGTGGCCGGTCAGTGCCCACATCCGTCCGTTGGGTCAGCAACCAGAATTCCCGGTGGGGTTCGGCTACGCCGGCCGAGGGGACCATCCGCCTGTCTGACAAGCTGCGGCCCATGCCCCAGTGGGTCATCGACTACGTGCTGCTCCACGAGCTGGC
The DNA here is from genome assembly GCF_001428325.1 of Arthrobacter sp. Soil761. NCBI lineage: Bacteria > Bacillati > Actinomycetota > Actinomycetes > Micrococcales > Micrococcaceae > Arthrobacter > Arthrobacter sp. Soil761. The sequence goes on along the minus strand of NZ_LMSF01000032.1, from coordinate 6,709 downwards.
CCACCTCCTGGTGGCCTCACACAACGCTGCCTTCTGGCAGCTGCTGGAGGCCTACCCCGAAACCCAGCGGGCCAAGGCCTTCCTCGAGGGTGTTTCCTTCGCCACGTCGCGGGGAATGGACAAAGATGCCGACCAGCCTGACGTCGGCCCGCTTGACGCTGACGTGGTCCAATAGCGGGCATTAAATCCGGCGGAAAGCAGTCTGGCGGGCCAGGAAGCCCTGGCCCGCCAGCAATGTCTCAGCCCTGGGGCTGGTCCGTTCCGCCGTCGTCGTCCTTGCTGCCGGTGTCCCCGGCGCCGCCCTGATCACCGGAGGTGTCGTCGAAACCGCCGTCCAGCAGTTTCTGCAGCGCGTCATCCACCTCGCTGTCGCTTGCCTCGGCAAGCTTGCGGCGGGAGCTGAAACCCTTCGGATCATCCAGGTCCTCGGCCGTGGGCAGCAGGTCGGGGTGGTGCCAGATGGCGTCACGGCCCTCGATCCCGCGTTCCTCCTTCAACGTGGCCCACAGGGTGGCCGCGTCCCGCAGCCTGCGCGGACGCAGCTCGAGTCCCACCAGTGAAGCGAAGGCGTGTTCGGCGGGACCGCCCGTTGCCCGCCGGCGCCGCACTGTTTCGCGCAGTGCCCCGGCGGACGGCAGGACCTTCTCCGTGGCGGCCGCGGTCAGTTCATCCACCCAGCCCTCCACAAGGGCCAGCGCGGTCTCGAGCTTTTCCAGTGCCTGTTCCTGGGCGGGAGTCCGCTGTGGCATGAACACGCCCTGCGACAGGGCCTCCTGGATGCCTTCCGGGTTGCTGGGGTCAAGGTCGCGGGCGAGTTCCTCGATGCGTGAGGTGTCGATGTGGATGCCGCGGGCGTATGCCTCGATGGCGCCCAGCAGGTGTCCGCGCAGCCAGGGAACCTGTACGAACAGCCGGGCGTGCGCGGCTTCCCGCACGGCCAGGAACAGCCGGATGTCGTTCTCGGGCAGGGACAGGCCCTCGCCGAACGCGGCGACATTGGCCGGCAGGAGTGCCATCTCAAGGTCGGCCAGCGGGACGCCGATGTCGGTGGAGCTCACCACGTCCTTGGACAGGGCGCCGATTGCCTGCCCCAGCTGCATACCGAAGATGGCGCCGCCCATGTTCTGCAGCATCGAAGAGGCGCCGCCCATCATGGACTTCATTTCCTCGGGCATCTGCTCCGTCATGGCGGAGGAGAGCGCATTGGCGATGCTGTTGGCCACGGGTTCTGTCAGCCGCTTCCAGGTGCCCAGGGTGGCCTCCACCCATTCCGCGCGGGACCATGCCTTGCCGATCAGACCGGTGGCGGGCAGGTCGGTGACGGGGTCCAGCCACATCTCGGCGAGGCGGAGGGCTTCATCCACATCCCGGGACTGCTGGGCAGTGACGGACGGGTCCGCGCTGCCGGCCGCAACCCGCCGGGCATTGTCGTGGGCCAGTGTCCAGTTGACGGGCCCTTCGGACGGTGCGCTCATCATCGCCTGAACCTGGGAGAACATCTGGGCCAGCAGGTTGGGGTCGTCCGGCAGGCCGGCCGCCTTGGCCAGCTCGGCGGGATCGAAGTTTTCCATCCCCTTGCCGCCCATCAGGTTCTGCAGCATTTCGGTCAACGGATCCTTGGGGGTGTCGTCGCCGTTGGACGGATTGAGTGGGTTGGAGGTCATGGTCCCGCCGATCGATGGTGTGACTGTTGATCAACCTTCACGGTACCCCGGTGGGGGTCGGCTGTCTGCCGCCCGCCGCCGTCGTTCGCTCTAGGCAAAGCGCCCGGTCGCACCACCACCGCGTACTGTTGGTGGGGTGACTACAACCCGTGGCGGCCACCCTTCAGAGGACCACGTTCCCGATCTTCCCCCTTTCTCCAATCCCGGTCCGTTTGGTGCCGGCAGCCCGCCCGAAGGCTCCGGGGCCGGTGGCGGCCAGGCAGTTGAAGGCAGCGGCCCCGGCGCGTCCGACGGCGGCGGCACGGGCAGGCGGCTTTCCACCATGATGGTTGCCGGGCTGGCGGCGTTGGGGCTGGGAATTGCCGTGGGGACGCTTCCGGTGCCGTATGTCATTGAATCGCCCGGGCCCACCTACAACACGCTGGGGGAGAGCCAGGGACATCCGGTCATCAACGTCAGCGGCCGCGAAACGTATCCGGCTGCCGGGAGCCTCGACCTGACCACCGTGTACGTTGACGGCGGCCCCAATGGCCCGGTCAGCATCCTCAACGCATTCTCGGCATGGCTGGACAACTCCAAAGCCGTGTACCCGGTGGAGCTGATCTATCCCACGGGCACAACGAAGGAAGAGGCCCAGGAACAGAGTGCGGTGGCCATGGCCACGTCCCAGGAGAACGCGGTGGCCTCCGCCCTGAATGAACTCGGGATTCCCTTCAGCCAACAGCTCCAGGCCGCGGACCTGTCCAAGGATTCCGCGTCCGCCGGCAGGATCCAGCAAGGGGACATCCTCAAATCCATTAACGGCAGGGACATCACCGCCCTCAGTGTGATCCAGGATGAGCTGGCCTCGGGCAAGGGTGCCCCGGTATCGGTAACGGTGGAACGCGCCAGCCAGCCCGTCACCGTCCAGGTCACGCCCAAGGACAACGGCCAGGGCCGTTTCATCCTCGGTGTCATGTTGAAGTATCTCTTCAGCTTCCCCTTCCAGGTCCAGATCTCCCTGGACAAGGTGGGCGGGCCCAGTGCCGGGCTCATGTTCTCGCTGGGCATCATCGATACGGTTACGCCGGGGGACCTCACCGGCGGAAAACATATCGCGGGTACCGGCACCATCTCGCCTGACGGCAAGGTGGGACCCATCGGCGGCATCGGGCAAAAGATGCGGGGTGCCCGTTCGTCCGGTGCCACCCTTTTCCTGGCGCCCGCCGGCAACTGCAACGAAGTGGCCGGCCACGTTCCCGACGGCCTCCAGGCGGTCCGCGTGGAAAACCTCTCGGAAGCCCGGCATGCCGTGGAACTGGCCGGAAGCGGCCAGGACACATCCGCGCTCCCGGCCTGCGCCAGCAAATAGACTGGGCGCAACTAGACTCACAGGAACTAAGCTTTACCGCCACTCGTGGCACAGTTGACGGACGAAACCAGCCGTTTGACCGGTACCGTACGTCGCTCGCACGCTTCGAATATTTCGACGACCAGCTATGAGGTACCCAGTTTGTCCCGTCCCGCCAGCACCATGTCCACCGGCAGGCCCCCTTCACGACGCGGCGTGCTGACGCCCACCCTGATTATTGTCGCCCTGGTGGTAGTGGGCTTCATTTTCTTCGCCAACGTCTGGACCGACGTCCTCTGGTACCGGCAACTGGGCTTCATCGAAGTCTTCGTCACCGAGAACCTCGCCAAGATCGCCACCTTCGTGGCCGGCTTCGCCATCATGTTCGCGGCTGTCTTCTTTTCGATCCGCATTGCCTACAACGCCCGGCCGGTCTACGCGCCGGACTCTGAAATCAGGGACAACCTCAACCGGTACCAGGCGCAGCTGGAGCCGGTCCGGCGCATCGTCATGGTGGGCCTGCCGGTCCTCTTCGGCCTGTTTGCGGGCAGCGCTGCGGCGAGCCAGTGGCAGAAGGTCCTGCTGTTCTTCAACCAGGTTGGCTTCGGCGAGGCCGATCCGCAGTTCAACATGGACATCAGCTTCTACCTGATGACCCTGCCGTTCCTCGGTTTTGTGACCGGGTTCCTGATCAGCGTGGTGGTGATTGCGGGCATCGCCGGCATCCTCACCCACTACCTGTACGGCAGCATCCGGCTGATGGAGCGCGGCGTGTTCACCAGCCGCGCGGCACAGATCCACATCGCCGTGACTGGCGCCGCCTTCCTGGTGCTCCTCGGCGTCAACTTCTGGCTGGACCGCTACTCTTCCGTCCAGAGCAACGGCGGCCGCTGGGCTGGCGCCCTCTACACGGATGTCAACGCCGTCATCCCCACCAAGGCCATCCTCGCCGTGGCTGCCGTGCTGGTGGCCATCCTGTTCATCGTGGCCGCCGTGATTGGCCGCTGGCGCCTTCCGGTGATCGGTACCGCCATGCTGATCATCACCTCCATCCTGGCCGGGGGCGTGTATCCCTGGGTGATCCAGCAGTTCCAGGTCCGCCCGTCCGAGCAGACGCTGGAAAGCAAGTACATCCAGCGCAACATCGAGAACACGCGCAAGGCCTACGGCCTGGACGGCATCCAGGAAACCCGGTACGACGCCACCAACACGGCCAGTACCGGCGCGTTGGCGCCGGACGCCCAGACCACTGCCAACATCCGCCTCCTGGACCCGAACCTGATTTCGGACGCGTTTGCTCAGCTGGAGCAGTACCGCCCGTACTACCAGTTTCCCAAGGCCCTCAATGTGGACCGCTACGAGGTGGACGGCAAGATCCAGGACACCGTGATCGCCGTGCGGGAACTGAATCCCACGAACGTGGCAACCAACCAGCAGGGCTGGCTGAACCAGCATGTGGTGTACACCCACGGCTATGGGGTTGTGGCTGCCAAGGGCAACAAGTTCACGGTTGACGGCAAGCCTGAATTCCTCCAGTCCGGCATTCCGTCCACCGGCGTGTTGGGCAACGATACAACTTACGAGCCGCGGATCTACTTCGGCGAGTCCTCGCCCGAATACTCGATCGTCGGCGCACCCGACGGCGCCACCCCGCGCGAGCAGGACCGCCCTTCCGGCAAGGAAGGGGAGGGCGAAACCCAGTACACGTTCAAGGGGAACGGCGGGCCCAATGTTGGATCCTTCTTCAACAAGATCCTTTACGCCATCAAGTTCCAGTCCTCGGACCTGCTGCTTTCGGACGGCGTGAACCCGGCGTCGCAGATCCTGTATGACCGCAGCCCCCGCGAGCGTGTCCAGAAGGTGGCACCCTACCTGACCGTTGACGGTGGCGCTTACCCGGCCGTGGTCGACGGCCGGGTCAAATGGATCGTGGACGGCTACACCACCAGCCAGTACTACCCCTACTCGCAGCAGAAGCAGCTCTCGGATGCCACCACTGATTCGCAGACCAGCTCCGGCCGCGCCGTGGCCCTGCCCAACAGCACGGTGAACTACATCCGCAACTCGGTCAAGGCCACTGTGGATGCCTACGACGGCTCGGTCACCCTCTATGCCTGGGACGACACGGACCCGGTCCTCAAGGCCTGGCAGAAGGTCTTCCCCTCATCCCTGAAGCCGTACTCGGAGATGTCCGGCGCGGTGATGAGCCACGTCCGCTACCCGGAGGACCTCTTCAAGGTCCAGCGTGAGCTGCTGGGGCAGTACCACGTGACGGATCCCACCAGCTTCTACAAGAACAACGACGCATGGAGCGTACCTGCCGATCCCACGGTGGATACGGACGTGAAGCAGCCGCCGTTCTACATGTCGCTGCAGATGCCGGACCAGCAGAAGCCTGCGTTCCAGCTGACGTCCTCGTTCATCCCGCAGATCGTCAACGGCAATGCCCGCAACGTCCTGTACGGGTTCCTCGCCGCTGACTCGGATGCCGGGAACCAGGCCGGTGTGAAGGCGGACGGCTACGGCAAGCTCCGGCTGCTGCAGATCCCGCCGGAAACGCAGGTGCCCGGTCCGGGCCAGGCGCAGAACAAGTTCAACTCCGATCCCACTGTTTCGCAGGCACTGAACCTGCTGCGGCAGGGTGCGTCGGACGTGCTGAACGGCAACCTGCTCACCCTGCCCGTCGGCGGCGGCATCCTTTACGTCCAGCCTGTCTACCTCAAGTCCACCGGTGAGACGTCCTATCCCACCCTGCAACGCGTGCTGGTGGCCTTCGGGGACAAGGTGGGCTTCGCGCCAACGCTTGACGCGGCCCTCAAGCAGCTATTCGGTGGTGACTCCGGTGCAGCAGCGGGTGACTCCGCCAACAACGGCCAGGTGCCGGCCGGCCCGGCAGCGCCTGCGACACCGGCCGCAGCGGACGCGAAGGCCCAGCTGAAGGCGGCCCTGGACGAGGCGAATGCGGCCATCCAGTCCGGCCAGTCGGCACTGGCGGCAGGCGACTTCGCTGCCTATGGCGAGGCGCAGAAGAAGGTGGCGGCCGCGCTGAAGAAGGCGATGGATGCAGAGGCCAAGATCCCGGTCACCGCTCCGGAGGCAAGCCCGGCCCCCGCTGCTTCCAGCTCACCCTCGGCAACGCCGTCCCCGTCAGCGGGCCGGTAGCAGGACGGGCACAGCAGCACGACGGCGGCGGCCCGGCATCCGAGCCCCATGGGGGCCAAGGTGCCGGGCCGGCGTAACGGACGTCACGCCGCTTCGATTTGGCCTGCGGTTCACCTCCCGGTAAAGTAGTTATTGCGACGCGGGGTGGAGCAGTTCGGTAGCTCGCTGGGCTCATAACCCAGAGGTCACAGGTTCAAATCCTGTCCCCGCAACTGAGGAAAGGCCCGGACATTGGAAACAATGTCCGGGTCTTTTGCTTTCTCCGCTGGAGCCGCCGGGACCGTCGTCGAACCCCAAGGGGGCCTGGTGGACGTGTGGTCAGGCCGGCCGTGAAAGTAGGGTAGTGTTGATCAAGCGACGCGGGGTGGAGCAGTTCGGTAGCTCGCTGGGCTCATAACCCAGAGGTCACAGGTTCAAATCCTGTCCCCGCAACTTATGAAGGCCCCGACCGGCAGTGAACTGCTCCCCGGAAGTTGGACTGACTAAATAAGAGCCTAAGCCGCGAGGGTCTGGGTCCGGTATTGCACCGGGCTCAGGCCCTTGAGCTTTGTCG
>NZ_LMSF01000031.1:0-270269 GCF_001428325.1 Arthrobacter sp. Soil761 | reverse complement strand
GCCTCCGGAGCCCGCGTCCTCCTCGGCGGAAACCCGGACACTGACCAGCCCGGCTACTTCTACCCCACCACCCTCGTGGCCGACATCGACAACAACAACCCACTCGTCGCCGAAGAACAATTCGGCCCCGCCCTGCCCATCATCCGCTACAGCACCATCGACGAAGCAATCCAGAAAGCAAACGCCCTCGACGTCGGACTCGGCGCCTCCGTCTGGTCCTCAGACCCGGCAACAGCCCGCAACGTCGCCGCCCGCATCCAAGCCGGCACCGTCTGGATCAACAAACACGGCGCCGTCGACCCACGCATCCCCTTCGGCGGCGCAAAACAATCCGGCTACGGCCTCGAATTCGGTGCTGAAGGACTCAAACACCTCGGCGTCCCCCAGGTAATCAACGGCTAAATTTTCCCTTCTGGATAGCCCGCGTCTGGCCACCACCGATCAGGGGCGGGTTATCCATTCACATCTGCCTCTGCAAAGGATGAACATGTCAAAATCCCATCACCGAACCCATCAGGAAGTCACCGACTGGTCATCCCTTCAGCCGGGCGACGCAGTCGCTATCTCCGACGATCTCCACTGCCCGGATCCGGCATATGTTGAAATAACAGCGCCCGAGCTCGGTGTTCTATGGATTCGCCGGCCAAAGATCGGGGAACGGCGGCTGCTCCACACCGAAACCCACCGCATCTGGCGCCTAGTCCCGAACAGCCCGAGCTGAACAATAGACTTCGGCCGCGAGAAACTGCTTGTCGGATCCCTCCGACACCGGTTTCGCTGGAGAACCAACCTCTCATCTCTCATGTGTCTCGAAAAGCAAAAGCCTTCCAAGACACCCCTTTACGGCCAATCAAAGGAATAGGGTTCTGCGTCATACCGTGTTTCCTGACGTCTCGCTAAGTCGTCTCAGCGAGGGAGGTCTTAGCAGTGCCTTCAAGAGGCCTTTTCGAGCCACAGTGGCAACGTGAGACACCTTGGCTATACACGGGTCAGTTCATCCAGCCAGGACGCGCAGCTGCAGCTCGACGCGCTTGTCGCGGCCGGGGTCTGTCGCGTGGACAGGCTCGGCCTGACAACGACAATCACGCTGAGTGCCGGCAGGTCCTCTGACTCGGTTCGCAATAATCAAAGGCTCTGCGAACTAAGGCCATAGCTGTTCATGAGCTGGACGGCATGTGCAGTGATCAGAACTGTCAGGGATTACGCAAGCTCAATAACTTCGTCCTCGAAAAGCAGATATAGGTGTGGACACTGTACACATTCCGTTTGACAAGACAAAAGCACGCGGGCCACCCTTTCTACCGGTCCTTCAGACCGGCCTGCGGCAGCACAGGAGAGCAGGTGCGTAAAGGTCATGTTGTCCCACTCCCCCGCGGCATGAATAGATGTACGCCACCACGGCCAACCCACCAACATAACCGGAACGAGGAACCGCAGACCCGCACGACAGCAGGCGGAAGGCCAACCAGCCAGGGCCTTGAATCCGCTACCCCACACACCTGAAAAGGCTCCGCGGCAGCCAGGCCCACAGCCCGCGACCCAGCCGTCAGAGGGGCGGCACCACACGCCATGTCCACACGTAAAGCAAAAAGCCCCTCCGACGAGGGGATCTGCTGTGCCCGAGGTGGGACTCGAACTGTATTCCAGGCCTTGCAAACACTCGGCTCCCGCGAAAACATGCGGAATTCGAAGAAGTCCGGCAGCTGTACGAGGCAGTACGAGACGAAATGTGTGGACATTGTCCACACCCCATTTTCAGGGGATCAAGGGCTACCGGGGCACCAAATGCCTGGAAATCTGAGCGGCAGAGTCCAACAAGTCGATAGTGCCCGCGGCGACTCCGACGACGAGGTCGAAGCCCTCATCCGTGGTGAAGCCATGCCGGTAACCGTTGATCCACAGCAACAGCACCATGAGCGTCCACGCGGTCCGTTTGTTCCCATCAATGAGCGGATGGAACCGTGCGACCGACTCCAACAACGCGGCCGCCTTCACCGCCAGTTCGGGATAAGCCTCCGCGCCCATGACAGTCGTAGCCGGCCTGGCCAACGCCGAGGCCAACAACCCGACATCACGGATATGGAAGCCGTAGCGATCAACTACCTGAAGTGCATCCTCAATGTCCAGATACGCTGTCACGCGTCCTCAAGACGCTTCAGCAACTCAGCGTCATGACTCATAACAAAATCAAGGCCCTCGCTGATTTCGCGTCGGCGCGCGTGGCGCTGCAGAACCAATTCTGCCCCCTGCAACAGCAGCGCGGACTTGGACGTGTGTTCCTCGGCAGCCAACTTCTCCAGCCGTCGATTGAGGTCTTCAGGGACACGAAGATTCATAGCCATGCCCATATGGTACCAAAGCGGTACTGACACCTTCAGCAATCCGCACCCGCCTTTGATTCGACTCCCGAGCTCAAGGGGCCGAGGCCGCAGGCATAAAGTCTTGCTGGCTGTCTCTCTCAGTCGGCCAGTCGCCTGAATCCGAAGAGTCTAGTCAGACTTACCGAACGGCCGTTATCGGCCTTCGAATTTGGTGGGCGGAGAGGCTCGGAGAAGGACGCGTCTGGCATCACGACTGGGCCTTTTCTCTCACCTCCCAAGGCGTGACAACGTCATCCCCGGGCAGTGCCGACGTTTGCCCTCAGTCGCCGGCGCCTGCCATCACCCATGGAGGCGTGCCGCCTCCAGGGGTAGCCCAAGGCGGCCATCCGGAGCCATGATGGCACCATGACAGATCCCCAACGGAAGCTGTCCACCGCCGAGCTCGCCGAGGCCGGGCTCACCGGCTGGCGCGTGACCGGCGAGGCCCTCGCCGCCACCTTCAGGACCCGGAAGTTCTCCACCGGCCTGGAGCTCGTGAACCGCATCGGCGCCTCCGCCGATGAGGCCAACCACCACCCCGACCTCACGCTCACCTACCCCGAGGTCGGCGTCACGCTCTCGAGCCACGACGTCGGCGGGATCACCAGCCGCGACATCGACCTCGCCCGCACCATCAGCGGCCACGCCGCGGACCTCGGGGTCGCCCCCGCGGAGTGAGTCCGCCCTCGGGCACAGGGCGAACGGATCGTCGAGGCGCTAAACGGACACGCCAAGAGTCTCGGTCGGTGCCGGCCCCATCCTCGCGGCCGAACACGCCGACGCCGCCGTACACGCGGGTGCCCAATTCCTGGCAGTCCCGGAGCCACCCCCGCCCTGCTCGCTCATATGCTGTCACCGGACGTTCCCGCCCTTCCCGGCGTGTATTTTTCAACCTGCTGTAGCCGTAATGATGGCCACTTAGCACGCAGGCAGCCACGAATGATGAAAATGTGACTCCTGCGCTGGGCAGCCTTAGGGCAGCGCTAAGACTGCCAGTTCCCCGCCTCAGAAGACTGACAGAATCACCATTATCGGCCTTTCAAATAGGCCGGGGATATCTAACGACAAGTACCCGCCCTAGCGTGCTTCGTCGCCGGTGGCTGGTTGACCAACAACGGCTTCACTGCGGCGCTTGAACGTGAAGGTCGAAGACGAGGACACTACTCTCCTGACCGCTGATGTAGTTCGTGATGAAGGATTTGAAAGCGTGGTGCATCGGGTCATACAGTGCCGGGTCAGTGATCAATGGTTCACCGACGTAATAGTTCCGATCACCCTGCGACGCGAAAGACACTATGTAGGCCTGATGGAATCCCTGCCCTAATCCTTCGGGGCTGTTTTGTGCCCCGGACTCGATACTCAGGATGTAGGGGCGCCCATCCCGCTTGGATGTTTGTATCTCGTGGAACTTTTGCTCGATTTCTTGTAAGTCCTTGCCGTCGATGTCGTCACGGTAACGGAACAGCACGATGTGCCGGACAATCCCCGGGCCATAGTCAGGCCGTGTCAGCGATATTTCGCGTTCATTTTCGGCGTCATCCGTCATGTGCGCCCTGTTCCTCTGTTTTCTTAGGCGGGAACGGCGTTCCTTCCCTGTCTGGGTTAGTGAAGCCAGGGCTGCCGAGACCGAGCGGGCCAGGCAGGGCGCCGTTCCAGCCCTCTATGCCGTGTGGTCCTCAGCGGGGCGCTTCAGGGCGCGGCAGCCCGTGAGGAGTCGGCCCGTTCCAGCCATTTCTCTGTCTCAAGTGTGACTTCCTCGATGCTCTTTCCGGTCCAGCGGGAAATTGTGATGTTCACCTGCGCCTGGAAGTTGGTTACGAGGTCGAGGTCGGGATTGAGCAGCCACTGGAGCTCCATCCCGTCCATCAGTGCGATCAAAGAGCGCGACTCCAGATCGATTGCATCGTCAGGAAGCGGCAGGATGTCGCCGGCGTCCCTGGCAATGCTTAAGTGCCGATTGAATCCGTGGAGCGAATCTTCGTAACGCTTGACGATAAAGTCGCGGGCGGGATGTTCCGGATTTGAGGCCTCAGTGCTTAGGGTCAGGAAAAGTTCAATGAACCCCCGGTGCGTCGTGTGGTAGCGCATGAGCGGAATCAGGGCCCGGATGTGTTCAAGACCTGTATGGGGTCCCTGCCAGCGGGACGACTCTTTCTGCCAGTGGCGCAAAACCGCTATCAGCAGCCCTTCTTTGCTGCCGAAGTAGCGGATCAGAGCCGCTCCGGTCACGCCAACTTCCTCGGCTATGTGACGCAATGAGCCCGCGTGATACCCATGCCTGGCGAATATGCGTGCAGCCGCATCGACGATTTCCTGGCGCCGCAGCACCCCTTTTTTATACGGGCCTCGGCTCGTGAGTGAAGCTGACATGCCACCTCTTCCCTTCCTCGGTATCCCATCCTATGGCCCTCTTGCCAAATCAGGAACACCTGTTTATGTTTGGCGAAACCGAATCGCTCGGTTTCTTTTGGATGGCCACGCGCACATCCAGTGAGACAGGTGTTCAGATCAATGAGGAGATGTACATGTCCGCTCTCGAACAGCACGAGATAACAGCCCGATGAAAAAACCAACCTTGTTTAAAGGCCACACCCGACGCCTAACCGGCGTTGCCGTCGCAGCCGGCATAGCAGCCACGGCCATCGCACCAGCCGTCGCGTCGCCACCGCTGGCACCCACCGCGCAACCGGCGGAGCCCTCTGCCCTGGGTGAAGCCGCATACCAGCGACCTCTTGGACTCATCGGGAGCACCCCATGCAGCACTCACGACTGGCAACGCTGTGCAGGCGATACCTCCGAACCCAATACCTCGCCGTTCCAGCTCGGCAACCCCATGGCTCAGCCCGGCCTCGGGATTCCGCTCGGGGGACTCGGAGCAGGTTCTTTCATGATCAATCAGGCCGGGACCTTCGGTCCATGGAACATGGGCGGGTCCACAAACACGAACTACGAGAAGCGCATCCTGCCCCAGGCCGCGATACACATTCGTGAACAGCAGCCAGGCCAAACTGCCACGACCAAGACGCTCGCCGTCAACAGCTCCGAGTTCGGGTCCGTCCTCCCTGCCTGGTCGACCCTGGACGCTGGGAGCGGGACATACAGCGCGCTCTACCCCTTCGGCCGCATCGACTACGCCGACCCCGTACCCTCCACATCCGTGTCAACAACGTTCTGGACACCAATCGTGGCCGGCAACGACGAATCCTCATCCCAGCCCGTGGCCTACTTCGATGTGGAACTCACGAACGAAACGAGCAAGCCGACGAACGTGTCGACCATGTTCACCTTCCCCAATGCTCCAGCACACGTGGGCAGCACAGTACAGAACACCCCCAGCTCCGTTCCCAGTGTCCGCACCGGCTACACCAGCCGCGAGACCGAGGATCACAGTAACAAAATCACCGGTATCACACTGGGGGCTTCCAGCCCCGCTAACACCGCAGACTCGCAGAACAGCGAGTGGACCACTGCTGTGCGAAGTGAACCCGGACAGCGAGTCACCTACGCAACATCCTGGAACGCCGACGGCGACGGCTCTGACATCTACACCCCCTTCAGTGCAACCGGCAGTCTCCCCAACTCGGCCCTCGACGGCAGCAACTCCGCCAGCGCCCTCGCAGTTGAGATGAACCTGCCGGCCCATAAAACGCAAACCGTTCACTTCGTCCTGGCCTGGGACTTCCCCCAGATCACTTTCGGTACTGCGGGCGACACATCCTGGATGCGGCGCTACACCTCCTTCTACGGAGCGCGTGAAGACGCGCAAAACAACTATGTCCCGGGCAGTTATCCCGGCAACCAGGGCTTTGCCATCGCTGCGCGGAACCTCGCACGCGTGGACGAGGCAAAGGAAGCGGTGGAACGCTGGTGGAAGCCGGTAGCGCTCGATGACACGGTGTCGCCCGCGGTCCGCATGGCCGCGCTGAACGAACTCAATCAGCTCACGTTCAACGGCTCCTTCTGGGAATCCGGCCTCGTCTCCACTCCACACCAGAGCGACGTACCCCGGGTAGGCGCGGCAGTCCCTGGCACCCACCTGTTTCACACGCTCACGGGCGGTGGCTGGGCCGACGCCGGGGAGGTCGACGTCCAGGGTCAGATGGCGATTGCCCTGCGTGAGCTGTTTCCCTCCATCGAAGCCGACTCTGTCCGCGCGACGTCCGAGATGATTGCCCAAGACCCCAACGGCCGGGTGCCCGGCAGCCCGGGCTTCAATCCGCCGATCGACGGCTATATCTGGTGGCAGCTGAGCGCGCCGTGGCTGCTGTGGGAGAAATCTACCGGCCCAGCCGCACCCGAAGATACCTTCTTCGACCGTCCGGTCAAGTACCTCCTCCGCACGTACGGCGCGTATCGCAGCTCGGGCAACGATTCTCTGTTGCGCGAGACATATCCGGCGATGCTGCGTGCATGGACGCACGACGTCCAACCCCGGATACCGCAGGGAGACACGCTTCCCACGGAGCCGGCCGTCTTCGCCAGCACCTATGACGTGATGGGGCAATCCGGCGGAGTGCACGGGGTCTACAACTCCGGCCTGTACATCCTGGCCACAGAGATCATGGCAGCCGCTACTCAGGACGCTAAACGGCTCGGGATCTCCGAAGCCTCGGCGCTCAATGTCGACGCCCTCAATCACACGCGGGCCAGTTCCCAGGCCGCGTACGAGGCCGCGTTCTGGACCGGGAGCTACTACAAGTTCACCGATGCAGGCGCCAGATCCTCCGACGTCTTCGTCGACGTGCTGTGGCCTCAGCATGTGGCCGAGCAGCTCGCGCTGCCCGACATCAATCCGCCCGAACGCGTGGCCGCGCACCTGACGAACACCTTTGACCTTCTCACGCAGGTGAAGGACTCCACAGGGCATACGCTCGGAGCGCCGAACCTCGTCCCGAGCGGGGGCAAGCCCTACCCATTCCTGCCCAACCGGCCCAGGGAAGTCGGTTTCCAAGCGGCAGAGGTGTGGACTGGAACGAACTTCGAGGTCGCCGGAACGCTCATCCGGGAAGGCCACCGACTCGGACGACCCGACTTGGTCGCCGATGGAAACGAGCTCGCGGAGGGTCTGGTGCACCAGATATACAGCCCCACCGCGGCCGCCGGCGGCGCCTACGCCTTCAATACCCCCGAGGCGTGGAACGGCTACGACACCACCACCTACCGGGCGGCCTACTACGTGCGAGCCCTGGCCGCCTGGGACACGTACGCGTCGGCCCGCCGCCAGTGACAGCGCAGACCTAACGGGCGTGCACCAAACTGAGAACGCAGGGTCGGGGCCGAGACCCTGCGTTCTCATCCCGTCCGTGAGTCAAAGGTTCGGGCCACCGTCGGATGCGGTATGCCGGCACTTCATCGGCCAGTATCGAAAAGCCGTTCATGCCTTAGTTCGACCTGGCATGAACGTACGAGCGTCGCAGTGACGAGTATTCCTTCAGGCATCCCTGCTTCCATCACGCCAACTTCCTCGGGCATGTGACTCACGGGGCCTGCCCGCCCCCATGTCGGGACAATTTTCATGCGGCGGCATCGACGGCTTGCCGGGACCGCTGGACGACCTTTACGGTCCGGGCTCTTGAGTGAAGCTGACGACCACCTGTTACATCCCTCCGTACCAAGCTCCGTCGCGCTCTTGCCAAATTCAGAACACCTGTTTATATTTGGTGAAAAGTAATCGACCAGTTCGTTTTCGAGTGGCCTAGCCCACGCCGGGTGACGCAAGTGTTCAGATCAATGAGGAGATGCACATGTCCGCTGTCGAACAGCAGGAGACAACAGCACCTGCGCTTTTAGGCGTCGGAATACTGGGAGCAGGCCCAGTGACGCAGGCAATTCACCTACCCACTCTGGCCAGGCTCACCCGAACATTCTTTGTCGCCCATGTGATGGACGTTGACGAGGGCATTGCTGAATCAGTTGCCGGACGTGTAGGCGCACGCTTTTCCACCAGCGTCGAAGCGCTGCTGGCTGACGCTGAGGTCGAAGTCGTGGTGATCTGCAGCCCGCACCAGTTCCACGCGGAGCAGGTCATCGCCGCGTGCCGGGCCGGCAAGCGCGCGATCCTGTGTGAAAAGCCGTTTGCCATGAGCGGTGAAGAAGCGGCCCGGATCTCGGACGTTTCTGCCGAGACCGGTGTGCCGATCATTGTGGGCGCGATGCACGCTTTTGACCCGGGGTGGGCAGCAGCGGTTGAAGCCTGGGGCGACTTGGCCGAGACAGCGCACACCTTGCGGTCATCTATCGTGTTGCCTCCAAATCCCCGATTTGAGGATTTCGCCACGGAGGTCGTTGCCCGGCCGGCCACTTCGGCGGCTCCTGACCTTCGCGATCCAGCGGTCTTGGAGGCCGCGATCCGCGGAGGAGTGATGGGTCTGGCGATCCACGATCTTCCGCTGGTGCGCCGCTTCGTCCCGTCGTTCACTGATCTCGAGGTACTTCGCGCAGAGGCCCTGGAGCCGTTCGGGTACCTAATCCTCGTCCAGGCCGGTGGCCGGACCATCGATCTGCAGGCCGTCATGTCCGACAGCTGGGAACCTGAATGGACCTTCGAGGCGATCAGTGACACGCAATCCCTGAAGGTGACTTTTACGCCCTCCTATGTGCAGGCCGGATCCGCCGTAGCCGAAATATCCGACGGCGAGAAGACCCAGGTCTTTGGCCCCTTTGACGCCAACGGTTACGAGGGGGAATGGCAGTTCCTTGCGCTCCTGGCACGGGGCGAAGTCAATCCTCCGAGCGCCGACACTCTTATCCAGGACCTGCAATTTGCACTCGCAACAGCCGACGCGGCGGCGTCGGCAGCACTGAAACGACAAGAGGCCGCAGCATGAGAACCACATTCGACGTCTATGCGGACAACGGGGCGTCTCAGACTGGCGCGGTCGCGTCTGTCATTGCGTCCCTGCCCATGTCCCTCGCACCGGGACAGGCGGATACGGCGGCGCTGCAGGGCGTGTCCGGCACGAACGGTTGGGCGGAGCGAGCCGCCGAAACCATCACGAAGGGTGCGGCCGGGGTCGCGGTGATCGCGCCGGAGCCGGGCGACACGCAGTCCCTTGAACGACTGGCGGCCAGCAAGTCGGTGCCCGTGGTGCTGGACTTCCGCTGGGCTTCCAACCCTGCGGTAGCCCAGGCAGCGGAGGCCTACAAACAGGCGGCGCCTGACAGCGCCCTCGTTGAAGTAACTGCCTACATACGCAACGGCATCCCCATTGAGCAGGTGAGGGCCGAACTCCTGGTGCTGGCCGGGAGGCTTCTGGGACACCTGGATGACGTTCGCACTCTCCGCACCAACAAAAAAGGGTTTGCCATTGCTGCCACCCTCACCCCATCAGGGACGCCGGTGACCATAGTGGCCGTAATCTCAAACGCTTTGAACAACGACGTGCGTGTCCGGATGCTCACCAGGAACGGTTGCGTCGACCTCTCGATCCCGGCTCCTGACACCGCCCGCCCGGCAACGCTGAAGAGAACAGACCCGCACGGTGCACTGACCTCTCCAACTATCTACGAGTCATCCCACCGCGCAACGTGGAAACGCCTGGCAGCACTGGCTGCCAACGGTTCCACTGCACCGGACCTCGCGGAATTCCGAACCGCGATCGCATATCCCTAGCAGATCCAATTTATCCATCTCAACGAAGAGCAAGGCCCGGGACACCAGGTCAGAAAAGGAAAGAACAATGACGAATCCCAACAGCACTACCGCCACATCAGTCTCACGCCGCGGCTTCCTTGGACTCACCGCGGCAGCTGCCGCAGTTCCGCTTCTTGCCGCCTGCGGCGCAGGATCCTCCCAGGGCGGAGGTTCGGGCGCCGGGGGCACCGTGAAGTTCTGGGACATGCCATGGGGTCCAGCCGCGTACACGGATGCAGCCAAGAAAATCACGGAATCGTATGCACCTGAAGGCGGAAAAGCCAAGGCGGCATATCAGCAAATCCCGTGGAACAACTACTACCAGACCTTTTCTTCGGCCATCGCGTCCAAGACGGGGCCTGCAGTATCCACCGGCGCCGGATTCCAGGCGTTCCAGTTCGAAGAGCAGAACCAGATCGCCTACGCCGACAAAGTTGTCGAGGAACTCAAAAAGAACGGCATGTTCGATGACTTCCTTCCCGGCGTCCTCGAACCCTTTGAGTCCGACAAGGGCTACATCGCCATCCCCTGGCAGCTGGACCCGCGCGTCTTCTGGTACCGCAAGTCACTCTTCGAGCAGGCCGGAGCTGAACTTCCCAAGGACTGGCCCACACTGCTGGAAGCCGGCAAGAAACTCAAAACAATCGGGGCGTTCGCCTTCGGTACCGGCGCCGGCGCGGGAAACAACATCGGAGTCCAGTCCGTGGTCCAGATGCTGCTCAACAACGGCGGCGGCTTGTTTACCAAGGACGGCCAGCCGGATGCCCTCAATGACCGAAACGTCGAGACCGTGGAGTTCATCCGCGAACTCGTCTCCAACGGCATCGTCGACCCGGCCGCGGTGAGCTACAACGAGGACAGCCTCACCAGCCAGTGGAAGGACAAAAAGATCGCCTTCGGCACCCACTCTCCTGGCCTTACAGCGCGCGCCGGGGACACCACGGGTGACATCCTGGTCGCGGACCCGCTGACGGGCCCGCACGGTGACAAAGCGACCCTCACATATGGCAACAACATCATGATGTACAAGAACACCCCGTCGCAGGAGTCTTCTGAGGCATTCCTCATCTACTACCTGGGCCAGCTGAAGGAACTGTGGAAGCAGGGCGTGGTGGGAGCCATGCCGGTGTTCAAATCCATCACAGAGCTTCCCGAGTTCCAGAAGGATGCCAACAACGTCAAGATCATCAAAGACTGGCAGCCGATCTCCAAGACGTTCAGCGCCCAAGGCACCAGGCTCTTCGCATCCCTGGCAGCCGTTGAAGGTGGACAGTTCCTTGGCCAGTTCACGCAGACGGTACTTGGCGGCAAGACCGATGCGAAGACCGCCCTGCGGGACCTGCAGTCCGGCATCGAATCAGTAATGAAAAAGTAAGGCTGAAACGTGTCCTCATCCACTGCCCGCATCGGCCTGGACCGGGCCCGCCGGGGCGTCGCCCCCGGCGGGCCCGGCACGCCGGGAAACCGCAAGAGCAAGCTCAGTACCCAAACCCGCCGGACCTTCTTTTGGCTATTGTTGCCCTCGGTGGTCCTCCTGGTCCTCATCTATGCCTACCCCCTCATTTATGCCGGAGTGCAAGCCACACATGACGGTTCCCTGATCGAAACCGGCAAGTTCATCGGTGGGGAGAACTTTGCAAGTGTGCTCTCGTCGTCGGCGTTCTGGAAGGCCGCCCGATTCACCGTGCTGTTCACCGTCGTCGGAGTCTTCGGCTCCTGGCTGGTCGGAATGGGACTGGCCCTGCTGTTGCGTACCAAGATCCCGGCCAACGGAGTTTTCAAGGTGCTGCTGCTCCTGCCCTGGGTAGTGCCGATCGTGGTCTCCGCGGCCGCCTGGAACTGGCTGGTGGCGACGCCCGACAGTCCTGTCCCTGCGCTGTTCCGTAGCCTCGGCCTGGGTAGCCCCTTATTTCTGGCCGACCCTACCTTGGCCGCCGTCACCGTCATGATCTTCAAGGTGTGGGTCAGTTTTCCGTTCATGATGATGATGACCTCCTCGGCCCTGGCATCCGTGGACACTTCGGTCTACGAAGCTGCCAACATGGATGGCGCCAACCGGTGGCAGCAGTTCAGCCAGATCACGCTCCCGCTGATCTCCCGCTCGACCTACATCAGCTGGATCCTCATGACGATCTTTTGTGTCAATGACTTCCCCACCATCTACCTCCTCACCGGCGGCGGTCCCGTCGATGCGACTACTTCCCTGGTGGTTTTGGCTTACCGCACCGTCTTTCAAAACTTCCAGACGGGCCCGGGCGTGGCTATCGCCTTCCTCATGACTCTCACCCTCGTGGTGGTGTCGGTCATTCTCTACCGCCAGATCCGAAAGTCGAGCGTCGAATAATGAATGCAGTACTGCATACACCCGCCGAAGCTGGCCGGCTTCCGCGAGCCAGCAGCAAACCGCCGGTGCTTTCTGAGGCCGGTACACGCGGTCGCTGGTGGAGGTTCGTCCTGGTTCTCCTGCTCACTGCCATCGTCCTTATCCCCATCATGGTCACGATAGTTCTGTCACTGACACCAGGACGGACTAGTACTGCCACAGGCCTTACTCTGGAGAACTTCGGCTACATCTTCTCCAAAACGCTCGCCACCACGTGGTTGCAGAACAGTTTGATCACCACGTTGGCGACGGTCGTTGTATCAGTCGCCGTGGCGGCACCGGCCGGCTATGTCCTCTCCCGCGGCAGGAGCAAGGCAGTCTCCGGCTACTCGCTGCTCCTGTTTGTCATGCAGTCCCTGCCGATCATCACCTCCGTGGTACCGCTGTTCATCCTGTTCGCCGGGCTGGGGCTGGTGGACAACCTTCTGGGCCTGACCATCATCTATGTGGGGTCCACGATGACCGTGGCGACATGGATGATGGCCGCGTACTTCGACTCCATTCCGATGAGCCTGGAGGAAGCAGCCTGGATCGATGGCTGCTCGGTCTTCGGGTCCTTTACCCAGGTCGTGCTGCGCAACTCCCTGCCAGGAGTGCTCTCCACAGCGATCTTTTCCTTCCTGCTCGCCTGGAACGACTACCTCGTGGCCATCGTGTTCCTTCGATCAACCGAGATCATCACCCTGCCACTGGGTGTCCAGTCATTTTTCCAGCAGAACCTTACCGACTGGAGTTCAGTCATGGCCCTGGCCGTCGTGATGATGGTCCCGCCAATCATCGTCTTCGCCACCCTGAACAGGTACTTCAGCGTCGGCGGAATCGGCGGGTCCCTCGCCGGACGCTGACACACGCGACAAGCTCGACGCAAGAAAATCGTCAAAGGAAAACATGTCCTACTCCCTCCAGCTGTACACGCTTCGCGATTCCCTCCAGAAAGACTTGCCTGGCACCATCAGGAAAGTCGCTGCTATCGGCTTCAAGAAAGTGGAACCGTACAACTTCGTGGCTACAGTCAAAGAGCTCAGCGCCGCGTTGAAGGAAAACGGCCTCACGGCTCCTTCCGGCCACGCCCCGCTTTTAAGCCAGGACCAGGATGAGATCTTCGCCGCGGCGAGGGAACTCGGCATCACGACAGTTATCGATCCGTTCCTGCCGGCAGAACACTGGCAGGACCCAGAAAGCATCCTGGCCACAGCGGAGAAACTTAACGTTGCGGCCCGGAAAGGGGCCAAGTACGGCATCCGCGTTGGGTACCACAACCATGCCTGGGAACTGGAGAGCACCATCGACGGCAACACGGCCCTCGAGTACTTCGCCAGCAAGCTGAAGCCCGAAGTTGTTCTGGAAGTCGATACATATTGGGCGGCTGTGGCCGGGCAAGATGCCGCTGATCTGCTGACACGGCTCGGTGACCGGGTGAAGTTCATCCATATCAAGGACGGCCCGATCAGTATCGACACGACGGCCCAGCTCCCTGCCGGCGAGGGAGCAATGGACGTCCCGGCCATCCTCCGGGCAGCCACATCACTGGAAACAGGTGTAGTCGAATTTGATGACTACTCGGGGGACCTCTTTGAGGGGATCAGCAGGTCCCTGGCATACCTGTCCAGCGTCGAAGAACCGGGCGCATGACCGCTATTGCCCTGGCCCGCCTCCCGCACCTCGGCCACACAGGGCCCGTGGGAACCGTCTAGAAGCAACTCAATACATTCCCAGCACCGATGAGCCCCGAGAGCCGGATATGCGTTCACGGGCAGTACGCAGTCCAGCTTCCGGCGCGCCAGAGTACGTTACTTCGACGCACGGCAATCGAGCAGACGCTTCGGTGGACCTCCTCCGCGCAGATCAAGGACATACGTTGCCTGATTCCCAGTCAAAGACAACCTACGTGCCTGCCCCATGGAAGCCTGTCGACGACTGGATAACACTCAAGAATCAAGACGTTGAAATTTTCAGGAATGGGCGGCTGATTGACCACGGCCGGGTGGATGACGTTACGAGCGATGGATCCCTGTTGTGGTTGATGCACGCCGGAGCGTCGACCAGGCGCATTGCAGAAAATCTGCCAGGAACCTATATCCGACTCGCCTTATAAAAGTGCTGGTTTCGGAAGCATGTTCTTGCGCGTGCTCAAGTCCAGGCGTACAACCGTCCGGATCCGCGCAGTGCGCCCCCCGCCCGCGCCCAGAAAGGAATAGACCATGACAGACCACACCGTCCACATCGAGAACCGACAACTCCAAGGGCCGCACGGGGAAATCCCGATCCGCATCTATACACCATCGACGTCCCGCGCCGAGCCGGTCGGCGTGGTGTGGTGCCACGGGGGATCTTACATTTACGGCGACCTCGACATGGCCGAGAGCGACTGGGTCGCCACCAGCCTGGCCGAGGCCGGGATTTCCGTCGTCGCAGTAGATTACCGACTCGCTCCGGTCCCTCAGTGGGCCCTCGACCTCGGCGCCGAACCGGGCGCCGGTAACGCCTACTACCCCGCAGCGGTCGACGAGATAGAGGCTGTCCTCGCTTGGGCGAACACAGAACTGCATTCGCAGAGTCCCGCCGGCTGGGCACTGGGTGGAGCAAGCGCAGGGGGGACCCTCACAGCAGGATTGACTCTGCGTTTGCGCGATCAGAGCCTCGTCATGCCCTCCAGGCTGCTACTGGCCTACCCTCTCCTGCACCCTCAATTGCCGCAGTTCCGCAGCGAACTGAAGGCAAAGCTCGCCGAACTAACACCGGCCCCTGGCATCCCCCTAACACCGGAAGGCGTCGCAGGGCTGACTTTGAACTATGTGAACGGCGCCCCCAAGCAGTTGGGCGACCCTTACGCGTTCCCTGGTGGGCATGATCTCTCCGGCTTCCCACCCACGTTCATCCTCAACTCGGACGTGGACACCATCCGCGCATCCGGCGACGCCTTTGCCGCCGAACTCGCTAGCGCGGGCGTGGACTTGTTAACCGTCACGGAACACGGAACAGAGCACGGACACCTCAACGAACCGACGACGATCGGTGCCCAGCGCAGCATCAATCGCATGATTGAGTGGCTTACCTCACCGTGGGCTTACGGTCGATCTGCCGATAGCTCGTCGGCGAGCACGGAGACCTCAACGCGGTGACCACCCCAGGTCCCCTCTCCATGTTGACTGATGAGCCATCCCGGGCTCCGGCCCGTCCTAGAGATCAGCCTGCCTGTGAGTTCTCGCCACGATTGAGCGTCACCAAAACGGCCTGCGCGCAATGGCAGTCATCCTGAGGCTGGATCGTCTGCCGGCGCCAAGGGGTCCTAGGCCCGAACTCAAGGCAGATGATCTGTTCGTCCATTCCCCTGCCAGCTTATTCACCAGCCCAGGAGGGCACATGTTCCACGACACCCAACGGCCGCCCACCGACGAGGACAGCCTCATCACACCCAGCGACCTGTTTGGTCATCAACCGCTCTCGCTTTCTGTTCAGGTCACGACGGAGGACGACACACAGAGCCGGGACCAGAAAATCAACGAAGCCGTCGACCAACTGATACCTGCCGCGTTCGAACACAGGCACGGCATCCTCGTCACGCAGCAAGACGTCGACTTGTACACCGTCCAGATTGATCCGAGCGTGCCCTGCGGCACCATCCATGAAAAGCGCCACTGACACAACCAGATCGGCACCGATTCCGCGCACACTGTCGCCCTGCCGGCCTCCCCTATCTCCACGCTCCTGCATCGAAAGGAAGTCTTTTGGACGAGAAGTCACACAAGAACACGCCGCTGATCGGTACCGACGTTGGAGGCACCATGCCGTCTCGCTCAGGCCTCGCTGAACTCCCGCTCGAAAGCCGACGTACCTTTGGGGTTGCGATGATCGGTTACGCCTTCATGGGCAAGGCGCACTCGAACGCGTGGCGGAACGTGGGCTGCTTCTTCGATGTTCCGGCATTCGAACAGAAGGTGCTCGTGGGCCGGGACGCGGGCGCCGTGGCCGAGGCCGCGGCCAGGTATGGCTGGGCGGAGTCGGCTACGGACTGGCAGACGGTGATCACCCGGGATGACATCGACATCGTGGATATCTGCGCGCCGGGCTGGATGCATGCCGAGATCGCCATCGCAGCGCTGGAGGCAGGCAAGCACGTGCTGGTGGAGAAGCCCCTGGCGAACACCCTGGCCGAGGCCGAACTCATGACCGCAGCGGCCGCCAAGGCCCGCGCCCGGGGAGTGCAGTCGATGATCGGCTTCAATTACCGGCGCGTCCCGGCCCTGGCCCTGGCCAGGGAACTGATCGCCGAAGGCCGCCTGGGCACCGTCCGGCACGTCCGCGCAGCCTACCTCCAGGACTGGCTCGCCGACGCCCAGGCCCCCATGACCTGGCGGCTCCGGAAGAAAACCGCCGGGTCCGGCGCCCTGGGCGACATCGCCTCCCACGCCATCGACCAGATCCAGTTCCTTACCGGGGAAAGCATCCTTGAGGCCTCCGGGGTGTTGAAGACGTTCGTCACCCAGCGGCCGGGCCCGGACGGCCTGGAGGACGTCACCGTGGACGACGCCGCGTGGGCAACCTTCTGGCTTACTGGAAACATCGGCGCCTCCGTCGAAGCATCCCGTGTGGCGACGGGCCATAAGAACAGCCTCCAGATCGAGGTATACGGCACGAAAGGCGCCCTGACCTTCGACCTGGAAAACCTCAACGAACTTCGCTTCCTGGACGCAACAGCTCCGGTCCGTGAGCAGGGGTTCCGCCGGATCCTGGTCAACGAACCCGAGCACCCCTACCTGGAGGCGTGGTGGCCGCAAGGACATGTGATCGGCTGGGAACACACCTTCACCCACCAGGTCCGGGACTTCCTGGCCGCCATCGATGCCGGGACCCCGCCGTCGCCGTCGTTCGAAGAAGGACTGAACGTCCAATACGTCCTGGACGCCGTGGAGGAATCCGCGGCCAACAAAAGCACCCTCACCGTCGTGCGCCACTAGCCACCCGCCACCAACCAAGGAGCCCCACCATGCCCCGCCCCTTCACCTTGTTTACCGGCCAGTGGGCCGACCTGCCCTTCGAAGAAGTCGCGCGCCTGGCCTCCGGCTGGGGCTACGACGGCCTGGAAATCGCCGTCTCCGGGGACCACCTGGACGCCTGGCGCTGGGACGAACCCGGCTACATCGACTCCAAACTCGAGATCCTGGACAAGTACAACCTCAAGGTCTGGGCCATCTCCAACCACCTCAAGGGCCAGGCCGTCTGCGATGACCCCATCGACTTCCGCCACGAAGCCATCGTCGGGTCAAAGGTCTGGGGCGACGGCGACCCCGAAGGCGTCCGCCAACGCGCCGCCGAGGAAATGAAACACACCGCACGGCTCGCCAAAGCACTCGGCGTGGACACCGTCGTCGGCTTCACCGGCTCCGCCATCTGGCAATACGTCGCCATGTTCCCGCCCGTCCCCGAACAGGTCGTCGACGCCGGCTACCAGGACTTCGCCGACCGCTGGAACCCTATCCTGGACGTCTTCGACGAACAAGGCGTCCGCTTCGCTCACGAAGTCCACCCCTCCGAAATCGCCTACGACTACTGGACCACGCACCGCACCCTCGAAGCCATCGGCCACCGCGAAGCCTTCGGCCTGAACTGGGACCCCTCCCACATGATGTGGCAAGGCATCGACCCCGTCTCCTTCATCTGGGACTTCAAAGACCGGATCTACCACGTGGACTGCAAAGACACCAAGATCCGCCAAACCGGCCGAAACACCGTCCTGGGCTCCCACCTGCCCTGGGGCGACCCCCGCCGCGGCTGGGACTTCGTCTCCGCCGGACGCGGCGACGTCCCCTGGGAAGCCTCCTTCCGCGCCCTCACCGCCATCGGCTACAACGGCCCCATCAGCATCGAATGGGAAGACGCCGGCATGGACCGACTCCACGGCGCCCCCGAAGCCCTCGCCAACCTCAAAAAATACGACTTCCCCTCCTCCCAAACCAGCTTCGACGCCGCCTTCAACAGCAACGGCTAACGGTTGCAGGAACTGCTGACGGCCGATGTAACAAGCGGTGTGGTCACCGACCCTGAAAGCACGCACGTCGCCGCTGCTCGTCCGGAAGCCCGTTTGCGATCGCTCCTGCCCGGGTTCGCTGCCACGCAAACGTCAGAACCGGAAGATTCATAAAACAGCTAACAGAGGAGCAAACATCGGCATGACCTCACTTTCGATGATGGGTATCGACATCGGCGGCACCGGCATCAAGGGCGGCGTCACTGACCTCACCACTGGCCGCCTTGAAGGAGACAGGGTCCATATCGCGACCCCAAGTCAACGCACTCCCCAGGCCGTCGCTGACGCTGTTGCAGAAGTAGTCCGGGAACTGGAGCAGCGAATGGAAGCGCAATCGGTGGGTGCACCGGTAGGGATTACTTACCCCGGGATCGTCCAGCATGGCGTTGCCCGCTCCGCTGCGAATCTGGACCCGTCGTGGGTTGGCTTCAATATTCAAGCCCTCTTCACAGACCGTTTTGATCGAAGTGTTGAGGTCATCAATGACGCGGACGCTGTTGGCTTGGCTGAGGTGAAATTTGGTGCTGGCAAAGGTGTGAATGGCAAAGTCCTGGCAATCACGCTGGGAACAGGGATCGGTTCGGCATTCGTATTCGATGGAAAACTGGTACCCAACTCTGAACTGGGCCACCTCGAGGTCGGCGGGATTGTCGCGGAAACCAAGGCATCGGCCGTCGCCCGCGAGAGATACAACCTGAACTGGGAGCAATACAGCGTGATCCTGCAGCGCTACTTCTCTCACATTGAATTCCTCTTCTCCCCCGACTTGTTCATAGTGGGCGGCGGGATCTCGGCTTGCGCCGATGAGTACCTTCCCAGGCTGAAACTGAATGCCCCGATCGTGCCGGCCAAACTAAGGAACGACGCGGGCATCATCGGCGCCGCCCTTCAGATAGCTGCTCTTCACCCGGATGCAATTGCCGAACCGCCATCAAGGTCCCCGTTGTAACGTGCAGGTTGAAGTACGCCCCAACCCAACACGGGGGCGGCCCGTTTTGGGCTCCGGAAATGGGGCAATCCAGCCGTGGCCGCTGAGAGGCTGGGCTCAGCCGACGCCCGTACCCAAGGACAATCTTTGTGCGTAATCTCCAAGCCGGGCGGGTCGACTTCTTTATGGACAGACCAGCACTGGAAAGACGTCGGGTAATGCATCCGAACAGCAGGCCAGCACAAGCACTTGGCATGGCTTACCTAGTCATTGGCGTGCCCGCCAATCCCGCCGCCTGGTGAACTTGAGTCCCTGGCGAAAGCGCCCAGGCAGAAGGCGCAGGGATCCCCGATGGCACAGGGCGCCGCGGTGACGGGCTTGGACGTCTATCCGGTCGTTGGCCTGGTGGGGCTTAGAAGGGGAGCGGTAGTTTGGCTGTGCGCCCGCCGTCGAGCGTGATGACTTCACCGGTCAGGAAACCCGAGCGGTGACTGGCCAGGAAAACTGCGAGTTCGCCGACGTCTCTGGGCTCGCCCAAGCGGCCCGCGGGGTGCAGCCGATGCAGCGCGTTGCGCGCGGCGGCGGGATCCGATTGGGACTGCAGGTAGTTTTCGCTCAGTTCCGAGGTGATCCATCCTGGTGCGATGGCGTTGCACCTGATGTTGTCCGGACCCAGGTCCACGGCGAGGGCCTTGGTCATGCCGTGGATGCCGGCTTTGGAGGCGGCGTATGCTGCGTGCTCTGGATTGGCGGCGAGACCTTCGATTGAGCCGATGTTGATGATGCTTCCGCCTCCCGCCTGTCGCATGAACGGCAGCACGGCCTGGGCAAGGAACAGTGGGGTCCGCAGATTCAGTGCCATCATCATGTCCCACTCCTCCGGCAGGATGTCGGAGACGCCGCGCTCGAACATGGTGCCGGCATTATTGACCAGGACGTTGAGGCCGCCGAAGCGGTCCACGGCTTGGTTGACGACGGAGGAAAGGATGCGTGTGTCCACCAGGTCCGCTTGGATGGCGAGTACTGAGGGATGGGCTTGGAGGTCAGGGTCGAGGGGCTTGCGCTGGACTACGGCCACCTGGGCCCCCTCTTGCAGGAAACAGTCTACGATTCCACGGCCGATCCCTTGACCGCCGCCGGTCACCAGAGCTGTCTTGCCCTCAAGCTCCATGTTTCTGCTCAATCTGTTTAGGTGGTCGGTCTGCTGCCAGCGAATCAGTCCGTTTCCGGGCTACTGCAAAAGAAGCAGCTTCCGGTATCGCACTCATCTGCATCTTGAGTGGCCTCGGCCAATGACTGAACGCGCTCACCCGCCGGCTCAGCGTAGAGCATGACGGACATGACTTACTCGCCGTACATCAGGTTGGTGAGGAACGCGTCAAGCTGGCGGCGGGGAAATGCTTCATCGCCGCTTGCGGTGAACGGACGTGCCTGGTCGAGGTAAAGCCCCTCCCACGGTGAGCACTTCAGCTCCCCTGCCTCGAAGGGGACAGCCTCGAAGGCCGTGACTTCCGCTGCGGGCGACGGTGCCTGGACGGAGGTCACATGGGCGTGTGACGGGGCTGCGTAACGGTGGCCGAAAGCGGCGAAAATAGCGCGGTGGCCGATGGAGATCGACATGATCAGTTTTCCTTCCTTGTGGCGGCTGCAGGACAACCCCGTCCCAGAGCTCGGCAGAACTTTTTGAACGTAGCGTTCGTAAATTGAACGTGACATTAGTGTGGCATACCTCACCCCAGCGGTGCAATGCAGTGCGGTAAAAGATTTTCTACTTCTCGCTGTCCCCTCGGGCCATTACGACAACCCTTGGCTTGTCGGCGCTGCAGACCAGCAGCCGGCCGCGCCCTCCCTCTTGGATGATCCAGAAAACACTTCGATCCAGGGCGAGCATGTCAATTTGCCCAACCGTACTCAGGCCATTCCTGGGGAGCACTTGCACCACATCCCCGCGGGACAACTTCGACCAGTCCGGGACCGGCGAGGGGAGCGGGGGTGTGCGACGGAGCCGTGGAGTACGGGAGTATCCGGGCATGTCTTGATTCCGTTCTGCTGGGAAGATTTCGGGCGCTCCGGCCTTGCAATGAAGGATAACGAGGGCCACAATGGAAATGTTCATCTGATGAACGTCACGTTCAAGTTATTACTCTAGGTTTGCTGCTGCAAGACCTTGCATCAACGGAGATGATGGCCATGAAACGAGGGGAAAAGCCCACTGCCGGCCTCCGCCACACCGCGCCGTCGCAGATCGTACCTGCGTCTGCCACGCCGCATTTTGTTCCCGTTCAGCCAGCCGGCTACGAGCGTTCTCTCTTTCCGGACGTGGCAGGATGACCAGACCCCATTGGCGTCGGCAGCAGAAGCAAAAGCCTCGCAGAGACCCCGCTGAAGTAATACGGGAACGCGATGCACGCAGGACGGCAGCTCTTGCTCAGTGCGTGAGGGAAATCAACAGCGACATGGAAGGACGCGGGCTGACACACAGCCTCGTGGCCGAGCGCGTGGGCATACCAGTCCAATACGTGCGCTGGAAGTATCCATCCCTCGAACATCTGCTGGCCATGGCGGATGCCCCACGCTGACCTGAGGGCAACAGCTTGGCGCCACTGAAGGACAGCCGCCCACACTTCCGTTCGAGACAGAGCCGCCCCGATGGTTGTCTGGCTCGCCCGCCATAGGCCACACCGCTAAGCTCCCTGTCCCCAAAGCAATCGCAGGTAAGCGCCGGTACGTTCCGCAGATTGCCCCCCACTACCCAGCCTGGCTTATCGCCAAGTGACACCAAAAGGAGCTTCAGTCAGGAGTCGCCCGGCTCGAAGCCCAGGAGCGCCTTCGCGATGTCCTTGCCCGCCATTCGAAGGTCATTGATCGTGTCCGGCAGGCTCTCCGAGTTCAGCCGTTGCTCTGGTCCGTTGACCGACACGATGCCAACCAGGGCGCCTGCCACGTCCCGGACCGGCACCGCCACAACGAAGAGTCCTTCTTCGAGTTCGTTGTTGAGCAGGGCGTATCCGTGTTCGCGAACCGTATGCAGTTCGTTGATGATCGCGTCCCGCTTGGTGATGGTGCTCGGCGTATAGGCTTCCAGTTTCTTGGGCAGCGCCTTGATAACTTCCTCGTCGGTCATCTCTGCAAGCAGGAGCTTGCCCGTTGCACTGGCGTGCACCGGGTAGGTTTCACCGACATACATGGTGACGTTCAGGTACCGGGAACCGGAGGCTTCAGCGATAACGTCATAGGCCAGTGCTTCACGCACCATGGCAAAGCTCAGGGTCTCCTTTAGCTTTGCCGCGTACTCCTCCAGGATGGGCTGCACCCTGGCCACGGCGCCAGTATAGGGGTCGGCCAGCCGGCCCAGCCGTGCCATCTCCCAGCCCAGTGTGTAGCGGTTGTCGACCCGGTCAACAAACCCCGTTTGCTCCAGGCTCAGCAACAGGCGGAATGCGGTGGGGCGCGTCATTCCGACAGCCTGGGCGAGTTCGGTGACAGTGATGCCTGCCCTATGCCGGCCGAGCTCACTGAGCAGGACGGTGGCCTTGATAACGGACTTGTTGGTGAGGTCTACTGCCTCGCCGGCCGCGACATCGTCACCGGCTGTTACCGCTTGTACGTCCACGCCTGTTTCCGTTGCCACATTAAACCCCGGTTCCGTTCATGTCTGCTCAAGGCAATGATGCCCCGACTGGCTGTCTCCACCATCCTATGCCTCCATAGAGCGAACGGGGCGTTCAGGAATCAGGCGACGTCACCCCGCTACAGCTGATTCGGAGGCCCGTGCCGCCAACCGGGCTGATGCTGCAACGGCCTCACGTGCGGCCACGGCCAGCAAACCGTTGTCCGACGCCGTGGGCATGAAGCGGAAGCCAAGTGTGATCATCTTTTCGGACAAAACCGGCTCCCCGGTGTAGATGCCGGGGACTACGCCCGCATCAATGCAGCGGCGGGCAACATCGGCGAGGATGCCGTCGGCGCCTTCGCCGGTGAGTTCCTCGAGCGTGATCCCCAGGCTGAGGGAGAGATCGTAGGGGCCAACAAAGACGGCGTCGGGTCCGGTGGACAGGATGGCGTCAAGGTTTGCCAGACCGGCGGCCGTTTCGATCATGAGGATGCACAGTGCATCGTCCTGCTGGTTTCCCGGGACCGGTTTGGGGTAGCGGGGACTGCGACGGGTGGGGCCGTAGCTGCGCTTTCCACGTGGAGCGAAGCGGGTGGCCGCTATCAGGGCCGCTGCCGTGGTTGCATCTTCCACGGTGGGAAAGATGATGCCGCCTGCGCCGGCATCGAGCACCCTGCCAACAGTGCCGGCCTCGTGCCCGGGTGCGCGGACGATCGACGGCACGCCAAACAGATGGGCAGCTTCGATCAGGGGCTGCAGTTCGGAGATTTCAGCACCGCCGTGCTGGCCATCGATACAGATCCAATCGAATCCTTCGGCGGCCAGGATGTCGACCGCTGCCGGGTCCCGAAAGCTGACCCAGGCGCCCGGGTGGGTGCCGCCGTCGTCGAGGTTCAGGCGGGGCGTGGGCAGGCTGGTGGAGTTGGCGCTTTCACCGTAGATCTTCATGGTGTCCCTTCGGCAGATTTCAATGATGTTGGGTGGCATTACTTGGACGCCTGGCCGGGGAGGTCCCGGCCAGGCGTCCATGGTGGTTGTTGAATGGTTAGTGCTGCAGGGCAGGCTTGCCCAGCGGCGCGGAGGTGTCGCTCAGGCTCAGGCCCTTGGTTTCCGGTGCAAGGTACTGCGAGATCACTGCACCCAGCACGCAGATGCCTGCGGCGATCAGCATCGTGGTTCCGACGCCCAGGCCATCGACGGACAGGGGAAGGATGAACGTTCCCGCCGCTGCGCCGATCCGTGAGAAGGCGGTGGCGAAGCCGACGCCGGCGCCGCGGATTTCGGTCGGAAAGACCTCGCCGGGATAGACGCCGGTCAGGGCCGTTGAGACGGCGTTGAAAAACGAGAAGATGATGAAGCTGATCAGGATGATCATCGGCGACATGTGGGAGAACAGGCCGATGACAACCAGGGCGGCGGCGGCAATCCACATCGGCGGGATGGACAGTTTGCGGCGTCCCACTTTTTCAATCAGGAACATCGCGGCCAGGGAACCGGCCACCACGACGCCGTTGAGCACCAGCGCTCCTGCCAGGCCGTCTTCGACCCCCAGGCTTTCCAAAACGATGGGCGCGAAGGTGGCGATGGCGAAGTAAGGGGTGACATTACAGACCCAGTACATGCAGACGAAGATCGTGGAGTTTCGGTACTGCGGGGAGAAGAGCTTGCCGAAATTCGGCTTCTCGGACTTCTCGTGCTCCAGATCCTTGACGTCCGCGTCCTCCATGAACTGGTGGGCGATGGCAAACGCTTCCTCACGACGCCCCTTGCTGAGGAGCCAGCGCGGGGATTCAGGTGATCCCAACCGGAGCAGGAACACAATGAGCGACGGCACGGTGCTCATGCCCAGGATGATGCGCCAGTCGGCGTGGATTGATGTGGACATGTAGTAGCCCACAGCGTAGGACAGCAGGTACCCCACGTACCAGGCAACCTCCTGGAATGCCATGAGTTTGCCGCGCAACCTGGCTGGTGAGAATTCGACAAGAAGCGGCCAGCCGATGGCATAGTCCGCCCCGATTGCCATGCCCATGAGCAGGCGGATGACAAAGAGCTGCCAGGCGTCCGCAACAAAGAACTGGGCGGCGGAACCGACCAGGAAGATCGCGAGGTCGACAATGAACATCGGCTTGCGGCCGACCTTGTCCGCGAGGTAACCGCCGATGGGGCCGCCAAAGAAGATGCCAATCAGGGCAGAGGCCCCAATAAGCCCCTGCATGGTAGCGGACAGGCTCAGGTCAGCCGTCAAAGCGGGCATGACCAGACCGATGCCGCCCAGGATGAAGCCGTCAATAAACATACCGCCGGCGATCACGCCGCTGAGCTTGATCAGGAACTTCTTTTTTTGCGGGTCCTGGGGCGCCAGGGACTGCACGGGCAGCCGGCGGGAAGGTGTTACAGATGAATTCACGATGGACTTCCTTGTAGATCGTGCTGCTGGGGAGGGATGCAGGCGCCGGTGGAATCAGCGCGAAGAGGAGATTTCGGCCGAAACATTGACCGGGGGCCGTTCATTTCTCGAACGTCGTGATCAAAAATATGGCATGGGCCACACTGGCTGTCAAGAGTTACACCGCAACAAGTCCCTGCGCTCCCGCCGGACGCGGTCGCGCCGGCGGCGACACCTCCGCTATCACGGTCACCTCTTGACAGTGAGTTGGCTTACATTCTAGATTGAACGCAATGTTCACAAATTGAACGCTCACCATTCCAGTAACGGCTTTGTCCGGCACGAGTCCAAGGAAGCACCGCTGCCATGAAAAACGAACCTCTCAGCCTTTTCGCTTTTGACGTCTTCGCCCCGTCTCACCTGACTTCCGGGTCGTGGCGGAACGATGCGGACCAGGGCTACCGCTACACCGACCTGCAGTACTGGACGGGCATCGCGCAGATGCTGGAAAAGGCCGGCTTCGACGGGATCTTTTTCGCCGACAACGTCGGCTACCACGACGTTTACCGCGGAAACGGCGACGCCGCCCTCCGCGACGCCGCACAGTTTCCCATCAACGACCCCACCGTGCTCATCAGCGGCATGGCCGCCGTCACCAGGCACCTGACCTTCGGGGTCACCGTCTCGGCAACGTATGAGCCGCCTTACCTGCTGGCCCGCAAGTTCAGCTCACTGGACCACCTCACCTCAGGCCGGGTCGGCTGGAACATCGTCACCTCCTACTCCGAGGCCGCCGCCCGCAACCTCGGCAAGCAGCAGCAGCTCACCCCCGCCGAGCGTTACGACATGGCCGACGAGTACATGGACGTGGTGTATAAGCTCTGGGAAAGCTCCTTCGAAGAGGACGCCGTGGTCCGCGACGCCGAATCCGCGACATACATCGACCCGGCAAAGGTGCACCCCATCGAACACGCAGGCGAGCACTTCACGGTGCCCGGTTTCCACCTGTGCGAGCCTTCCCCACAACGCACCCCGGTACTGTTCCAGGCCGGTTCCTCCGCCAGGGGCATGGAGTTCGGCGGGAAGCACGCCGAGGCCGTCTTCATCCAGAGCACATCCGTGGAGGGTGCCAAGCGCAGCGTTGCCAAGCTCCGCCAGGCCGTCTCCGACGCCGGCCGCGACCCACGCGACGTCAAGATCGTCATCCTGCTCACCGTGGTGGTGGCGCCCACGGACGAGGAAGCCCAGGCCAAATA
The DNA here is from genome assembly GCF_001428325.1 of Arthrobacter sp. Soil761. Taxonomy (NCBI): domain Bacteria; kingdom Bacillati; phylum Actinomycetota; class Actinomycetes; order Micrococcales; family Micrococcaceae; genus Arthrobacter; species Arthrobacter sp. Soil761. The sequence goes on along the minus strand of NZ_LMSF01000031.1, from coordinate 243,679 downwards.
CAATGCGGCCGTGGAGAACGCACCCATCGACGCCGTCCTGGCCCGCTTCAGCGGCTGGACCGGCATCGACATGGCCGAATACGAACTGGACACTCCCCTGCGCTCTGTCGGTACCAAGGCAGGGCAGTCCATGGTGGACATGTTCTCCAAGGCCGACCCCGACCGCGACTGGACCCCCCGCCAGATCGCCGAGTTCCTCGCCGTTGGCGGCACCGGATCCACGATCATCGGCTCCCCGGAAACCGTCGCCGCGGAACTGCGCCGCTGGCGCGACGAGGCAGACATCGACGGCCTCAACCTCAGCTACATCACCAAGCCCGGCGGCTGGGAGGAATTCATCGAACTCGCCCTGCCGGAACTGCGCGCCCAAGGCATCATCGCCCCGGCCCGCGCCGAGGACCAGGAACCCGTCACCCTCCGCGAGAAACTCTTCGGCCAGAAATACACGCTGGACGGCCACCCAGCCACGGCCCAGCGCGCCAAGCACCTCAGTGACGCCGCACGCTAATCCCGCACCACGGAATTAACAACGAAGGACCTTTCCATGACTGAACAAACTGACGTCGTCGTCATCGGGGCCGGTCTCGCCGGCCTCATCACCGCCCGTGAGCTTAGCAACCGCGGTCACAAGGTGGTTGTACTGGAAGCCCGGGACCGCCTGGGCGGCCGCTTGTGGACTGAAGACCGCCTGGGCCAGAAACTGGAACTCGGCGGAAACTGGCTGCACTGGACCCAGCCCCATGTCTGGGCAGAGGTCACCCGCTACGGGCTCGAGGTCTCACGCGGCCCGCGCTCGGAAGAAACCTACTGGCTCGCCGGCGACGAGGTGCGCCGCGGCAACTTGGACGACTTCATGAAGCTGATCGACCCGGGCATGACGCGGTTGCTCGAAGACACCGTGAAGTGGCTGCCCCGTCCCGATGCACCGCTTACCAACCCTGGCCTGACAGAAGTTGACCAGTACAACCTGCAGGAAATGCTGGACAAACTGGACCTCTCCGAGGACGAGCGCAACGCCAACGAAGCCGCCTGGGTAGGCCACTTCAACGCACCTCTGAACCAGTGCGCCTACGTCAACGCGCTGCGCTGGAATGCCGGGTCTTCCGGGCACTGGCACCTGATGCACGAGGCCTCGGCGATCTACCGGCTCAAGGACGGCAACGACACCCTGGTGAACGCGATTGCCGGCGACACGGATGCGGAGATCCGCCTGAGTGCCCCCGTCAACGCAGTGCGCCATACCAGTGACGGAGCCACGGTCTTCTACGCCGACGGGCAGGAGATCGAGGCCAAGAAGGTGGTCATCACCCTGCCGCAGAACGTGCTGCACAAGCTCGATGTCCAGCCCGCCCTGTCCGAAGGCAAGCTCGCACCCAGCCGGGAAAAAACCGCATCCCAGGGCGTCAAAGCGTGGATCCGGGTCAAGGGTCCCATCAAGCCCTTCTTCGCCTACTCCGCCCAGGACAAACCGCTCTCCGTGATCCGGACCGAATTCGTCGGCAAGGACGACGCCGTGCTGGTGGGCTTCGGTGCCGACGCCAACCGCATTGATGTCACCGACATCGACCAGGTCCAGCAAGCGATCAAGGTATGGCGGGACGACCTGGAAGTCCTCGAGGTCACGGGTCACAAGTGGGGCGAAGACCCCTACGCCGAAGAGACGTGGCTGGTCCAGCGTCCCGGCCAGCTCACCAAGTACCACGCCGCACAGCAGGCCAGCGAAGGCGCCCTGCACTTCGCCAGCGGCGACATCGCCAACATCTGGGCCGGATTCTTCGACGGCGCCATCGAAAGCGGACTGCGCGCGGGCCGCACTGTCCACGCAGAACTGAAGGAGGATCAACCATGACCGCCACCGCCATTGCCCCCGGGACCATCGACTCCGACCGCTACCGGGCCGTCATGCGGCACCTGCCCACCGGCGTCGCAGCCATCTGCTCCACAGATCCGGTGACCGGCACCCAGAACGGCATGATCGTGGGAACCTTCGCGTCCCTGTCGATGGAGCCGGCGCTGGTGACCTTCAGCGTGATGCACTCCTCCACCAGCTGGCCAAAGATCTCCCAGGCCGGGATCTTCAGCGTCAGCCTGCTCGCCGAGGACCAGCAACAGGTCTGCCGGGCACTGTCCGCCAAAGGCGAGGACAAGCTCAGCTCCGTTGCGTGGTCCGAGTCGGACTGGGGCACCCCGCACCTCCACGGCTCCCTTGCCTGGTTCGACTGCCGGATTGAACAGCAGTTCACCGCCGGTGACCACCTCGTCGTCATCGCCAGCGTGCTGGACATGACACCCGCTGAGCAGGCCTCCGCCCCGCTCATCTTCCACGGCGGCCGCTTCGGAAGCTTCCGCGAAGCCGCCTCCTAATCCGCACTGCCTGGCCGCATCTACCTTCTTCAAGGAAACCCTGACATGGATATCACCCCAGCCGCTGAAAAAACTCCCGACAGCGACATCACCCCGGCCCTCTACCGCCAGATCCTGGGCAAACTGCCCACCGGCGTCACAGCCATTACCGGCATCAATGACGACGACGAAAAGCTCGGCCTCGTCGTGGGCACTTTCCAATCCCTCTCACTCGAACCGGCCCTGGTCATGTTCTGCGTGGACAAGTCCTCCTCAAGCTGGCCGAAACTGCGCAAACTGCAAAAGTTCACCGCCAACATCCTCTCCGACGACCAGATCAGCATCTGCCGGTCACTGTCGAAGAAAGGACCGCAGAAGTTCGAGGGCCTCCCCTGCACCCCCGGCCCCCTCGGAACCCCCCACCTCGACGGCGCCACCGCCTACATCGACTGCATGGTCACCGCAGAAGTCGTCGTGGGAGACCACTACATGGTCGTCGGGGCGGTCACCAACATGACTGAAGGAAACGGTGACGCACTTCTGTTCCGTGGTGGCAAGTTCGGACAGTACCTCCCCATCGAAATCCCGGCGCCCGAAAGCGCAGCACCGGCCGCACCGCAATCAGTACCAGCAAGGAGCGCATCATGACCCGCAGCGAAGCCATCCTCAAAGCCTGGAACGGCGCCTGGGGCGACGGTGATCTCGCAGCATTCGAAAACCTGCTGGCACCGGACTATGTCCGGCGGTCCAAATCGGGAAGCGAAGACTACGCGAGCCTTAGGAAGACCATCGAAGCCATGCACACCGCGTTCCCCGATTCCAGCACCGAAATCCTGGACATCGTGGAGGACGGCACCAAGGTGGCAGTCCATTGGAAAACGACAGGCACCCACCAAGGCGAGTTCATGGACGTCCCCGCCACCGGCCGCAGCGTCAACGTGACCGGCGCATCGTTCCTGCGCTTCGAAAATGACAAGCTCGCCGAGGAATGGGTCATTTGGGACCCCCGCGAACTGCTCTCAGCACTCGGAATCTGGCACCTAGGGCCAGGCAACGCCTAGCCAGAAACCCCGACCCACTTTCTACTGCCTCGGAAGGCACCCCATGACACTTCACGGACACTCCCTGATTGCCGGAGAAACCACCGCCGGAACCACCGGAACCACGAACGGGATCAACCCGGCCACCAACGAAGCACTGGAACCCACGTACACGCTGATCAGCGAAGACCAGCTGCGGGCTGCAACCGAAGCCGCCGCTGACGCCTTCGATTCCTTCAGCGCACTAGACCCCGGACAACACGCACGCTTCCTGGACACCATCGCCGACAACATCGAAGCCATCGGTGACGAACTCATCGAACGGGCCTCCACCGAAACCGGCCTTGGCCTGGACCGTTTATGCGGCGAACGGGCGCGTACTGTTGGCCAGCTGCGACTGTTCGCCGACGTGGTGCGCCAGGGTGACTTCCGCGGCGTGCGCATCGACCCGGCCATCCCCGACCGGGCACCCCTGCCCAGGGCCGACATCCGGCAGCGCCAGATCCCCCTTGGGCCGGTTGCCGTGTTCGGAGCCAGCAACTTCCCCCTGGCGTTCTCCGTTGCCGGCGGTGACACCGCCTCCGCGTTCGCCGCAGGCTGCCCCGTGATCGTCAAGGCCCACAACGCCCACCCCGGCACCGCCGAACTCGTCGGCCAGGCCATCGTCAAGGCCGTCACGGACCTGGGCCTGCACCCAGGCGTGTTCTCCCTGGTCTACGGCTCCGGGGCGAGCATCGGCCAGGCCCTGGTGGCAGACCCGAACATCAAAGCAGTTGGCTTCACCGGCTCCCGCGAAGGCGGCACGGCCCTCATGCGCACCGCGGCTGCACGGTCTGAGCCCATTCCCGTCTATGCCGAAATGTCCTCAATCAACCCGGTCTATGTGTTCCCGGGCGCCCTGGATGGCGATGCAGAGACCCTGGCGAAGCAGTACGTCACCTCCGTGACCGGCAGCTCGGGGCAGCTGTGCACCTCCCCCGGCCTGGCCTTCGTCCCCGCGGGCGACGCCGGCGACCGGTTCGCTGCCGCCGTCACAAAGGAAATCGCTGCACTCTCCGGGCAGACCATGCTCAGTGGCGGCATCGCCTCCGCGTGGCAGCACGGCCACGATGCACTCGACGCCGAGACCGACGTCGAGCTTCTCGGCCGGGGCCAGAAAGGCCCCGGCGAGAACGCACCGGCACCGGCCGTGTTCAGCGCCGAACTTAGCGTCTTCACCACAAACCCGGTACTGCACGAGGAAATATTCGGGGCTGCGTCCCTGGTGGTCCGCTATAAGGGCATCGATGACCTGGTCGAAGCAACCAACAAGCTCGACGGCCAGCTCACCGCGTCGCTGCACATCACCGAGGACGACTACGCCGCTGCCGCGCCGCTCATACCCGCCCTTGAGCGAAAAGTGGGCCGGATCATCATCAACGGCTGGCCCACAGGCGTCGAAGTCGGCCACGCCATGGTCCACGGCGGCCCCTACCCCGCCACATCCGACTCCAAAACGACGTCCGTTGGCACCCTGGCAATCGAACGGTTCCTCCGCCCCGTGGCCTACCAGAACTTTCCGGAGCAACTGCGCCCCGCACCGCTCCAGGACGCGAACCCCTGGCACGTCAACCGCCTCATCGACGGGCAACCCGAACAGCGCTAGGCCCCGCCGCGCCCCATCTTCCGGCCCCGGGCACGCCTCCCGCAACGAGTCGCCCGGGGCCGGAACCCCAACACACAGAACTGAGGAACCATGTCCACCATCACACTCGACGATGTCGCCGATACGCTCCGCACCGCACGGCTTCAGGGACAGCCCGTACCGGCTCCGACCGAGACCTGGCCCGGCCTGGACGCGGACGCCGCATTCCAGGTCCAGAAGATCAACGTCGAACACGCATTGGACGGCGGCGACCGGCTAGTCGGCTACAAGCTCGGCAACATCGCAAAGGTCATGCAGGACGCCTTCGGCCTGGACCAGCCGGACTACGGCCACCTGCTCGCCAGCCTCTTCGCCTTCGAGGGCACAACCTTCAAACGCGACAACTTCATTGCACCCTATGTGGAACTCGAACCGGCGTTCGTGCTCCGCTCCCGCCTGGGCGGCCGGAACACCACCATCGCGGACGTCATCAACGCCATCGATTACGCGCTGCCCGCCATCGAAATCATCGACTCGCGTGTGCAGAATTGGGCCATCGGCCTGCCGGACACCCTCGCCGACAACGGCTCCACCGGCGCCGTCATCCTCGGCGGCACCCCCCGGAAGGTCACCGACCTGAACCTGCGCGACACCCGCGGTGTCCTGACCTTCAACCACCGCGAAATCATTTCCGGCACCACCGGAAACATCCTCGGCAACCCCCTTGCCGCCGTCGCCTGGCTGGTCAACCGCCTCGCCGACTACGACGTGGAGTTCGAAGCAGGCCAGGTCATCCTTCCCGGCAGCTGCCTCCAGGCCGTTCCGATGAACGAAGCCGGCCGCTGGTCCGGGACCTTCGACGGCTGGGGCACCGTGGAATTCGACGTTTCGGCCTGATCATGCGCCTGGCCAACATTTCCGGACGCCTCCACCTGGTGACGCCCGATGACCACGTCATCGATGTGGCGATGGAAACGGGCGGACATTTCAGTCCACGGATCCAGGACTGCTACGAACGCTGGTCAGAACTCCGCAGTGTCGCCTACACGCTGGAGCAATGGCGCGGGACACCGCTGGCCGAGGTTCCGCCGTCCTCCTTCGGAAACCCCGCGCCGCAGCCCCGGCAGGTCTTCGCGATCGGGCTGAACTACGCAGCCCACGCCGCGGAAGCTTCGCTGGCCGTACCCGATGACCTCACGGTGTTCACCAAGTTCGTCACCGCCCTGACCGGTCCACACGGAACCATCTCCCTGCCGCCCGGCACCGTTGACTGGGAAGTGGAACTCGTCGTGGTGATGGGCCGCGGCGGGACGGGCATTCCTGCCGAAGAGGCGTGGAAGTACGTGGCAGGCGTCTCCGTGGGCCAGGACCTCTCAGAGCGGACTCTGCAGTCATCCGGGCCCGCGCCCCAGTACAGCCTGGCGAAGTCGTTTCCCGGGTTTGGACCCATTGGGCCGCTGCTGGTGACCCCCGACGAGTTTGAGGACCCGGACCGGATTGAACTGGGTTGTTCCATCAACGGCGAAGAAATCCAAAAGGGGAGCACATCGGACATGGTGTTCCCGGTGCCCGAGATCATCGCCCGCCTTTCACAGGTAACGCCCTTGCTGCCCGGTGATGTAATTTTCACCGGCACGCCAGCCGGCGTGGGCGTTGGTCGTACCCCACAGCGCTTCCTCAAACCGGGGGACGAGCTGCTCAGCTGGGTGCAGGGTGTGGGCAAAATGCGCCACCTGATGCAATAACGGGGCAAAAACAGTAAGCGTGAATATGTCAACGTGATTCACGGCCATCATGACGGCTTGATTGAGGACCACCGTCTGGAGCAATGACGAGGCTCGGACGGGCGAATAGGGACCGTTCGGGGCGGACAACTGTAAATCGCGGATCAAATAGGAGTTCCTGGTAAAGGATCACCCGGTGGCACGTCCCCTGTGGAGGTGAGGGATGGTCGACACCGGGACTAGGGTTTTCCCATGGAACAGGAAACCGGAAATGTGCGCCTGATGTTCTTGCGCGACCAAGTGGGGTTGGTACCCAGCGAGAACTATCCGGATGTAGCAGCTGATTTGCTTGTTGAGGGCTATGACTCTCCCTCGCTTCGCGAACTGGCCGGACATCTACGGAATGATCCACGGGGGGCAGCTGATTTATGGGTCCAGGTCCGGGAGGAGTTGGGCAGGCCCTATGAGGACGACGGCGACGCTCGGCGCGCATTGGTTCGGCACTGGCTCCAACAAATCGTTGACGGCGTCCTCGACCCATACCTTGGGACAAATCTCATTCTGGGCCATGCTTGGCACGAACTAGGTCAGCCCACGGAGTTGAACTATTTGGTTGTCCTCAGGGACGACTGGGACGACATGCCGCAAAGCCGGGAGGACATTTGCAACAAGATTGTGGAGGCGGCGCACGAAGTGTTGATTGATTGGTAGTCCGTCGAGGGCGCTCATCGCAAGGAAGGATCACCCGCCTAGTGGAGGATCGTCTATCGTGGCAGTTTGCCCCTACCGTCCAGAAGTTGAGGTATTCCTGGATCCCGCCGGTCGTTCGCCGCTGCACTACGCAGCACTTACCGATGCTGCAGCAGAGGTGACTCGACTGATTGCTGCCGGTGAGTCGCCCGACTCCGCGGATAGGCAGGGGTTTACCCCACTTCACCTTGCGTCTCAGGAGTATGCCCTGAACGCCGCTGCCGCGCTGATCAAGGCCGGTGCTGCGATCGACGCAATAAACTCATACGGTAATACACCACTGTTCGTCGCCGTCTTTAACTCCCGCGGCCGACCGGCGATGATCAATCTGCTACGTTCGCTTGGTGCCGATCCGCTACTGGCAAACATGTCGGGTCAGACCCCTTTAGGACTGGCCCGATTGATCGGCAACTATGACGTGGCAGAGTACTTTCAATATCTCCCCTAATGCCGCCGAGTAACCCCGTGCGCCGGCCCTGGCTGTTCGGCGAGCTGCCGGCTGGGACTAGACTGGACGGCCTCGCCGCCTTGGGGCCTAAGCGTTTTGTTGGGCGATTGTGTGTGCGAGTCGGTAGGAGTCTGTACCGGTTTCGATGATGGTGCCGTTGCCAAACGGCAGGACGACGTAACCCGGTTACAGGGGCATCCGCGCTGCAGCTGCTGCCGTAGGCCCACGCAGTCAGGTGTGTCGGCGCTCAAACCACTCCCTGCGCTTTCAACTACCCAGTCCAGCTTCGTCGTCTGTCATTTTGCGCATAGATTAGGCCACTCCCCTATGCCATCAAGACTGTACTGTCTTGCCGGCAATTCGGATTCTGCCGCAGCACTCATCCGTCGCCGTCGCCCCCGCACCCCTATAAAGCAGACATAAGTGTGGACACTGTCCACACCCCCTTTGGCCGGACAAACAGCGCACCACGACTCCCGTGCCGCAAAGCAAGGAGCTCTTCCCACGCAGTTCGCACCAAAATCAGCCAAGTCATGTCGTACACGCTCGCCCGGCCCATGAATAGGTGTTGGCCACCCCCGACCAACCCGACAAACCCGAAACGAGGAACCGCATAAAACCAGCCCACAGCAGGCGGAAGGCCCACCAGCCAGGGACTTGAACCCGCCACCCACACACCTGAACAGGCCCCGCGGCAGCCAGGCAACAACCCGCGCACCTAGCGCCAGAGGGACGCCACCACAAGCCATGTCAACACGTCAAAGCAAAAACCCCTCTGACGAGGGGATAAGCCGTGCCCGAGGTGGGACTCGAAATACATTCCAGCTCTTGAAAACACTGGGAGTCCGCCTAAACGTGCGGTGTCCGAGGCAGTTCGGCCGATTTCCTCTCCGGTAAGAAGCGAGAAGCGTTGACATTGTCAACACCCCCTAATTCCACAAATACCGAACCCGCTCGAGCCCACACCGGCCTCATGGCTTCAGAAGACGTCGATCCTGAAAGAGCCTCTGGCAGCTGGGGGTCCGCTCAACGCCGCTCCGCCAACGCCTACCCACGATTCAAACCTCTCCAGAGTGTTGTCCTGTGCTGGGGCCAAGCGCTCGCACGACCTTAGAGACGTTACCTTGCCACTGTCCGAGAGCAACTGCCGATCGCGCGCGCTCTCATATTTGGTCGGAGGCTGCTGACGATTAACTCGATAAAGACTGCCCGGCGCCCGGAGCCCACGTTTGGGAGCTGACTCGGAAGGTGGGGTCTGACTACTGCGGCGCACGACCGCGCGAGCGTATTTTACGTGCTCCGGCTCACAAGCGTCTTCCAACCACGCCGACCGTAACGCAATCAGCAGAGCGATTCTTCGCGATGGCGACGAGATGGGTTACTCGGGCCAAGACGCGGAAGATCGCTAATTTGGTCGCCTGAACGGGGTATTAGTTGACGCGGCCGGTGGTACTCCCGGCTAGCGTCCGAGTTAAATCCGTGCCCCAAAAAGGTCGTGGCTGTGGATTGCAGATCACGGTCCTGCGACAAAGCGCTCCAGGCGCTTGCCCGGAGGTGCGTGCCTGAACAACTCTTAGTGCATGTCGCGCAAAAGGCCACGCAGTCGTCCGCAAATGAAAAGCTCTCCATCCGGGGAAGGCAGGACCGCGAATGAAAAGCAAAGTGGCCGCTCTAATGTATGGGTAGTCATTGCCGCTGTTGCTGGACCCGCCGTCGCCATTGCGGCCCTTCTCTTCACCCCGGTGTCGAACCTGTTGTCGGCATGGTGGGAAAGCTTGCCTCCACAAATGGTTGCAAAGTACGACGGAAAGAGTCCCGTGACAACCAAATGTGTGGAAGACAACGAAGAGTGGAAGACCTTTCGCTACTCACAGCCAGGTGCTGCGATAAATCCTGCCGCTCTTATGCGAGTGAATGGCTCCGAATCATGTCAAGCCGCTTGGGTATATGTAGCCAACTCGCTAGACGGAACACGGGTAGAGAAGACCATTGAACGAATGAAAGAAAACTGGGTGGGGGGCGCACGGTATACAACTCCAGATGATCTGACGATCGATCCGCTGGTAACCATAGAAGGCAAGGAAACTATTGGCCCGAATGGCCAGTCATATACGGATCAGGTCTATGCACCGGGTTGCGTATGGGTCAGTCTAAAACTCACCGACCTCACAACCGACGGTGTCATATGGGAGATTCCCCGACAGGAAGTATGCAAGCCTTAGAGCCGACGTCTGAGTGGATCACTACCCTGAGTTCTGACGTCAAGCTTGCAGTATCTTTGCTCACCGCGCTTGTAAATGCGCAGCATTCTCCTGGCAGTAAGCCATGATTGGCAGCGTGGACGTAATTTTCTCAGCCCCCTTCTCCGGGGCCCTCTATCGTTGGTTTGCTCAATGTCTTGCAATAAAAGGGCACTCAGTTTCTCCTGGGATATTCGAAGAGACGCAGGGTTACTATCATCATGCGTTCACGGGGGCTGGTGGTATCACTGACGTGGCTATCGCAAGTCTCGTAATGTTCGACGGGGTGTATCTCGGCGCTGGTGACTTCGCGGCACCTGACGCCATGCGAGAGCACCACAAAATGAGTAGCCTTGCACGCCGCTCATTCAGCTCCGATTTGGGCGTGACCATTGGGGCAAACGCTCTGCACGACGCGTACCGACTTCTCGGTGATGCTGACGACATCCACAGTCTCGCCACGCTTCCCGACGTCGCAACCGCATTAAAGGACATCCCTGCCCCTGAACACGCACTGGAGCTTGCTGGCGCGGTCGCCGATGCGCTCCTCGTCGGCGAGTATGCGCGTCCCCTAATCTGTGGCTCGAGGCGCAGGGGCGTATTGAATGCATTAATATCTGTTGGAGTTATTAACCAAGGCATTCTCTACCGCGATCCGTCCCCACTGGCCGGTTTACGGAACGATCCAGTGAAGCAAGGGAAACACTACGGCGCGGCGTTGAACAATTATGTAGAACTTCGCTCCATCCGCTTCAATGCGCCCACTCTTGAACTTGTCGGGGCAGTGAAAGACGACAAGGATGTGCGGTCTAGTGCCGAGTCCTTTCAGGCGCTCTTAAGTGGTCCTAGCGCACCAGAAACGGGCGAGGAACTGCGAGAACGCTTACAGCTTGCGGCATCGCGCAACAAACACATCAGGAGCGTAGGAAAATTAGTTGAGTATGGAGCTTATGGGCTTGCGGTTGTGTCCATGATCCCAGGCATGTTGCCCGCCGTTGGCGCAGCATCCTTGATGGGACCGGTGGTGCGGTTGGGTACACGGGCCGCTGATCAACGTGAATCATGGTTCCAGTTTGATACGAAAATGAACTCGGTGGCATACGCTGCGGAACGGGAATAGATCTCAGGAGTGCCGTCCTGGACGCCGGTCAGGGTGCTGAACGCCAAACGAGCTAATGCGAAAAGGCCGTTGTTGGTTTACTTTCTAGCAGCTTGTTGGGCAGTGGAGAAGCAAAGTACGAACGGCACCCTTCCTTCTGCTGTACAGGGCCGCCCTCAGAAACGGTCGCCAATGAGCTTCACCGCATCTGCCGAAATGCAGCAGGAGAACTGCAAGTCCTACTAACCTCTCCCCACCGCGTCCAAGAGCCCGTCTCATAACGGTCGTCTAAGACTCCCTTCTCTCGTTGGAAATTCTTGATCATCGCCGGCTGCTGTTCCCAAAACGAGGAGCCGATGCCCTTGGACCACTTTTGATGGCCGGAACGTCGGAGCGACTCGGCAGGGGCTCTCGGTGTCCGTTTCGAAGTCGACTGCACAGTCTGTCCGAACCCGTCTGTACATGGTCGGGACTGCCCCGGCTTTGGTTGGCTCGGGGTCTCAGGCCGCTGTGAGCGCGGTCCGGTTGATTATTTCATATTCGATGGGCGTGAGTTTGCCTAGCCGTCTTTGCCGTCGCCGGAGGTGGTAGGTTCTCTCGATCCAGGTTGTGATGGCCAGGCGGAGGTCCTGCCTGGTGAGCCACCGCTGACGGTCCAGGACGTTCTTCTGCAGGAGCGAGAAGAACGATTCCATCGCAGCGTTGTCTGCACACGCACCGACCCTGCCCATCGATCCGGTCAGGCCGTGGTGCCGGAGTGATTCGGCGAAACGGCGGGACCGGAACTGGGACCCTCGATCCGAGTGCACCACTGTCCCTGCCGGGCGGCGTGCCCGCACCGCATTGTCCAGTGCGGCGACGGCAAGCGAGGACTTCATCCGGGCGTCCATCGAGCAGCCGACGATCCTTCCGGAGTAGACGTCCTTCACCGCGCAGAGGTAGAGCTTTCCTTCTTCGGTGGGGTGCTCGGTGATGTCCGTCAGCCACATCTCGTTCGGGGCCGTGGCGGTGAAGTCCCGCTCGACCAGGTCGTCGTGGACCGGCGGCCCGGGTCCGCGGTTCAGGCCACGCTTCTTCGAGAACACCGACCAGATTCCGTGGTCCCTGCACAGGCGTTGGGCCCTGTTCTCGCCCGCCCTGATGCCCTTCTCCGAGAGCTCGTCGGCGATGAACCGATACCCAAACGCCGGTCGTCGGCATGGATGTCCAAGGCTGCGTTGACCAGATGCGCATCGATCCAGTAATAGCCTTGCTTGCTGAACTTCAACACCCTGCAGGTCACCGCCACGGGAACACCATTGGCGGCAAGATCCGTGACCAGCGGGTAGATTGTTTTGGGTTGATGTCACTGGCCAGACAGGCAGCCGCCCCGCGCAGAACCTCATTCTCCTGCTCCAACAGTCGGTTCCGCTTCTTCAACTCCCGCATCTCGGCCGACTCCGCGGCCGCCGGCCCGGCCCCGGATCCTTTACGTTCGACGATGGCAATCCAGCGCTTCAACGTCGTGACTGAAAGCCCGAAATCCTTCGCAATCTGCGCCAAAGGCGCCTCGCCCTTCCGGGCCACATCAATAACGTCCTGGCGGAACTCCGCCCCATAAGCCGTGGGCATGGCCAACATCCTTCCACGAGCACAAGCTCGCTAGCTCAAGGAGTCAACAAAACCGGGGGCAGTCCCGGGCGACAACGTCCGGGGCACCGAAAATCTATTTCAGCCTAGCGACTAGCACGCGACAGAGGTGTGGTTGAAGTACCGGTTGTTGTAGTTGTACGTGCACTCGGCACCAGCACAGTCGATCGATGTGTGGCCGCCCGATCCCGCTATGACGGACCTGTGCTTGGATTTTGTGGCAACGCCTTGGCGCGCCAGGCATAAGCAGCTGGTCCGTCAGCCTCTTGGCAGTCTTTTGCATCACCTCTGTACTGTGCACTGAAAAATTGCTTGTGATACACCAAACGGCTGCTCGCGATTCCGTCTTGCCGACGAACCACCGAGCTGAACATCCGTCTGCAAGGCAGGAACTCCCCCCGAAGCGGGGACAGACTTCGAATTGCACCCGGGGGGCACAAGCGTCGGCAGAGCCGTGACCAAAAAGAGTTTAGTTGACGACGGCGATGTCCGGCGCCCAGAGATGCCGGGTGATGCCCCCGTCTTCATCCTCGGCGCGTTCACCAAGTTCGATGGTGATAAGCTCGTCCCCCTCATAAGCGGGACTCAGCTCGAGCGCAAGATAGTCAAACAACTCTCGCTCATGCACTGCGATGATGACCTGTCGTTCGTTTTGTTTCGACAAGAGACGGACGAGGGCAGCGAACTGCGCGACATGCACCTCGTCCATCGCTTGCACAGGGTCGTCGAACACCAGGCAAGGGACGAGAGGCTCAACTGCGAGGTGGAGCGCGAGAAACAGCGACAGCGCTGCGGTGTTGAGGTTGCCTGCGGACAACATCATTTGCGGTGGCCCGCTGGTTTCCCCGTCGCGGTGAATGGTTTCCAGCTTGATGTCGAAGGTCTTCTTGGCCGCGGTTGGGATGCCGAATCTTGGAATGAAGCTCTCGTCGGGGGCGAGTCTGGTGAACACAGACTTCCATACGTCATTGAGGGACTCAGTGAAGACGCGGTGAACGATGGCGGTTCGCGCTTGTGATGCGGCTTCGTGGACCTCTTTCGCCACTCCTTGACGGCGTTTGGCTTCCCCGAACCGGTCTTCCCATTGCTTCTTCTGTTCCACCACGTCAACCACTTGACGACCGATCAGAGAGTCACGCTCGAGGGCTTTCACCAGGAGAGCAGCTTGCTCAACGGCCTTCTTGCTCTGCTCGGCCTTGCCTTTGAGGCGGTCAACGTGAGCCTCTGCATGGTCACGCAGTTCGTTCAACACAGCCGGGAAATCCGGGGTCGTTGGCACGGCTGCCCGCAGCACGTCCGCATACTTTGCGATCTCTCGGCTGATGTGTACCTCTTCCAAGGTTGCAACCTCAAGGTCATCCAGTGTCTGTTGAAGATCGCGCTCGGCCCGCTCTAGGTCTTTGCCATAGGACTTCGCCAATTCGATATCACCGACCTGGACAGCGAGTTCGGTAAGCGTCGTGAGACGGCCCTCGATGGACTGCCGCTGGTCTGGAGTGAGTAGGGTGCCCGAAAGCTGGGTGAGTTCGACTTCAGCACGTGCAATTCGTGCGACCAGGTTATCGCGATCCTGGCGAAGGACCACGAGTTGCTGGCCATGCGTCGCTAGGTCGGCAAGTTTTCCATCGATGTGGGCCAACAAATTGTGCGCGGCGGTTTCAGCGAAGTCTCGATCACAGACTGGGCATCTGTTGCTTTCTACGGCCACAGCGCGGGCTGCGGTAAGGCTCTCCATGAGTGCACTTGAATGCTCGTGAGCCTCGGTAAGCCTCGTTTGAACTGCATCAAGCTCGGCCTGGCCGCTGACCAAATCCGTGCGGACGGACTCGGTCTGCCTGTGAAAATCCAAATCGCTGCGCAGTTTCTGAGCAGCAACATTCTTGGCATGTTCGATCGCGCTTCGCAGATCGGTCTGGAGGTTGGCGCCGGCGGCCTCCGCGGCTGCTTCCCATGCCTGAATCTCTACCCCGCTCGTGGCTTCCCATTCCTTCCTTCGGGTCGCCGTGGCTGCTAATGCGGTGCGTGTCTCCTCGAGGCGCTGCGGGGTGGGGCGCTCAATGAGCGCGGAGATGCGACCGCCTAAGGCGATGAGCTCTTGCTGGCGTCTTGTCGCATCCTCCAACTCTGTACGGGTGGAGGTGTCGTGGCGGAGTGCATCCGCGTACCCGAGGAGGGCCTGATCGGTCTCCCGTTGGGCCCCACCCCCACCATGGTTTAGGCCTGCGATCGTCTCGCGCAGCGCGGTTCGCGCGCTGGCAACCTCCGACCGACACTCGGCCAACAGGGCGGTTTGTTTCTTGAGTTCCGCTGCTGCAGCTTTTGCTTCACGGTCGGCGTCGTCTACGCCAATTGCGAGCTTCTTAAGAACCCTCAGGTCGAGGGCCTCACGGAGTCCGTCGCGGAGGGCATCTAGCTTCTCCAAACCGAGGAGTTCATTGACGAACTTCTCCAGCGCCGACTGATTGCTTCCTTCGCGGTCCTGATACAGATCGAGCAGACGACTCAGGGACGCCTGGTCCAGATAGCAGCGTTCGGCGTAAAACTGAGCCGCCGACGTGCTGAACGCCGGGGTCCCTTCCGTACGCGCACCGCCCACCGTCAGCGGCTGCCCGGGATTACCTGCTTGCAGACTCTCGGCGACATCGACACGAACGGTCGCGTATGGCTGACCGAAGAATGGTAGATGAGCTCGGTAGCGCGGTGAGCTCCGTTCCATGCTCCGGATGGAACCGGTCAACGCAAGCTCGAGCGCGGACAACACGCTGGTCTTTCCTGTCCCGTTGGGCCCATGAATGAGAACGATGGGGGCATCCAGCGGGAACTCGCGCGTGCCCTCGATACGGCGAAAGTCCGAAACCGTCAGTCGACGAACCGGAAGGTCACGCATCTTCGCCTCCCTTCTTGTCTGTCCAGCCTGCCCCGGCGTTCGCGTACCGCCGCAGAGCTTCCCGGACTGCTTCTGGTCCGTCTTGGGCGGCTTGGATGAGTGCAATGTGCTCCGATGATGCCTTAGAAGGTCCAAGGGCACCCATCACATCATTGAGCGGGTCGCTTCCATGCATGAGATCGGCGTTGGGGAGGCTGAGGGGCAGCAAGACAGCGACTGCTTCTTCGATTTCGGATACATCTGGTGTTGCTGACGATATGGGAAGGATCCGTGCGTAGCGTTCGAGCTCCAATCGATCTCTGGCAGCAAGTCCGCCGAGAATCACGAGGCTGACCGGGCGACGAGACTCGGCCAAGTCGAGGGAACGAGCTAGACCTGCGACAAGGCGCTGCAAGCGGCGAGGAGGAACTTGGTCAGTGGCAATCAGTACCAAGTCATGCGAACTCTTGGTTCCTCGCGCGGCCGCTTCGAAGTCAAACTCTGTACCAACGATCGTCAAGGGCTTCGGCAGCCGTTCGAAGCCAGCGCGTTCGAGTACAGCGAGGACGTTGAAGACACTCGTCATTAGAATCCTCCTGCCAGCTTGAATGCCTCATACAACTCGTCAACTGAGGACGTCTCGCACATGCTGGATGCGACGTTGAACCGTCCAGCGCCGGACTTGCCATCGCGTCCATAACGGGACCTTGGGGACCTGGTCTGCGTTCGAGGCTCCTCGTCCGCAACGACGACCAGAGCACTCGCGTCGCCTTCGTCGAGTGCACCATCCAACTCGAGCCCCGTCAAGGCAGTGGCGTCCTTCACGAAGAAGATACGCGCATCTTTGGGACCGGCTAAAAGACGGATCACGCCACCGTCAGGTGCTTTACCGTGGCCTGGCTCAACCGACCACTGTCCGACGCTGAGTCCTCTACCAATGAGGGCCAACGCGATGGCGAGCCGACCGAACTGTTTCGATGGGTAATCCGGGTTGAGCACCGCATGGGCGATGGGACGCTCCGACAGCGGTTCGTAGCGTTTAGTAGTCTTATCCGGGGTCCGGCCCGCGCGGAAGATTGTCAGAGCCAGATTCACGACCTCAATTAAACGGGCTGTGAACTCGCGCTGAAACTCCAAGATCTCCGAAAACTGGAGTGTTTCAAAGTTGTCGGGCTGAGCAAGGCTGGCGGCAAGGTCGCGCAGCTCGAAGAGATGGGTCTGCAACGGCTGCGCGGAGGCCGGCTCCCAGACGCCCTCAAGGCTATGTTCGAGCAGGTAGCTCAGCTTCTCCGTGAGAGACGTCAGAACCAAAGCCAACAGTGTCGGCTTGGCGTACGCCCCCAACAGAGCAGAGTCCGCGATCGCCTTCGAGTTGCCCTGATGATTCTCACCAAACGTAATTTTGAGCAAGAGCCGGTGGTACGACTCGAGTCGCTCTTCACTGAGCACAACGGAAGGAGGAGCCGCGGGAAACGGGCGGGAAAGGTCCTGAATGGAATTCGCAAACATCGTGTGGATGTTCGCGTCCTGCGCCGACAGGCCCAGCATCAGGGTCAGTCTGTCCGTGTACAGCGTTTCAAGATGCTTCCGCATTGACCGGTTCTCTTGCTTCGTGGTCCATGTCGAGATTTGCGAGTCACGAGCAATGAGACGTTCTCGATACTCCCCCTGGAAGTCTCGGGCGCGCACCGCGCACCCGTGGAACTTGATGATGTCGATACGCGGGCCATGGTCGCGGAAGTCGTCAGGTTTCACCACCACGCGGACGAGCGACGCAAATGCCGGGGTCAGTTCATTCAATGCCTTCTCGAGAAGGCCATCCCAGTTGGCCGTGACCGCTGTTGGCACCAACCCTTCCAGCAGGAGGATAGCGATGCAGTAGTGCTCTACATCTGGTTCAAGATCCGGTGCCCCGTACGTGTCTGGAACATCGAGCCCGGTCCAGACGAGATAGTCTTCCGGACTATCGTCCCCAACGGGTACATCAAGCACACTTGAGTATTTCGTCACGAGTGCGGCGAGGATTTGCTTCCGCAGATCCCAGTTGCTGACCCCGATAGAGAAATCGATAGATTCGAGCTCTTCTCGGGTCAATGGCGTGAGCCGAAGGACTTCATCGAGCGCTATCCGGTACTCACATTCAGGGTCACCTGGATCGATGTGCGACCGGAGATGCTCTATTACACGCTCGAGGAGATCGTTAACATTCGGCACCCGCTCGCGCGAGATCCCCGAGCCCAGCCAAAAGACGTACTGTCCCTCATTGAAGCCAGCGGAGAACTCTGAAAACGTTGAGTCAAACTTCTCCAATACAGCCGGAACTGTTCTTGCAGGTTCAATGCTCATACCAGCCCCCAGGTGCGAAACGTCTCCGCGCCTCGCGGTTGGGCGACACGTCAGTGCGCGTTCTCACCCATCTTGCCATGCCTAGCATGCCACTTAGCGCGGTCTACCTGGCGCGTGTCACAGTGGCGCGCCCGTTGGACACTGACCATGACTCGACGTTGGATCCAGCTAGAACGGCTGCCAGCATTGCTTCAGGGTGAAACGTAGCTCCATTGACCAGGTCGGTACCAGTCTTCATTCTGAGAGGTCAGGCCCGCGGCCGCACATGGCGCAGGTCTCCGCGGCTGTTGTGGTCCCATTCCGCAGAAATGTCGAGTCGCGGAGTCTGAAAGCTCGCCCGGTGTGAACCACTGTACCCCGTGGTCGCCGGCAAGGACGTAGGCCACCATGTCGAAGAATGAAGGGCCCATCGAGTAAGACAAATGCTACATGAAACAAGCGACGAGGAGTGGGGGCCTTTAGTCCCCAAAACCCAAAAAGTCAAAATTTGTCAACATTACTCACGCCAAGAAGCTCTTGACCTGCGGAAACACTGTGCCCGAGGTGGGACTCGAACTGTCTTTCGGACCTTGCAAAGACTGGGAGCCCGCGGAAACATGCGGAATTCGAAGCAGTCCGAGGACACTATTACCCGATCCGAGACCAAGACTGTGGACAAGGTCCACAGTCCGATTTCCGGCCGTCGAAGCCTTCGACCTACGACCGCATCCCGCAAGGAAGGGATGCGGTTTTCTTTGTGCTTACAGATTCGACTCGCCCTCCCGGTAGGTCATGCCGCCTGACGCTTTGGCGTCGATGGACAGGCAGAAGCACAATCGCTGCTTGTCATTCTGATATATCCCATGATCGCTGGGCGGGCCCTCCGCGCAACCAGGGCGCTACCGCGCCGACCCCTCAACCGAAAACTTCTTCATTGGAAGACCGGAGCATTGGCTCCAGCTGAAGTTTTCGTCCCGGCGCCGGTCCCCCAAGTTGCACTCCGGCCCCTCATCCCAGCGGTTGGTCCCCTACCAGAACGACGCGCACAACCATTAACCGCAGAAAACACGGCAACACAAAGGGTGAAGGGAAACAGGGATCATGGAAAAGCTTACGATCAAAACACCATCAGATGTCCTCAGCTTCATCGGGCACACCCTGGGCTTCTGGCCCCAGGAGAGCCTGGTCTGCATCACCATGAACGACAACAGCATCGGAGCGACCCTGCGCATCGACCTCCCCCGTCAAACCGGCCAGGAGCTCCCCTACGCACGCACGGTCGCCCACTACCTCACCAGCGACACCGCTGCCACGTCCATTCTCTTCGCCGTCTACTCCAGCGAACCCAGCCAACCCGGGCAGGCCAAACCGCATGCAGCCACCATCGCCGCGCTCACCGGCGTCCTCGCCGAACACGGCATCACCATCCGCGACGGACTCTTCGTCGGAGGCGAAACCTTCTCCCCGTACGACGACGAACCAGGCACCAGCCTCGCCCTGCCCGTCAGCTCTACCCAGACCAGTGCGATCAACGCCGAATTCATCTATCGCGGCAGCTTCATCGAACCCACGGACCGGATCACCGTCCCAACCACGAGCCAGGAAGCAGCCAAAGCAGCTGCCGTCGAACACCACATGGAAACGATCGCTTCCCAACCCGCTGACACCGCTCTTCAGGAAGGCCGGAAACTCTGGGCCACCATGCTCGACTCCACAACTTTCCCGACCGACGACAACTGCCACGCACTCATCGCCAACCTCCAATTCCCAGCAATCCGCGACCGGCTCATCGCCGACATCCCAGGCCTCGACGAACCAATGCAGCAGATCCTGTTCGCCCAAACCCAAACCGCCCCACACTGGTCCCGCATCGAATGGGCACAACAACTGCTCCTTCACGCCTACACCCGTACAAGCCCCCAACACGCAGCACCCGTCCTAACAGCCATCGGCTACATCAACTGGTGGGAAGGCAGGGGCAGCAAAGCCCACCAATTCCTCCAACTCGCCATCGACACCGACCCCGCCTACCGCCTCGCCCGCCTCAGCGACCAAATGATCGGCTCCGGCATCGTCGCCGGATGGAACATGAACAAAAACACCGCCTACAAAACACTGCCCCACGACTTGACGTGACGACGCTGGTGCAGCTGTGGGGATCGTGCTTTGCTAGATTCGATGACTTATGGAGACTTCCTGGGACTGTCAGATTAACGGTGGGTCTGGCCTGGCACGTGGTTAGTTAATTCTTTTCTCGAATTGATCGCGAACAGCGTTCAAGGCCGCTTCCACCTCGTGGCCCATCGCGCCCGACTCTGCCCTGTGGGCTCAAAGGAACGGGTCACGAGGTAGAGGCATTTCAGGGCCGAGGCATCGGTCGACTCATGGCCGCGGGCCCGCAACGCGCGCCTGTAGCGGGCGTTGCGGGATTCGATCGCGTTGGTCGAACAGATCACCCGGCGGATCTCGGCGTCACAGTCAAGAAACAGGGCGAACTCGGCCCAGGCGTTGCACCAGAGCCGGCCGATCGCCGGGTAACTCACTTAGCCTCGAATTCCCCGAACCGTTTACAGGCGGCCGCTTCCGTCGCGGCGGTGTAAACGGGCTTGAGGTCCCGGGAGACTCGTCCCAGTGCGGCCGGGGCGCATAGCGGTAAGTGTTGCGGATCGATGGATCACCCACGCCTGGACCGTGGACTGAAACCAGACCGTGGTGATCGCCTCGAGCAAGCCCTTCAGCCCGTCGCTGGTTAGGTGCCGGCGCGAAATGGTCCGCCGGAAACTCTTGGAACGAGCTCGCGGATATGTAGTTTACGTTTCCCCGGAACGGCTACGGCAATTAACGTGTCACGAAGTACCTTTGGACGTCGGGCACACACCGTGCCCGGATACGGTGCTGGGGTTCCGTTTGCCACGAGTCAGTTACGCGAGGGTGGCCGGGAAGTGGATGAATTTGTCCTTTAGGGCCCGGGTGGTGCCCAAGGCCTGAAGGAGTCCTTGCGCGGTGCCGCCCTCAGGGTGGTTGCCGTGGACGATCACGATGTCCCGTGGCGTAGCGGCTGATAGTTCCCGGGCAACGATTGAAGCAGTGAAGGTAGCTCCTCCATCTCCATTGATACTGAAGCCCACTGGTGTGAGCCCCAGTGCGTGGACCATTTGTGCGGCTACATCGTCCAAATATGCCGTCCCAGGCCGGAAAAAGCGTTGGGGGCGTCCGGTTAAATCTTCCAGAACGGCGTTGCTGGTGATTATTTCGTCGTAGATTTCCTCAACTCCTTTCGTTCCGGGGATGCCGTAGGCGCTTTTTCCGTTCACGGACAGGGGAGAGTGGGCTGAGCCGTGATTTGCGAGCTCGAACAGAGGATCGTTCGCGAGTTCCCGGCTCACCGAAGGATTGGCCCTAATCCAGCGGGAGTTGAGGAAAAGGGTAGCTGGAATCTCGCTTTGCCGCAGGGCCTTCAGTAAGAGCATGTCCATGGCGCTGCCATCGGGTCCTCCGCAAAAGTCCACTGTGAGGGCCGCTCCTGCCGAATTTGCTGGTAGCCGTTTCAGTACCCCTGGCGCTTCCAATCCCCAGTAGACCGGAACCTGGCCGGTGAAAGACGCGACTACGTCCCCACGGCTGGGAACAGACCGCGTTTCCGGTGCTCGAGGGGTCAGGGACACGTCGTCTCCGTCCGGAAATGCACTTAGCCTCACATTGTTGACTTCCCGCGGTTCCATCTGCTCCGATCTGCCGTTCTGGCTGAGGGTTTCCAGCAGCGGATAGGACATGAGGCAGATTCCGGCACCAAGTAGGTACCGTCGGGAGAAGCCTTTGGTACGGCGTGCCCGCATGTGCCTAGCTGTCATGGGACCGCCCCGCCTGTTGGTTCCACGTTAGGTGGCAGTTCCCAGTCCCTCCACAGGACCCGCATGCTGATGGCCGTTTCCAGCGCTGGCTTATTGATGTCCAGAGGAAGTTCAAGGGATATACCCAGCAGCGCCGCAACGGTGGGCCGAAGACCGTAGTAGGAATTGATCCCGACTACGGTTGTGACGGCAAAAATCGGGACCGCAGCTACAGCCAAAACTCTTTTCCACCGAGGAGACTTCCGGCAGCTTACCCCTGCCAGGACCGAAGCGCCGACGAAGGAAGTAAACCATGCCCTAACCTGCCACGGCGGATTGGTTAACACATCTAAAACGAACTCGAACACCCACAGTGCCAGCGACGCCAGCAGAGCGCCCCCTGTGAAAGTCCAGGCCGCCGCCAGCCACCACAGAGGAACCCTGCGCCAACTGAGGACAACAAGGAGCCAAGCTGCGAGAACCGTGAGCGACCACAACAAAACGCCGTCCACAATGTTGTACGTAAGCAGGAAATCCATTGGCAATCCCGTTTCTATTTGAACTTGCGGCGGAAGAAGCGCGCCTATGGGTGCTTGTTACTACACGTTTCGAGGGAGACACACGAGACAGGCCGAACGGGGAGATGAACCCACACTTGAAGGGAAACGACTGGTTTGGTAATCGAACAGCCTGTATGCAAGCCACTGCTCTCGGAGAGCAGTGCGCTAAAGCAAGCGGGTGGACGTACGGCTGTGGAGTTCAAGTGTCGACCTACGCGCTGAACAGCTGCTCTCGAATTTGGCTGGCCTGGGCGTCGCGCCTGAAAGCACGAGGCGTCCGGCCGCGTGACTACATTCGGTCATCTCCACCCTTTGTCGGGTTGTTGAGCAGCTTGCGCCTCTAGGCAACAGCGGTAGGCGGTGCCACCGGCGAGCAGCTGTTTCGCGCATCACGAGTAAAGCACGCCCAGCTGTTAGTTGACAACCGCTTACAGTGTCTCTACTTGGCGAAATTTTGCTAGCTGGGCCACGTACTTGGCAACCGGTTGACATTCTATGACGGAGATCACTAGTTTTGCTTCAAGCAGGTATTGCTTGGTCACCAGAACCGACAAAGGAGTTGCGAGAAGTGCATAAACAGAATCGTCAAAGCTTCCGGCTAAAGACATGGAGCAGGGCAGTCACCTTCGCAGCAGCCGGTACCTTGGTGCTAAGCGGTTGCGCGGGGCCGAGTCCAGAAGGCGCCAGGGACGGTGAGAACAGGACCCTCAGAATCGCGGTAAATGCCGCCCCTCGGTCGCTGGATCCGGCGCAGCTTGACGGCGGTGTCCAGTCATACATCTGGGGCTCCGTTTACGACACCCTCCTCTACTACGACAACGCCGGAAAGTTGCAGCCGAACGCAGCTGAGAGCTGGGAAGTCAGTGACGACGCGCTTACGGTGACTTTCAACCTCCGGCAGGGAATGACGTTCAGCAACGGGAACGCTGTCACGGCCGAGGCTGTGGCAGCCACTTTGGAGAGGAACAAAGAGACCCCGGGCCAGCAGCAGTCGAAGATGGCAGCTGTGAAATCAGTGGATATAGCCGACGAATATAGAGTCGCAGTACATCTTTCGAGCCCGGATCCCTCATTCATCTACAACATGGCGCTTGATGCCGGCGTGATTGCGGACCCAGCAACCGTAAATGAACCGCGATCAGCCACCGCCCCGGTAGGCTCTGGTCCCTACGAGCTGGATATGTCTGCCAGCGTCTCCGGTTCTTCCTATGTGCTTCAGAAGCGCAAAGAATACTGGAATGCGGATGCTTACCCCTTCCAGTCCCTCACGGTACGCATCCTCCCGGATCAAACGGCGGCACTGAACGCACTTCGCTCCGGGGAAATAGATGTTTCGACAGTACCCGCCAACCAGCTCAGCACTTTTAGCGCGAATGACTTCAACATCGTTCATACCCCTTCGTCCTCGGTCGGTTACCTCGATCTGGCGGACCGGGACGGCAAGGTGCTGTCCCCCCTCGGCGATATTCGTGTACGCAAGGCGATCAACTACGCGCTCAACCGCAAGGAGATCGTAAACAAACTGCTCTCTGGCGGAGCACAACCCAGCAACCAGCAGTTCAATCTCAAAGGCGAGGCCTACGACTCCCAGCTCGAAGATGTCTACCCTTACGACCCCGACCAGGCGAGAAAGCTCCTCTCCGAGGCCGGCTACGCCGGCGGGTTCGACGTCAGCATGCCGAGTACGCCCCTGTCCACAACGTTCGAGCCAACCATCAGCCAAGCTCTGAGCGATGTTGGAATCCGAGTGACTTGGGTTCCCGTGCCACCGCAGAATGCAACGCGGGCCGTGGCTGCAGGAGAATACCCGATGTACTTCTTCGTCGTCGGCACGGACGTTATGCCGCGCGAAGTGCAGCGGCAACTCCACAGCGCCTCCCAAAACCCCTTCAACTGGTCCTCGCCCGAACTCCAACGACTTGAATCCGAAGCCAACAAGGAACTGGACCCGCAGGAACGGGCGAACAAGTATAAGGAACTGAACCGCTATGTCGTTGAAAACGCACTGTTTGCCCCGTTGTTCTTCCTGGGGAAGGACCTCGTCACTTCGAAAAACGTCAAATACCTCGGCGACGGGACCAACAACTTCAGCAGCATCCGCGCGTTTGACGTCTCCTGACGGCAATCCGTGCAATTAGCCGAGCGACGTGGTCCCCACACCTCGGTCAAACACTCAACGCCAACAGAAAGCAACTGCAGCATGCCTCGAGACCAATTCCCGCTCAATGTGCACAGCACTGACCCTCAGGCCTTGGACCTTCCACCTGTCCAGTGGGCCTTGGAGCAGCTGTCCGCCGCCCGAGGGGCGTCCGACGCTGCTCTGGGGACTGAACAGCTCACCGTCCGGTTAGTACCAACAAGCGACAGCTCGACGCTCGAAACCGAGGGACTAAGTGATACGCCCACAGATCCTGAATCCTTTGGGCTCCGTGTGGAAATCGAAGCAGGCGCATCCGTACGGGTCACCGTCGCCGCATCTGATGGTCGAGGCTACGCATATGCTCTGACTGAGGTTGCCGAGCGCATCAAGTTTGGAGGAGCCGATGCACTATCAAATCAGGTTCATTACGAACGAGCGGCGGCACCAGTACGGGGTATCCAGCGTTCCTTTTCAAGCGCGCAGGAGGACCTGCCCTGGTTCCATGACCGATCTTTTTGGAGTGAGTATCTAGACCATCTGGCTAAGCAGCGCTTCAACAGATTTCAACTTGCCCTCGGCATGCAGTACAACTATGGCGCGGGCATGGAAAGCCGGACAGCCAGCGACAATTACCTATGCTTCGCATACCCGTTCCTTCTGGCTGTACCCGGGTTTGAGGTGCGGGCGCAAGGAGTCAGCAGCGGTGAGCGGGACCGGAATCTGGAAACGCTTGCCTTTATCGCAAAAGAGACCCGTCGCCGCGGTATGAGCTTCAACCTGGGACTGTGGAATCACGCCTACGACTTCGGGCACGACTCCATGCACTGGTACCCCATCCTGGGAATCAGCCGGGACACGCATGCCCGCTATTCCGCGGCGGCACTTGCCAGATTGCTTGAACTGATCCCGGAGATTGATGGGTTGACTTTCCGGGTGCATCATGAAGGCGGGATTCATGAAGAAGGTCATGAGCTTTTTTGGGACCAGGTGTTTGACGCCGTTTCCAAGGCCGGGCGTCCTATGGAGGTGGATATGCATGCCAAGGGCGTCGACGAGGCCCTGATGACCGCCGTCGACAAGCCCAATATCCGTGCAACGATTTCCGCAAAGTACTGGGCGGAGCACATGGGACTTCCCTATCATCAGGCATCAATCCGCGAGATGGAGCTCAAGCAGTTCAACTGGCCGGGTAAGGACAAATCTGTAACTGGTGTAACTGACGGTGAAAGGCGGTTTACCCGATACGGGTACGCAGACTTCCTGTCCGAGGACCGGTCCATTGACGTTATTTTCCGTATGTGGCCCGGCACCCAAAAGCTCTTGCTGTGGGGTGACCCGAGTATGGCGGCAGGCTTCGGCAGGTATGCGACCCTTGGGGGTTCTCGAGGTTTGGAAATCTGCGAGCCCTTGTACTTCAAAGGTCGAAAGGGGACGGGTCAGGCTGGCACACGTGACCCTTACATCCGGCCCGATCTTCAGCTGGGCATCAATGATTGGCGCAAGTACCGTTACACGTATCTGCTTTGGGGCCGCCTGCTTTACAATCCGGATACCTCACCAGAGGTCTGGCAGCGGTTTCTCCAAGCCGAGTACGGCCCAGCAGCCAAAGGCATCGAAACAGCACTCGCCTCGCTGAGTAAGGTGTTGCCCCTCGTCACCGTCGCTCACGGGGTTTCGGGCGCCAACAACTTCTACTGGCCAGAGATGTACGTCGACTTGGCTATCTCCTACTGGAAGCAGAGCCTGCATTACGCTTTCGACACTCCAGAACCACGGACTTGGGAGGGCGTAAGCCCGTTCGATCCAACACTTTTTTACGGTGTGGGAGAGTACGCCGATGACCTGATAGCGGGACAAGTCCAGGGAAAGTACACGCCCCTCGAGGTAGCTTCCTGGATTGAGTCGGCGCTTGCTGCTGGTGAGTTGGGAATTTCTGAGGCCACGCCGCTTTGTGATGAAGGCGATCCTCAAACACAGCGGACACTGATCGACCTGAAGATACTCGCCGAACTGGGACGCTTCTTCGCCGGTAAGTTCCGGGGGGCCGTTGAATACGCGGTCTATCGTCGGACCGACGACAAAAGCGCGTTGGAACGAGCCATCGGCCTGGTCACAGAGGCGCACGCTGCTTACGCAAGAATTCCGTCCATTGTTAATGGCGTGTATCGCAGCGACCTGCCGTTCGGCACCGGCCCGTCCGAGCGCGGTCATTGGTCGGATCGCATAATGGCGATGCGCGAAGACCTCTACCTTCTCAAACTCGAACTCGACCAGGCCCGAGAACCGAACGCGGGAAAAATTCCTGCAGTTATTCATCGCTCTACACGTCGCTCATCACCGGCGAGTTTGGAACATGACCACCGCTTCGAACGGGCACGTCCCTTTGCTGTTTACCTGCGAAACGCGGAGCCGGGCATTACCGGGGCCACCTTGCACTACCGACACCTGCATCAGGGCAAGCGCTTCCAGAGCTTGGAGATGAAAAAAGACGACGGCGGCTTCGTGGCGTCAATCCCGGCTGATTACACTGCAAGTACCTATCCCCTCATGTTCTTCGCGGAGGTGCGGAATGATGCTGAGGGGCCTCTGATGATCCCGGGGTTGGCTCCAGACCTCTCAAACCAGCCGTACGTGGTTGTGCACAGCGTGGCGTGGGACATGCCCTAGCCGGTCCGGTATCGCCCAATGGATCAAGTTGCGCGCCACGGCACGGGGATCTTATCTCCAGCGCCCCCTAAGGAGAGGCAGTCTCTTGACCCGCACACGATGCGACGTCGGATGGACAACCAGTTGTAGCGGTCTTCCGGCAAACCAATAGCTTCGGGGCTGCATTCCAGCGTGGAGTCACAAGCTGGGACGAAGGGTTCGTCCCAGGCATGGCCGAATTATTGGACGGAGCACGGCGAGGCCGGGTAGCGAGAAGCACCATTTGCCGTCGCGTCTTTGGCAGCTTGCTTGACCCTATGCGTCCCTTTGCAGCCGGCGGAAACACGGGAACCGCAGGGTGTTAGGTCCTTGTGCTCCGGGCCTCCGCGGCAGATTTTAAGTGTGACTGAGTTAGCTGGTGCAGTGTTTTCGCTGCACGATGGCATCTTCGTCGTTCCAGTCCCAGAGATGTTCTTGGAAAGGCTACTGATCGTGGGCTCTCAAGCGCGCAGTCTTTTCCGACCCACGCACCGTGGCCTCGTCAGGTTTGGCCTGGGGCGCCTGGACTTTCGCCGGCGCGTGGACCACCAGCACGGCGATCTCGCCGGTGGCCGTGGCCTTGCCGTTGGAGATGGTGCTGCTGAAAGGTCATCGATGAAGACGGCGGGGATCCTCAGGCGGTCCAGTTGTTTCGTAAATAGCTAGGTCGTTCGAGGGCAGCTAGTGCTCTTCTTTGACGACTTTGAGGTGAATCCATGACTCGACGTTGAGGACTTCGGGTATTGCCCGGATTTGGTCAACGGCGCGGAGCGCTGCGTTTGCGTCCGTTCCGTGAACGGTGGCGATAACGTCGTGCTGGCCGATACTGGAGGCCAGGAAGGTAAAGCCCGGGATGGCCTCGAGTGATTTGGCTAGCTCCAAAGCTGTTCCTTTGATGCGCAGGCCAAGCCCCATGCGGGTCACTCGTTCCTGAGAGGCCGGGCGCCAGGTAAGTCCAATTTTGACGACTCCGGTGTCCAGGAGGCGCAGGACCCGGGTTCTTGCGGTTCCTGTTGATATTCCAAGGGCAGTAGCCATGGTTGCGTAGCTGGCACGTCCGTCCTGGCGAAGAATTTCAATGAGGGCGAGATCAAGTTGGTCGATGACAAGGTCTTTGATTTGAGCAGGATGCAGGACGTCTATGAGGAGTTCGGTGTAGATGCTGGTCCGCATATAAGTCACGCCTGGGATGCGGCGGATGTCGTCGATGCACGCTTGTAGTTCCTCGTGGTTCTTGGCCCTGACTTCTGAGATCAGGGACATGAGCCCGGCCGTGATGGATACAAAGAGAACCCGGTGATCTTGGGCGATCTGTTCGGCCAGCCCATGGACCGGGGACGCAGCGTCAATGGAGACATGGGCCATGACAGGCAGCCCCACGACGGCGGGGTGGGCCAAGCCAATGACTCTGACACCGGACTCGGTCAAGAGCGCTCTCAGACGGCGGGAGGCCGAGACGCGGTTCAAGCCAACTTTGTGGGCAAGCTCGGTCAGGGTGATGCGGCCGTTCGCGAGCAGCTCCTGGAGTATCTGGTCATCGAGCTCATCCATAAGTCATCCTCACCCGCTTTCGTTACAAGAAATTTTCCGACCGCCCAGACTCTTCACATCAGCAGCATGGCAAGGCCTCCTGGCCCGTTATGTGATTATGCCATGTACTGATGGTTTACATATCAGCATTCCATCCCCGCGAGAATAAGTTTTTGCAATTTTCGAGGTCCTACCATGTGAAAAGCGCCACACCCGTGGTGCCCTTCGATGAAAAGGATCGCCATGAAGAAGTTTGTCTTTGGTTCTGTAGCCGCTGCCGCAGTGGTGGCGCTGACCGGGTGTGCGGGGGGAGCCGGCGCTTCCTCACCTGAAAGTGCCAGTGGCCCTCAGGGTTTGCTGAAGCCCGGCGAACTCAGCGTGTGCATGACGCCGCAATACAAGCCTCTGGAGTTCTACAAGGATGGCAACACCGGGACCCAGCCGATTGGTTTTGATTCCGACGCGGCAATTGCGTTGGCGGACTCATGGGGTGTGAAGGCCAGATTCTCTGACGTGGCCTTCGACGGGCTGATGCCGGCCCTTCAGGCTGGGCGGTGTGATGTGGTGTGGTCCGGGTTGTACGTCAGTGAAGCCCGCCAACAGGTCGCCGACGCCGTGCCCTACCTGAAAACCGGCTCGGTGATCATCGCCCCAAAGGACTCGAACATAAAGAGCGTTGAGGATTTAGCAGGAAAGACAGTAGCTGTTCTTGCCGGAGGCGCCTACGAGGCCAATCTGAAGGAACTCTCAACGGCGTTGAAGAACAAGGGCCTTCCTGATCTGATCCAGCAGTCATACCCGCAGAACACCCAGACCTCTGCCGCGGTGACGAACGGCAAGGCTGACGCCCTGATCGATACCGACGTTTCTGTCGGTGAAATCGTTGAGAAGACAGGTGGGAAGCTTCAGCCGGTCCCCGGAATCTTCGAGGCAGATGCTGTCTTCGGCGTTTACGTCAAGAAGGGCTCAGCCCTGACGCGTGATATCCGTACCGGACTGAGAAAGCTCGCCGATGAGGGAAAGCTGGCCGAGATCGCCAAAAACTACTCGCTGGACGCCAGCCGCCTGACTGAATCGGCGAAGTAATGGACTTTGACCAGAGCATTTTCCTTCAAGCCCTGACTTCCAAGGAGTTCCTATCGGGCGCGGCCCTTTCCCTTGAATTGGCTGCTGTCTCCCAGGTGGCCGCTACCCTGTTCGGGCTCTGCGTTGCCCTGGCTGGCATCTCGAAGAACAAAACCCTTCGCAGCTTGGCCTGGGCTTATGTATGGTTCTTCCGTTCCGTGCCGACACTGCTGCTGCTGCTCATCGTTTGGAACGCAGCACCGCAGATCATTCCAGCGCTCCGGGACAGTTGGTACACGCCGTTCCTGGCGGGGTTTGTGGGTCTCTCAGTCGTCGAAGGCGCCTTCATGGCAGAAATTCTCCGTTCAGCCCTGCTGAGCGTGGACGGCGGACAGAAACTCGCCGCTCGGGCCTTGGGGCTGACCCCGGCACAAACCTTCCTTCGGGTCGAACTGCCACAAGCCATCAAGGTCGCCCTGCCTCCGACGGGCAACGAATTTATCGGAATGATCAAATATACGTCGCTGGCCTCTGTGATCTCACTGCAGGAGCTGATGACAACCGCCCAGGTCCAAGTAGCGAGCACCTTCCGATACGCCGAATTCTATTCGGCCGCGCTCGTCTATTATCTCGTCATTGTCAGCGCCGTGATGGTGCTCCAGCACCAGGTCGAAAAGCGATACCGGTGGGTTTCCATACCTGCCAAAACCCGGCTCCGGGTTGAGCGCGTCCCCGCAACCCTGAAAGGACTCTGATGTCCGAGATCACCACAACGCCTCGTCAAGCCGTAAAGACCGTGCTCGAAGTGAGGAACCTCCACAAAACGTACGGGAATCAAGCAGTTCTAAACGGAGTGGATTTCACCGTGGGCTCCGGTGAAGTCAAAGTAGTCCTTGGCAGGTCCGGATCAGGGAAATCAACGATGCTGCGTCTGATGGCCCTCCTGGAACCCCTCGACGCCGGAGAGGTCATCTTCAAGGGCAACAGGATCGGCATCGACGCCAACAACCGGCCTGCACGTGAACGGGCCCTGGCCCGCCAGCGTTCCGAGATCGGCATGGTCTTCCAGCGCTTCAACCTCTTCGCCCACCTCACCGTCCTGCAAAACGTCACCTTGGCCCAACGCCTGAGCAGGAAAGTCAGCGCCGCCGAGGCCAAGGCCCGGGCCGCTGAAATGCTCAACAGGGTCGGTTTGGGTTCCCACCTTCGTCACTTTCCAGGCGAGCTTTCCGGCGGTCAGCAACAACGGGTCGCCATTGCCCGCGCACTGGTTCTGAACCCCTCCGTGATGCTCTTCGATGAACCAACCTCGGCTTTGGACCCCGAACTGGTCAATGACGTCCTGGCCGTCATGGAACAACTTGCCGCAGATGGCATGACGATGGTCGTAGTGACCCATGAAATGGGATTTGCCCGGCGAGTCGCAACGGACGTTGCCCTCTTTGACCAGGGCGTACTCGTTGAGCAGGCACCGCCAGAGGAGTTCTTCACCAACCCCCGGCACGAACGAACCCGCGACTTCCTAAGGCACATACATTGAGCACACCCGCACCCCAACAAGCCGCCCTCCCCACATCCCTACAGTGGTACGCGATTGAAGAAGTCCTCCCAGGACTGACAAAGATTACTGAACCCCACGTCCACCCATTACTTCGAGCAAACATCTGGTGGATACGCGGAAAGCGAGACATTGTGATTGACGCCGGCTTGGGAGTCGAACCGCTGCGTTTCGCGATTCCGGAAATGTTCGAGAGGGATCCACTCCTCATCGTCACCCACGCCCATCTGGACCACAGCGGCGGCGCCTACGAATTTGACGAAATAGCGATCCATGAAAGCGAGGCCAAGGACCTGGAACATCCTTCACCTGCATCGCTGGAAACCCATGAACTTTATGCGTCCCTCGGAATGCCTATGGACGCCAAGGCCAGGAAACAACGAATGCTCGAAAAACTCCCGGATCCGAACTACCGGCCGGATCAATACCAGCGGCAGCCAGCCCGGGCCACCCGCCGGCTACGCAATGGCGACGTCATCCGGACCGGCCAGACAGAACAGCTGGAAATAATGGAAAGTCCAGGACACTCGCCAGGAAGCATCTGCATTTTCGACCGTACCAGGGGATGGCTGTTCACGGGTGATGTCCTCTACAAAGGGCAGATACTCGACGAGATCCATGGCTCAAACAGAGCTGACTACGTCAAGACGATGCAGAAAATCCAGGACCTCCACTTTGAAAAGGCGTTTCCTGGACACGGTGAGATTCTCGATCATCAACAAGTGAACGCGATAGCCGGCGCCTACGTCTCAAGGCACCAGAGGGACAACCCACCTCACCTTGCGAGCATGATCGGATAACGGTGGACATGCCACAGGACGGCCCGTCAAGCGCTGTGACGGCGGAAAACAGCGATAGTGGCATCGCTACGGCCACTCCATACAGAACTCAGGGTCTTACACCTCACAATGGGGATGAAGAGACCGAGATGCAGCACCTGATGGCAAAATCAGCACAGTTCGAAAGCGGCGCGCATCTATTCCTCCATAGCTCCTATACGCCTGGTCAACGAATACGTTTCGAGTACAAGGGACGTGCTGCCGCAGGAACCGTTGACACTGCAACGGATGATGATTCGGTCGTATGGGTCTGGCTTGATGGAGGAGGCGGACGAGTGATGCTGTTCCCTGACCCAGAAACAGTTATTACCAAGGAGGTTCCTGTCGCCGCGAAAACCGAACCCGGGACGTTGAACGGTGCTGCGCCCTGTTGGTGCCGTGCAGCTTCCGGAATCTATAAGACGCTCGTCTGACACGCCGGCTCCCCCAAGCCCGCTGCGGGGTGTGCGTCCCCGGCGCCGGACCGGACGGCAGACAAGAACGTCCGCCTGGTATGGGGCAGAATCCTGCCTTATGAAAGGAATATTTCTAGTGAGCCGTGGTCTGCAAGGGTTGGGCTGAGTACCCCTCGACTTTGAGGAACAGCCTTCTGCTGTCGTTGGCTTTACTTTCCAGCCACAGCCCATCACCAGC
The DNA here is from genome assembly GCF_001428325.1 of Arthrobacter sp. Soil761. NCBI lineage: Bacteria > Bacillati > Actinomycetota > Actinomycetes > Micrococcales > Micrococcaceae > Arthrobacter > Arthrobacter sp. Soil761. The sequence continues at coordinate 210,751 of NZ_LMSF01000031.1, read as the reverse complement.
GTGGGTGACCTCTTCTACGTACCCTGTTCGCACCACCACACCGTCATGGCTGATCCGGACCTCCTGACCCCTAAGTTCGCACCAGTCTGGCTGAGAGTTGTTTCCCATCTTCTCCACCTTTATTCCCCCCTTCTTCTCGGATTTTCTTTGACAGCCGCCGGGAGTACGCAGCTAGCACCGCGGCCACTTTTAGTCGGCGATGTAGAAGAGACGCTTGTTGACGAATTCCTCCATACCCAGGGGTCCGAGTTCCCTACCGAAACCGGACCGTTTGATACCGCCGAAGGGCATGTCCGGCCCGTCTGCTGCGGCTACGTTGACATTGGTCATTCCCACATCGAGTTGCTCCGCGATTTTTCGGGCGCGCTTTTCGTCGTTGCTGAAGACGGCACCCCCGAGACCGTACTGGGTGTCATTTGCCAGGGCCAGGGCCTCTTCGTCACTGGACACCTTGTATACGACAGCTGCCGGGCCGAACAGCTCCTCGTTGTAGGCGCGCATACCGGGACGTACTCCGGTGAGGACCGCGGGAGATATGTACGCGCCGAGGCCAACCTGGAGCTCTCCGCCGGCGTGGAGCGTGGCGCCCTTAGTCACGGCATCCTTTAACTGGTCCGCCAGAGCTTCAGCGGCTGCTCGGGAAGAAAGGGGACCATACGTCCCTTCGGATTCCTCGGCAGGATTTCCTGACTTTAGGCCTTCTGCTCGTCTTGTCAGTTCGGCTACGAAGTCATGGTAGATGCCTTCCATAACGATGATCCGCTTGTTGGAGTTACAGGCCTGCCCCATGTTGTCCATCCGGGTTTCCCACGCCGCTGCCGCTGCTGCTGCCACGTCATTAGTATCGAGAACGATGTAGGGGTCTGAGCCGCCGAGCTCGAGCACGGCTTTCTTGAGGTGTTTGCCGGCGAGTTCGCCGACGATTGCCCCGGCACGTTCGGAGCCGGTCAGGGAGACACCCTGGATCCGCGGGTCAGCGATGATGTCGGCAATCTGGGCGTGGCTGGCCAGAAGGTTGATGTAGGCGCCGGCAGGAACGCCGGCATCGTCCATAATGCTTTGAATGGCCTGCGCCGACCGAGGGCACATTTCAGCATGTTTCAGGACGATGGTGTTGCCAAGCACCGGGTTTGGTGTCGCGAACCGCGCTACCTGGTAGTAGGGGTAGTTCCACGGCATAATGCCCAGCAGCGGTCCCAAGGGGAGCCGCTGGATGACGGCCCGTCCCCCACTGATGGCGTTGATTTCCTGGTCTGCGGTCAATGCCGGGCCGTTGGTGGCGAAATAGTTAAAGATCTCCGTGCAGAACTCCACTTCACCCTTGGCCTGGGAGAGCGGCTTGCCCATTTCTTCGGTGATGATCGCTGCAAGCTCGTCGGCGCGTTGTGTAAAGAGTCCAGCGACGCGGGCTGCAATCTCGGCGCGTTCGGTGATGGAACGCGACCGCCATGCTCTAAAAGCCTGCTCCGAGAGGGTGAGCGCTTCTTCAACATCAGCATCGGTGGCGGTAGGAAACTCCTCGACAACTTCGCCCGTGGCGGGGTTAAGCACCCTATAAGGGGACGGAGTACTGCTGCTGGGTTCGGCTTTCATATTGTGTTTCGCTCCAATAGTGGTTGTTCAAGCCCGTGGTGACGTCGGCCCCGCACTGCCTCCGGGTGCGGGTCAGGCCGTGGGACGGGAAGCTGGAGCCGCCGGATCCGAACCGGGGCAGATGCTTTCTGACTGCAGTACCGCCCCGTGGATTTTCAGGGCGTCAAAATGGAACGCAGCCCGGTACCGGCTGCAAGTTCTTCAAGAGCCAGAGGTGCCTCGGACAAGGGGCGGACGCTGTCGATCAACTGATCGAGTGGCAGGTGCCCGGCCAGGTGAAGTTTTGCCAGGCGGGGGATGTCGACCTTGGCAACGCTTGAGCCATAGTTGCAGCCCAGAATGCTTTTGCCCTGGTCGGCCAAATCGTAAGGGTCAATGCTGGACCGGGCACCCATGCGGGTCATGCCTACGAGCACGGCTGCGCCCCCTGGTGCAAGGAGACCCGGGAGGGTCTCGATAACTTTCTCGTTTCCGATGGCTTCGAAGGCGAAGTCCACACCGCCCAGGAGATCGCGTACGTAGTCGGTGAGGTCAGTGTCCGCAGGACTCACGACGTGCGTGGCGCCCAATTCCTTGGCTTTTGCACGTTTCTCGGCTGATAAATCAACGGCGATGATCGGGTTAGCACCTGCCAGCTTGAGCCCCATCACGACTGAGAGGCCCACGCCACCACAACCTATGACGGCAGCGGAGGTACCCGCAGGCACTTGTGCCGTGTTAAGCACCGCGCCCACACCAGTAGTTACGGAGCACCCCAAGAGGGCACCGATGGCAAAGGGCAGGTCATCGTCTACCTTTACAGCGGCAGTTTCCGGGACCACGACATGGGGCGTGAAGGTGCCCAGACCAAGATAAGGCCACACCTCCTGTTCTTCGCTGTCCGTAAAGGGAGTGCTCCCGTCAGGCAGGGTGTTGGCCAGGGCCGTGGTGCCGGTGCAGAGCCAGCCCCGGCCGGCGGCGCAGTTGCTGCAGCGCATGCATGGGGCGAACCAGGAAAGCACCACGTGATCCCCCGGTTTCACTGTTGTCACGTTGGGGCCGATTTCTTCAACGACGCCTGCGGCTTCGTGCCCCAAGACCAGCGGTTGCTCAGCCGGCCAGTCCCCGTTCACAATATGCAAGTCGGAGTGACAGACCCCTGTAGCGCGGATGCTTACGCGAACTTGGCCTACTCCCGGGGCTGTCAGGGTTATCGGCTCCTGCCCTACCCCACGTCCCGTGCGGTAGGTCGTTGCTTCGGTCATTACTACTTCTCCTTATCAAAGTCTTTCGACCTTGGGTCGTTTTGCTGCTGTATCCAGGTGTGGTTCGGTGTGGCAGATCACATGATGTTTTGAAGTGCCTCCTGGCAGGGGCGGGCGGTCAGTGCTCGGTTTGCGGGGCGGGCTCTTTGTGGATGACCGGCTGTGCGAGGTGGGGTTTGGCGATGACGAGGTTTATGAGCCCGGCGGCCATCAGTACCGAGAAGATGACGATGACTGCCCATACGGTGACGAAGGGCGCTCCAGGTGTTGCGAATTCCGGTCGCGGCCAAGCGACGTTCACCGCTTCGAAGGCGAGCCAGGCCACGGCGAGGATGTTGATGATCAATCCGAAAGGTCCCAGGCGGAAGGCTCCGTCTTTCGGATTCCATCGACCTCTAAGCCGGGTGACGAGCGCGGTGACGGCAATAATGAGGAAGACGATGTAGAAACCGCCGGAGCCAAAAGTTATGAGCGTTCCAACGGCGTCCCCTTCCAGTCCCAGCAGCAGTCCAGTTGCTCCCAGAATGCCGGTCACAATGAGCGCAATCCATGGGACCTGGTGGCGGTTGACACGGGTGAGTGCCCGCGAGAACGGCAGTTGACCTTCGCGGGCAACGGCGAAGATTCCCCGGCCAACGTAGGTCTGGATGGAGACGGCGCAAGCCAGGAAGGCAACGAGTACCAGCACGATGAAGGGCTTCTCTGACCATGGGCCGAAAGCTTCAACCACGGCCGTGACGACGGGGTCGAACACGACCCCGGTGACGGCGCGGGCGGGGTCCTTCAAGGACAAGGTGACGGCGAAGGCGGTCAGAAGCACAGTGAATCCTACAAAAAGGAAGGAGCGGAGCAGCGCCTTGGGCACGCTGCGGCGTGGGTTCCGGGTTTCTTCGGCCATTTGCGTGGTGGCGTCGAAGCCGAGGAACGCCCAGCCGGCAACCGCCAGTGCCGTGGTGAAACCAGAGACTTTGAGGGTCTCGCTGCCTCCGGCCCCAAGGGTTTCGAAGAGCATGGGGAAGGGGTTGTTACGGAATACCAGGAGCAGCAGGACGCCGATACCGATGGAGGCGACCGCTTCTGCAGCGATTCCGGCATTCAGGAAGAGATTGAGTCCGCGGACTCCGAAGAGATTAACGAGAACCGCGAACACGGAGAATCCTGCAGCGCACGCTAAGTGCGTAAGCGGCTCGGGGTTTTCTCCGGTCAAGAGCAGCCAAACCCATGTGCCGCCGAGATAGGCCACTGTTGTGAGCGAGGCTATGGCTGATGCCAGGTAGAGGAGCCCGAGTAGCCACCCGGATTTCGGCCCAACGAGCAGCCTGACCCATTGGTATACGCCCCCGACGATTGGAAATTGCGAGGAAAGTTCGGCATAGACGAAAGCGACCAGGAGTTGTCCGGCGAAGGCGATCGCGACTGCCCATACCCAGCCGGGTCCGGTCAGTGAGAAGCTCAGGGCGAGAACACTGAACAGGCCCACAACAGGGGAAATGGTTGCGAACCCGAGCGTGAAGACGGACCAGACGCTCATTCACGCTTCAACTGAGCGGTGTAGCCAAATTCCTCCAGTTCCGCATCGTCAGCGGCGTTCTGGTCAATGGACGCTGGGGCGGACCTGGATTGAGGGCGGGTGGCAGAAGACATGGTGCTCGATTCGAGAAATAAGGGGCCCTGGATTCTGACTCGGTACCCAGGGGCGCCGGCGATGCTGCGGGCACGAGTTTTTCAGCATCTTATGCCGCAAGTCACAAATAAACCAAATGGCATTTGGTTAATTGTGACTTGCATCGTTACGGTGCCGGGTTACCGTCCCCGCCTGCAATACTCAAGTGATGGTTAGACCTCGAACGCAGCTGCTTTCCCGCGACATCATCCTCGATGCGGCCTTGGAACTGATCCGTAAGGAGCACGATTTCACCATCCTCGGCATTGGCAGGCACCTCGGGGTGAACCCGTCCTCCCTCTACCACCATTTGAAAGGCGGACGCGATGAGATCATCAACGGGCTCCGGGAGAGGCTCTACGACAAGATAGACCTGGCCTCGCTGAGGACAGGCCCTTTGCCGTGGCAGATAAGGATTCAGCAGTGGGTGCGTTCCTACCGTGATGCGGTGGCCCACTACCCGGCAGCCATTCCCATCCTCATTGGCCGATTGGTGGACGATACACCCACTCTTGCCGTCTACGAGACATTGGCTGCGATCCTTGCCGAAGCCGGCGTCCCGGAGAGCAAACAAGTGGGCTGCATAGCGATGCTCGATGCAGTGGTTTTCGGTTCCGCTATCGACGCCGGTTCTCCGGAACCTTTGTGGGATACATCCGCTGACAACCAGCCTTACCTGCACCGGGCGGTCGCTGAAGGCGAAACATCGGACCGTGTGGCTCACGGTCTCGATATGGCAATCAGTGCCGCAGTTACATACATTGAGCGGCTTGTGAACCGAACTGCCTAGTACACGGGCTACTGGGAACTAGTAGTCGACCCTGCTACCAAGAACCATCGGCAGAGACTGTGGAAGCAACAGCGTCAAGACCCCTATTAATGCCCGCGGTAAGGCTTTTAGAAAGGGGGGCCTGAATCTTGATGTATTCATCGATGATCTGGTGCATCCGCTCCACGCCAAAAGTGTCGTTGTGCCCGGGGAAAACGCGAGTCACTGGCAGTAGCTTCAGCCTGAGCAGGCTCTCCACGTAGTCATAGATGTTTGATTCGTGCAGTTCATCCAGGAGAGGCCCCTCATAAATGACGTCTCCGCTAAACAACGAGCCGTCGAAATCATCGAAGAGGCTGATGCTCCCCGGCGTGTGTCCTGGAAGGTGCAGAACCCGAAGGGTCCGGCTCCCGAGATCAATAAGATCACCGTCGTGCAGGGCTGTTGCTCCACGCAGGGTCGGCAGACGGTATTGCTCCGGCGCGAATCCGGGTTCCGGGCGGGCATCCAGGAGCATTTCGGGGGCATCCGGCCAATCGATTCCGAGCAGGGCGGCCAGCGTGGGGCCGTTGAGCGAGGCAGGAACTGACCGCTTGCCACTTTCTTCCGGGTGCATACGCAAGTCCGCGAATTCGTGGGCTGATCCTACGTGGTCCAAGTGGGCGTGGGTGATGATCAGGATGGGGTTGTTGAGAAAGAGTTCGGGCATGTGGTCACGGAGCGATGCGACGCCCAGCCCGGCGTCCACGATCAAATCGTGGTCGCTGCCCCGGATATGCCAGATGTTCGCGCGGACCATTTCGTGCACATGGGGTTCCTCGATGCGCGTGATGGTGTCGGTAATCTGGGTCGAATGGAACCATGTGGTGGCCAAGGGAAGTTCAGCGCTCATTTGGGTCCCCTGCTCTCTGCGGCGAAGACGGGTGGTTCAGAGCTGTGTTCGTGCGTGCTGCTGCGTATGCGGTCTCCTTCGGTTAGTGCGTAGATTCCGCCGCCGAGGACCATACCTACGAAAACGGAGATGTCCGCGCCGCCCAGAGCGCTGGCTAGGGGACCGATCCAGAACGTGGTGTTGATGCAGAAGAACGAGACTATGGATGCGATGACCAAAGCGGACATTCCGCCGACGTTGAATCCGCCACGGAACCAGTAGGGGCTGTTGTTGGTCGTGTTCTGCAGCGACGGTCCGTTATAGCGGTTGCGGCGCAGGTAGATGTCCACTGCGTAAATGGCCATGGATGGTGCCAGGATCGCGATCGTGACCTCAAGAATGCCACTGAGGGTTCCTATGAAATCCGAGATAAACAGTGCGTAGAGGGTGACACCGACAGCGATGACCGCATCGAAAATGATGGTCACGGAGCGGCGCCAAGGGATACCGACGGCTAGAAGCGCCAGTCCGGTGCTGTAGGCGGTCAAAGCGTTGTTTGAGATCGAACCCACAACGATGACCAAGAGGAATATTGGGTAGAACCAGGCGGGGAGGATCTCAGCCATGGCCTTCTCGGGGTTGGACATGTCGATTACGGTGCCCGCCAAGACACCCAAGACTGCTATTCCGGCTGCTGGCAGGAATCCACCCAGTGCAGTCCAGAGGGTAATGCTCCTCGCCGATGACGTGGCGGGCAGGTATCGCGAGTAGTCGGCGCCGACCGGCCACGACAACGGGGCTGAGGCAATGATTGCGAAACCGGCGGCGGCAGTGGCCCACATTGGGCCGCCCGACAATACGCCGGCTTCGGGAACGTAGGAAAAGTCAGCCCGACTGACAACGAACCATGCCATGACCGCTAGGGCACTCAGCAGCGCCCAAGTAAACCATGGACTGAGCTTCATTATAGTTGCGTGCCCGTAGACGCTGATCGTAAACGTCGCCGCCGCCAAACCCACTACTATCAGGATCTTTACAAGAGCCGACGCTTCGCCGAAGAAGAGCTCTACAAGAGCGAATCCAGCCAGAGCACCGACCGAGAGGTTGATCGCTTCGTACAGCACCCCGACAAGCCAGCCCCTGATCAACGAAACAATCCGGTTGCCATGAAGGCCGAAGAAGGCACGCCCGATGATCGTGCTGGGGCTGCCGGCGGCCGGGCCACTAATTGAGAGATAACCAACACCCAACCACACAAGGTTGCCCGAAATCACGACTGCAACCGCCTGAACAACATCGAGTCCGAACAGTACGAGTAGGCCGCCGATCACGAAGTAGAGATATGTGACGTTCGATCCTGCCCACACAGCAAACAGCGAACGGGCAAACCCGCGCCGCTCACTTTCCGGTACGAAGTCGGATCCATGCGCTTCAATTTTTCCAGCTTCATTCGGGCTGGTGGCGCCTCTGTTGCTCGGTGACATTTCGCTCCATTGCTACTGTTGTCCGTAAGGCCAATAAGGGATGCAGAGAAGACTACCCCTAATTGCTCACATGGACAATAACCCTAGGAGTTGGAGCTACAAACTGACTGCTATTTCGGATGAAGTGTCCCGGAGGCTAAGCCCAGCTCCCGCTCAGCAGTCAAGAACAGCAGGTCCTCAACTGTGGGGTAATCCAGAGAAGAACCATTGAGAGCCGCGCGCACTGCGGAGGACACGACCTGCCCATCCAGAACGGCCAGTATGCGCATGGCAGCACGCGAGGGACTGGCGGTGCTGAACTCCCCCGTTTCGACGCCGTTGCGGATGAGCGCTTCCATCCCGGCGACATCCAGCTCCATCTGTTCTACTACCGCCGCCCTCAGGGCGGGCCTGTCAGCAGCGTGACGCCAGGCATCGAGCCATAGCAGGCTCAGCGGGTCACGAACCGGAGAAATATAGGCCGATAACATGAGACGCACCTGGGCAGTGGAGGTCTCGGCCGAGGCAACCACGGCGGCAATTACAGCCCGCTCGGAAACGACGACTTGACTGAAGGCAGCAGCTACAAGTTCATCGATAGGGTTGAAATAGTGCGTAACAAGTCCTGACCGTACACCCACTTCATCAGCAATCCGTCGGGAAGTGATGCGTCCAAGACCCTCCTTCAACGCGAGAGCGGCGGCCGCGTCCCTGATCTCGTCGCGCCGGTCAACCGGCTTCTTTCTTTGCGCCATCAGAGGTCAATCCGGAAAGGGTTCATGGTTCCACCCTATTGGGCGCTATGACAATACCGGCAGAATCGAGGTTCAAAAGTTGTATTACCCATACGAACAGGTGACCATTGACTCCCCCAACGGTACGTTTTGACTTCGTCAAATCCGTAAACCTGCCCATAGGGTAGGAGTTCGTTGCCGTAAGGGGTACAAGGCCAACCTGCAGCCAGCGAAGCCTGAGGGATCACCCCGCTGCCCCGCGCATTTCGCTGATGTTGGTGGTGAAGGTCAGTGGGAGATTCGCCGAGGAGCTGCCGACGAAGATTTGTCGGTTTCCTGTACCGAGTTCCCAGGTTTGGGTGGCGGTGTTCCAGGATGAGAACTCCTTGAGCGGGATGGTGATTTCTACACGCTGGTTTTCGCCGGGTTTCAGGTCCACTTTCTGGTAGCCGACGAGTTTGCGTTCGACTTGAGGAACTGCCAGTTCGGCGCTCGGCCCCGCATAGACCTGGACGATTTCCTTGCCAGCGCGTTTTCCGGTGTTCTTGAGGGTGAGGCGGACGGTGAGGGTGTCGTTTTCCTGCTTGGCGGATACTCCGTGGTAGTCGAACGTCGTGTAGGACAGGCCGTGGCCGAACGGGAACAACGGCGTGGCCCCTGTTTTGTTGTACCACTTGTAGCCGGCGTGGATTCCTTCGGAATAGGTGACGACGTTTTCGACGCCGGGATAGTTTGAGGGGTTCCCAGCTATTGGTGTCGCGGTATCGGATGCGGGAAAGGTCTGGGTCAGCTTGCCGGAGGGGTTGATGTCGCCGTAGAGCAGGCGGGCGGTTGCTTCGGCGCCGTTCTGCCCCGGGTAGTACATGTTCAGGACGGCGCTGACCTTTGAGATCCAGGGCATGGTGATTGCCGACCCTGTGTTGAGGACGACGACGGTACGAGGGTTCGCCGTGGCCACCTCGGAAATGAGCAGATCCTGGTCGGCGGGCAGGGACAAGGAGTCCCGGTCAGCGGTGGCGGTGGCATTGTCATAGGCGAAGACGACCGGGGTGTGGACGGTCTTTGCCTGCTCGACGGCTTTCGCACGCGCGGCGGCGCCGTCGGCCGGGGTGATCCAAGTCAGGTTCATCGTCGTTGGCGTTGCGCTTAGTGCCAAGCCGCGGAAGGACACGGAATGTCCGCCCTTGGTGAGACGGATGCTTCCGGTGGCGGGCTCCTGGATGCTCGCCGCAATCGAGGTTTCGTCAATTCTCAATGTGGCATAGCCCAGGGGTGCGTCGAGGACGAAAGAGTACGTCCCGTCGGCCGGGACGGTAAGTTTCCCCGTGTAGGAAACGTTCTTTCCCTGGGCCAGCGGTGCGGTCCCGGTTGAATCAAGCAGGCTGGCCGGGCTCAACGCGTCCGTCGGAATTGGTGTGCCGCTTTCAGGGATGCCTGACGTCCAGGACACTTTCGTGCCGGCGTCGGCCCGTGAACTGATGGCATCCAGAGGTGAGGCTGCAAAGGCAGGAATGACGGCAGCGCTGCCCCCACCACCGATTTTCGGGTGCTTCGCGGTCGGGCCAATTAGGGCGATGGAGGTGGTCGCACTCGTCAGTGGCAGTGCGGCGTCCTCGTTTTTCAACAGGACAGCGCCTTCCTCAGCGACCTTCTGGGCGACAGCGGCCCCGGCGGCAAGATCCAGCTCCGGGCGGATCCTTTCTCCGTGAAGGAATCCGTAGCGTTCCATCTGGCCAAGGATTCGGGCTACTGCATCATCAAGGGCTGCTAAGGGGACGGTGCCATTGGCTAGCGCTGCATCAAGCGGTGCGCCGAAAAACGATTGCTGGCGGCCAATCCAGTGCATTTCCTGATCCAGGCCTGCGGTCAGGTCTGTGGGAGCGTGCGCTGCACCCCAGTCGGACATCACCCAACCCTGGAAGCCGAGTTGCGTCTTCAAGATGTCATTCAAGAGTGCGTTGTTGCCGCACGAGTGCTCGGCGTTGACCTTGTTATAGGCGCACATAACGGATCCAGCGCCTGCATCGACGGCTGCTGCGAAACCTGGAAGTTCAACCTCGTGCAGGGCCTGGTCATCGATTGTGACGGAGACTTCCGAGCGGTTGTTCTCCTGGTTGTTCAGGGCGAAGTGCTTGACCGTTGGGATCATGTCCTCACCCGCGATGCCCTCGATCTCGGCAGCAGCTGTCTTTGCGGTTACGAGGGGGTCCTCGCTGAATGTCTCGTAATTGCGGCCACCTTGAGGCACTCGAATGGTGTTGACCATCGGTGACAGTGATACGTCTTGCCCGAGCGCCTTGCCTTCCCGGGCGATCACCTGGCCGTAGCGGCGTGCCAGTTCAGCATCAAAGGCCGATGCCAGAGCTACAGGCACAGGCAGAGCCGTGGTGGGTTGTGGCAGGCGAACCCCTGCCGGCCCGTCGACCAACCTCAGCTCCAGAACACCGAGCCGGGGAACGCCGGGAATACTGACAAGCCGAAGTACGAATTGTAGGGCTGTGCCCATTCCGTCCCCTCGTGAGGCGGATGCAGCGGTGCAGCGCACCGCCCGCTGAAGTTCGAAGATCTCCTGCACCAGGTTTGCTGCGGTTTCAGGGGCAAGTGCCATATCTGTTCCCACAATGCCTCGGGTAGAGGCCGCGACGGGCATCTCCTCTAATTGCGGCCGCTGAGCTTCAGGACCTGCTTGAAGAGCCCTGAGTGGTCCAGTGCGCCGTCACCCTGGTTGACGGTGGCGGCGACAAGCTGGGCGACGACGGCGCCCAGCGGGATGGCGACGCTGGCTTCGCGCGCGGCAGAGGTGACGATGCCCAGGTCCTTGTTGTGCAGGGCCAGGCGGAAGCCGGGGTCGAAGTTGCGGTCCAGCATCTTCTGGCCCTTCTGGTCCAGGACCTTGGAGCCGGCCAGGCCGCCACCGAGGACCTTGAGGGCGGCGTCGGTGTCCACGCCGTAGGCCTCCAGGAAGGCGATGGCCTCGCCGAGGACCTCAATGTTGACGGCCACAATGAGCTGGTTGGCAGCCTTGACCGTCTGGCCCGAGCCGGGGGGACCCACGTGGACGATGGTCTTGCCGACGGCGCTCAGGACGTCCTGGGCGGCGTCGAAGTCCGCCTTGTCGCCGCCCACCATGATGGACAGGACAGCGTCGATGGCGCCCTGTTCGCCGCCGGAGACCGGTGCGTCCAGGGGGCGGAGGCCGGCTTCCCTGGCTTCTGCCGCGAGGCGGACCGCGACGTCCGGGCGGATGCTGGAGGCGTCAATCCACAGGGCGCCCTGCTTTGCATTGGCGAAGACGCCGTCCTTGCCGCTGACCACGCCCTCAACATCGGGGGAATCCGGCACCATGGTGATGACGACGTCGGCATCCTTCACGGCGTCCGCGATGCTCGAGGCGCCCTTGCCGCCTTCGGAGACGAGCTTGTCGATCTTGTCCTGGCTGCGGTTGAAGCCGGTGACGGTGTGGCCGGCCTTGACCAGGTTGATGGCCATGGGCAGGCCCATGATTCCGAGTCCGATGACTGCAACGTTGCTCATTGGTAATTCCTTGCTTTTCGTAGAACGTATGTATTTAGGCTTGGGCGCCGGATGAGGGGCGGATCGGCATGCAAGATGCCAGCGCAGCAGCTACCACGTCGTCGACCGGAGCGGAGATGTCGACGACGACGCCGGTTTCGTCGTCCTGGAGCGGTTCGAGCGTGGCGAGCTGGGAATCAAGGAGGGCGGGGGGCATGAAGTGCCCGATGCGGCCTTCGGTGCGTGCCTTCAGGACCTCTTTGCTGCCGTTCAGGTGCAGGAAGATCGTGTCCGGTGACTGTTCCCGGATGGCGTCGCGGTAGCTGCGGCGCAGCGCGGAGCAGGCCAGGACCAGTCCGCCGTCGCCGGCAGCTGCCAGCCTGCTGCCGACCGTTGCCAGCCAGGGCCAGCGGTCCTCGTCCGTCAGCGGCGTGCCTGCTGCCATCTTTGCCACGTTTTCCACCGGGTGGAGGGAGTCTCCGTCGAGGAACGGGACCCCGAGTTCGCGGGCTACGAGGTCGCCGATGGTGGTCTTGCCGCAGCCGGAAACGCCCATGACGATGACGCGGGGTGTGGCAGTAGCGGATTTGTTGTTGCTCATCGAGGTTTTCCTTCTTGCCAGTCGTGGCCTGTTTTACCAGTCGTGGACGGTGCCGTCGACGAGGCGGTTGTAGGGCAGGTAGGCCTGCTGGTACGGGTACGCGGCGGCTGCTTCTTCGTTGAATTCGACGCCGATGCCCGGCTTGTCGCCCGGGTGCAGGTAGCCGTCGGTGAACGTCATGGACTGCTCGAAGACCTCGTTGGTCTTGTCCGAGTGCTGCATGTATTCCTGGATCCCGTAGTTATGGATCGCCAGGCCCACGTGCAGCTGCGCCGCGAAGCCGACCGGGGAAATGTCGGTGGGGCCGTGGAAGCCGGACTTGATCTGGTACTGCGCGGCGAAGTCCATGACCTTCTTCAACGGGCTGATCCCGCCGAAGTGGGTGGACGCGGCCCGGACGTAGTCGATCAGCTGTTCCTTGATCAGGGTCTGGTAGTCATACACGGTGTTGAAGATTTCCCCGATGGCCAGCGGGGTGGTGGTGTGCTGGCGGACCAGGCGCAGCCCCTCCTGGTTCTCCGCCGGCGTGCAGTCCTCCAACCAGAACAGGTCATACGGCTCCAACGCCTTGCCCAGCTTCGCCGCCTGGATCGGCGTCATCCGGTGATGCCCGTCATGCAGCAAAGGGATCTCCGCGCCGAACTCATTCCGGACGGCCTCAAACACGGTGGGCAGGTGGCGGAGGTATGCCCGGGTGTCCCAGTCCTCTTCCTGCGGGAAGGCGCCCCGCCCGGCGGGTTCGTAGTCGTACCGCTCCCCGGAGGCCTGCGCCTGCGCCGCCACCCCGTACACGGCCTTGATCCCCGGGATCGCGGTCTGGATCCGGATCGACTTATAGCCCAGCTCCAGGTGCTCCCGCACCGAATCGAAGAGCGACTCGATGTCCGCACCCGAGGCGTGCCCGTACGCCCGCAGCCCGTTCCGGGACGCCCCGCCCAGCAGCTGGTACACGGGAAGCCCGGCCACCTTGCCCTTGATATCCCACAGCGCCATGTCGACGGCGGCAATGGCCGCCATGGTCACCGGGCCGCGGCGCCAGTACGCGCTCCGGTACAGGAACTGCCAGGTGTCCTCGATCCGGTGCGGGTCCTTGCCGATGAGTAGCTGCGCGACGTGCTCCTTCAGGTACGCGGCGACAGCGAGTTCGCGGCCGTTCAACGTGGCATCACCAATACCGGTCACACCATCCTCGGTAGTGATTCGAAGCGTCACAAAATTCCGGGAGGGACTTGTTACAAAGACGTCAGCGGCAATAATTTTCATGGTTCTGGTCCTTCCAGTGCGGTCCGCTGCCTTAGCGGGCCGCGGGATCAAGATCGGAAATATCGACGGGGGAAGTTCGCGAAGTGGCAGGCTGTAGCGAATCGACGCGGGAAACAAGCTCGACGTCACCCGCGAGCTCAGGGCTGAGCAGCGCGACAAGCGCCGCGGTGCGTTCGCTTCCCTTAAGGGTGAGCGCGGTCCTTATCTCCGCGGCCAAGGGGTCCTGAAATTCAGCCGTTGATGAGATGTAGGCCAGCCACGCTGCGATCATCCGGGCTGCCCCATCGCCGGAACGTCCCGCGGCGCGTTCGGCGGCAAGGACGGGGAGCGCGCGCATCCGCAACTTGGTGGTTCCGTCCATGGCGATCTGCGCCAGATGGTGCGCAATTCTGCTGTTGCCGAACCGTTCCAGCAGGGCGCTTCGGTATTCAGCGATGCCGAGGTTTACGGGCAGATGCCTTGATGCCTCAACCCAGAATTCCTCCACGGCGTCCCTGCAAATACAGTCGGATAATGCCTCAGCCACGGTCTTATGGCCGCGAAGCAATCCCAGGTAGGCCAGGATGGAGTGCGCCCCGTTGAGCAGCCACAGTTTGCGGTTCTCATAAGGTTCGATGTCGTCCACGAACACGGCACCGGCGTCTTCCCAGCGGGGCCTGCCAGCAGGAAAGTGACCGCTGAGGACCCAGTTGTGGAACGGCTCCGTGACAACGGCGGCTTCGTCCCGGTACCCGCAGGCATCGGTGATCAGGCCAAGGTCTGCCGGTGTAGTCCTCGGGGTGATGCGGTCCACGGAAGTGCTGACGAAACTCACATTCGTGTCGATCCAGTCTGCCAATCCAGCGAACGAACCAGCCTGGCCTGTGGGCCACGCTGCGAGGGCGAGGACAGCATTCCGAGTCACTGTGCCGTTGTGGGCCAGGTTGTCACAGCAGACGACGGCGAGGGGCCCCGCACCGGATACCCGCCGGGCCGCGAGTGCCAGGACGAGACGCCCTAGCGGGGTCGAGGACTCCAAACCGCCGGTGGGCTCGTCGAGTGCATAGGCAGCCTCGGTGATGGTAAGGGTAACCACGGCCGTCTGCGGGGAGGCTACCAGTTCTTTCAGCCGTTGAAGGTTTGCGCCATCGACGGCTTCCACGATACTGCCCACGAGCTCGAAGACGTCCCCGTCACCGGACCGCTGCACCAGTGTGAACAAGCCGTCCTGGGCCGCCAGCGTGTCGGCAACATCCGGCCGTCTGCCGCTGAAGGACGCAATTCCCCACTCCCCGGCATTGCCTGCGTGCTGGGTGTACCAGGCCTGGTGGGACCGGTGAAAGGCTCCGAGCCCCAGGTGAACTATTCGCGCAGGGGCCGGTTCCGGGGCTCCCTGCAGGTGTCGACTCAGCAACGGCACGGGCTTTGCCGCGGGCGCCGGGCTTTCCAACTTCCCCGCGTTCACAGCTTGAACACCCGGCGGGGCGAGGCGTCAACAGTGTCATGCATGATATCGAAGGCACGCTCCTCATTTATCCGGTGCTCCGCCACCAGGCGGGCAAGGAAGGACGCCTCTACGCGGCGGGATGCCTCATGGCGGGCGGGTATGGAGCAGAATGCTCTCGTGTCGTCGATGAAGCCGGAAAATCGGGAGAATCCAGCTGTTTCGGTGACGGCTGACCTGAAGCGTTGCATCGCGTCCGGAGCATCAAGGAACCACCATGGCGCGCCAAGATACACCGCAGGGTAGAAGCCGGCAAGCGGGGCAAGTTCGCGCGAGAAAACCGTTTCGTCCAGCGTGAAGAGCACAAGGTGGAAGTCTTTTGCCGTCCCGAAGTCCTGCAATAGGGGGCGGATGGCCTCGGTGTAGCTGATGCCAAACGGAATGTCGTGTCCCCTGTCGGCACCAAAAGTATCGAAGCTCGGCTGATGGTGGTTCCTGAAGGAGCCCGGGTGGATCGTCATGACCAACCCGTCCTCCACGGACATACGACCCATCTGGTAAAGCATGTGCGCTTCAAAGGCGTCACGTTCGGCAGCCGTAAAGATCCCGGTCCGGGCCTGCTCGAAAAGTTTGGCGGCTTCAGCCTCACTTAGTTTCAGGGTTGCAGGAGTCCGTACTCCATGATCTGCAGAGACTGCACCATGTTCGACGAAATAGCGGCGCCGTGTCTCGAGGGCACGGATGTAGCTCCTGTAATCGCTGTCCCGCTCCCCCGCGGCCGCGGTCAGGCACTCAATGTTTTCCTTCCATTGTGGATGGGCAATGTTCATATACGCGTCCGGGCGAAAGGTGGGCAGAACGCGCCCGTGGAAGGTGGGATCTGCAGCGATGGCCTTGTGGCTGCTCAAATCGTCCAGGGGGTCATCGGTAGTGGCAAGGACTTCAATGTTGAAGTCCTTGAAAAGCTGCCGCGGGCGGAAGGTTTCTTCTTGCAGCTTGGCCGAAAGCTCCTCATACAGGGCATCTGCCGATTCGGGCGTGGGTAGCTGACTAAGGCCGAAGACGAATTGGAACTGGTCCCGAAGCCAATGGCCGGAAGCAGTTCCGTCAAAAAGCGGCCACGCCTTACAGAATTCATGCCAGACCGACCTGCTGTCCGGACGCAAAGTTTCATTCGAGGCCGGAACCAGCCGGGATAGCGGTACACCGCTGGCGTGTATGAGGCGAACAACGTAGTGGTCAGGGCTTACCAGCAGCGCTGCAGGATCGGGAAAGGGAGAATTCTCGGCAATGACGGCGGCGTCGACGTGTCCATGTGGAGAAAGTATCGGCAGGCCTTCCACCGACTCCAGAAGTGACCTTGCGAACCGGCGCACTCCGGGATCTGCCGGAAGAAGGCGATCTGGGTGTGTAAGAGACTGAGGCATGCCTCCATGCTGGCCCAGCGGGTGCACTATGTCAACCGGTTGCCATGGTCGTTGCGCCTTAGTCGGTGAGTGCCATAGCCCTTGCAGATACTAGAATCTGGGTATCTGCAAGGGTGAACGAGCGGCTACATTGGCACGCTCGTCGGCCGGATTATGGCAACCGCTTGATTTTTCCCGTTATGTTTCCGATCCTGTAGAGGTGACTGAACTATCACCCCCCACGGCGGAGGCTAAGACCCTCCGCGGCAAAGTCGAGGGCAGACCGCCCAGGGCCAATGCCACGATTTACGACATTGCGAAACTGGCGGGCGTGAATCCTTCAACGGTTTCCAGGGCTCTAAGCAAACCCGGCAGGGTAAGCGTTGTTACCCGCAAGCTCATTGAGGATGCAGCGGCGGAGCTCAACTATCAGGCAAATCCCTTCGCGCGAGCTCTTCCTACGGGAAAAACCAGCACCATCGGCCTGATTGTTACCGATGTCGCGAACCCAACGTTCCTTGGAATAATCAGGGGAGCAGAATTTACAGCCGCAGATCATGACTATTCGGTAATTCTTGCCGAATCGGCGGAGTCCTCCCGGAAAGAACAGTCTGCTGCCCAGCGGATGCTGGCAAGCGTGGACGGCCTGATTCTGGCTAGCCCGCGAATGGACGACGCCCACATCAGGCAGCTTGCCGAACAAAAGCCCGTCATAGTGGTCAACCGTGACGTAGAGGGCATCACGTGCGTTGTCCCGGATGTGGAGCAGGGCTTGGGGGAAGCGGTGCGTCATCTGGCCGGGCACGGACATCGAAAGATTACCTTCATCGCCGGCCCCGAGGCATCGTGGATGTCTCGACGGCGATGGCTGGGCGTGCAGCAGGCATGTGAGTGGTCCCGGATAGAGGCCGACAAGCTGCATTCGGACAGTCCCACAATAAAAGGGGGCCGGGCGGCTGCCCGGACGATTGTCGGAAGTGGGGCCACGGCCGTCATTGCCTACAATGACCTCCTGGCCATCGGCCTGCTGCAGGAACTCCAGGCCGCGGCCTATGCGGTTCCAGACCAGATCAGCATCATAGGATTCGATGATATTTTTGGCGCCGACTTCACCACGCCAGGGCTGACGACGGTACGAGCGCCTATGGAAACTTGCGGCGTGGAAGCAGCCGGCCTTCTGCTCAAAGCGCTTAGAGGGTCGGAAAAGGGTCCTTCAACCCACTATATCGACACCGAACTGGTGGTCAGGGGCTCCACCGGAAAGTTCCCTGGCTGAACCATCAGCCGGTTTCAAGCACCCCCTGCCCCCGGAACGGAACCACCTTCATGGCTTGTCGTCCCCAATGTTTCCAGGATATTTTGTCAATCGGTTGCAACGCCAATACGAGTATTCAACCCTCGACCCCATCCCCGGAGTGCCACCGCGTATTGGGGCGAATATTGCCGCGAACTAGGCACTATGTTCCGCAGTCCGCTCGTTTGTGACGCTGCTCACAGTGCGATGCTCTCGCAACAAAACTCTCTATCCGTTATGATTTTGGCAACCGCTTGCCGTTCCTCTGGGCAATCGATGCCAACCAAATAGTCAGGAATTCAATCAATGTTGAAACCTCAGGCCTCAAGTACCCGCGATCTCGTCAACCTGGACGGAATTTGGCGGTTCGCCCTCGACGAGACCAACCTGCGGGAGCCGTGGTCCGCGCCTCTTCCCGGTTCGCTTGATGTAGCAGTGCCCGCCAGCTACAACGATCTCTTCCTGGATGCAAAGATCCGCGACCATGTGGGCTGGGTGTGGTACCAGCGTGACGTATTCGTCCCCCAGGGCTGGGATTCCAAACGGACAGTAATCCGTTTTGATGCGGCGACGCACCACGGCAAGGTCTACGTCAATGATGTCGCCGTGGTGGAACATGTCGGCGGATACACCCCGTTTGAAGCGGACATCACTGAGTATGTGCAGCCGGGAAAGTCCTTCCGCTTGACCGTCGGGGTGGACAACGAGCTTTCGATCCACACCATCCCGCCAGGGCACGTCAACGTGGTCGATTCGGGGCAGCGCCGGCAGAGCTACCATCACGACTTCTTCAACTATGCCGGCCTGGCCCGGTCGGTCTGGCTTTCGGGAGTCCCGCAGACGCGAATTGACGACATTACGGTAACAACTGGGATCGATGATGCCGCTGGCATCATCCAGTATTCGGTTATCTCCACGGAGCCCGCGGATGTGCAGGTGGTTCTCCGGGACGAAAGCGGCGCAGAGGTGGTTCGTGGAAGCGGGGCCGAAGGTTCGCTTCGCGTCGAGGATGTAAACCTGTGGCAGCCAGGAGCTGCCTACTTGTACAACCTGGAAGTCTCGCTTCACCATAACGGTGAAATCCTGGATTCCTATACTCAGAGCGTCGGTGTTCGAACCATCGAGGTGACCAAGGATGAGTTCCTCATCAACGGCAAACCGTTTTACTTCACTGGTTTCGGAAAACACGAAGACACTCCGGTTCGCGGCAAGGGCCATGACAATGCCTACCTGGTCCACGACTTCGAACTCATGAAGTGGATTGGGGCCAATTCCTTCCGCACCTCCCACTACCCGTATGCCGAGGAAGTTCTGGAGTACGCCGACAGGCACGGCATCGTTGTGATTGGCGAAACGGCTGCCGTGGGCTTCAACCTGGGTGTCTCGGGTGGAATGACCGCCAAGAACCCGCCCCCCACGTTCTCCCAGGAAACGCTGGGCGACGAAATGCAGGAGACCCACGCGCAGCACCTTCGTGAGCTGATCGGCCGGGATAAGAACCACCCAAGCGTCGTCATGTGGTGTATCGCGAATGAACCAGCAAGCCAGGAGGACGGAGCCTACGAATACTTTGCGCCGCTTGCGGAGCTGGCACGCAAGATAGATCCCAGTCGGCCCATAACCTACACAGCATGGCTGCTTGCAAACGCAAAAAATGACCAGATCGCCACGCTTTTCGATGTGATCGGCATCAACCGGTACTTCGGGTGGTACATCGATAACGGTGACCTTGCGTCGGCAGAGGTGAAACTTGAAACCGATATTCGCGATTGGGTCGAGAAATTCGACAAGCCGGTCATGATGACTGAGTACGGTGCCGACACGATGGCGGGACTGCACTCGCTCAATGACATCCCGTGGTCGGAGGAATACCAGATCGCATACCTGGATATGAATCATCGGGTCTTCGATAAGTTCCCGTCCTTTGTCGGTGAACAAGTTTGGAACTTCGCCGATTTCAGGACAACACCCGGAATCCACCGTGTAGACGGAAACAAGAAGGGAATCTTCACTAGGGACCGGAGGCCCAAGGGCTCAGCGTTCTACCTTCGCGGCAGATGGACCGCCACGGGCAATACAAAACCCGGCCAGTAGTAATCACGAATGACGAAGGGGTGCCGCTCATGAGCGGCACCCCTTCCATATCTGTCCGCAAAGCAAATGACTCGAGACGTCAAGTGTTTGGCGTCTCATCGCCTCTATCTGCCGGCCGATACTCCTGAGTAATCCGGCAGCATCTCAACATAAAGGGACTGAAAATGAAATTGAAACGCGGTGACGTTGCCGTCATCACGGGCGGGGCCAGCGGGATTGGCTTTGGACTTGCCCAAGCGGTTGCTGCACGTGGTGGGCGCGTCGTTATTTCAGACATCCGCGCAGATGCCGCCGAAGCTGCCGCGAGCAGTCTTCGTAAGGCCGGAGCCGACGCTGTGGCTGTCGCCGCGGACGTTGCAGACCTTGAATCAGTCAGGGCATTGGCGAAAGCTGCGATTGACGCCTTCGGCACTGTTCAGCTTCTGTGCAATAACGCAGGCCTTGTGTCGCCCAGCGCTTCCACGTGGGAGCAGACACCGCAGACATGGGAACGGATGATCCAGGTCAAGATCCTTGGCGTCGTCAACGGCATCAGCGCCTTCGCGCCACATCTTATCCAGCAAGGACGGGGGCATGTTCTCAACACGGCGTCCTCCGGTGGCTTGGCGCCGCTTCCAGGCCGGTCCCCTTACACAGCCACAATGCATGCCGTCGTCGGGCTTACTGAAACCCTCGACCTGGAGTTGAAGCAGGCAGCGCCGGACCTGGGAGCCACCGTCCTATGCCCAGGACTTGTTGATACGCCCCTGGGGGACAACTCGGCGGCACTTGGCGCAATTGAACTGCCCTCGGGAGCGCCGAGCATCCGTTCCATGGGCCTCCCTTTTCTCACCCCGAGTGAAGTGGCCGAGGCTGCCCTCGACGCTGTGGACGCGGGAATAGTGCACGTGGCGCCGGGAGCAGGTGTCTTGGAACGGGCGAAAGACAGGGTCAATGCTCTGCTGGCCGATCTGCTCGACGGGAGTATTCGAGAGGCATCGATAAGCCGCTGAGCTTTGGCAGCGGGCGGGAGACATCAGAACGGCCCGGCTGGATATTCCAGCCGAGCCGTTCTGTGTATGTGGTGGCAGTAATAGTTGTTGTTGCTGCCTCGCTCCTGAGTGGGCCCGCAGGGTGCAAGCATCAATCGGGCTGGCCTCTACCGGAGAGGCCTGTACTGCGGTAGAAAGGTAGCAATAGCCAGCGCGGTGAGGGCGGCGCATGCCCCGATTCCCATCATTACAAGGAAGGCATCACGCGACGGAACAGAGTGACCGGCCAGATTCACGCTCATCTGGGCGAAGACCAAACCGGCGACGGCCGCTGACAAGGATGTCCCCACCGAGCGCATTAGCGAGTTGAGGCCGTTGGCAGAGGCCGATTCTGACGGAGGAACCGCGCCCATGACCAGCACTGGCATGGCTCCATATGCCAGGCCGATGCCCGCTCCAACCAGGGCCGATGCCAATATCAGCTGCCATACTGCCCAGAGCGCCAAAAAGCCGATGCAGTATCCAGCGGTAACGAAGACTGCTCCTGCCATGAGCGACCATTTTGGCCCTGCTGTTGTCGATATCCAGGCCGATAGGGGCGACACGGCCATCATCACCAACCCTGACGGGGCCATCACGAGTCCCACCACCAGCATAGGCTGCCCCATCCCATAACCTGTTTCTGCCGGCAACTGCAGTATCTGCGGCAGGCTAAGCGACATTGACAACATGGAGAAAGCGAAAATCAGAGACGCCAGGTTCGTTAAGAGCAACTGACGGCGCCAGCTGGTCCTTAAATCAACCAGAGGCCTGGCCACCCGTAGCTCCCAGAACGCCCAACCGATCCAAAGAAAGACGCATCCACCGCTTAGCCCCAGGGTTACGGGAGAAGTCCATCCCCAAGCGCCTCCCTTGGAAATGACAAGCAGCAGCATAATCAAGGCGGCTGACATTGCTACAGCTCCGACTGCATCGAAGCGTCCTCCCGACTTTACGCAGGATTCGGGTACCAGCCACAGGATGAGGACGAAGGCCACCAGACCAAGTGCGGCCGCCACCCAGAACAACGCATGCCAGTCCAACGTCTCCGCAATCACCGCAGCTACCGGCAGCCCCAAGGCACCTCCAACCCCGAGCGATGCGCTCATGGCTGCTGTTGCGCCGCCTACCTTGGAGGGTGGAAGCTCATCCCGCATGATGCTGATGCCCAGTGGAATTACGCCGGCGGCGAGACCTTGAAGGGTCCTGCCCACGATCAGGGGCGCCAGGCTGAAACTGAGGGCCCCCACTACTGATCCGACCACAAGCAAACCAAGGCTGATCAGCAGCATGCGATGCTTTCCGTACATGTCCCCCAGCCGGCCGACGGTGGGTGTGGCGACGGCGCCGGCAAGCAAGGTCGCCGTGACTGCCCATGTAGTGTCTCCTGCCGAGGCGGAAAGGAACTCGGGCAGACGCGGAAGCAGAGGAACGACCAAGGAATGCATCAAGGAGACAACAATGCCGGCCAAGGCAAGCACCACAACAATCCCGCCCCGCCCTTTGGGCGCACCCCGGCGAGACCTTTCTACGGGACGGGATACTTCTACAGACATGGTCTTCCTTTTTCTCGCAGAAAATAGTGGAATGATCGCCGCGCTTAGTACCGCGGCAATTTCAAGTCGTGGGATGGGCGCCACGCCGGCACCGCGCATCAGCTAGGCCGTGAAATACACTTCAAACTCAGAGAGTTCTACTATTCGGCGGTTCCCATCCGGTGAAAGGACCCAAAAAAGCTCCATGGTGGGGTGCACATCTAGGACTTCGCCCCATACAAAGCGGGTAGAGCCAACCCTTGCCTCTATCAGGTCGCCCCGCGACACCTCATCGCACGTCTGTACACGCAAACCTTTACGCACCGCTGGGGTGGGTTCACCGAGCGGCAATCCATGAGGAGACTCCATCCTGGCGTCCGTCCTTAGTTATGCAAACGGGCGTGCTCAGACACCAGTCTGGCTATCAGTCCCGGTTCGGCCACAGGAGCGAGATGGGCCGTATTACTCAACACCTCATGCCGCGCAGAGGCCACGTTTTCAACAATGAGTTGTTGATCCGTGACGGGGTTGGCTGAGTCGGCGTCGCCACTCACAACCAGTAGTGGTACTTCGATGGAGGACAGGTCTTCCGTCACGTCGGCTTCCGCCAGCAGGTCACAAGCCAACGCGTAACCTCTCGGATCCGTTGAAGACAGCATCTGCCGATGCTGATCCACGATGAATGGCTGCCTTCGCTGAAAATCAGCAGTAAACCACCGATCAATCACCTGCGGGACCAGCGGTGCGATACCGTGGGCGCGGACCTGATGACCGCGTTCGAGCCACACGTTCTTTGAAAAGCGTGCGGCACAACACATCGCGACCGCGGATTTTGTCCGGTGAGGCATAACGGCCGCGGACCGGAGCGCCACAAGGCCTCCCAACGAGACCCCTGCAATATGCGCTTCCTGGACGTTCTCGGTGTCGAGAACATCAAAAAGGTCACTGACAAGATCATCCAGGCCGAAAGGCCTGTGTCCCAACGGCCCGCCACGGTCCCTCTGGTCGAAACGCACGACGTTAAAATCTTTAGGAAGCCGGGCAACTACTCCATCCCACATGCTCCCGGTCGTCGCCAAAGAATTGACGAACACGATCGTTCCAGTTGCTGGCTGTGAGCCTGTCGTCTTATCGACTGAAACGTTGTAGCCACCGCCACTCATGGTCTGGTTCTCCTATCGGGTTGAATCACGAAACTCTGTTCAAGATGGAATATTCCTCGGACGCATTACTGCAGTGGGCAGTGCGCGCCAGGGGAAATGGCGCTGGCCGGCAGCCCGGACGCGTCGCATCCTTTCTGCCGGCCAGCAGTTAGCGGTGATTGGCTGACCGAATTACTTGCCTGTCACTCCGAACAGGCGAAGATCGGGCACTGCGCTTCCGGTTCCCTTGTAGTCAAGGCCCTTCTTCATGGCCCACGTGGATTCCAGCGAGAAGAATGGGGCCAACCAGGCATTATCCGTCGCGTACTGGTTGATCTTTTTGTAGATGTCCGCGGCACGCGCGCTGTCGGTTTCTGCGGAAAGCTTTACCAACAGGTCATTCATCTTGGGATCCTCATACCGGAAAGGATTCTGGGATCCGTTCTTCCCAAAGTAGAGGGCAACAGTCCGTGAGGGTGCCGCGGTGGTGCCCAGGTTGAAGTACATACCCCATTTGGTTGTTTGTCCGGAGCTCTGTGCTGGTACTGGTTCCCATTCGACCTTGATGCCGATATCGGCCAATGCCTGCGTGATGCTGGCTTGGAAGGGCTGGACGATCGCGGTCGCGGGCATGGTCAGGCTGAAGCCGTTGGGGTAGCCTGCCTCCTTGAGAAGGCTGCGGGCCTTCTCCGGATCAAAACCGTAAGCATCGTCGAGTTCATTAATGTATGCAGGGGAGAGCTTGTCGAAGACTTGCTCCGTGGTGCGGCCCTGGCCGTTGACCAGTGCAGCGAGCATTTTCTTGCGGTCGAATGCAAGGTTGACTGCTTGCCGGACCCGGACATCGGCCAGCGGCGGAGCCACCTGTCCGGCCCTGTCCGCGATCACAATTCCTGCCGTGGAGACATCCTCAACTGCAGTAAGGGTGAACCCGCTCGCCTCAATTTGCTTGGACTGGGCGGCATCGACAGTCCCCGCGTCGAGTTCTTTTGTCAGCAGCGCATTGAAGAGCGCTGTGCGGTCCGGAATCACCCTCACGGTGACCGTCTTGAACGGGTAGGCTTCCGCGTTCCAGTAATCGTCGCGTTTCTTAAGCACGTACTTCGTACCGTCGACCGTTGCCGTGCGGTCCAGCGTATACGGTCCCGAACCCACGGGATCCAGAGCAGTTCGCGTTTCATTGATCGTGGCCGGGTCTCCGATCGCGCCCGCACCGTAGGACAAGGACACGAGCAGGTTGGCGTCGGGGCGGCTCAGGTTGAGTACCGCGGTGTGCTCATCCGGTGCGTCGATGGAGGCAACAGCCGAAAGATTGCTCTGCTGAGGCCCGGCAGTGGTCCGGGTGCGTTCAAGACTCGTCTTGACAGCCTGAGACGTGACCGGATCACCATCACTGAATTTCATGTCGTCGCGAAGCTTAAGCGTGAGGGTACGGGCGTCCGCCGAATACTCCCAGCTCTTCGCGGCTCCAGGCTGAAGTTTTCCCTCGCTGTCGCTGTAAATCAGGGTGTCATACACGGCGCCCCAGACATACCGCTGTTGACCATCGTGCAACTGGGCCGGGTCCAGTGAATTCGGCGCTGCCTGAACTCCGAAGGTAAGTGTGGTTGGAGCGGAATCCGCTTCGGATGATGGGTCTCCCCCGCAGGCGGAGAGAGCCAGGCTCGCAGCGAGAGCGACGGCTGCGCTGCCGATCGCGGCCCGACGTAGGCGAAGAGTTGGCATGGAAGTTCCTTTGACTTGTAGTTGCCGGTTTTTTTGGATTAGGAATGGGCGGAGGGCAGAAGGCGTGTGTAGACGTCACGTGGAGTCAATGCGTTCAGCATCTCTTCTCCACGGCGGTACCGGCCGATGTTCTCCACGATGGTGTCAATCGATCGTTGTGTGCGGTCCGGGAGCTTCGGAGTGACATGGGGCGTAATGACCACATTTTCCATATCCCACAAAGGGGAATCCTCCGGCAGTGGCTCCGGATCAGTCACATCCAATCCAGCTCCTGAAATCTGGCCAGTTCTTAGTGCCTCGATCAGTGCGTCCTGATCGATGACGCCCCCGCGTGCCATGTTGATGACGTAAGCCCCCTGCTTCATACGGGAGAATTCATCGGCCGAAAAGAGGTGGTGAGTCTCGTCAGTCAGCGGCGTCGCGAGCATGATGACATCTGATTCTTCAATCAACGGCTGCAAAGAATCGCCATTGTCTTTGGCAAGCATCACGTCCACTTCAGGCGGAGCTTCCCCGGCGGTGCGACGGTATGCGACAACACGCATGCCAAAGGCTTTGCCGAGACGCGCCATCTCCCGTCCGGTATTGCCAAACCCCACGACTCCAAGAGTCTTTCCCCAAAGTGCCAGGCGCGTTTCGTATCCGGGGATCCTGGTCCATGTATGTGAAGCTTGCAGATCAAAGAGCCGCTTCGCGTCAAAGGTCAAGGACAGAGCGAAGTAGAAGGCATGTTGTGCCAGTGCCGGAGCTGATCTTCCTGCGGATCCGGTAACAATGAGGCCCTTTTCAAATACTTCGCTTCGGGCTGATCGTGTCAGACCGGCATGATCGCAGTGCACCCATTTCAGGTTCGGCGCGGACAGGAACCGGTCGTCAATGTCCATCGGGAGGATGGCGACGTCCACATGCCGCAGGGCATCTTCAATGGCTGCGGCTTCCCGTGGGTGAACGTGCATGAATTCTGCCGGCTCGAAGGCCCGTCGTAGCTGCTCAATCTCATCTGGCTGGTAAAGCACGGTCGCCAATACGCTGCGGATCTCGCGTACTTCAGACGCATCATCCATCTATCTCAAACTCCTTTGTTTACGGCCGATGCACCGATAGTTCATCGCTGCCCGCCTGTGGCAAGTATCACCACCCGATAAGCTCTGTGTCAACCGGTTGCCTAAAACGGGCAAGACATCCGGATCTTCGGATGTTTACTTGATCTACTGCACCGCCATCCATGGTACCCAGAAAGGGAAAAGCCTCTGGATTCAGCGGATTTATTGCCTTGGGGCCTAGCGGGTGGGGCCAAAAGAAATGATTCGGCAATCGGTTGTCACCTTGGCGGGAACGTGCTTTACTTCAAGTGATGCGGGTAACAGCGGCTTGCCGGTGTAGCCGCGTACCGCCATCACAAGATGGCAAAACTGCTAAAAACCGACAAAGGGGTCGCGATGACCGAGGGTATTCCCGGGGGTGAACGCCCCCTGCTTTCATGCGCGAGGCGGCAGGCTGGATGCAGCGGCCGTACGAAGGGCATCCGCTTTCGGCCGCGGCGCCACGTCCCAAACGGTCACCGTGCCTTCCCGGACGGCCCCCACAGACGATCACTGCAGCCCTGAGTCCAGCCAAAGGCACCCGGTTGGCTGCATCGGCTGCCCTTAGTTGTATTTGGGCTGCCGGCTACACCGGCTCCCGTTCTATTTGATTAAGGTTCCCCATGATTCCCTATATCCTTCGGAGGCTGGCAACAGGAGTCATCCTGGCAGTCCTCGTAACGCTCATAACATTCTGGTTGCTGAGCTTTTCGTTCACGGGGGTGGCGACCAACATTTTGGGTCCTGCCTCCTCACCTGATGCGGTCGACGCCCTCAAAGATCAGCTGGGCCTGAACCGTCCCGTCCTCGTTCAGTATTTCGACTGGCTGTGGGCTGCCTTGAGGGGAGACTTCGGAGTCTCGTACTTCACCAGCGAATCGGTAGGAAAAGCGGTCTCAGTCCGGCTGGGAGTAACGCTTTCCATTGTCCTTGTGGCCCTGGCGCTAAGCGTAGTCTTCAGCGTGATCCTGGGCGTTCTGGCCGCGTCCCGCGCCGGAGCTGTGGACCGTATCGCCCAGGGAACGTCGCTGATTGGCAACTTGTTTCCCAACCTCTTGATTGCGATTGGGCTGGTTGTTGTGTTCTCCCTGAACCTACGGTGGCTCCCCGCCACCGGATTCACGCCCTTTGCAGAGGACCCAAGACGCTGGGCGGCATCCATAACCATCCCCGTCATAGTTCTGGTCATCAATGGAGTGGCCAACATGTCGGCACAAATCCGGGGCACGATGATCGGAGAGCTTCAGAAGGACTATGTTCGCACCCTGCGTACCCGGGGAATTTCGCCACGATCCATCGTTTACCGACACGCACTGCGGAACGCTGCTGCTCCCGCACTTGTCGTTTTGTCCCTGGAGTTCATCGCAATGTTCGGCGGGGCGCTCATCATTGAGAACGTCTTTGCCCTGCCCGGTTTCGGCTCCTTCGCCTTCAATTCCTCCCTTCAAGGGGACATCCCGGTAATCATGGGCGTCACGGTCTTCAGCGTCATGCTCGTCGTATCCATCAACCTGTTGACCGACGTCATCAATGGTTGGCTCAACCCGAAAGCGAGGCTCTTTTGAGCACCGAAATAGCGCTCCTTGAGACGGATACGCCAGAAACCGCCTCACGCCGTTCACCCTTCCGGCGCCTGCTAAGGGATCCGCAGGCAGTCATTACGACAGTCCTCCTCTTCCTGGTCCTTCTGGTGGGCCTGCTTGCCCCGTTTATTGCACAGCACGGCCCCAACGAATCTTCTCTAAATGCCGTAAATGCCGACATTGGGGCCCCGGGATACATTCTCGGCGGCGATCAAAGCGGCCGCGACATCTTCTCCCGTTTGCTGTACTCCATCCAGACGGCCGCCATCTCGGCCGCCATCGGCACCGCCATGGCCTGTACTGTCGGCCTGGCTTTCGGGTTGGTTGGCGGCTACTTTGGCGGACGGCTCCGGACAGCCATCGAGTGGGTCTTCAACCTGATCATGACGTTCCCGGGGCTCCTGCTTCTCATCGTGCTCATGCCACTGACCAAAGGCGACTTCCGCATCACGATGCTGATTTTCGGTGTCCTGCTTTCTCCTTCCATCTACCGCATCGTCCGCAACGTCACCGCCGGCGTCAAAAATGAACTTTATGTGGACGCTGCACGAGTTTCCGGTCTGTCTACCGTGAGGATCCTTGGCCGGCACGTAATGCCTGTGGTTCGCGGCCCCATCATCATTTCGGGCGCCTTCCTCATGGGTGCGGCCATCAACCTGCAGTCCGGCCTTGCCTTCCTCGGAGTAGGTTCGACGGAGGTCCCCAGCTTTGGTGCAATGATCGCCACAGGATTCCTCAACCTTTACGTACATCCCCTGCAGTTCCTGTGGCCGGCACTGCTCCTGGGGGTATCAACCGCTTCTCTGGTCCTCCTTGGGAACTCACTGCGTGATGCGCTTGAAGGCGCACGGCCGAAGGCAGCCAAGCTTGGAAGCGTTAAGGTTCGTGAACGGGAGGCTGCGCCAACCCGTTCAACTGAGGATGCAACTCACCTGCTGCAGGTAAAAGACCTGAAAATGGAGTACCCCAACCCTTCCGGGGAACCGAAGCAGGTGCTCAAAGGAGTATCCCTGAACCTGAAGGCAGGAGAGACCCTGGGTCTCGTTGGTGAATCGGGCTCGGGAAAAACCCAAACTGCTTTTTCTGTCCTCGGCGTCCTGCCTCCCGAGGCGGCCATCACCAGCGGCTCCATAGTGCTGGACGGACGGGAGTTGCTTGGCCTTCGCGAACGGGAACTCAGGGGGGTTCGAGGCAAGCAGATCGCCTACATCCCGCAAGAACCTATGTCCAACCTGGACCCATCCTTCACCATCGGCAACCAGCTCGTCGAAGGCATCAGGACATCCATGGGCTTGTCCCGGACAGCTGCGAAAGTACGCGCGCTTGAGCTCATGGAACGCGTCGGCATTCCCAACACACGCCGCACGTTCGACCTGTACCCTCACCAAATTTCTGGGGGCATGGCCCAGCGCGTCCTCATCGCTGGAGCGGTAGCAAGCCGTCCGCGTGTCCTGATCGCCGATGAACCCACGACTGCCCTTGACGTCACGATCCAGGCTGAGATTTTGGACCTGCTTCGTGACCTCCAGCAGGAAATGGGAATGGCCATCCTCCTCGTGACCCACAACTTCGGTGTAGTTGCAGACATCTGCGACCGTATCGCCGTGATGCGCGGGGGCCTCATCGTGGAAGAGGGAGACGTGATGCAGGTCTTCCACCATCCGCAACACCCGTACACGCAGAAGCTTCTCAGCTCGATCCTTGACGAGAGCAACCTGCGCGAAGATCCGGATTCCCTGGTGGCTACCGGTAAGGAGCAGAAATGACCGCGGACGCACTACTTCAGGTGGAAAACCTCCGGGTTGCATTCCCCGGGCACAGACTGCGGAGAAAGACGCACGAAGTTCTCCACGGCGTTTCACTCTCCATTGCCCCGGGCGAAGTTCTCGGGTTGGTAGGGGAATCAGGCTCAGGCAAGACAACGATTGGCCGGGCTGTACTCGGGCTCGTGAAACCCACGGGCGGGACCATTCACTTCCAGGGTGAAGACATCACCCATGCGACCCCCAGCCGGCGACGAGCACTGGCACGGGACCTACAGGTCGTTTTTCAGGACCCGTATTCGTCCCTTAATCCGGCGTTGACCATCGGCGACATTCTGACTGAGCCTCTGATGGTACAGGGCGCAACCCGCGACGACGCCCGCAAACGAATCCGCGGGCTCTTGAACCAGGTAGAACTGCCCGCGGACGCATCCGAACGCCTCCCGCGGGAGTTCAGCGGTGGCCAGCGGCAGCGGATCGCGATTGCCCGAGCCCTTGCCCCGGAGCCAAAACTCATTATCTGTGACGAACCAGTTTCAGCCCTGGATCTGTCCACACAGGCCACTGTTCTTCGCCTCCTGCTCGAAATACAGCAGCGCACAGGAGTGGCATGCCTTTTCATCTCGCACGACCTGGCCGTGGTTCGCTATGTCAGCCACAGAGTGTCAGTCATCTACAAGGGCGACCTTGTCGAGACCGGGCCCGCAGGGCGCGTCACATCATCCCCGGAACACCCATACACAAGAAGTCTCTTGCTTGCCGCTCCTGTGGCAGACCCTGTCGAGCAGAAGCGCAGGCGAATCGAACGTTTGCGCCTCGCAGAAGAGCAGAAAGCCCTGAACCCAGTTGCCGCCGGCTAACCCCGCGCAGGACGCTTCAATCCAGATAGGTCATGATGCAAAAAGAAGCTAAAACGTACGAACGCGACCTCCCCCCAGAAAGCCGATGGCGAGAGCCGTTCAACGTGCTGCAAACCAACCTCCAGGAGATAGACGCCGGCATGGACGTCGAAGCGGCAGCTGACGCCGCCGTCGACTTCGGAGCCGACACATGGCTTCTGAATGCGGGCGGAATAATGTCGTTCTATCCAACAGACCTTCCCTTCCAGACCCGTAACCCCCTGCTGGCCCAGCGTCCCTCCGGAGACCTCTTTGGGGACGCTGTCACCGCGGCAAAAGCAAGGGCTTTGAAGGTCATTGCCCGCTTTGACATGTCCAAAGTAACCGCGCCTCTGGCCCGGGAGCATCCGGAGTGGCTCTTCCGGTCTGCCGAGGGAAAACCTCAGATCTACAACTCCCTGTACAGCGTGTGCCCGTCCGGCGATTACTATCAGTCACGCACTTTCGATGTCCTTGACGAGGTCTTGGACCGCTATGAAGTGGATGCGGTTTTCTTCAACTGGTTCAACTTCAACGTTCGGGACTACGACGAAGTCATGCATGGCCCCTGCCACTGCGAGGGATGCCGCAAAGGATTTGCGCTTTTCAGCGGCGGCCGTGACCTGCCCGTCGACATGAGCTCTGAATCCTTTGGACTCTGGCGCCGCTACACCGATTCAACGCTCAAACAGCTAACTTCACGGATCGCCGACCACATAGCGGAACGCGGCCAAGACATCGGCGTCCTCCTTAGGGAAGGCGCCCCCATGGTTTATCTCGAGGGCAACAATTCCTTCAAGTCAATGCCGGGTAAAGAGCTTTGGCCGCATGCTACCGCCGAAGCGGTCAGTGCCCATGTAACTTCACGGCCTGGCGCTTCCGTCATGGTGAACTGCGTCGCATTCATCGATTCCGCATACCGCATGGGATCCGAACAGCCGGAGCATTTCGCACAGTATGTCGTTCAGACGATTGCGCGTGGGGGAAACCCGTCTGCCTACTACTTTGGCGCGCCGGGCCGTCTCCCCACTGAATGGACTACCTCCCAGGCGCGGGATGCCATGAGGTTCCGGCAGCATAACTCCGCGGTGTACCAAGGACTCCACCCAACAGCTGAAATTGCGCTGGTCCGCCCGGGTCATGCATCGGTTAGTGGCGCAGGCAACTATTGGGAGCTAGTTGAAGAGTTCAGGGGTCTCTACTTATCGCTCCTTGAAGCCAGCCTCCCCTTTGACGTGTTGCCAGTCGACGAACTGGCAACCCTGGAATCTAGTGAGGGGCTGGCACGGTACAAACTGCTTATCGTTCCGGACATGGGCAATCTCGCCCGCGCGGCACCCGTCATAGACGCTTTTGTCCAGCGTGGGGGCAAGCTGATTTCCACCGGCTCGGCGGGTATTGGCAAGGACGGGGAAGTCGAAATAGCCAGCAGTCTGGCACTTCAGGCACTTAGTCCCGCGCTGGTGGGGAAAGACCTGCGCTCCACGTACGTCACTGATCAGCATCAGCCCAGAATGGCTGACTACCAGTACGACGCCCCGCTGCTGCCTGTCTTTGGTCGCTACCAGCGCTGCGTTTGGAAGCCTGGCACCATGTCCGCCGGCTTCGTCCTGCCGCGAGCACCGTTTGGGCCGCCCGAATTGGCGTACGGCCACCAGGGCAGTGGTGACCCC
The DNA here is from genome assembly GCF_001428325.1 of Arthrobacter sp. Soil761. Lineage (NCBI taxonomy): Bacteria > Bacillati > Actinomycetota > Actinomycetes > Micrococcales > Micrococcaceae > Arthrobacter > Arthrobacter sp. Soil761. The sequence goes on along the minus strand of NZ_LMSF01000031.1, from coordinate 178,429 downwards.
GCCTACGTTCGCGGACAACACGGCCAGGGCGAAGTCCTTCATATTCCATGGACGATTGGACGTACCTACCGCGAATTTGGAAAAACCGATGTGCGTGACCACTTCATCTCCCTGGTGAAGGCAATGGTGAAACCTGCGATTACGGCCGAACTGCACGACAGCATTGAGCTCATCACCGGGGCCAATCATCAAGGCAGGGTACTTCACCTGATCAACCACTCCGGTGTTCGCAGGCGTACCTACGGCCCCCACCTCCCGTACAGCGGCGGACTCGTGCGACTACACGGCGCAGCCGCAACGGAGCCGGCAGTTAAAGCGCTCGTGGCAGGCACCCCGTTGAGGACCCACCACGAGGGGGATGATGTTGTGGTCGAGCTGCCCACCATCGAACTTTTCGAAGTTCTTCAGTTCACCAACTGAAACGACGACGCCGACTTCCTTTGGCGGCCAGGCCTCGCCAGCGGCCATTGAAACTCTTCCTCTTCCTCCACCATGACCAGAAGGAGCGCGACTACGTGTCACAAGCTACCGATCTACAGGACTCTGACATTCCGGGGCTGGAAGCCCCAGTACCACGTGAAGCCCGCGGACGGGTCATTGACGAACTGGCCTCGATGCTCCCGCCCGAAGCCATCATCACTGACCCAAAGGCCATGGAGGCTTATCGGCAGGACCGCGCTGTCGACCCAAACGCCGGGATGCCGATGGCAGTTGTTCTTCCGCTCACTACTGAGCACGTTAAGATGGCCGTCCAGTGGGCGGCCAGGCACCAAGTGCCCGTGGTGCCAAGGGGCGCGGGCACCGGACTGTCAGGAGGAGCGACCGCCATCGCCAGCGGGATAGTCCTCAGCACCGAACGGATGCGGAACATCGCCGTCGATCCAGTCACCCGCACAGCAGTGGTACAGCCTGGTCTACTCAACGCTGAAGTGAAGGGGGCTGCCGCAGCTGAAGGCCTGTGGTACCCGCCGGACCCGGCTTCCTTCGAAATCTGCACGATAGGCGGAAACGCTGCCACAAATGCCGGCGGCTTGTGCTGCGTCAAGTACGGCGTTACGTCGGACTACATCCTGGGCATGGAAGTGGTCATGGCTGATGGGCGTGTCGTGCGCATCGGTGGTCCGCGCCTGAAAGATGTGGCAGGGCTGTCCATGCTCAAACTTTTCGTTGGCAGCGAGGGAACACTGGGCATCATCACCGAGCTCACCCTGCGTCTCCTGCCCCCGGCTCCGCCGGCACGGACAGTAGTCGGCTGGTTTTCCAGCAGCCGGGAAGCCGCGGCCGCAATCCTGGACATCGCCTCAAGCATCCGTCCCTCAATGCTCGAGTACATGGACGCGACGTCCATCAACGCCGTCGAAGACGTACTAGGCATGGGACTGCACAGGCATGCGTCTGCGCTTGTCGTCGCACGTTCGGACGACCAAAGCCCAAGCGGCGCCGAAGTAGCCACCATGCTTGCTGCCTTCCATCGGCACGGCGCGTTCGAGGCGTTCGAAGTGGCGGACCAGCAGGAAGGTGAACGCTTTGCCAACGCCCGACGAATCGCTATCCCCGCAGTCGAACGAATGGGAACTCTGCTGCTTGAAGACGTGGGAGTCGCTATCCCGAGACTCGCAGAACTCGTTTTCGGCGTAGAAAAAATCGCTGAGGCCCGCGATGTGGTCATCGCATTCATTGCCCACGCGGGGGACGGCAACACGCATCCGCTGATCGTCTTCAACCCGGACGACGCCGACATGAAGGAACGTGCCTACCTCGCCTATGGCGAGGTCATGGACCTTGCCATTCAACTGGGCGGAACGATTACAGGCGAACACGGCGTGGGGCGGCTGAAGCGGCCTTGTCTTGTAGACCAGATCGGAGAGGATCTGCTCGAAATCTCCCACAACATTAAGAAGGCCCTCGATCCAGCAGGGATTCTCAACCCAGGCACCATATTCGCGGCTTCAGGCAATGCCGTCGGTTCGAAGACGGGACAAAAATGATAGAGCGGAAAGAACGCGTTCAAGCAGGAGGACTTTCCGTAGATGCAGAACTGCACCGTTTCGTTGAACAGGAGGCACTTCCCGGGTCGGGCCTTGAACCGGAGCTGTTTTGGAAGGGTTTTTCTCAGATAGTCCGTGATCTGACACAGAAAAACCGCGAACTGCTTGCCCGGCGTGACGAGCTCCAGGCGCAGATTGACGAATGGCATGCAGGAAACCCCGTCCCATTCGATGCCGACGCATACGCGGCGTTCCTTGAAACCATCGGCTACATTCTGCCGGAGCCAGAGGACGTGCACGTGGCAACCGCGGGAGTAGACCGGGAAGTGGCCATCGTTGCAGGCCCACAGCTGGTTGTGCCCGTCTCCAATGCCCGATACGCCCTCAACGCCGCCAACGCCCGCTGGGGATCTCTCTACGATGCCCTATACGGCACCGATGCGTTGGCTCCCGTTACTGGATTAAGGGTATTCGACCCGGCGCGCGGCCAGGTCGTAGTGTCATATGTCCGGGGTTTGCTTAACGAGTTCTTCCCTTTGACCCACGGCAGCCACACCGATTCAGTGGGATACACTGTGCGGGACGGGGCATTGACGGTAGAACTGTCAGATGGCGCCATCACCGGCCTGATCGAGCCTGAGCTTTTTTCGGGCTACAGGGGCAAAGCCACTTCGCCTTCGGCAATCCTCCTGCTCCACCATGGACTTCACCTTGAGATTGTCATAGACCCCTCCACTAAGGTGGGACGGACGGATCCGGCAAGCGTCTCCGATGTCCTTCTGGAATCAGCCATCACGACAATCATCGACTTCGAGGATTCAGTATCGGCTGTAGACGCCGACGACAAGGTCGTGTGCTACCGCAACTGGCTGGGGCTAAACCGGGGCGACCTGGCAGATACCTTCGAAAAGCGCGGAGAGGTCGTTCTCCGCCGGCTCGAGGCAGACCGGGTATACACGGCAGCGAATGGTACGGGAGAGGTAGTTGTGCCGGGACGCGCCCTCCTTTTCGTCCGTAACGTCGGGCACCTCATGGGTACCGACGCTGTGCTCGATGCCAGCGGCAACGATATTGGCGAAGGCATCATGGACGCGGTACTCACCACGCTGACCGCCCTGCCCGGACGCGATCCCTCCAACCCTCTGCGGAACGGGTCAGAAGGATCCATCTATATCGTCAAGCCGAAAATGCACGGACCCGCAGAGGTAGCCTTCACGGTCGACCTCTTCCGACGGGTCGAGGAACTCTTTTGTCTGCCCCCTAATACACTGAAACTCGGACTCATGGACGAGGAACGGCGGACAACCCTCAACTTAAAGGCCTGCATAGCGGAAGCCCAGGAACGTCTCGTCTTCATCAACACCGGCTTTCTTGACAGGTCCGGGGACGAAATACACACGTCTATGCACGCCGGGCCCATCGTTCGCAAGGTCGAATTGCGCACCCAAGCCTGGATCGGGGCATACGAAGATCAAAACGTCGACATCGGGCTAGAAGTCGGAATGCCCGGACACGGCCAAATCGGCAAGGGCATGTGGGCCATGCCTGACCTCATGGCTGCGATGCTCGAGCAGAAGATCGCCCACCCCCTTGCGGGAGCCACGACGGCGTGGGTCCCCTCCCCCACTGCCGCAACGCTCCACGCCATCCATTACCATCGCGTTGATGTCACCTCCCGGCAGCGAGAACTTTCGGACAGCGGGCGTCGGGGCACCCTCACGGACCTTCTGACACTCCCAATCGACGTCAACAACTCATGGTCCCAAGCCGAGCGCCGGGAGGAACTGGATAACAACATGCAATCGCTGCTGGGATACGTGGTCCGCTGGATCGACCAAGGAGTGGGGTGTTCCAAAGTACCGGACATACATGACGTTGCACTCATGGAGGACCGGGCAACCCTGCGAATATCAAGCCAGCACATCGCCAACTGGCTCCGCCATGGAGTCATTAGCGAAAAGGATGTACGTGAAAGCCTGTGGCGAATGGCCGCCGTAGTGGATGCCCAGAACTCTGGCGACCCGCTGTACCGTTCCATGCTCCCGAACGTCGATGACAGCATCGCGTTTCAGTGCGCAGCGGATCTTGTGTTTGAGGGGAGCAAGCAACCCAACGGCTATACCGAGCCTCTCCTGCACAAACGGCGACGAGAAGCTAAAGCGAAGCTGAGCAGGGCAACACAAGCTCTGCTCCGAAACTACTAATTTGGCCGAGGAAAACCCATGCAAAACTATGTCGAATCACTCTCAGTGAGCTATCCAGCGGCCGCCCGTGCTGTTTCCTTGGCCCTTGAAGAAGGAGAACGCCAGGGCGTCCTGGTCGCTGTGACCGTCGTCGACCCAATGATGGGCCTTGTCGCGTTCGGTCGCGCTGATGGATCGATGCCACACAGCGTCGAAACCTCACGGCGCAAAGCCAACACCGCGGCGTCCTCCAGGAAGCCCAGCGGATGGATGCAGGGAGACTTCGCACTCGCCCTTCCAATGGGCACGGACAACTTGCTCACAAATATCCGCGGTGGATTCCCCATAACATTCGACGGGCGTCATCTGGGCGGACTCGGCGTCGCTGGAGGAACACCGGACCAGGACGCTGAGATCGGCCTTGCAGTCTTGGAGGCACTTGACGGTGAGGTCCCAGCGGTGTAATTCTCCTATTCGGGCGGGAGACGGCGGCATCAGACCAGAAGGCTCCGTGCGATCTTTACAGTGGGAAGCTCAGACCCACGCTAGGAGAGGTGGTTGGTGTGGCGCTCCTTGAAGCGTCGCACTGACTGCTGCCCTGCGGGGCAATCCTGGCCGGTTGCGGCCACTGCACAACCTGGACGTTTCACTTCAACTCCGTCGACAAGCCCCCGTGGATTTGCGAATGATGAGGTCAGTGGCGAGATTAGACTGAACCTCCTCATCAATCCCCTTCAGGGTTGACACGATGCGCCTGAAGGCAATCTCCCCTGCCTCCCCCAATGGGCTGCGAATGGTGGTCAAGGACGGGGAAGTGAACTCAGACGCAAAAATATCATCGAAGCCGACGATGCTGAGCTCATCAGGCACGGCAATGCCCGAATCCTTACATGCCGTCAGCAATCCAATCGCCATGACGTCATTGAACGTAAGAACCGCCGTAACGCCGGATGCCCGAACTCGTCTGAGCCCCTCCGCGCCGCCTTCAAAAGTGGGGCTGTAGGGTCCGATCTCAACAACGTTCATTCCGCGGTGCAGAGCCTGGTCCATAACGGTCTCCCATCGGCACGTGCTCATCCACGATGTTGATGGACCCGAAAGAAAAGCGATGGAGCGGTGGCCATAACTGGCAAGATGAGCAACGGCAGCCTCGATGCCAGGGACGATATCCGGAACAACATGAGGAAGCGTTGCGATGGTCCTGTTGACCAGCAACACAGGTTTTCGTTCGGCGAAATGGAGGATATCTTCTTCCTTCAGCCGTGTTCCAACCAGCACAAGACCGTCAACCAAGCTTAAAAGCCGTTCAGCCGCCTGGGCTTCCAATCCCAGTACTTCCTGTGACTCCGCCAGGACCAGGGTATAACCCTCCGCCGAGGCAACCCGCCCAGCTCCCCGGACCAAATCAAAGTAGACCGGATTTGTGATGTCCGACAAGAGGAGTCCCAACGTCTTTGTTCGTCCAGTCGGCAATGCCCGAGCCAGCGGATTGATCCGGTAATTCAGCGCTGCAGCTGCATCGCGAATGCGTTTTGCTGTTGCTGCGCTGACCCGTTCGGGCTTGCTGAACACTCGGGAGACAGTCGAAGGGCTTACACCCGCTTCCTTGGCTATGTCATATATAGTCACCGGGTGCTTCCGACCAGCGGGCGGCAGGACTTCTATACCCCCCTCCTCTTCCGTCACTTTTTCCCCTTCGTCCATCCCGGAGCCAGATTATGGCCGTAGGTAAGAAATCATCGTTTCAATCGGTTGCAATAAATCAAAATTACAGCTTGTCTCGGCCCGCGGGCGGAGCTACCCATTTAGACACACACTTGGTTTGCTTCCGACGCTTGGTAGCCGAGCATCCTTTGACTTAGAACTCCGGGTGATCTGATACCGGTTGCCATCAGTTCTGGGCGGATGTGGCTGCGGGCACCTTCTCTTATGGAATCATGAGGGTATGTTCTACGCCCACGACTATCGGGAGACGTGAAGCCCATGTCCCCGGAGCACATGCCTGACTTCACCACGGCTGCGAAACCAGCTGCCACAATTTACGACATTGCCCGTACGACAGGGTTCAGTCCCTCAACAGTTTCCCGTGCTCTTCACAAGCCCGGCCGGGTGGGGCCGGAGACAGAAAAGGCGGTCCGCGCGGCGGCAGAGTCCTTGGGCTATCGCATCAACCCTATCGCTCGTTATGTCACAACCGGCCTAACCGGGACCGTTGCTCTCGTATTGTCCGACATCACCAATCCTGTGTTCTTTGACCTGGTGCGAGGAGCGGAACGGACAACTGCCCTGACAGGGCAAACGCTGGTTGTCGCTGAGACGCAGGGATCAAGTGACATTGAGCAGGAAACGATTGAAAGATTGCTGCCTACAGTCGATGGCATCATCCTCGCTTCCTCCAGGTTAGAAAAAGATGAAATTCGTGGCCTCAGTGAGCAGAAGAACATCGTCCTCGTGAATCGAAGTGTGGACGGCGTTCCCAGCGTCGTACCATACTTGGAGCCTGGAATTCGCGATGCGGTGAACCACCTCGCCGGACTCGGTCATAAATCCCTAACCTTTCTTTCGGGGCCCACCTCCATCTGGATGAGTCGCCAGCGATTGAAGCTCCTGCAGCAGGAAACGGCGCGGGCAGGAATGTCTATAGTGGCGACGAGTCCTGCAGAACCGACCATGGAAGGCGGCCGCACAGCGCTCCGTGAGGTCCTGAATACGGAAGCAACTGCGGTCGTGGCCTACAACGACCTAATGGCCATCGGTCTGCTTCTTGCCTGCAGTGAAGAAAAGATTTCTGTCCCCGACAGACTTAGCATCATCGGCTTCGATGACATCTTTGGCTCACAATTCACCTCCCCACCCCTTACTACGATTCGCACGCCCCTCGCATTGGTAGGGGAGGTAGCAGTCCGGCAACTCACAGCGAAAAACCCTGCAGAGACCACGTCTGCCCGCGGATCTCTTCAAACAGAGTTCATTCTTCGCAGATCTACCGCGCCCTCTCCTCTCGCTATGGATTAACTCCCCAAGCCTTCGCTTATGCCAGCCGAAAGCACGCGGGCAGATCTGGAGTCGAGAACGCGGGTCCTCCGACGAGCCCCCCGGATTCTCGGCCAGAAGAGCGAAGAGGCTCTTAGTAGCCGCTTGGCTCGATTTCCAGCAGCGTCGATGCAGTCCGGGAAGTCATCTTTCATCGGTCCTTCTGCGAAGTGAACAGGTCACTGCATCAGCGGACGCTCTTGACTCTGAAGAAGATGAGGAGCCCGCCGACTAGTGCGAGCGCGGTGCCGAGCAGGTAGAGCGACGTGTAATCTTTGCCGGCTTCGGTTGCCGTCAGCGTCAGGATCACCGTGGCGATTAGCGGGGCAATGGCGCTGGGAATCTTCTGTGCGAAGGCGACGACTGCGAGGTACCTTCCGATCTGGCTGCGATCGGGGATGACCGCAAGCACGATGGCCTGGTCCACCGCATTGAACGCGGCGATAGACAACTGCATGACCGCCGCTCCGACCAGCAGCTGGGCGAACGAGTGTGCGAATGCTTCTGTGATGCCGCCAACGACGAACACCAGCGCGCCGATGAGGATGAAGAGTCTGCGGCGGCGGAGCTTGTCTGACAGGAATCCGCCCAGCAAGCCGGCTACGGACGCGATCACGACACCTGAGAGTCCTATGATCGCGACGGTACCTGCAATGTCCTTCACGGGAAGCCCAAGCCGCTGTGCGTAGAAGAATGTCGCGTACGAGGTGTTGAAGTACAGGCCGATGAAGAAGATGAAGCGACCGAGCCAGTTCCATGCAAAGTCGCGACTTTCGCGGGGATTGAAAATGTAGCTCGAAAACAGCATCTTCGCAGTCACGGCCGGCCCCTTCAGCATGTGCCTGGTGCTCGCTTCCCGCTTGATAAAGGGCAAGGTAAGGCTGAGTATCAATCCGATAAGGCCCGGTACGACGAAGACGAGGAATATGTTCGAATGAACAGCGGCGGCGATGCCCACGCCGATCGCGGGCGCGATCTGGTTCGCGACGCCGCTCAGGGCGGAGATCCGACCACGTTGCTCTTCGGGAACACGGTCGGCTTGCCGGTTGATGATTGCCTGCTGCGAGGTGCCCCAGCCGAGGAGGCCAAACATCCAGATCAACGCCATAACGGTCACGTTGGGTGCGAGCGCGATCCCGACGAGAGCTGCAAAGCCCAAGATGCTGCCGCCCACGATAAACGGCGACCGTCGACCGAATCGGCTCCGGGTGCCGTCGCTCCACAGACCGATGAGCGGACTCAGCACAAGGTAGAAGATCTGCGCGGCCCCCAGCACGTAGCCCAGGTACTCCTCGTGATCCGGGGCGAGTTCGGAAACTCGGACTGCCAAGGAGTATGAGGTGGGAACAATAAAAGCCACCGCCGTGCCAAATGCCGCGATTGTCACCCACGCTAAGAAGCTGGCAGACACTTTGGTCAACGGGGGTTGCGCTCCATCGGACGCTGAGATCCCAGACCTCTGCGGCCCCGCCGGCGACTCTGCCGTCATCGGCTGGGACGTGATGTCAGCTAGGGCCACGACCTCTGCCTCTCTCGTATTGAGCTCTTTGTGATTGCTCCTGGACATTAGGACTCCGTTGTCTTTTGTGATTGTTACATCAGGCTTATTGAGCGACGGCCGCCGGTGTTGCTGACAATCACACGTCCGTGTCTGTCCCGCTTAGGGAAGAGTGCAAGGTCCTAAAGCTGCGGCACAAGTCTATTGCAAGCGGTTGCCATCGGGCCTCAAAACGAGATGCGGATCATGTTAGGGCAAGGCTCAAAGCATTGGCAAGCGGTTGACAAGTCCCTAAAACACGATGCGCGCGGAAGAGTTAACTTGGCCAACTGGGGCGCAGACGTGGTCGTCATTCGGATGCTACGCGCTCGGTGGCCGATGTTTCTCCTAGCGCCGCCGATCCTGGCGATACCCTTCGTCGGGATCGTCCTCGCCAGCATTCGAGACAGCCAGCGGCACGGGTTGAGGCTTGGGAATGATCGCCATGGCCGGCGGCTGCCCGCATCGCCATTCCGGTGAAGACCGCGAACTTGGCCTCGAACGGCAGCTTTAGACCGGCGATCCAGCCGCCGATCAGGCGCGGAAGACTTCGCACAGCCTCTTGATGCTCAAGGCCCACCCAGTGGCGCCCGCTATGTCCGGTGCCGGCGGAGCTACCGATGTGTAGTCAAGCCACCCTGGTAGCGCGAACATGGCGGCCAGGGCGGCAGCCATGATGCCAAGCGAATACCCGGAGTACCTATGATGCTACGTCCGATTTTGCTTTACCCAGCGGTCGAGAAGATCACCCAAGGTAATCAGTTCAGCATGTGGCCAGTCGAGTAGCGGCCCGAATACTTGTTGCTTCGTCGCCGCCTCGTAGCGCTGGAGCCGTTCTCGTGCAGTCTCGGTCACCGCGAACACCCGACCACGTCCATCGGCGGGATCAGGCGCTGATCGCACAAGCCGAAGCCGGGCGAGCTGTTTTAGTTGGCGACTGATGAGACTCCGGTCAACGTCCAGCGTGTCGGCCAGCTCGCTCGAGCGCATGGGTCCCTGGCGGTAGAGAATTGCCAGCGCCCGATAACCCGAGCCCTGAAGGTCCGGATGGATCTCCGTCGCGGCCGCGCGCCATACCTGTCGAGATCGAGCTTGCAGGGCATTTAACCGCTCTTCGATCAACAGTAGCGTCTGTTGGACCTCAGGCTCGTTGCCCGGACTGCTGCTACCCCTGAACCATGACACCGACAACGCCCCTTCGCCTCCGACCACCATCTCAGACTAATGGGCTAGATCCATAAAACTGATTGACATAATCCACTACCTCCTCTACGTTTGCTGGCAGACCGTCAAGCTTTGCCTGGGCGTTGCCTCTAAGTCCTGCGACCCGCCCTGCGGCTGAACTGCCCTAAAACCAAGGAGAAACCGATGACAACAATAGATACAGGTGCTGACACGACCCGAGTTGGCATCGTGGGACTTGGGCACATCGGCGGCGGGGTCGCCACCAGTCTGATACGGACCGGGATCGCACCCAAAGCAGTATTCGACATTCGGCCTGAGGCTGCCAAGCGCATAGAGGGATGCCCGGTGAGCGAGGGGTCGGCGGCAGATGTTGCTAACCAGAGCGACGTCGTGATTTTGGCGGTAGTTACTGCCGAGCAGGCAGCCGAAGCATTATTCGGGGCGCACGGCATCGGGGCTCGCCAACGTGACGGCCTGATAGTGGTGCTGCTGTCAACGATCGCCGTCGATTCCCTGCATCAGTTGGCGGAACGATGCGCCAAGCAGGGAATCTACCTTCTTGATGCTGCAGTCACCGGGGGTGGCCGTGCTGCCTCGAACGGCCTCATCGTGATGGTGGGCGGCCCGGACGAGATAGTCAAACGGGCACTTCCTGTGCTGGAAGGCTTCGCGCGCCGTGTCGTGCACTGCGGTCCGACAGGGGCAGGAATGGTCGCCAAGCTAGCGCGGAACGCAATCACCTTCGGACAATGGGCGGTCATCCATGAAGCAGTCAGCATGGCAGCCGCGGCAGGAGTAACGCCCCGGACGCTGCTCGACGTACTGACCGACGGGACCGGAGACGGCACCGATCCCCTGAACCCGCTGCGGCGAATAGTGTCAGGAGAGTCCAATGACCCCGTACAGGCGAATGCGGCACACCAGCTCGCTGACAAAGACCTAGCAGCAGCGCAGTAGCTCGGAGCCACGGTGGGCATGCCCACCTCGGTGATGGACCAGGTCCGACCGATACTGACGCACGTATTCCGCTCGGAATTGGCCGAACCCCAAGCGCGGGAAGCACGATCCTGACCGACTGCAGGGAGGCCCGGCAGCTGCGTCGCGCCCTTGCCGACGCGGGCTGCCTCAGGGATCCATAACAATGGCGACTCCCATGATGCTGGAGATGGCCATGAGCTGCCAGATGGCATTGCGAGCAAACGTGTTGCCTCCGGTCAACCCGTCACCGCCGCCCCCAGCGTGTTTGACCCGCGAAATGACGACGGCATCGCAGTGCTACTCCCACCAAAACCCCGTACACGAGCATGAAGCAGAAGTCCGTCAGGCCGCAGCCGCCTGCCCCGTCCCGGCCATCACGGAAAGGCCAAAGTAGCCCCGGCGTAAAGGTGCCCCTGACTCTCCGCAGCAAAGAATGTCTTGGCCATTTTCAGGGCACGAATGTTCCACGGTCAGGATGGGAGGTCGATCCTGTCAGGGAGATCATCGGTCTGAAGGAGCTTGTGGAACGGTTGCCCGCGCAGGCCAAGGAGCAGGATGTGATGGGCCCAGTGGGCTGCTGAACCAACTCACGAGGAATGCGCTGGAAGCCGAGCTGACCGAGCCCCTCGGGCACGAACATGACCAGACACTGATCGCGGCCTATACGCGCAACAGCACCACGTCAAAATCGTGCTGATCGAGACTGGCCCGTCCGAGATTGAGGTGCCCCGGGATCGAGACGGCACGTCCGAGCCGGTAATCGCGCCCAAACGCAAACGGCATGTGGACGGGGTCGATCAGATCGTGCTCACGCTCCCTGCCCGCAGGTGTTCCGCTGAAGGGGCCTTCAGCAAAGGCGCTGAGGAGCTGCTCCTGCCTGCTTGGCAGGGTTGACGATTCTTCCCGCCTTTTCCAAGCGCTCGAAGATGCCGTCGACGATCTTACGGAAGTCAGCGCCTTCACGGGGCGTCCATTCCTCCCAGGCGATGTCCACGGCGGCGAGCCCGGCGGTTGCCAGTACGCGGGCAAAGAGTTCATCATCCACATGGCCGGTGAGGGCATCCGTCAGGGCCTCCGTATTCGCTGCCCGGCGTTCACGCAGCCGCGCTTTCAAGGCGGGTTCGCTTCCAATCAAGCGGAGCCGGGCGCGAAGGCTTTCAGGCTCATGCGTGGCAGTTTCCACCACAGGTTCGATGGCAGCGCGCAGCAGCCGCCAACCGCTGAAGTGCTTTCCTGCAGGTAGCGCCTCGAGAGCTGCCAGATAGTCAATTTTTGCGCTCTCCACCGATGCGACAACCACATCTTCCTTGCTTCCAAAGTAGCGAAAAAACGTGGCACGGGAGATCCCGGCAGCCCGGGCGGCGTCGTCTACGGTGACGGCCGCATATCCGCGCTCTATGAACACCTCGAGAATGGCCGTCGCCAACTCCGCCTTGACCAGCTCGCGGGTTCTGTCCCGTATTCCCATCTTCACGGTCCTAGTATAAAGTGTGAGACGCAGTATCAATATAGCGTCTGCATCTCATTATTTTCCATTTCTGTTTGGAGACCCATGGTCACAGCTACTATCGAGCCACGTGCCATCCGCAGGCCCGCACGACCAAACCTTGTCATCGCTGTGCTCTCCTTCGCGGGCATGAGCGCATCGTTCATGCAGACCATCTTGATTCCCATCCAGGCCAGGCTTCCCGAACTGCTGAACGCCAGCCGGGACGACACAGCCTGGGTCATAACGGTCACGCTTTTGGTGTCTGCCATCTGCACCCCTGTATCCGGAAAGCTCGGTGACATGTACGGCAAGCGCCGTGTCGCCGTCGTGCTTCTCTCCCTGCTTATTACCGGATCCGTGATTTCCGCGCTCTCCCCCACCGTCCTCCCGCTGATCATCGGACGCGGCCTGCAGGGCACGGGCATGGGCGTGATCCCGCTGGGCATCTCGATCCTCCGGGACACCTTGCCAAAGGAGCGCCTCAGTTCGGCAATCGCACTGGTGAGCGCAACGCTCGGAGTCGGCGGGGCCCTGGGACTCCCCATCAGTGCAGTGGTAACCGAACACTTCGACTGGCACGTCCTCTTCTGGATGGCAGGCTGCCTGGGAGCACTTGCCCTGACCCTCTACATGCTTGTCGTCCCGGCAGGTAGCGCAAGACTTCATGGCCGCTTCGATTTCGTCGGTGCGATCGGACTCGCGATCGGCCTGGCCGGCCTGCTGCTGGCCGTGTCACGGGGCAACGAGTGGGGCTGGACCAGTACGCCAACCCTTGCCTGGCTGAGTGTCGGCGTCACCGGGCTTATCCTTTGGGGCTGGTACGAACTGCGCCAAAACAACCCACTTGTTGATCTGCGGGTCAGCGCCCGGGGACCGGTCCTGATGACCAACCTCGCATCGATCGCGATGGGCTTCGCCCTGTTCGCCTCCAGCATTGTCTTCCCGCAATTGCTCCAGATGCCGGAGGCGACCGGCGGACTCGGGCTTACCCTCCTCAACGCGAGCCTGGTCCTCATGCCGTCCGGCCTTGCCATGCTCGCTATGTCCCCTGTTGCCGGGCGGATTGGGCGCCGCGTGGGACCGAAACCACTGCTGGTTGCAGGGGCCGTCATCATCTCAGCCGCTTACCTCGCGGCCGTCCTGCTTGACCTGAACATGTGGCTGGTCCTCAGCATCAACACCGTCATCGGTATTGGCATCGGCCTCGGTTACGCGGCCATGCCCACCCTCATCATGCAGGCAGTCCCCGTCAACGAGACAGGTGCCGCGAACGGTCTAAACACCTTGATGCGCGCGCTGGGAACCAGTGTCGCCGCAGCTGTGATCGCTGCCGTTCTGGCAAACTCCGCAAACAGGACTGCGATGGGCTCGGTTCCCTCCCAGTCGGGTTTCGAACTCGCCCTTCTCTTTGGGCTAGCTGCGGCCATCCTGTGTGCCGTCCTTGCCAGCCTCATTCCAGGGCCCAAAGCGGCCCCTGATGAGGAACCCGCCCTTCCCAAAGGCTTCCTCCCGGCGCGGTAACTACTGCACATGGAGTAGACGGAATGTCCACCCCTTGCCGGACGACCGGCAGCCCGTAAACGGCGAAGCTGATAACACAACCCACCAACAAAGGAGCAACCCCTAAATGGCCAGCACTCGACCGCTCACCTCAAAAAACACCATCCAGGAATGGCTGGATCACATGGTTGGCGGCTCCATTCTCCGCGGGGTCCTGGCCCGCGGCGGGCAAACCGAGGAAGACCTGAGACCGGCCCGCCAGCTCAGTCTCCGCGCTCTGGTCGAACTGGGGCAGGGTCGGTTCTCCCAGGAACTCGTGCATTCGCTTGTGAAGGAAGCGAACGACGGCGTGATCCCCGCCGAGGAGACCGAAGAGACCATTGCCCCGGCAACGAACGCCCGCTTTGCCGGGAAAACCGTAATCGTCACCGGCGCTGGCTCCGGAATCGGGCGCGCAACAGCTCGCCGGATCATCTCCGAGGGTGGCCGCGTCATCGCCGTGGACGTCGCCCCTGACCGGCTTGACGACCTCGCCACCGATTCCCCCGACGGAACAGTCGTCGCCGTTGCTGCCGACATCACCTCTTCCGCAGGACGCGAGGCCATCCTCGCTGCCGTCGGAGGACGCGCGGACGGCCTCGCCAACGTCGCCGGAATTATGGACGGCATGACGCCGCTCCACGAAACAGAGGACGAACTCTGGCGCCGTGTCTTCGCCGTAAACGTCGACGGCACCTTCGCACTCAGCCGCGCCCTCCTGCCAACCATGCTTGCCCAGGGCCACGGTTCCATCGTGAACGTGGCATCCGAAGCGTCCCTCCGCGGCAACGCCGCCGGGACCGCTTACACCGCGTCCAAACACGCCGTCGTCGGCATCACCAAAAGCTCAGCGTTCTTCTACGGCCCGTCCGGTATCCGGACGAACGCCGTCGCCCCCGGCCCCACCGCCACCGGAATCGAAGGAACCATGTCCTCCCCGTTCGCCCGGGAACGCCTCAGCCCCTTCATGGCGCTCACCCCGCCCGTCGTCGACGCCGACCAAATGGCCGCCTCAATCACATGGCTCCTCAGTGACGACGCCGCAAACGTCAACGGCATTGTCCTCGTCTCGGACGGCGGCTGGTCCGTCCAGTAGCCGGAGGAGCCGGCGGCGGCTTCCGTGTGCTCATTCCGGTCACTGGCCGAAGGATCCGGCAAACACGGCGGGAGAGCCCATACCCATACATGTCATGCAGAAGGGACCACATCATGACAAATACCTCCCGGAGGCATCAATGATGAACATGGATCGCGATGTGCTGATTGTTGGCGCTTCAGCCGCCGGCCTCACTGTGGCGGAAGCACTTCGTAGAGGTGGCCATCGCGGCCGCCTGACCCTCATCGATGCCGAAGCGCATTTCCCTTACGATCGACCTCCCTTGTCCAAGCAACTGCTGTCCGGTGCCTGGGACGCTTCCAAGGTTGTCCTGCGCAGCCATGATGCGCTCTCTGCGCTGGAAGGCGAACTACTGTTAGGCGAGAGGGCCGAACACCTTGAAACGGCCGCACTGTCGGTCCGGACCGCCTCGGGTAGGATCCTTACGGCCGACGCCATCGTCCTGGCTACCGGGGTCACCCCGCGCCGTCTGCCCGGGATGGATGACATATCCGGCGTGCACATCCTGCGAAGCCTTGACCATGCAGCCCAACTGCATAAAAGGCTTCGCCCAGGACGCCGACTCGTCGTAGTTGGCAACGGTGTGCTGGGCTCCGAGGTCGCCGCGACAGCATCGGCCATGGGGGTCAACGTCTCCCTGGCCGGTAAGGCCTCGACTCCGATGGCTCCGCAGCTTGGATGGTTCGCTTCGTCGCTTCTTGCTGCAAAGCATAAGGCCGCGGGAATCAGGCTCTACGGGGACGTCCGGATCGAAAACCTCGTTGTCCGCGGCGGAAGAGTGGACGGCGTCGCTTTGTCCTCCGGTGAAGTGCTGCCAGCGGATGACGTAGTGGTGGCCATCGGATCCCAACCCGCAACCAACTGGCTTTCCAATAGCGGTCTGTCCCTCGACGACGGAATTGTCTGCGACTCCTATTGCCGGGCCGCCCCCAACATCTGGGCTGTCGGAGACGTTGCCCGCTGGAACCACCCCGACCTCGGCAGCCTGAGGCTCGAAAACCGCACCAACGCCGCTGAACAGGCTCTGGCCGTCGCCGCGGACGTCCTGGGCAATGGCGGACCATACGCCCCCATCCCGTACTTCTGGACAGACCAACACGGCCTACGGATCCAGGTACACGGCACAATACCCGCCGATGCCCGTATGCAGATTACGGACGGCGACGCCACGTCCGGCCGATTTGTCGCCATCGCCACCACCACAGACGAAGGTCGGCCCGTCGGCGTCCTGGGGTGGGGAATGCCCAAACAAACCCGAGCCCGGAGGGCGGAACTTCAAACAGCCATGTCCGTCGCCCCTTAAACACCTAATTTGATTTGGAGCTTCATTTTGACCCGAAACAACACCGGCCGCAGCTGGACCGAAAACACCATCGAGCCGCCCGCCGCATTCCCCATGGCGCGCGAACCCCGCTGCCCGTTCGACCCGCCTCCCGCAGCGAGCGCAGCGCAGGAAGCCGGCCCGCTCACGCGCGTCGAACTTTCCGACGGCAGCACGCCATGGTTCGTGACCCGCTACGCAGAACAACGCGCACTCCTTAGCGACCCTCGGATCAGCGCAGACGTCACCCGGCCCGGGTACCCCATCCCAGCCAACAGCGGGAGCACCGCCTCCCCGTTCAGCTTCATTCTGATGGACGACCCTGAACACGCTCGTCTGCGCAGAATGGTGACCGCACCCTTCATGGTTAAGCGTGTTAAAGCCATGCGCCCGGGCGTGCAGAAAATTGTGGACGACCTGATCGACGACATGCTGGCCGCTGGAGGTCCCATCGACCTCGTCAAGGCGTTCGCCCTGCCCATGCCTTCACTTGTCATCTGCGAATTGCTGGGAGTCCCATACTCGGACCACAGCTTCTTCCAACGCAACAGCAACGCCCTAATCAATCGTGAGGCAACCCCGCGGCAGCGACAGGCAGCTGTGGAGGCGCTTGTCGGCTACTTGCACGGTCTGCTCGAAATGAAAAAGACCTACCCAACCGACGATGTATTTTCAGACCTTGCACGCCGCGTCCAGGACAACGAACTGACCAACCAGGACGCGGCCATGATGGGCGTCCTGCTCCTTGTGGCAGGACACGAAACAACGGCCAACATGATCGCACTGGGAACGCTGGCGCTGCTGGAACACCCAGACCAGCTCAAGCTGCTCAAGGAGGCGGACGACACAGCGCTCGTCACGTCCGCAGTCGAGGAACTCCTGCGCTACCTCACCATCACCCACGACGGCCGCAAACGCCTCGCAGTCGAAGACATCGAAATCTCAGGTAACACCATCCGCGCCGGCGAAGGGGTCATCATGGCCACCGATCTTGCCAACCGTGACCCGGAAGCCTTCTCCGACCCGGACCGTCTTGATCTCAGCCGGGACGCCCGTCACCACGTGGCCTTCGGCTTCGGGGTCCACCAATGCCTCGGACAACCACTCGCCCGGATGGAGCTGGAGGTCGCCTACAGCACTCTGTTCCGCAGAATACCGGACCTGCGCCTGGCCACCACACTCGAGAAAGTGCCTTTCAAAAACGATGGGTCCGTTTATGGCGTCTACGAGATGCCAGTGACCTGGTAGTCCGATACACCAAACACCAGCACCAAAGAAACAGAAAGAAGTCCCAATGCTGAAAGTAATTCTCGAACAGGACAAATGCGTCGCCTCAGGCCAGTGCGTCACCGCAGCCGGGGCCGTTTTTGACCAAAGAGACGAGGACGGCATCGCCATCCTGTTGAAAGAGCACCCACCGCTTGGGCTCGAAGCCGAAGTCCGCCAGGCCGCAGCGGTTTGCCCAGTGCTCGCCATCCACGTCACGACCGACAACTGAAACAATCCTGAACCACGGATGCCTCGCCTGTCTTAACCGTTCCGGCAGGGCATCCGCGGGTTCCTAACGATTGCCTAGCGGGGTGTCACTCTAGACCGCCGACTCTTTGTTGCTGGTTGTGCCTTTGCACCTGCCGGCGCTCTCCCTAACCACTCGGGCGAGGAAATCTACTCTCAGGCCCTTGAAGCGACCTTTCGGAAAGCGCACCGGGCTGCCGGCATTGCGGTCATGGTGACGGAAAACGGCCTGGCCACTGATGACGATGCCCAGCCGGTGGACTACCTCCACGCCGCTGTTAACTGCGTAGCGTCCTGCCTGGCGGACGACATCGACGTCCACGGCTACATTGCCTGGACCGTTTTCGACAATTACGAGTGGGTGTTCGGCTACGTACCACAGTTCGGTCTTATCACCGTGGACCGGGGACCCAGGAACGGCCACCCAAGGAGAGCGCACGCTGGCTGATCAGCTTTGCCCGTGGCCAAACCCGTTGATATGTGGCTTAACGGGTCAGCAGTCTCCGGAGACCTGCCCGTCGAAGGGGTATCAGGACCGGCGTGCACAGATGTGGGGTCGTGGGGCTTAAGAACAGTCAGAAGATCTTCGGCGAGGTCTGCGCCAAGCTTCGCCATACCCTCCCGGGGCCCAACATCGGATTTAGTCAGCGAGCTGGTGGTCGTGACCAATTCGTTGGCCGGCGACAAGGCATGGTGTGCCAGCCCGAGGAGTCCGTCCGGGTCCCCGCCCAAGCGTTGTCGAGGATGAGGCGGCCGCGGGCGAAAAGGGCGCATCAAGAGGATCTGTTCATAGGGCTGTCAGGCCCCGTCGACGGTAAAGATTCCACCGCGTTGGCGTCGGCGAGTCATCGCTGGCCAGGGACACCATGATTTCCTCTGCGTCGGCGGCAGCACCGGCACTGCCAGCAGTGTGGATTCGACCAGTACGGCATGCGGTGTGCGCAGGGCCTGTGGGTGCGGGTTCAAACAGGAAGACCGCCTACGAGTACCTCCGCCACGCCAATCTCGGGCGAACGCCTCCCCTTCCGGCAAGGCCGTGCATGGGTTGGCTCTGAATGGTCTCTTGACGCGCGTCAAACCTGGGGCTAATCTATTTTGCATATAGGTGCTTTTGCACCTAGGCAGCGCCTATCTCGACGGAGAGTCATGAAACTGGAATTTCCCCTACTTGGGCTCCTGGCCGCGCGCCGCATGAGCGGTTACGACATCCGCCGTTGGGTCGATGTTGAGGGCAAATTTGTGGGTCTTGATCGGCATCCCAGCCAGATCTACCGTGAGCTCAACCGGATGGAAGCCGACGGCCTGGTCACGCACGAGATCGACGCGCGTGACAACGCTCCCGATGCCAAGGTGTATCAACTCACCGATGATGGCTTCTCCCGCTTGACCAAGTGGATCGACGCCGCCTACGTTCCGCCCGCTCGTTTCCAGGACCCTACTTTCCTGTTGCGGCTCCGGATGACGGCGATGCTCGACCCCATACGTGCGCGATTGCTCGTCGAGGAGGAGCACGCCGCCCGTGTTCGTCAGGTAGCAGAGAACCGCGGTCGTGAACGTGCGTGGGACCACCTGGTTGATGGGCCAGCGCGCCCTGAAATCAATACGAAAAACCTCGCGCTGGTGGCGGATTTTATGAATGAGTACGGCGAAGGTGCCATCGATGCGTGGATCAACTGGCTCGAAAGGTTGATGAGCCGCTTGGACGGAATCATCGCGAACCAGTCCGAAACGGTCATTGCCAGTACTGACCTTCGGAAGGCTTGAGCGTGAAGGCGATCATGGTGCTGTTCGACAGCCTCAACAGACGGTTCCTGCCTCCTTATGGCGGAGATTGGGTACACGCGCCAAATTTCGAGCGTCTGGCCTCCCGGTCGGTTGCGTTCGAGACTTGTTACGCAGGCAGCATGCCGTGCATGCCAGCCAGGAGGGAGCTGCATACCGGGCGCTACAACTTCCTGCATCGTTCATGGGGCCCTCTTGAGCCTTTCGATGACTCGGTTCCGGAAATGCTGTCACAGTCCGGCGTTTACTCCCATCTGGTGACCGATCATCAGCACTACTGGGAAGACGGCGGTGCGACCTACCACAACCGGTTTGACAGCTACGAGTTCTTCCGTGGCCAGGAGGGAGACGCATGGAAGGGCCATGTGGACGACCCTGAGGACGTCGCCGGGCCCCGGGTGCTGCGTCACCAGTTATGGCGCCAGGACCTGATTAACCGGCAATATCTCACACGGGAGGAAGATCACCCGCAGACAAAAACCATCGGAGCTGGACTCGAGTTCATTGAGACAAATCACGCGTCGGGCAAGCCTTGGTTTTTGCAGATTGAGTGCTTTGACCCCCACGAACCGTTCTTCTCATACGCGCAGCACAAGGAACACTACGCAGTTCCTGCCCTTGAGGAGGGCGAGCGTTTCGATTGGCCGGACTACAAGCGCGTAGCCGAGTCACCGGACGAAGTGGAACATGCACGCAGCGAGTACGCTGCTCTCCTGAGCATGTGCGACGCGAACCTCGGCCGGGTCTTGGACGCCATGGACGATCACGGCCTATGGGACGACACGATGCTTATCGTCTGTACCGACCACGGATTCCTGCTGGGCGAGCACGGGTGGTGGGGAAAAAACGTCCAGCCCTGGTACGACGAGAACATTCACACTCCCCTCTTCGTTTGGGACCCGAGGAACGGCAGTTCCGGCGAGCGACGCACGGAACTTGTGCAGACGGTAGACCTTGCCCCCACCCTGTTGGAGCATTTTGAAGTCCAACCGACGCCGCGTATGCAGGGCCGTTCACTTTCTCCTGTCCTCCGCGGCGACGAGCCCATTAGGTCAGCGGGGCTTTTTGGCACTTTCGGTGGCCATGTCAACATCACTGATGGCCGTTACGTCTACATGCGATCCTGCGCGACTCAGGAGAACATGCCACTCTACGAGCACACGCTCATGCCCACTCACATGGCATCCCGATTCGCCGTCTCGGAACTCGTGGATGCCGAACTGGTCGAGCCGTTGCCCTTCACGCAAGGCGTGCCCGTCCTTCGACTGCCGGGGAATCCTTTCGGGAATCCGTATTCGTTCGGCACCCTATTGTTCGACCTGGCCAAGGATCCAGAGCAGCAGAATCCTCTCATCGATGACGATCTTGAACTGCACATGATGCGCCTGCTCGTGAACCAGTTGCGTGAGGCCGATGCGCCGGTATCACAGTACGAACGCCTCGGCCTTCCGATCACCGGTGATCCCGGACCTGAGCATCTGCTCGCTGCCGCACAACGCCACCTGTATGAGGATGCGCGGCTGCCTTTGGCGGGTTCGAGCGAATTCCGCGATGAATTCCCCGGCGTCAACACCCGGCTCGCAGACTTGGCGGCCAATCCGCTGACGAAAGCGGTTCTCGTCGATCACCTCGGACCGGTTGTGGACTTCCTGATAACGAATGCCGCCACAAGCACCGTCGTCGACATAGCCGCCCTCACTCCCGGGCTCCGTTATGACCGGCTGAAGGCTCTCGACTTTGCCCTCTCTGCAGCATGTGAGCCCGCTGTCAAGTGACCGTAACCACATCGGTCGTCACCCAGAAACCCGCCCTGATTCCCTTTCTTGATAAAGGTTCAGCGACAACTCAATGAGGAGAACCATGTCCCACCAGTCCAATACGGCGCCCACGCCGACGCCTGCCGCTCCGGTGAACCAATCGGGAATTGTTCCCGGCCGCTGGCGCAAGCTCACCATCATAGGTATCCCGCTTTTCGCGGATAACAATGAGGTTTCCGTCCTCAGTACCCTTGCTCCGGTCATCATCGCGGCACTGGCACTACCTCTTCAGGCTCTCGGCATCCTGGTGTCCCTAGCCAAAGGCATCAGCATCGTCGCCGGGCCCATGTGGGCTGTGATTGCCCGCAAAACCAACCGCAAAATGGCCTTTGGTCTCGCATCCGTTATGACCGGCCTCGGCACGGCGGCGTGCGGGCTGACCCAAGACTATGCGCAACTCGTTATCGCTTGGAGCCTCACGGCGGTGTTCGTCGCCGCTGCTCTGCCGATCGTCTCCGAGATCACCATGGACCTCTTCGACGAGAAGTCCCGTGGCCGCGCAAATGGCTACACCTGGGGAGCCGTCTCGCTGATCGGATCCATCGCCGGTCCTCTCACCGGCCAACTCGCCAACGTCGAAGACGGCTGGCGCTACGGCTTCTTCATTTGGGGTGCGATCACGTTCCTGGCCGGGCTAATACTCATCATCTTCTTCAAAGACCCCGGGCTCGGCGCGAGCGAGCCGACAACAAGCATGATGACGGCGGAGCAGAGAGCCGGGAACTCGAAACTGACCTGGGCGAAGATGCGCCAACTCCTTACCATCCCCACCTTCGTTGTAATGCTTCTGCAGCGCATCCTGAGCGGACATCTGCTGATCGCATCTTTCGGTATCGTCTTCCTTGTCAAGACATACGGCTTCAACACCGCGGTAGCAGCCGTTGTACTCCTGCCATTCGGCCTTTCCTATGTGGCCGGGACCATCGTTGGTGGGGCTGTCACCGATGCCCTGCATATGCGCAGTCCTCGCTTCGGCCGCATTCGCGTGCTGCAGTTCGCCCAGTTCGGCTTCGGTATCGCCGCTATCGTCGGAACACAGTTCAACTGGGGCAGCATCTGGGTCTTCGCAGCCTTCTGGGCGGTCATGGGCTTTATGCAGGGTCTGAATCCGGGCGTCAACCGCCCTATCGTGGCATCCGTCGTTCCCCCGGAGATGCGCGGTGCTGCCTTTGCACTCATGCTGTCGGTATTCGAAGCGCTCGGCTTCGTGATCTTCAACCTGCTGGCCGGATTCCTGGGCGAAACGATCGGTCTGACAGCCGTCATGTTCTGGATCCCGGGTGTCCTGATGCTGGTCAACGGGGCGTTCTGCACCATCCTGTACCGCACTTACCCGCGCGACACGCACCGGCTCGAGGCGCTGCTGCAGAGTCGCGCAGAACAGACCGCTGGAACCAAATAGATAGCCGCACGGGCTGTTTATACGAGGACCCGTGTAGTCACTCATCCGAACCGCCGCAGAAACCGCTGACAGGACGAACGCATGCCATCCGAGCACAACACGACAGCCGAACGCCTCGATGAACTTGTTGCCCAACTGACACTCGAGGAGAAGGTCATGCTCCTAACGGGGCGGGACTTTTGGACGACCTGGCCGATCGAAAAGATCGGGCTCCGCCGTCTCCTTATGTCGGACGGCCCCTCCGGTGTGCGTGGTGAGGCGTGGGATGAACGCGATCCGTCGCTGAACCTGCCCTCGGCTACCGCCTTGGCGGCATCATGGGATCAAGACATCGCCCGACGCTATGGAGCAGCGGCCGCGGTAGAGGCTCGACGCAAGGGCGTCGACGTCGTCCTAGGCCCGACGATCAACCTGCACCGGTCACCCCTCGGCGGACGGCACTTCGAAGCTTTCAGCGAGGACCCAGTGCTCACCTCCAATCTTGCTGCAGCATACGTGAAGGGCGTCCAGGAACACGGCATCGCGGCGACACCCAAGCATTACATCGCCAACGATTATGAAACTGACCGTTTCACCGCCTCCACCGAGGTTTCGGAACGGGCCCTGCGTGAGCTCTACTTGCTGGCCTTTGAAAAGTCCGTAACGGACGCGCACGCTTGGGCGATCATGTCGTCCTACAACTCCATCAACGGAGTCACCGCTTCCGAGAACCCGCTGCTTGAAACCCCCCTGAACTCCGAATGGGGCTTTGATGGCATCGTGGTCTCAGACTGGACTGGCGTCCGGTCGATAGAAAGTGCCCGGGCCTCCCAGGACGTGGCCATGCCCGGACCGGATGGTCCCTGGGGTGACGCCCTCGTCTCCGCCGTCCGTCATGGCGTAGTGCCAGAAGATGCTATCAATCGCAAGGTGCGGCGGATCCTCCTTCTAGCAGCGCGGGTCGGAGCGCTGGAGGGGTTTGAGCCCGCTGTTACGACACCACCTCCAGGCGAGGACGGGATCGCGTTCGTGCGGGAAGCCGAAGTCGAAGGCACAGTCCTGGTGCAGAACAACGGCATCCTGCCGATTCTCGGCAATGTCCCCCGAATAGCGGTTATCGGTCACAACGCTGATCAAGCCCGATCCCAGGGAGGTGGTTCAGCGACCGTGCTTCCCGAACATGTCGTCACCCCGTTGGACGGAATCAGGGCGGCATTCCCCCACGCCCCCGTTGAGTACTCCATGGGGGCGGTGGTTCACGAAGGCATTGCCGAACTGCCACTCGGCTGCATCACGAACCCGGACAACGGCCATCCCGGCGTCCGTGCACGCTTCCTCCAAGATGGGCGGGAGATCTTCGGGGAAGACCGCCGCACCACCACGCTCGTCTGGTTCGGCGGCAACGCTCCCATCCGGGACGCCGACACCTTGGAAATTGTTACCCGATATGTGCCCGACACATCTGGCCCCCTGAAATTAGGGGTTGGTGCTGCAGGGGTCTCTCGAATGTGGATCGATGACACTTTGATTCTCGACGTTGACGTGCCGGTCGGATCCGACGATCTAGGAGCGGCTTTCCTCAACCCGCCCTCGGACGGCACAGCCATCGAGGTCGTCGCCGGGTCACCCATTATGATTCGCGTACAGCACGACATCCCGAAAGAATCAGCCCTCGCGGGTGCACTGTCATTTGGCTTTGGCTTGCTGCCAGGCGACATCGACGCGGAGCAGCTAATTGCTGACGCAGTCGCAACCGCCAGCGGCGCAGACATCGTCATCGTGGTGGTCGGAACCAACGCGAAAGTTGAATCCGAGGGCTACGACCGGACTTCACTTTCACTTCCTGGACGACAGGATGACCTCGTGGCTGCCGTCGCTGCCGCCAACCCGAATACGATCGTGGCAGTCAATGCGGGTTCACCAGTGGAACTGCCCTGGCGCGAGGATGTAGCAGCTGTGCTTCTGACTTGGTTCGGGGGGCAAGAGTACGGCCATTCCCTGGCCGATGTCCTCACTGGCCTGCGTGAACCTGGCGGGCGCATGCCCACCACGTGGCCTATCAAGCAAGATGACGTACCGGTCATCGACGTAACCCCCGTCGAGGGCAAGGTGCATTACGACGAAGGCATCCACGTTGGATACCGCGCCTGGCTCAAGTCCGGTGTGAAGCCGGCCTACGAGTTCGGCTTCGGCCTCGGCTACACAAGTTGGATACTTGACTTCGTGGAAGTACCAGAGACCGTTGTTCCTGATGAAATCGTTTCAGTTGCCGTCACTGTCACCAACACCGGCACCCGTGCCGGCAAACAAGTAGTGCAGATCTACGCCGAAAAGCCCAGCTCCGCGGTTGATCGCCCGGTCAGGTGGCTTGTCGCGGCCTGCCCAGTCAGGGCGGAATCAGGCGAAACGGTATCAACTGTTCTTAACGTTCCTTCCCGCCTCCTCGGCTACTGGGACAACGGCTGGATGTATGAACCCGGAGAGTACCGACTCCACACAGGTTTCTCCGTCTCAGACCTGCCCTCCACTGACACGATTGTTCTGAAGCCATGACGGCCACAGCCCCCTGGCAAGCATCCACCGGAGTTGTGGAAGTCCGCATCGAAGATGCCAGTCAAGTTGACAAAGCGCTGGACGAGGCAGTGGCGGCAGTCAAAGACTCCGCAATCCGCCACCATACGGGTATTTTGGTGACAAAGACCGGCCCCGGCCGCTACACCGTCCGGGCACATCCAGCCGTGCCCTTCGGACTCACCCGGCAACAATATAGATAAGACGCACTCCTCAAGGCACCGGCGGCAGCGTTGCCCGCTGCTGCCGGACCAATAATCGAACGATCAAGGCCACATGACTGATAAGACTTCCCTCGATAGAACGCCCCAGCTTCCTGACGCAAACTGCTGCTCACCGACAAGACCGGGGCGCCCGCGCCGCGATGAGCCGGGCTGGCGCAAGACGTTGCATGCAGAGGCAGGGGTCGGGCATCTAGACGTGGAGATCCCAGCTGGAGTGTTCCTCATGGGAGATTCCTTCGATGAGGGCTACGCCACTGACGGGGAATTGCCGGTCCATGAGGTGGAGCTGGGGGCATTCCGGATAGACGCGACAGCGGTGACTAACCGGCAATTTGCAGCGTTCGTTGACGCCACCGGGTATAGAACTGAAGCGGAAAAGTACGGCACCTCGGCCGTTTTCCACCTGGTCGTCCAAGCGGACAGGAAAGACATCCTTGGAGCCGCATCCGGATCACCCTGGTGGCTCACGGTCCGAGGAGCCGACTGGGCACACCCGACGGGTCCTGGACAGCACTGGTCCGACATCCCTGACCACCCCGTCGTTCAGGTTTCCCATGATGATGCTCTGGCCTATTGCCGTTGGGCCGGACGCCGGCTGCCCACCGAGGCCGAATGGGAGTATGCCGCACGCGGGGGCCTGCAGCAGCGGCGCTACCCCTGGGGTAATGAACTACTTCGGGCTGACGGGACCCACAACTGCAACATCTGGCAAGGCACCTTCCCCGACGTGAACACCCAATCTGACGGTTACCTGGGCACGGCCCCAGTCCGCAGTTTCCCGCCAAATGGCTACGGACTCTACGAGGTCAGCGGGAACGTTTGGGAATGGTGTGCCGACTGGTTTCTGCCCAAGTACTACCGAAACTCACCACCGGCAAACCCGCAAGGGCCCACAATCGGCAAGGGCCGCGTTATGCGTGGCGGTTCCTATCTGTGCCACGACTCCTACTGCAACCGCTACCGGGTAGCAGCCAGGACATCCAATACGCCAGACTCCTCCAGCGGCAACTGCGGCTTCCGGACGGTCGCTGGTCAATGAGTGACGATAAGAAGATCACCAGTCCGGATTCCGTTCCCCCAAGGAGAGGGAAGGTCGCAGAACTGCTGCTTCCGGGAGGAACCGAACCAGATCCCCGCTTCACACTGGCCAACGAACGGACCTTCCTGGCGTGGACCCGTACATCTCTTGCCCTGTTGGCGGGCGGCATCGCCATCGAAGCGTTCACCTCGGGCATTTTCTTCGCGCCGGTTCGCAAGGGCTTGGCCGTCGTCCTGCTCCTGCTCGGGATCCTGCTCAGTGCCGGATCCGCTGTGCGATGGCTCCGGGTAGAGCGCAGCATGCGCAATAAGGCGCCCCTTCCGTTACCGTATGTTGTTCCCCTCCTGGCCGGAGCTGGAGCGCTGGCAGCCGCAGTCGTTCTGGTCTTTATCCTCGGGCGCTGAACCCATGACGACATCCCGGCACCTCGCTGTCAGCCATGGAGATCCGGGTCTGCAGCCGGAACGGACCACGCTCGCTTGGGGTAGAACAATGATGTCCCTGGTCACAGTCAGTGCCATCTTCCTTCGATGGCTCCCCCACCACGGGTTCCCCGTCCTCACGCTGTTCGCCATCGCAGTTGCCGCAGCCGCCGCCATCTACCTCACACAACGCCGACGTTACAACTCCAGCTCCCACGGCATTTCTCGAGAAACGGTGAATGCAGAAATGCCCGCGGTATTGTGGACAGCCTCCGCCGGGGTCATGCTGGGAGTACTCGGAATCCTCGTCGTCCTCACCGGATAACTCCTTGATGTCCTCTACCAGAAAAGGACGCGAATCCGCTGGCTGCCCTTCCGACACCGAGCCCCGCTGTAGACGACCCCGCGTCTTACGAAGAGCCGCTTCGCCGGGTAGCCCGGAAAGCGGGCAATCTATCCAATCTGAAGTACACCGCAACCTGACGTCGGGCGGCCTGGCCAGGGAGGATTCGGCCTGTAGGCGGAGTTCTGGACTTGTTTCGGACACCGGAGAGTCAGAAGAGGAGTCCTCGCCATCCCCTTGCCGGAAGGGCTTCGATCAAGACCCGATTCTTTGACTAATTCGATAAGTCTCAGGCTACCGAACCCGGGTCTCCTGCCTCCGGGCTGTCAGGGTTGAATCTGAGAACATCCTGATCCACTGTCAATAAACGGAACTGGGGGGCAATTCTGACACCGACCAAGGTCATCACGTCGAGTTTCGTGTGCCAAATGAAGACGCAAGACTGGCGCCGGCAAGTAGTCCCGCGCTGTCCGCCACCCCGTCCAACTCCGCTCAACGGCGAGGCGTCCTGTGAGGAACCTTGTCGGATTTGGCGCGTCGCGCCCGCGTGGGTTTCCACTCCCTCCGGGCATAAGCCCGGTCACTGCCTGACAGAATCGCTGCTATTGGCTCCAAAAGGGCAGAGGGAGGAGCTCCAAAAGGAAC
Source organism: Arthrobacter sp. Soil761 (assembly GCF_001428325.1). NCBI lineage: Bacteria > Bacillati > Actinomycetota > Actinomycetes > Micrococcales > Micrococcaceae > Arthrobacter > Arthrobacter sp. Soil761. The sequence continues at coordinate 150,320 of NZ_LMSF01000031.1, read as the reverse complement.
TTCTGGACAATATTTCGCCCGCGTCAGGTTCGGCCCGATTCGAGAGCCGCGACGAGATGATCCTGGACTCCAGAGCCTCCAGCAGTTCAGCGTAGTCCGCCGGAAGTTCGATTTTTGGCGCTGCCACAGGCTGTGGAAGCCTGCGGACCGAGGGCCAGACTGACCAGGCCAAAGGCGATCCGTAGCAGGCCGCCGAGGAAGTCAAGGACACTTTCAAGAAGGACGGGCCAGACCCCAGCGAAGGAGCGCTCAGGGGACGGGGCCCGTCCTTTTGCTTGCCCGGAATAGCAATGAACACGAACGGGTTGGCGCCGTCTCCGACCTGTCAGCAGGAGGGCCACGCCCCGTTGCTCTAAGCTGCCTGGCCCCGGGTAAGAGTTTGCGGCTCCACTTGCGTCATAGAGTCAGCTGATACCCGGCATAGTTTTTTGACGCCTATCCGTGCAATCGGATCCTACGGATGCTTATTTCATCAGTTACGAATCTTCCCCGCACCTCCTGGAGAGGATGTAAAGGGCAGATACCGAGAGTAGGAACCCCTATGTCACCAACGGAATTTTCAGTCAATGGCCGGAGCTACGCCTTTTCGGACGCCCCTGTCGTCGTTATCTGCATTGACGGCAGTGAGCCGGCTTACCATCAAGAGGCGATTGCGGCTGGACGGATGCCCTGGCTAAAGGAAGTCCTAAGGTCAACGGGTACTTCGTGGGCGGCACACTGCGCTGTTCCAACTCTGACGAACCCTAACAACATGTCCATCGCCACCGGCCACCCACCGGCCGTTCACGGTATTTGCGGAAACTACATCCTCGACCCTGAATCCGGGGAAGAGGTTCTGATGAATGACCCGAAGTTTCTTCGGGCCCCAACCATTTTCGCTGCTGCCGCTGCTGCTGGGCTGTCAGTCGCGGTGGTCACAGCCAAGGACAAACTCTCCCGATTGCTGGCCGCGGGCCTGACCCAACCAGGCCTGGACCCGGCAGGTTCGGGCAGCATGGTCGAACCTGCCAACAAGGGCATCTGCTTTTCGGCTGAAAAAGCACACCAGGTGACCAAGGAAAGCAACGGCATCGATGCCGTGATGGAACTGGTCGACATGGACCTGCAGGATGTCTACTCGGCAGGGCTGAGCGAGTTCGTGCTCGCCGCGGGCGTAAGAATCCTGCAGAACCAGAGCCCCGATCTGATGTATCTGACTCTCACCGACTACATCCAACACAAGAACGCACCAGGCACTGACGCGGCCAACGACTTCTACGCCATGATCGATCGCTACGCTGCCGCTCTGGACGAACTGGGAGCAATCGTCGTCATCACCGCCGACCATGGCATGAGCCCGAAGCACAAGAGCGACGGCACCCCTCGGGTTATTTACCTGGAAGAAGAAGTTAACGCCGTCCTTGGCTTGGCTGGCGACGTTTCGGATGGGGGAAGCCGTGTGATTCTGCCGATCACCGACCCTTACACGGTGCATCACGGGGCTTTGGGTTCCTTCGCAAACGTTTACCTCCCAGAAGGTGCAGACAGGGAGGCTGTCCTGAGCATACTCGAGGCGCGAGAGGGGATTTCGGGCGTTTACCGCTCCGAAGAAGCCGCCGAACTCTTTGCCATGCCGCTGGATCGGATGGGCGATCTGACGGTGCTGTCGGACAAAAACACCGCCCTCGGCCGGTACGCAGCTTGGCATGATCTGGGAAATCTGGAAGTTCCCTTGCGTTCCCACGGTGGCCTGGGCGAGCTGAACATTCCATTCATCATCAATCGTGTCCTGCCTGCCCCTGCCGAAACTGTCAGCAAGGCCCCTAACGGCGATGAGGCCGTTGTTCACAACTACGACGCGTTCTGGGTCGCAACGACTCATGCATCCGTGAATCTTGTGGGTATCAGCTGAATCATTTGTCGCCGGGCCCGCCGCGAGGCGGGCCCCACAGGCACCCGGCGCTGCGGGGGCGCGCCGATCTATTAGGTTTGCTTGACGAGAGGACTCCGCTATGTCCGATTCAAACCCACCCCAAACCCAAGTCCAAGCCCAGCCACCGGGGGCCCCTTCAGGAACTCTGAAGTCGTCCACCAAAAGGCAGGAGCTGTTCAAATGGCAAGTCAGGATCTTCGCGCTCTCCTGGCTCGCCTACGCAGCCTTTTATTTCCCCCGATCTGCGTTCTCCGCAGCTAAGGTCGGCATTCTCGAAGAAGGCTTCCTGACCAAGCCGACCCTCGGGCTCCTTGACTCCGCTTACCTGGCCGCCTATGCCGTCGGCCAATTCGTGTGGGGCGCCTGCGCAGAAAAATACGGCACCCGCGTTGTCGTCGCCGGAGGAATGATCATGGCGGGAGTCGCATCGCTGCTGATGGGCATCGTGCCCGCCGTCGCGTTCTTCCTTCCCCTCATGATTGCCCAGGGGCTCGCCCAATCAACGGGCTGGGCGGCACTGAGCAAAAACATTGCCTCGTTTTTCACGATCAGCAAGCGCGGCCGGGCCATGGGATTCTTCTCCACCAGTTATGCCTTCGGCGGCCTCGCCGGCGCACCGGTAACAGGTTGGGTGGCGTACTCCCTCTTCGACAGCTGGAGATGGGCATTCTTTGCCGGCACTGCCGTCATCACAATCGCCTTCGTCCTCTTCATCATCTTCCAGCGAAACTCCCCGGAAGAGGTCGGGCTTCCCGGCATCGATGAGGATCCATCCTTACTGGACTCTGAGCATGAGCGAGGATCAAAGTCCGCGCCAGTGGCCACCAGGTCGAAGTTCTCCCCTCGGGACCTGTTGGCAGCCGTCAAGTACGAGCCCATGGTCCTTCGCCTGGGACTTGTGTACTTCCTTATCAAGCCCGCACGGTACGCGATCCTGCTCTGGGGCCCGGTCCTCGTCCTTGAAGCAATGCCGGACCTGAGCACCATGACAGCGATCCTGGTTCCAGTGGCATTCGGCGTAACCGGAATGGCCGCCCCCGTCCTCGCCGGATGGATGTCCGACACCGTCTTCGGTGCCCGCCGTGTCCCACCCAGCGTGCTCTGCCTCCTGCTGATGGTTGTAGCCCTCGCACTCTGGCATGTCATTACCGCGACCGGCTCCCTTCCGCTGATTGTGGCGCTGCTGGCCTTCATCGGGCTGACTGCCTACGCCTCAGATGCGATGATCTCCGGCGTCGCCGCGGTGGACTTCGGAACGTCAAAATACGCCGGCGGGGCTACCGGTTTCGTCAACGGTTGCGGGTCCATCGGGGCCATCCTCGGAGGGCTCCTTCCCGGATTCTTCTCCGGCGTCTTCATCTTCTACACCTTCGCCGCGGCGGCCCTGGTTGCCGTTATCGTACTCCTGCCATCCTGGAATAAGCGGCCCGTCAGTGTCTGACCGATTCGATAACGGTCCAGCGCCGAAACCAACAGAGGAAAAATGAACACCTTCAATGACTTCGAGTTGAACCTCAACTACATAGACGGCCAATGGCGGCCGGCTTCCGGGGGCAAAACCTTCCCCAACTACAATCCGGCTGATACCAGAGACCTCATCGGCCACTTCCCCGATTCCTCCAGCCAGGACGCCCTGGACGCCATCGGAGCCGCAGAAAAGGCACGGCAGCAATGGGACTCACTGGGCACCATCAAGCGCGGTGACATCCTCTTTACCGCGGCAGAGATCCTGGCGCGACGGAAGGACGAACTGGCCCGTGCTGTTACCAGGGAACAGGGAAAATGCCTCCGTGAATCCCTCGGGGAAGCGCAGCGGGCCGTCGACATTCTGCGCTACATCGCAGGTGAAGGCCGGAGACTGTCTGGGGCGACCCTTCCAGCAGACGAGCCCAGGAGCATGGCGCTGACCTGGAGGAAACCCATCGGAGTGGTCGCCCTCATCACCCCCTGGAATTTCCCACTGGCCATCCCGGTATGGAAAATGGCACCCGCCTTGCTTTCGGGCTGCACGGCCATCCTCAAGCCTTCCCCCCTGGCGCCCCACACAGCAGCCCTGCTCGTGGACATCTTCACCGAAGCCGGTCTACCCCCTGGGGTGCTGAACCTGGTTCAGGGCGACCGTGAACCAGGCGAAACGCTCAGCAACCATCCGGATGTCAAAGGCATCTCCTTCACCGGATCCCTTGGAGTCGGGCTGGCGATCCAGGCGGCTGCAGCGCCACGGTTGGCCAGAACACAGCTCGAACTCGGAGGCAAAAACGCCCTCATAGTTTTAGCTGACGCCAACCTTGACCTCGCAGCTGACGCCATCCTCCACGGCGCCTTCGGACAGGCCGGGCAACGTTGCAGCGCCACCAGCCGGGTTGTCGTTGAGCGCAAGGTACGCGAAGAGTTGGTCGGCAAGGTCCTGGGCAGAACCTCTGAGTTAACCATCGGTGACCCGTTCGAAGCCGGCACGCGGCTTGGACCTGTGGTGAACGAGGACCGGCTCACCGCTTGTGTGCGTGCCATAGAACAAGCCCGCATCGAAGGCGCCGTAGTACGCACCGGCGGGTCTGCCGCCACCTCCGGCGACCTGGCCCACGGTTACTACATGGAACCGACACTCCTCACCGAAGTGGCACCGGACTCAGAACTCGCCGTTGAGGAAGTTTTCGGTCCCGTCCTGGCCGTGATCGACGCCGAAAACTTTGACCATGCAATGGATATCTCCAATTCCGTGCGCTACGGCATGTCCGGCACGATCTTCACCAACAACCGCGCCCACATCTACGACGCGCTCGACCGGTTTGAGGCGGGCATGCTGCACGTCAACCGCCCGGGCGTCGGGGCGTGGCCACATATGCCGCACATGGGCGCCAAACTTTCCCAGTACGGTGCACCCGAATGTTCACCGGAAACCTGGGACTTCTACATGGAATGGCGTTCGGCGTGCATCAGCTTCCCGGCATGAGACGCTCCGGCTAGGTTCGTGGTCATGAACCTCAGCATTCAGGGCCTACGAATCTTTCTCGCGGTCGCCGAAACCGGAAGCTTCTCGGCAGCAGCCCGCAGGCTCTACATGAGTCAACCTTCGGTTTCGGCACATGTACGCAGCCTTGAGACCTCCCTGGCAGCGCACTTGCTGGACAGAGGGCCTGCCGGTGCATCACTGACACCGGCAGGCCAGGTCCTCGCCGACCATGCCCGGGCAATCTTTGAGGTCATGGACCAAGTGGATACCGATGTTGCAGCTGCCCAAGGCATACAAGACCGCAAACTTTCAGTCGCCGGAACCAGCACGCTTGGATCGTATCTCCTCCCCCGGGCCATCAGCCGCTTCCTCAACGAAAACCAAGGATTGAGAACCGAGCTGAGGGTCGGCAACACCGAAAAAGTTGCTGAGTGGCTGATCAACCGGGAGGTGAGCCTGGCAATCTGCGCAGGCGAAATCGACCACGAGCAGCTGGAGGGGACGGTAATCTTCGACGACGCGCTGGTGCTGGTGGCAGGCAGGGCCAGCGCCCTGGCCGGACGCGATCTCTCCCCCGGGGATCTGGAAGGCCAGCGGTTCCTGCTCCGGGAAATCGGCTCCGCAACGCGGTTCGACCAGGACCAGTCCCTCGCCGAGTGGAAGCTGACTCAGGCCGAGCAATGGACCATCTGGACCTCGGAAGCAGCCAGGGAATCCGTCCGCGCGGGCCTTGGCCTCGCCCTCATCTCTGAGCACGTGGTGGCACCGGACCTGCGCTCAGGCGAACTCGTACGACTCAACATCCATCCGGCTCCCCGGCACCGCCCCGTTTCCCTGGTCCGCATGGCCGGACAATCACTGACCCCGGTTGAGCAGGCCTTCGTGGGGATGCTCCAAAAAATGCATGCCTGGCCCTAGGGCCACTCAACACTGCGCCGCGCTTCAGCACCCGACCCACTCTTAGAAAGGCAGGACCAATGAACACCGCCGATCCCACCCCTGCGCTCAAAGGCGAGCACACGGACCTCCTCATCGTCGGAGCCGGCATCATCGGCCTCGCCCACGCATTTCAGGCACACCAAAAGGGTTACAACGTCCGGATCATAGAACGCGACGCCAAGCCCAACGGAGCCTCCATCCGGAACTTCGGCCACTGCTGTATCACAGCCCAAGACGGGCCACACCTTGATACCGCCTACAGGTCCCGGGAGGGCTGGCTCGCCGCCGCCAAAGCCATCGGTTTCTGGGCGCCCGAAGCCGGCGCCCTCGTGGTGGCCCGAAGCCAAACCGAACTGGCTGTCCTCGAACAGCTCAGCGACAAACGAGGCAACGACAGCGTCCGACTGCTGACAGCAGATCAAACAAAGGACCGGCTCGCATCCGCCGGATCACCCGATCCCGGGATCTGCGGCGGAGCGTTCCTTCCGGCGGACCTCCGGGTTGATCCACGCACGGCCGCCCCCGACATCGCCAGCTGGCTCCAGAACCAGGAGGGGATCACCATCCATTGGGGAACAGCAGTTAGCGAGATCCAGGAAGGCGGACTCGTGCGCACCACCCGCGGGGACTTCCAGGCGGACAAAGTCCTCATATGCGTCGGACATGACCTGGATTATCTGCTGCCGGATCTCGCCGCCCGGTACCAGGTCCAGCGCTGCGCCCTGCAGATGGCCATGGCACCCGCGCCGAGAGGCTACAACCTTGACTCTGCTGTGCTGACCGGTACATCAATGACCCGCTACGACGGATTTACCACCATGCCCGGGGCCGACGCAGTCCGGCAGGAAATCTACAACCACAGCCCCGAACTCATCGATATCGGCGCGAATGTCATGTTCACCCGCAGGCCCGACGGAACAGTGCTCCTCGGCGACAGCCATGTCTACGGCCAGACAATAGCTCCTTTCCAAGACGAGTGGATGACCGCCCGACTGGTCCGCGAAATCGAGAAGGTCCTCGGCGCGTCCTTGACCGTGACCCAGCGCTGGCAAGGAATCTATGCCTCCAGCCCGCTGACGTCACTCCTCGTCGAGGACATCGATACCACAACCACCGCGATTACAGTTACCTCCGGAATCGGCATGACGCTCTCCTTTGGTATCGCCGCGGAAACCATCGACCGGCTCTGAACCAAGACCGGCAAAGAACGCGAGCACGCGGGCCCAAACGACAATAGTGCCGCCCCAACCAGTTATGGAGACTTAACCCGTGCCAACGGAACCACCACCGCCATCAATTCCTGCCCGCCCCTTCGGCAGCCTCATCACGGCCATGGTGACGCCCTTTACCGCCGAGGGCAAGGTGGACCTTCCCACGGCCGCGGAACTCGCCGCCCACCTCGTTAGCAAAGGGAACGATGGCTTGGTGGTCGGCGGCACAGCCGGTGAAGCCTCCACCATGGACGAACGGGAAAAAGAGGAACTCATCAGAGTCGTCAAGGAAACAGTCGGCGACACGGCAAGCGTAATTGCCGGTACGGGAACCAACGACACCGCCCGGTCCATCACCATGTCCCAAAGAGCGGCCAAAGCAGGCGCCGACGGTCAACTCGTCGTAACCCCATACTTCAACAAGCCCACCCAATCCGGCTTGTTTGAACACTTCAGCAGCATCGCGGCAGCAACAGAACTGCCCATGATGCTTTACGACATACCAGGCCGCACAGGAACGGCAATAAGCACAGACACCATGAGGCAGCTCGCTGAAAACCCACGCATCGTCGCACTCAAAGACGCAAAAGCCGACTTCACTGCAACGACAATCATCATGGCCCAAACCAACCTCGCCGTTTATGCAGGCGACGACGCTCTCGCCTTACCCTGGCTCACAGCCGGCGCTGCAGGACTCGTCAGCGTCACGGCCCACGCCGCCCCTGAACTGTTCCGAGAACTGATAAACGCAGTCGACCACGGAAACCTGCCCCAGGCACGACAAACGCATTTCGCCCTTGCTCCACTCGTTCGCGCCGTAATGGGCCACATCCCCGGAGCAGCGTCAGCGAAACACATCCTCCACCACCAGAAGATACTGCCCAGAGCCACCGTGAGGGCCCCGCTGACCCCTCCCAACTCCAGGGAAGCAGCAAATATCGCAGCAGAACTCGAAGAAACACCGTGGGACCTCTCATGATCCGACAAAATCCAGCGGCAATCTCCAGAAATACTCACTCCTTGAAACGGCACCTGCAAGACTACTCGGGGCCATTGACCTCAGATCATCGTGGAAAACCTGGCCGACGGTGCCGAAATCGTGGGTGCGCCCTCATTGATAAAACGAAAGAATCCAACCATGTCGCAGCGCACCACGGCGTCAGCATCCATCAACCACACGGCGATGCCTTGAAAAACCCTGCTGAGCGAACCGCCAGCCTTTCCGCCCAGCCCGGGAGCGGCGCGAGCACAGCTGTCACCGGCTGCAAAGTATGACGACTCAATGCTGACCAGCCTGCTTACTGTGTCAAAAGGCGCGGGAGCTGCTGACCTGGAGCAAGGACTCCACCCAGGCAGTGAACTGGTCCGATCCACCGTTCCCCAGAGATTTGTGACCGGTGAGCTTAATGCGGCGTACGACGCCCTGGACCGGCACGTCGAGGCCAGCAATGGAGAACGGGTTGACAGCTACTCCGACGGCGAACGCGGTGACACCTACACGTACGCCCAGGTGACGAGGATATGAAGAAGGCAGTCAACGCATCGAGTCTCTGGGTGTAGCAGCGTCGAATCCTGCAACGAAAGCGCGCATATGCCAAGCGTTGTTTTCGGCAATTGCTAACACAAACAGATGGAGGAGTGTAATGCCGAACCTGGACTCGCCTATGAGAACGGAGGACTGGGTCTTCCTAAACACGGGGGATCGCATTGTGGTCCAGCGGCCGAAGTCGATGCCCTCTCTTGGGACCATAGACGATGTGTCAGAGGACGCATCGATCATCTGGGTATGGCTCGATGGACTAGGGCGGATTCTCATAACCGAGAACGATGAAGTGACCGTTTCAGTCGCCTTACCCATCCCCACTCAGTAGCCTGACGATATGGAACATGCTGCGCATGCCAATTCTTCCATGCGTGCGAGGACATAACTGGTGTGCGATAGCGCGTTGAAACTGTTCTCCGCAGTACACCCCAGCCTGACGTGAAGGCGGTTTCACAAGGGAGGATTCACCCTGCCGGTGGGGCTTGGGTCTTGTACTCAGACACCTATCGAGCCGCAAGAGGGGCCTTCGTAAGCTCCCTGCCGCATGCGAGTCTCGTCGAGTCCCGATTCTTTGGCCTATTTCGATGATTCTCGGGCTACCGCACCTCGGTTTCCTGCCATTCGACTGTCAGGGTGGGATTTGAAAACCTCATGAGCGACTGTCATGAAAACGGAATTTCGGCCTATTCTGACGCCACGCCGATCGTTGCTTCGAGTTTCGCGTGCCAGGTGTCGCTCGGGGAGTGCCTGCAAATGGGGCTGGTTCCCTTGCATCGACGATGGCGTTTTCCGGTGACTTGAGGATTCAAAACTATTACTCACTCAGCGTCCCGACTATGCCGCGCTGTTTCCCGAACTCGGCGGGTATACTCCTCGCAGGAGTAGTAAGTAGCCTTACTTGTGGGCTCGGTGTCCAGCAGTGAGGCGCCGCGCTCCACTTCTCTGCCGCGCCGACAAGGAGACAGCGTCAGAAGCGCGATGAAAACGGTGAAGTCCTGCGTCCCCTCGTTCTTTACTTCCTGGCGTGGAGTTACAACCACCGGGATAAGTCAGTCCCGTGGGGCGCCCGCATACAAACGCATCAATGAGGCGTCGCAGCCAGTGTGGTTGAATGCCCTTATGGGGGACACGACACTTCTGTTCGGGGCAGAACGGTACTTCCGGGCGTTGGGGCCCCGCGGCCGAACAGTACTTTTCCAGTTACCGCTGTCCATCACGATGCTGCTGGTCACTGTCCTGGTGGTCCTGCTACACCCAGCCATCGATTGGGTGCCACCGCTCATCCTCAGCATGGGCGCACACCTGCTGCTTCTTTGCGCCTGCGCCGTGATTCCCTGGCAGCGATTTCCCACATGGGCTACATTGGTCATTCCGTTCCTGGATTGCCTGGCGGTGGGTGTGACCCGGGAAGCCGGGGGCCAGTACCTGACCGTGCTGGGCTATCTCCTCGTGTTTCCAGTGGTCTGGCTTGCCGCCGGCCGGCACCGCATCGGCGTCGTCATCGCCGTGGTGGCAACGATCCTCAGCGCGGTCCTGCCGCCGGTCCTCCTTGGCACAGGCATCGACCGGGCAGATTTTATCCGCATTGTCCTGCTTCCCGTCATCCTGGGAGCCATTGCAGTGACCACCTACGGGGCCTTCAACGTCATCTCATTCCAACGGCGCACCGTGGAACAACGGGAAACCGAGGTGCGCGACTTGCTTGCTGCCAGCCAGGACCGGGAACAGCTGCTCGGCACCGTCCTGGACACCGTCAGCGTCGCAGTATCGGCGGTCGACCCCCAAGGCGAACCCATCCTGACCAATCACCAGTACAGCAGCCACGTCACCCGGGCCGTCCAAAAGGACAAGCTGGCACAGAACCCGTCGGAGATCACCATTTACGGCCCGGACCGGGCCACTCCCCTCCCGCTGGAAGAAAGCCCCCGCAGCCGGGCCGCGAGGGGTGAGGCCTTCACGGACGAGCTATTGTGGATCGGCTGCGGCACCAGCCAGCGCGCCTATTCCGCCACTTGCCGCCTGATAAAAGCCCCCGACGGGCAACGGCGCGGCGCGGTGATGGCCTTCACGGACGTCACAGCCCTGGTGGAAGCCCTCGCGGTCAAGGACCAGTTTGTCTCCAGCGTCTCCCACGAGCTGCGGACCCCGCTGACCTCGATCCTTGGATACCTGGCCCTGGCCCTGGACGAGGATCTGGAACCGGATCTGGAGGACTACCTCACCGTGATCCGCCGCAACACCCAGCGGCTGCTGGGCCTGGTGGATGACCTGCTGGCCACCGCCACCGACGCCTTGAGCACCAATCCCCGGCCGGCTGATCTCGCCGAAATCCTGGCCCACAGCATCGAGGCCGCCTGTCCCCGGGCCGGGGCGGCGGGCATCACCCTCACCCTCGACGTGGAACCGGGCACCCAGCTCACCGGGAACTTCGATCCCGACCGTATTGGCCAAGCCATCGACAACCTGGTGTCCAACGCCATCAAATACACCCCCGACGGCGGGTCCGTCACCATCTCCGCCGGCGCCAAGGACCACACGCTCTACTGCCACGTCACTGATACCGGTGTTGGCATGACCGAAGAAGAACAGTCCAAGGCGTTCACCCGGTTCTTCCGGGCCGCCAACGTACACTCCTCCACCATTCCCGGAGCAGGGCTTGGACTGGCCATCACCAAATCCATCATCGAAAACCACAAGGGAACCATCAGTATCTCCAGCAGCCCCGGAAAGGGAACATTAGTATCCCTTACCCTGCCACGCGCAACCGTCGGAGCCGGGCCAGTGGAAAACATCTCCTGAGGATCACAGCTAGCCGCCTCGGTGAATGTGTCCATACCCCCAGGTCGCCACTTACCGAATTGCTGCCGGATCTTTGGCTCATGAATACCAGCGCTGCCAGATTGAGCTTTCGCGTGAACGAGGATCGATCGAGCTACCCAGCGTACGGGCTCACGCGGCACGTGTATTCTTTCCTGGCGCCCGGCATCAGGAGTTTCCCCGGAGACGCGAAGACATCGCCTCTTTCGCCGTCAGGGTAGGGCAGGTCCGACCAGGGTTCCAGGCATACGAATTCGGCCCCTGGCTTCTTCCAGACAGCAAAGTGGGGAAACTCATCAGAAGTCTGCATCGTGAGCAGAGGCCCTTCAGCCGAGACAAGCTGGACAGCGCGGCTGCGAAGTGACTCGAAAATGATCGCTCCTCCAGCCAGCAGTTCCTCGCTCAAATCCAGTGCAGTCCCCACCAGCGGAGAGTTGTACTTTTCGGGAGTGAGTTGAACTCTGGCGTTGACTCGCCTCGTTGGTCCTTTTTCGTCGTGTGCGAAGAGGAGTTTCCACCTCTGATTTCTCGGCGTGCGAAACGCGGGGTGCCACCCGAGGGCCGCCGGAAAAGGGGTGTCCCCGGTATTTGTCAGGGTGAACGTCAGGACCAAGTGCCCAACATCGAGGTGCCACCGCGTTTCGAGCGAAAATGGGAAGGGAAACTCCGTCCCGGCCCGTGGACTGTGCTCCAGATGAAAGTGAGCCATAGTGGGAGTGGAAGTAACTGTCGTGAAGTCACGGTCCCGAGCGAATCCATGCTGGTTCATGGGATAACGTCGGCCCTTATGCAGGATCATGTCGTCTGTAACCCGGCCTATGACGGGAAAAAGGACAGGAGCGTGGCGGGCCCACTCGGGCCCCGCGTCCCACAGCAACTCCTGCCCTCCCCTTTGGAGAGAGACAAGCTCCGATCCCTTGCTCTCAATAACTGCGCTGAGTTGGTCATTTCTTAAGTGGACCTGCATGGGTGCCTTTCAATGAGTAACGGGAATGGGCGGCGAACCGGGGGGTGCGCCACTGGCAACTACACCGACGGTCGCGACGCTGATCTACCCTCTAGTGGGAATCCTTGGCCCGCCCCCCCCTTCCCAGTTTCTAGGGGCTGCCCGATTGGGCACGCGCGAATCCCGCCGCCGTGTAACCTGCACGACATAAGGCTTCATTGACACTTGGCGAAACGGATCACAAATGTGTCGCTAGGGCGCGTTCCTTTCCGCGCCGCATCGTTGACAGCGCCAAACGACACACATACCATCGAGGTACAACATCTGAGATAACAAATATCACATGAGCAAAATCGCGAGTACGTAAGGAATCAATGTGACAAGTCCTTTGAGGGTCATTGGTGTTGGCTTCGATCACATGCATATCGGGGATCAGCTCCAGACGGCGATCGACCACCCGGAGACAGAAGTGGTTGGTCTCATCGGAGAGGACCTCGTACGAGTCAATGACGTGGCACGCAGCCTGGACCTCCATGTGCCTAGTTTTGGCAGTTTGAAGGACCTAAAGGCCCTCATTTCCGCGACAGATCCTCACATCGCGTTTGTGTGTACAACCACTGCTGTCCACGCTGATGTGGTCGAAGTGCTGGCCGACGCTGGAATTCATGTGATTCTGGAGAAACCCTTTGCAGACTCTCTTGACGCCGTCGACAGAATGATCACCAGCAGCGAAGCCAACGGCACTCTGCTGACGGTAAATTGGCCTCTGGCCTGGCTGCCGTCTCACAGGACAGCCAAACGCCTGATCGCTGAGGGCTCCATTGGAGAGGTTCAGGCTGTCCACTTTTACGACGGAAATCGCGGACCGCTGTTCCATACCCACGGAAAGGTGGAGACCTCCCCCACCACGGAGGATAAAGCCGCCAGCTGGTTTTATGCGAAGGAGGCCGGTGGCGGAAGCCTACGTGACTATCTGGGCTATGGGGTCACCCTGGGCACCTGGTTCCGTGATGGCGGCCTGCCCGAGGCGGTCACTGCCGACTGGTTCGTTCCCGAAGGGCTTGAGGTAGACGAGCAGTCCGTGGTGGTCGCCCGCTACGGCACGGGCCTCTCTGTCTTCGAAACCCGGTGGGGAACCCTGAGCGACCCGTGGAATCTTCAGCCGAGCCCGCGGTGCGGGTTCGTGATTACCGGCACCACAGGGAGCATTACTTCCTGGGACTACGACGTTGAGGTAACCCTGACGAGGGGCAACGGGTCAGCCCCGGAGCACGTCAGCGTTGATGAGATTGCCTTTGAGGACAAAACTGCGCTGGCAAATGTTGTTGCTCACCTGAGGACCGGCCGCCCACTGGATTCGCCGCTGACCGCAGCCACTTCCCGCATCGGACATGCCATCGTCGAAGCCGCCGTGCGTGCAGCCGAAACGGGCCACAGGGTTGGTCTGAACGATGTCGGCGGTTTCGGACAGTGAACGCACTCCGAGAGGCGCGTGAACTCACACCAAACAGGTCCCGAGCCGATAGGAAGGGGACGCGATGACTACACGTGGCCGGTTCCTTGGCATTGACGTCGGTGGGACACGCGTCAAATGGTCGCTGGTTGAAGACGCCAACGTCGTTGCCAGCGGGGACGTCCCAACACCACGGGAGGGAGGAGGAGTACTTATCAATCTCCTTAAAGACCTCACCGCGAGCATGGATCCAGCACCATCGGCCATCGGATTGGCCCTGCCGGGGCTCGTCAACACCAGGACAAAATCCACAGTCTTCATCCCGAACATCCCGGGCAACTGGAAGAACTTTCCGATCGCGGCGGAGTTAGAGAGCGCCAGTGGAGTGCCCGTCTTCATCCTCAACGATGCCCGGGCCTTCGGTCATGCAGAGCTGATAATCGGAGCAGGACGGGGGGAGAAGAACGCTCTCTTCCTCACGCTGGGTACGGGCGTGGGCGGCGCCATCGCGCGGAACGGACAAGTCCTGGTCGGGGAAATCGATTCCATCGGTGAGATGGGCCACGTTAACATCGATGCGGCCGGAGAGATTTGTGGCTGCGGCGGAATTGGCTGCCTCGAAACCGTAGCGTCTGGTTCGGCCTTGGTCGGCCATATGACGAGAGCGGCGTTGACATCCGTCTCACCCGTGCTGACGTCGGTCCTGGGCGACCGTGGTCTCACGGCTTTGACGCCGGAATCCATAAGCCGGGCAGCAGACATGAAAGATCCTTGGGCTCTGGCCGCCTTTGAGAACATTGGCCGGTACTTGGGTCTTGCCGCCGGAACCGCCTGCGTCCTCATGCAACTCTCATGTGTCGTTGTCGGTGGCGGAATGTCGGGTGCCTTCCGGCATATCGCCCCCTCGATGAAGGCGGCACTGAGCGAGCGCGCCACCGTAACGGGACCCATCGCGTTGCACCAGGCTCAGCTCGGCCCGGAGTCAGGGTCGGTGGGCGCTGCCTTGTACGCCGGTATCAGGACAGAACAACAATCAAACCAACTTTTCAGCCAAGACCTAGCACTCTAAGGAATAGATACCCCATGACGTGGATTGACGAAGCAATCGTGGTCCTGAACCGCATTCAGAACGAACAATCGGAAAACCTTGAAAAGGCAGCTCAGATTGCCGCCGATGCAATCGGCGGCGGAGGTGTCGTCCACACCTTCGGCACCGGACACTCCCGTATCCCTGTCGAGGAGATGTTCCCCCGGTACGGTTCCTTTCCAGGGTTCCATCCCATCGTTGAACTTTCGATGACCTTCCACACCGAGATTGCCGGCGCCAACGGACAGCGGCAAGCCATGTTCATTGAACGTGTTCCTGGCCTTGCTGAAGTCATTCTGTCCAACTTCAAGCTTCGATCCACCGACGCGATCATGATCTTCAGCGCCAGCGGACGCAACGCTGTCCCCGTCGAAACGGCCATGGTGGCAAAAGCCGCGGGACTCAAAGTCATTGCTGTCACTTCGGGAACTGAGAGCAAGACTGTGCCTGCCACGCACTCGTCCGGGACCGTCCTCAGCGACCATGCTGACGTCGTCATCGACCTCTGCACGCCACTGGGTGACGCAGCGGTCACCATCAACGGCTGGTCCAACAAGGTTGGCCCGGTAAGCACCGTCGCGAACGTCGCCATCGTCAACAGCATCAAAGTCCTCACCGCGCAGAAGCTTGCAGACCGGGGTATTGAACTTCCAGTTCTCACGGGTGCGCAAATCGTTGGACAGGAAGCATCGGAAGAGCTGTTCGAAAACGCCTACCTGGAGCACGCCAAGCGGAAGTCCGACGTTCTGCGGGTGCGCGCATGACCGCCCAGGCGTGGGTGGTTGGCGGGACCGGGGGGATCGGCGCGGCATGCGTGAAATCCTTTCAGGCTGACGGCCTCCGGGTACACGCCTCGAACCGCCCCGACGAGGACATCACCGAACCCGGCGTGGCCGAGGACGTCGCCCGCACACTTGCCTCCGACGGCGGATTCTCCATTGCCGTGCACACAATCGGCATGAGCGGTCGCCGACTGGGCGATGGCCCCGTCAGCAAATGCACTGACGAAGCCTGGGAAGAAGTCATCCGGGTGGACCTGACCTCGGTCTTCCGGTTCCTGCGCGCCTGCCTTCTATACGCGGAGGACGGCGCATCAATCGTGCTGATCGGCTCTGCCCTGGCCAAAGGGCTCGACGAAGACTTCCTGACGGCAGCCTACCGTGTGGCCAAGGCAGGCATGCACCCGCTTCTGGAGGCCGCGGCGTACGAAGGTGCACGCCGTGGCATTCGGGTGAACATGGTCTCCCCCGGTCTCGTGGACACACGAATGGCGCAGCGCGCGCTAAATGATGAATACATCCAATCGAGGTTCCCCGAGCTGATGCCCCTGACGAAGCGGCCATCAACGGCTGAGGAAGTCGCCAACGCGGTCCAATGGCTGGCAAGCGACAACGCGGTTCAGACAACAGGGGCAGTCATCCCCGTCGATGGCGGCTGGCTCCTTCGCTAACACCAGCCCCACGGGCTCGGAGGTGAGAGACCTCCCTACCAACTTAGGACGGAAAAATGATGACTTTACGGACGAAATACCACCCGGACGAGGTGGCCAGCGTTCCGCTGCTGTGGCAAGGCGACGTTGCTGTTGTCGGCGGGGGATCCGCAGGATCGACGGCCGCTACCGCAGCCTCAAGATCAGGGGCGTCAACCCTCCTGATCGAATCCGGCGGCTACCTCGGTGGAACCGGGACCCGCGTTCTTGACACCTTCTACGGTTTCTACGCGCCCGGGCCAGGCAATACCCGCGTCGTCGGCGGCATCGGATGGGAAGTCTGCGAACGGCTTGCGGCTATGGGTATGTCCTTCGAGCGGCCCAACACCTACGGTGCCGGCACCGGAGTTACCTACGAGCCTGAAGCGCTCAAGCTGATCTGGGACGATCTCCTCCTGACGTCCGGAGCGAAAACACTGCTGTATGGGCTGGTCACGGCGGTCATCGTGAACGGCAGCACAATTGTGGGAGTCATTGTTGAAACCAAGCAGGGCCCGCGCCGCGTCCTGGCCAAGGTTCTCATCGACTCCAGCGGGGAGGGCGAGCTTGCCTGGCGGGCCGGCGCCACCCTCGACAACAGTGAAGGGCTGGATAAGCTGCAGCCCGCGACAGCCACTTTCAGGGTGGGGGGAGTCGCTGAGACTACGGCCTCGACGAAGGAAATCCATGCGCTGATCGCAGCAGCCGTCGAGTCAGGAGATTACGACCTTCCGCGGCTGGAGGG
Organism: Arthrobacter sp. Soil761; assembly: GCF_001428325.1. Classification (NCBI taxonomy): domain Bacteria; kingdom Bacillati; phylum Actinomycetota; class Actinomycetes; order Micrococcales; family Micrococcaceae; genus Arthrobacter; species Arthrobacter sp. Soil761. The sequence continues at coordinate 133,246 of NZ_LMSF01000031.1, read as the reverse complement.
CTCCATCCACGCGACAAATATCCCCGGCGTCAAGCACGCCAACATGACGCGGGTGTCCGGAAAGGACCTTACAGACCCATGGGAGCTGTCATGGGCCGAGCAGGAGGGCCGCCGGCAGAGCTGGGAATATGTGCGGTTCCTCCAGGACAAAGTACCGGGCTACTCCGAGTCGTACCTCCTCCACACGTCCTCCCGCATCGGGATCCGGGAAACCAGGCGCCTCGTGGGCGAATATGTGCTCTCCGGGGAGGACTTCTTTGGCGGCTTGTCGCACTCCGACGACATTGCCCGCTGCGGCGCACCGATCGAAGACCACGGAACCGGCGCAGTGACCCGCTGGGAGTACGTCGGAGGGATCTCCGAACCCGACGGCAGCACTTACGGAATCCCGTACGGCACGCTCCTTCCGGCCGACGTGGACGGTCTTCTCGTGGCCGGCCGTTTCTTCTCAGCCACCCATGAGGCACATGCCTCCGCACGCTCGATCGCACAGTGCACGGCGATGGGACAGGCAGCCGGCACCGCGGCGGCGCTGGCCGCTGATGCAGGCATTGAGCCGCGAGACATTGACAGGGCGGTTCTCCGGGCCTGCTTGAAGGAGGCTCAGGCCATTGTCTAGCACACCAGTCGCAGCGGCAGCCCGCGAGGCGGCCGCTGATGAGGCTTTCCCCTCCACGCTGATTCGCACCGTGCTGGGTGACATAACCGAAGTACGTAAAGGCGTCGTTTACGCCCACGAACACCTCATCATCGACTCGCCGCTGATTGCCCAACGCTTTCCCCACATCCACTTGGACAGCGTCGACGCCGCAGTGGCAGAAGTCAACGAATCCGCAGCCGCAGGAGCGGCACTCTTCGTCGACTGCATGCCGTGCTCGGCTGGGCGCGACATCACGCGACTCGCGCAGATTTCAGAGCGCACTCGGACACCTGTCATCGCAGCGACGGGCCTTCATCACGACCGGTATTACGGCCCCCTACATTGGTCAAACCGCGTATCAGCGGATGAACTGGCGGACCTTTTTGTCGCGGACCTCGAAGAAGGTGTCGATGCATTCGACTACACGGGGCCCATCGTCCGCCGGACACCATGGCGGGCAGGAATCGTTAAGGTCGCGACAAGCGGGGAACGGCTTGACGCTCGGGACGAACGGAACCTTCGTGCCGCCGCCCAAGCCAGCGTTCGAACGGGCGCGCCGATCCTCACCCACTGTGAAAATGGTGAAGGAGCCCTCGCGCAGATCGAATCCCTGACCGTTGCCGGGGTTCCCGCAGGCTCGATCATCCTCAGCCATGTGGATAAGCACCGCGACCTCGGATACCTTAAAGAGATTGCGGCCACAGGCGCTATCCTGGAATGCGACCAGACACTCCGCGAGCATGGTGCCGGCGTGGACTCCCCCGGCCTGCAGCTGATCGCGGCCCTCGTCGAGGCTGGATACGACCGGCAGATCGTCGTCGGCACTGACGGCGCCAGGCGCTCCCTGTGGCGCTCACTCAACGGTAGCCCCGGCCTCAGCTGGCTGGCGTCCACCTTGCCTTCCCGGCTGGAGGCGGTCGGTCTTTCCCCTTCCCAGGCTACCCGGGTCCTCAGGGACAACGCTGTGGAGGCCTTGGGCTGGAGAAAAGCCACCAAGCCGGAGGAAACCACCGAAGGGAGCACGCCATGATGACACCTTCCGCCGAAGTCCTGGATCGTATAACCGCCGCCCAGGTGATTCCCGTCCTGCGATCGGCCGACCCAGAGTCCGCACTGGAAGATGCACGTGTTCTGTTACAAGGCGGATTGAACGTCATCGAAGTAACGTTCAGTATTCCGGACGTCAAGGAGGTGATCAAAGAGTTGTCAACGTGGCCGGGGCTCACCATCGGCGCCGGCACCGTGCTGCAGCCGAGACAGGCCACCGCAGCCCTGATGGCAGGTGCCCACTTCCTGGTCTCACCCATCTACGACAAATGGCTTATCGACGAGGGTCGGCACGGCGGCTTTCTCACCGTCCCAGGATGCGCGACGCCCACCGAAATCTTCAAAGCCCACCAGGACGGCGCCGATCTGATCAAGGTCTTTCCCATAGCGCGGCTGGGAGGATCCCGCTTCATCAAAGACCTCCTCGCACCCATGCCGGATCTCCGACTGATGGCAACAGGAGGCGTCAAAGCCTCCGAAGCCGCCACCCTGATTGCGGCCGGGTGTTCAGCTGTCGGAGTGGGGTCGATCCTAACCGACACCGAGCTGGGAAGCGATCCAGCTGCCCGCGTGGAAGCGCTCGTATCTACGTTCCAGGCTTCCCGTCAGTTCTGACTTCTTTTCAGAGACCTGCAGCGACAGCAAGCGGGAGCCTGATGCCGGTGAACTCGACCCACAGTCGGTCCCATCACCGTGGGTCCGCGCGTGATCATCTTGCCGTTCGCATCAGTGAAGTGCATGAGAATATCCGCCGTGACGTCGGCTTCCCGCAACCTCTTCACGGCAGACGGCGACAAAGTTGACGCCTGACGCAGCGAGGATCAATTCTGACTCAGGAGTGCCGATGCGGTGGAGGAATCGGTGACCAGCGCGTTGACCAGACCGCTGCGCAATCCTGACACGATGGCGTCCTTCTTTTCAGGGCCTGCAGCGACAGCAAGCCGGAGCCTGATGCCGGTGAACTCCTCCACAGTCGGTCCCATCACCGTGGGTCCGCCGGTGATCACCTTGCCGTTCGCATCAGTGAAGTGCATGAGAATATCCGCCGTGACGTCGGCTTCCCGCAACCTCTTCACAGCAGACGGTGACAAAGCCGACGCCTGACGCAGCGAGGATGTGCCCGCTTTCCACCCGCCGATTCCAACAACTGCAACGTCAATGAGTGCGAACATGTGGAATGTGCGCTTGAGGAAAGCCTCTTCCCGCAGTGCGTCTGCGGTCGCCTGGTTTTCCACGAACGCAGGGGCATGCAGCGGATAGAGCCGCCCCTGGAAGACCTTGCTGGCTTCGGCGGCCAGCCCAATTGCGTTCAACGGCAGGCTCACACCGTCCACACCACCGGCGAGTTGCACGATATCGACCGTTGGCAGCCTGCTTCGGGACTGCAGCGAATTGATGACGTGAAAGACACTTGCCCCCCAGCCGATTCCCAGGAGGCTCCCGTCCCTGAGCTCCTCGAGCAACAGGTCCGCGGCCGCTGCCCCGACGAGATTAAGGTCCGTGGTCGGTGTTTGCGCAGACACGGCAACCCGCTCGAGCGAGTACTTGTCCCTGAGCCTGTCCTCAAGATCCCTGACCGAGCTGGAGGGATCCGTGATTTCGATACGCACCACACCCCGATCGCGCCCATAGCGGATAAGGTCCGCCACCTTGAAGCGCGACATGTTCATCCGTTCAGCAATCTCACTTTTCGGCAGTTCTTCAATGAAATGAAGCCGACACACCTCCGCAATCAGCCGATTTTCGTCAACGCCGGCCTGCTGTGTGCTCACACCTGGTTTCATCACTAACGCTCATTTCGATTTGTTCATTCATGCGCTGGCGTGGACCAAGGCGACATAGAGATGGGTTGATTTTCGATGGTAGACAGTTGTCCGCGCGAGCTACCGTCTGCGCGCGGAGGTTGCATCAGGTGTTACGGCTTTCCCCGTGGCGGCCGACTCGGTAGCCGCGAAGCACAGGGACAACCCGGTGAGCGATGAAGTCGGCGAATTGAACGGCACCTGCCCTGATTCAATGGCAATGAGGAGTTCCCGCATGGCTCCGATCATGCCGTGGCCGAACCAGTCATCGCTCACCTGGATGGTGGCGCGGCCCTCATGGGTGTGAACGACAACGCTGTCGCCGCCAAGGCTTAGGCCCTGATGCGTGATGACGCCTTCAGTTCCCGAGACCCGAAAGGTGCCAGTCTCCGCGTATCTCTCGGCCGCCCGGAAACCTACCGAAGCGATGAAGCCCGGGGCCGTGATCAAGGCGTGCGCCTGCATCGGCACGGGAACCGATTGTCCTTTTCTGGATGCGGTCACCGCGCGTACTTCCGTCGGCCCTTCAGGCACCAGCGTTCCGATGAGGTCAAACCAGTGCGCGCCGAAATCATACAGGACGAGGTCGTCCATAGCGGCAAAGGCCGGTTTATCCTTCACAAACAGGTCGTGCGGCCACGCGACAAAGAAGTCGGCCGATACAACGTCTCCGATTAGTCCGGCTCCCACGCATGCAAGGAGCGCGCCGAAGTGCGGTGTCCAGCGCCCGTTTTGGTTCACGGCCAGAATGACGCCGGCGTCTCGGGCCTGCCGGGCCAACTGCATTCCCTCGTTCAGGTCCTCCACAAACGGTTTCTGACTCAGGACGTGCTTTCCGGCCCTGAGCGCCTCGCGTACCAGCTGTGGGCGAACAGCGACGTGGGTCGCTATGTCCACTACCTGAAGCCCGGGGTGCATGAGCAGGGCCTGCTCATCGCGGTAGACCACGGCATCGGGATAAAACTCGTCGCGGTACGCCTTTGCGCGTTCTATATGAGAATCACACAGCGCCACCACGTTCACGCCTGCCTCACGGTACGACCGGAGGTGCTGGCCGGCAACCCATCCGCACCCCACCAGGCCAACGGGAATTGTCCTGTCGAATCCAGGCAACTCCAGGACGGACTCGATCCGGGATGCGAGGTCCGGATTTTCGGACTCCACGCGGCCATAGGGGCGGCCTATTTTTTTAGCGATGTCACTCATTCTGCTCCTTCGTGCAACGGCGGGCTGCAGGCCGCGCATTGACCAGCTCCGGCCGGTGCAGCTCACTACTTCCCGCTGGACCGTACCTCGGCGCAGCATAGTTGGCCCGGAACCCGCATGTTCGCAAAACCACTTACCGCGAGGCGGTGTCTCATTTGTTTTTTCCTTCATCAAATGTAACCGCATCCTCCCGGAAATCCTAGGACCCGCCACCCATGGGGCCCGGGATCAACCCCGGGACGCAGGGAACCTGGGACTCCCGCCAAGCACTCTGCACCGGAGGCGCCGCCTGCCGGCTGCGGAGGGGCCGCGCGCTCTGGGGTATCGCCAAGTCGCGGCAGAGCAAAGCCATATTTCAGAAACCCTTGCCATGTCACACTTGATAGCATTAGCATCATATGTGATGTGGGCAACGTCAGCGTAGTTCGCAGATACTCGTACACAGAGCATGCCCGCTGTTCCATGGGCCTCTTGATCGACAAGGAAGTCAGACAGTGAAAATTCGTACCCTGACCGCAGCGGCAGCAATGGCCGCTCTGGCGCTCAGCGCTGCTGGATGCAGCAGTCCCAGTTCCTCTCCGTCGCAAAATGCGGAGGGTGGGAAGACATTGACGTACTGGGCCAGCAACACGGGGACCAGCCTGGACAATGACAAAGAGGTTCTTGGTCCCCAGCTGAAAAAGTTTGAGGAAAAGACGGGCATCAAGGTCAACTTGGAGGTGATCGGCTGGAACGACCTTCAGACGCGCATCCAGACTGCAGTGACCTCGGGCCAGGCTCCCGACGTGGTCAATATCGGCAATACATGGGCCTCCTCGCTGCAGTCAACCGGCGCATTCCTGCCCATGGACGATGCGACCATGAAGACGATCGGAGGATCCGACAAGTTTGTCGATGCCGCGCTTGAAACGGCAGGCGCACCCGGGCAGACCCCGACGTCGGTGCCCCTTTACGGCATGGTGTACGGGCTGTATTACAACAAAGCCAAATTTGCTGAAGCAGGTATCCAGCCTCCCAAGACGTATGAAGAGATGCTGAGTGCAGCGAAGAAGCTCACGAAGGACGGGCAGTTCGGACTTTCGTTGCGCGCCGGTTCCTACAGCACCAATGCGCACTTCGCTTTCCTGAACTCGGCTCAGAACGGCGCGGATCTGTTTGATGACGCGGGGAAGCCGACTTTCACTTCGGACGGTGTTGTCAAGGGCGTCAAGCGCTACATCGATCTGATGCAGTCGGAGAAGGTCGTTAAGCCGTCCGACGTGCAGGTTGACAGCGGTCAGGGCGTCCACGACTTCACCGCGGGTAAAGTGCCCATGGTGATCGGCGCCACGATTGACAGCATCATCCAGGCAGATGGCATGAAGGCCGACCAGTACGGCGTCGTGCCCTACCCCGCACCCGCTGGGGCCAAGGATATTGCCAGCTTCCCCGCCGGCATCAACCTCTCCGTCTTCAAGAACACCAAGAACAAGGACGGTGCCCTGAAGTTCGTTGAGTTCATGACCAGCTCTGAAACCCAGAAGGCCCTCAACGACAAATTCGGCACCCTGCCCGTGCTCAAGGGGGCAGAACCGACGTTCCTGGCTGACACCGAAAAGGCCAAGGTGCTTCAGGATATCTACGCCAACAAGTCCAAGCCGCTTCCGCTCGTGGCAGCCGAAGACCAGTACGAAAGCACCGTTGGCAAGGCCATGATCCAGCTGTTCTCCAAGGTGGCATCCGGAAGTACCGTCAGCGAAGAAGAGATTCGCGGGGCGCTGGATACAGCCCAGCAGCAGGTCGCCGCTTCAGCCGGGTAGTTGTACGTTTGGGGGTCCACCGTGCTTCCTTGCGGTGGGCCCCCGTCCTTTCGGGCACCACACAAAAAGGAACACCTCGAATGTCTTTAACCACTGTTGAACCACCGGCACAAACACCCGCAGCCCGCCAATCGCGCAAGAACCGCCCTCCCAAAGCCGCCGGCTGGTGGATGCCCTACGCACTGATTGCACCAGCAGTCATATTCGTGCTCGCCATCCAGATACTGCCGATGGTCATCGGCATCGGCATGAGCTTCATAAAACTGACGAAGGCCTTCATCGCCAACTGGGGCAGCGCCCCCGCGGCAGGCCTGGCAAACTATTCGGTGTCGTTGGACTTCAACAGTGCCGTAGGCAAATCACTGCTCGCATCCTTCTTCGTCACCTGCGGTTTCACTGTCCTGGTGGTTGGTCTGGCATGGATCCTGGGCATGGCCGCAGCCGTAGTGCTCCAGAAGCAATTTCGGGGCAGAGGGTTGATCCGCACACTCTTCCTGATTCCATATGCCCTGCCAATGTATGCCGGGATCATCGCCTGGAAGTTCATGTTCCAAAAGGACACCGGCGCCATCAATCACTTCCTGTTCGACAACCTGAATCTGGGTGGCGAGAAGCCATTCTGGCTCATTGGCGACAGCAGCTTCGGCGCCATGGTCGTCGTCGCTCTCTGGCGTACGTGGCCCTTTGCGTTCCTTATGCTGATGGCCGGGCTCCAGTCCATTCCAGCTGAAGTCTACGAAGCCTCCGCCGTGGATGGAGCAAAACCGTGGCGCCAATGGCGCTCGATCACCCTACCCATGCTGAAACCGGTGAACGTGGTTCTAATCCTGGTCATGTTCCTGTGGACCTTCAACGATTTCAACACCCCGTTCGTCCTCTTCGGAAACTCCCAGCCGCCGGGAGGTGATTTGATCGCTTTCCACATCTACAACGCATCCTTCCTGACATGGAACTTCGGTCTGGGATCGGCAATGTCGGTGTTATTGCTGTTGTTCCTACTGCTGGTCACCGGCATCTATCTGATCATCACCAGCTGGAGGTCCCGCCGTGCATGAAACAATCGGAACCAAAGTCTTCCGCGTTGCCGTCATCACGATCCTGACTGTGTTCACCATGGTCCCGGTCTACGTCATGGTCACATCGTCATTGAAGCCGCTCCGGGATGTGCAGGGTCCCTTTACCTGGTGGCCATCTGAAATCACGGTTGCACCGTTCGTTGATATGTGGTCCACGGTCCCCTTGGCCAGCTACTTCCTGAACAGCGTGATTGTCGCGAGTGCAGCGACAATCCTGAGCCTGATCATTGCTGTCTTCGCGTCCTACGCCATGTCCCGATATAAGTTCTTCGGCCGCTCCATTTTTTCGACAACTATCCTGTCAACGCAGATGTTTCCCGGCGTGCTGTTCCTGCTTCCGCTGTTCCTGATTTTTGTCAACATCAACGCAGCTACGGGCATCCAGTTGGTCGGAACGAGGGGTGGCCTCATCATCACCTACCTCACGTTCGCTCTGCCCTTCTCCATTTGGATGCTCGCAGGCTACTTCGACGGAATCCCCCACGAGCTGGACGAGGCAGCAAAGGTTGATGGATGCGGCCCCCTGGGCGCCCTGATACGCGTGGTCCTGCCGGCCGCGAGGCCAGGACTCATAGCCGTCGCCATCTTCAGCTTCATGACCTCTTGGGGCGAAGTGCTGTTCGCCTCGGTGATGACCACCGAGGAGAACCGGACTTTAGCCGTGGGCCTTCAGCTCTACTCGACACAATCCAACGTTTATTGGAACCAAGTTATGGCCGCATCACTGGTGGTTAGCATCCCGATCGTCGTCGCCTTCCTTTTGCTCCAGCGCAACTTTGTCGCCGGGCTGACGGCCGGCGGCGTGAAATAACGCCAATCCCAACGGCACGTATCTCTTGATTCCCTCCATCCCCAATGAAAGGTCTTCTATCCAATGACTACCCCCTCGCCATCCCGAATTGCGTTCATCGGATGCGGAAACATAGCGGGACCCTATGCGGAAAGTCTGTCCCGACACTCCGAACTTGCACTCGTGGGAGTCTTTGATCTCGATGAATCCAAACGCCGCGACTTTGCTGCTGAACACAGCTGCACAGCATATTCGAGCCTCGACGAGCTGTGCGCCGATACACCGGACGTCGTCGTGAACCTGACCAGCGCGCCCTACCACTACGCCACAACCCTTGACCTCATCGACCGTGGCCAGACAGTGTTCAGTGAAAAGCCGCTGGCAATGAACCACCGCGAAGCCCAGGAACTGGTCAAGCGAGCGGACGAAAAGAACGTCCGCCTGGCCTGTGCACCATCGCTGTGGCTCGGCGCGGCGTCGCTGTCAGTAGCGGACGCTATTCAAAGCGGAACCATTGGAACCGTTCGTTTGATACATGCCGAAGTAAGCCAAGGACGCATCGAAACCTGGCATCCCGCACCGCACTCTTTTTACCAAGTCGGGCCCGTCGTCGATGCCGGCGTTTACCCCTTGACCTATCTGACGGCCATTTTCGGCCCTATCCGTGCCGTCACTGCGGTTGGTCACTCGCTGCTGGAAGAACGCTCCACACTCGACGGCGGAACGTTCAGTCCCGCGACAGCCGACGCCTGGATCGTGGTAGCCGAATTTGAATCCGGTCCCATGCTGCGTCTCAGCTGCAACTTCTACGTGCATTCCGACACCAACCCTCGTGCCATCGAGTTTCATGGCGACGGCGGCAGCCTCCGGCTTGATGACTGGCTGCTGCCAGGCTCTTCAACCCACCAGGCAAAGTTCGGCAACTCCTACCAGATACAGGCACCCGGCGAGGACCTTCCGTTGGACTGGTGCCTTGGTTTGGCCGACATCGCGGCTGCCCTCCGTGAAAACCGTCCCCACCGCACCACCGGCGAGCACGCCGCGCACGTTGTGGAGGTGCTCGACGCGATTGCACAGTCCGCCGATAAGGGTAACCGGGTTGAAGTCACGTCCAGCTTTCCCTCTCCCCTACCGGCTCGAGCCTCCAACCAGACCACTAAGGAAGAAGAAATGACGAACATCTCCTTCATGGGAGCAAACCTCGTTGCGCAACAGCTTGACTGGTCAATGACGGAAGGCTGGATGCAGGGCGACGATGCAGCGAATGCCTACTACGAGCCAATCGCGACGTTCGAGGAAAGGTTCCAGGCATTCGTCGACCTGGTTGCCGATGCAGGTTTCGACGCCCTGGACGTCTGGACAGCGCAGCTGAACTGGACCTGGGCCACCCCCGCCCACCTGGAAGCTGCACAGCGGGTGCTTTCGAAGTCGGGGATGACGGTCAACAGCTATGCCGGAGGCTTCGGCGACACCCCCGCCGAGTTCAAGGCCGCCTGCAATGTGGCGGCAGCGATCGGGGCGCCGATCCTTGGGGGAGGCACTTCTTTGCTGACGTCCGACAGGAAGAGCCTCGTCGACATCCTCAAGGCCTCCGGCCGCCTATTGGCCATCGAGAACCACCCCGAACACAAGTCGGCCCAGGACGTCATCGACGAGATCGGTACGGATGGAGAAGGACTTATCGGAACCGCCGTCGATACCGGGTGGTGGGGAACGAACGGCGTGGATGCAGCCCAGGCAATCAGGGAACTGGGACAGCACGTGATGTACATCCACATGAAAGACATCCGCGAAGCGGGAGCCCACGAGACATGCGCCCTCGGCGAAGGCATCGTCCCAATCACTGACTGCCTCTCTGCACTTTCTGAAATTGGATACACCGGCCCGATGGCCATTGAACACGAGCCTGAACATTCCAACCCCGTGCAGGATGTCATCCTCAGCAAGAAGCTGCTCCTGGGATGGCTGGGCGAACTCCGTAATGGCACCCCGTTCACTACCGCAGGCGGCACCTCCTAACCACTGAATGAAGAGGCATCGACCAAGAAGCTCTAAAATCCTGCCCCGGCGTTATTAGCTTGAAGCCGGCTGGGCTGACCTGCCGATACCGGGGCAACTCACCCGGAAGGTGGCCCGGGCGCGGCTAGCGGCATGCGCTATCGCGCACCGCTAACCGCGCCCACTGCTACGACCTTCTCTTTCGCGGCCACCCAACGCGCCAGACAAGTACCCATGCGGGCCTAAGAACCTGCAGCCTCTACGCCTCCAACCGAATCTTCGGTCTGCTCCTACGACGGCAGCAGGCCTCACTGTTCCCTCGACTCACACAAGGCCGGACAGGCCGCCGCGATTGCCCACCATTATGTGGTTCGTCCTCATCGCCGCGACCATGTCCTTCCTCCGCAAGAACGGAAAACCGATCATGACGTCCCCGCGGCCCCTCCCACCCCGCTCCCCCGCCCTTACCGTTAGGGGGGTCGAGGGATGACCGCCGAGAGCGCACGCCCCGTTCGCCTCGCCGTCGTCCAACACGTCATGCCGGTCGGCGACCCCGAGCACAATCGGAAGCACCTCGCAGATATCGTCGCGGAGCACGGCACCGCGGACCTCATCGTCTTTCCCGAGATGTTCGTCCCCGGCTATGACCTGAACGTGGTCACCGCACACAGCTCCGAGCTGGCCGAGCACGCGAGGACCGGGCCGACCGCGCGGCTCGTCAAGGAACTGTCGCAGCGACACGACGTGACCATCGTTGTCGGGTTCCTTGAGCGGGCCGAGGACGGCAAGTTGTGCAACTCACTGCTCATCGCGGCTCCCGGCGGGGACCTTGCGACCTACCGCAAATCCCACTTGTTCCCCGCCGAGCTACCGGTGTTCGAAGCCGGGCACGAATTGCCGGTCATCGCGACTCCCGCAGGCATCCTCGGGCCGCAGATCTGCTTCGAGCACGCGTTCCCCGCCATTGCAACGACCCAGGCGCTCGGGGGCGCCGAAATCCTGGTCATCCCCTCGGCGGTCGGCGCCGACCATGAGCACCTAATCGAGGTCCGGACACGGGCCCGGGCACAGGACAACCAGATCTTCGCGATCGCGGCCAACTCCAACTCGCCGGGTTTCTGCGGGCACTCCATGGTCGTGGACCCGCGGGGACGGGTCCTGGCAGCGGCCGGCCTCGAAGACGCTGTCCTCTGCACAACGCTCGATCTTGCGGAAATCCCCTCCGAACGCGGCCGCGAACCCTCCCTGCAGATGGGACGCCCGAACCTTTATATCCTCGGACACGGGGAGGACGAAGCGTGAACAACCGCAAACCGCGCGATGCCGGCAACGGCCTGCTCGCCGCATCATTCACCGAGAACACTATCCTGGCCATCACCCGACCCCACCCCCAGTTCGGAATGGTCGAAGTGACCGGGGCCCGGGAGTTCTCCGAAGAACACGACCGCGGTATCGAGGCCCAGGTCAGGGCCTACCGTGCTCATCTAGCCAGTGATTCCTCGGCCGCACTGCAACTGTTCTCCGACACGCCCGTCACGCTCGAGGCAGATGCAAATACGGCTGGCGCAGGACTGGCCTGGACCGCCCGCTCCGCTGGAGCGCTCTCGGTCCGGTTCCACGGTCGCCTGCAACGACCGCCCTACGCCGAGATCACCGACATCGAGCCCCCGCAGCCGCTCCCGCAGGACACCACTTTCGAAGTCGACGGGCCCGTGCTGACCTTGCGTTCCGCTGCCCTCAGCGCGGATGCGACCATCACGGTCTCTTCACCGACGGATTCGGTGGGCTGGGCGGAGGTAGCCGGGGGCTACGAATGCCAAGCCCCCAGCGGGCCCCCCACCGAGCTGTCACTAAGCCTTGAGCTCCACGTCAACGGGGGCCTCCGGGCACCGCGGGGAGGAACCTACGTAGTCCCTGTCACGACGGGAACTCTCGCTGACAGGGCCAGCCAGGCGGCACGCGCCTATGCCCTCGGGTGCTGCGCACTCGACATCACCGAAGATGCAACCTGCGTCGTCACCGACCACCGCCTCCTGCCGCTGTCCTGGACCCGCGACGCCTACTTCATTGTCCTGCCCCTCCTGCTCCACGGCACACCAGGGTCGGTTGAAGAAGACGTCTTGCGATGCCACCTGAACTGGCTCTTCGGGCCGGCCCGTGCCGAGGGATCATGGATGCGCAGCCATCTAACCGGTGGGCAGGTCAAAGACCCTGGACTGCAGGCGGACCAGCAGCTCTATCCAGTCCTCGAGCTCGTCGACTTCCGTCGCCGCTTCGGGCTGTGGCCTTCAACGGATCTCACACACTGGCAGCGGGGCATCACCGCTGCCTTCAAAGACCTCGTGGTCTCACCCCGAACAGGGCTCCTCGTGAGCGAGGAAAACCCCGCCGATGACCCTGCAGAGTACCCGCATAACTTCTCGACCCAGGTCCTGTTCTCCGAGGTACTCAGCCGGCTCGGCGATGTCGCCGATGAACTGGGGCTCGACGGGGCCGACCTCAGCCGACAAGCAGGAGCGGTACGCGAGCAGAGCAAGGCATTGTTCCGGGTCGACACCGGCTCCGGGGGAACGGCTTACGCCTACGAGATCGACGGCAACGACGGCTATCGCCTCTACGCCGACGCCAATGACCTACCAACTGCCCTCGCAGCAGCATGGGGTTTCTGCTCGCCGGACGACGCCGCCTGGCGCACCACCATGACAGCGGCTTTCGACCCCGCAGGGCCATACGCATTGGCCGGCGCCTTCGGAGGACTCGGCTCGGTACACACCGGAGGTGTGTGGGCGCTCGGCCTTGTCCAGGAACTCATCTTCGCGCGAGCCACCGACGATGACGAACGCGACAAACGCGTCCTTAACACTCTCGAGGAGTTGCTGTCCGAGGATGGCATGCTGCCCGAGACCGCCGACCCGGAAACAGGGGAATGGTTGTCGCGGCACTGGTTCGGCTGGCCCGGCGCCGCGCTTGCATGCGTCCTCAGCTCCAACGATCTCCGCCCGCAGCCCGGACTCCACTGACGAACCGACTACGAAGAGCGTGCCCTGAGCTTTGGCCCCACAAACCCGAAGCACAATGACGGTGACGGGCATCGACGGGGCGCGGCCGTGGCCGCGGGGGTCCGTCTGCAGACACTAACCCTCGACAATTGCGCAGCCTCGAAATCAGCGCGGAATATCCCTCACCGATATCGAGAAAAGCATCACCCGAAGTACTTCCGTCGTCGCAGCACGGCTGAAGTCCACCCCCGATAACACCACTCGTCCAGAATCGGAGCAACGCATGAGTCCATCGTCAACCAGAACCGGCGTCCGCACCGTAATCGGCCTGGACATCGGCGGATCCAAGACCCACGGCATCAGGCTGGTGGATGGAGCCGTCGTAGACGACCGGGTCGCGGGGAGCGCGAACACCCAAAACGTCAGCACAGCCACTGCCTCCCAGAACCTCGCGAGCCTTCTCAAGGCCCTCCGAGCCGATGAAGCCGAAGAGGTGTACGTGGGAGCCGGTGGCGTGGACACCGGCGAAGACGAGACAGCGCTGCGGAGCCTCATCGCGCCCCATGTGCAAGGCGCGACCGTGACCATCGTTCATGACACCAGACTGATCCTTGCTGCCGCCGGCACCCGAATGGGCATAGCGGTTATCGCCGGCACGGGCTCCGCCGTCTGGGGCATCGCCCCAGACGGCACAGAGGCACGGGCCGGAGGTTGGGGCTATCTCCTCGGCGACGAAGGAAGTGGCTACTGGCTCGCTCGTGAATCAGTACGCCATGCACTTCACCGAGCCAACCTCGGGCTACCCGCCGATGACCTTAGCACGGCGCTGCTGGAAGAGTGCGGTCTCAACTCCCCCGAGGAACTGATCCGGCTCTTCCACGGCGGCGCCGACCGGACCTACTGGGCAAATAAGTCACGACTTGTTTTCGCCTGCGCCCAAATGGGCCACCCAGAGAGCCTCACCCTCATTCAGCAGGCAGGCAAAAGCCTCGCCGAGCAGGCGCTCCAAGTCGCCACTCGGCTCGGGATACCCGGTCCCGTGGTCCTTGGAGGAGGACTCGGCGTAAACCAGCCCGCGCTCCAGGAATCATTCACCACCCACCTGGCTGCGCACGGACTAACGGAGGTTCACGTTCTCACGACCGAGCCGGTGTTCGGTGTCCCCTTCCTGGCTGGGAAAACATCAGCCAGCACTCCTGAAGTGGACTGAATGAAGATGCACTCCACTCGAGCCCACCATTAGTACGGAGTACAAGCCCAGAATGAGCGCCACACAGTTCACGGTGAAAGACAACCCCAGCAAACTCTACTCAACCGAAGAAGTGACGGTCTCCTTTTTCAAGGACCCCAAGGTCGGACGAATTTGGGTCATGTCACGCTCAGAATTAGCCGACCTGCAGGCCGCAATTGAAGCGTACCTGGCAACAAAGCCCGGGGGGCACGACGGCAAGCCGGCAAAGGTCCGCCACGCACAAATCAACACACGTCGGCGGTGAGGGTGCGTGCCCCCGGGATCCGTACGGATCGCCCGCTGCGGTTAATAAACGATGTCGGTAACCAATAGAGGTAGGTACATGAGACGCGCAAAAATTGTGGCTACGTTCGGCCCGGCAGTTGCCAGCTACGAAAACACACTCGCGGTGCTGGAGGCCGGCGGTGACGTCGCCCGCATGAACATGAGCCACGGCGACTACACCGTGCCCGACGTTGCCGGACCTGACTCGACACTTCAGCACCAACCCGCGCGGGCCATCGCACAGGCAGCCGCCAAAACAAGACTGACAGCAGCCGACTTCGATCTGATCGAAATCAATGAAGCCTTCGCCCTTGTCGCACTCGACAGCGCCGCCGCTCCTAACATCCCTGCAGAGAAAATCAACGCCAACGGGGGTGCCATCGCTCTCGGACATCCCATCGGCGCGTCCGGAGCCCGCCTGGTCCTGCACACCGGTTTGGAGCTGGGCCGCCGCGGGACAGGACGAGTCGCTGCGCTGTGTGGCGGAGGCGGACAAGGCGATGCCATGGTCCTGTACGGACCGGACCAGACCGCATGATTCTCGTTGCGCCGGACAGCTTCAAAGGCACCTACACCGCAGCCGAAGTCGCAGCCCACATCGCCAACGGGATAAGGTCCGTCGGCGGAACAGCTCTGGAGATGCCCGTCGCCGACGGCGGCGAGGGGACTTTTGATGTCATCTTCCAAGGACTACGGGCCCAACCACTCACCGTCAGCACCGTCGGTCCTTGGGGTGACGAAGCTAAAGCGGTCATCGGTCTTACACAAAACGGGACAGCCATTGTTGAACTGGCCTCGGCCAGTGGCCTGACCATGCCCACGGAGCAGACACGGGACCCCTTGACCGCCAACACATACGGCACAGGACTCCTGATCGCTGAAGCAGTCCGGCAGGGAGCCCAAAGGATTCTTGTCGCCGCCGGCGGGTCAGCAACAACAGATGGCGGTGCCGGAGCCATCACCGCCATCGAAGAGGCCGGCGGACTACGCGGAGCCCAACTAGTCGTCCTGTCCGACGTCACCACCAAATTCTCCGACGCGGCCCGAGTCTTCGGTCCGCAGAAAGGAGCCGACCCGGCCACCGTCGACATCCTGACACAGCGACTAGAGCGACTCGCCGAAACCCTAAAACGCGACCCCAGGAAAGTCGACAGGGCCGGGGCGGCCGGCGGTTTCGCGGGCGGCATGTGGGCACAGTACGAGGCGTCACTAGTCTCCGGCGCGGACTACATCCTCGACCTACTGCAGGCCGATGAGCACATCGCCGCCAGTGAAGCAGTCATCGTCGGCGAAGGCCGACTCGACTCCCAAACAGGCCAAGGCAAAACTATTTCCGGGATACTCGCCCGCAGCCGCGGCGTACCCGTCTACGCAGTAGTCGGGTCAACACACGAAGACCTCGGGAGCTACGCCAGCAACTTCGCCGACATCATCACCGCCAGCGACGGACCCGGGATGATTGCCGCAGGCGCCCACATAGCAGCCAAAAAACGGTAACAACACCCGTCTTCGCCGTATCCTGAAAGGACACCACGGAGCCGATCCTCACCAGGTCCTGACTTGAGCAGTGCCACCAGCGTGAAAAAAGCAGCAACCCGAACCGTTCCGCAACGTTGACATAATCTTGTCGGGACACCACGGCGAGCCCGTATTGGGAAGCAGTCATAGCGAATTTCGAACTACTCGTGCCCGTGTGCGAGGGCGGTAGGACCAAGGTTTCTGGTTTGATTACACCCCAAACTGACGTAAGGAAACGCTGAAAAGACCGTCAGAATAGGGTGCGAAAGCTGGTTTCTACACATGCCCAGTGAAAAGTCTTAGATCCAAATGTGACTGCCGTCCCTGTTGCTTAGCTTGTGTCGGCGGGTGCCTGGCAATTGTGCAACGGCGTGTTGCGCAATTGTCCAGATGCCGTCTGGACAATTTAGAATCCGAGCTGCACGTGGGCCTCCGCCTGTTCGAGCCGTGCCTGTCCTCGAATCTGCGGCAATAGTGCCACAAGCTGTGGGGCTATTCAGGGGTTCCGCCTCATCCTCCACACACCCAGCGTCGATACCGATGCCACAGTTGTCGCTGGCCTACCACCTGCCCATCACGATTCAACCGTTCACACCTCTGGCATCCAAGGTCATCAGCGTGAGGACAGCTCACGTCCGGTCATGTCGAAACCGGGGCCCGGACTGATGAACCATCGTGACCGTCAAGATTTGCGAAGAGTGCACGATGGGCTTCGAGCCTGCCCGCAAAAGCCAGCGCTTCTGTTCAACCCGCTGCGGCGACAGGAAACGGGATCGTATACGTCGAACTCCGCGCCGTCCCGCAGTGGCGGTAGAGGCTGACGCCGGAGCCGTAGTTCCCAAGGATGAGCTGAAGGCTTTGCAGCGCCAGTTGGCAACTGGAACAAGGAACTGTCAGCGGCGTGTCGAGATTCTCCAGTCCAAGCTCCGCTCCCAGTCCTGTGAGATTGATCGGCTTGAAGCCGAGAACTCAGAGCAGCGTCGAAACAACAATGTCCTCCAGCTCGAAGTAGCCCGGCTGAAGCGTGCGCAACGGACCAACGTGCAGGACCTCGCGCATCTCGTAGCGTGGCTGGTCTCGCTTGCGAACGCAAAAGGCGTCGCCCTGGACCCCGCAACGCTGGACATCCTCAACCGCCGCGGATGGCATCCATCCAAGCGCCAGTCAAGAGCGGCGCGGCCATGACGATGTCCATCGCGCGCCTCTCGGCACAATCAGGTCTGCGCTACCTGTTCAAGACCACGATGATGAATGACCTCACCGCCGCTCCCCCGGACGCCACCACCTACTACATGAAAGCCGGAACGCCCGAAGGCCGATGGATCGGCAGCGGACTATCAGGCATCAACAGAAGAGCCGGCGACGTCGTCGCCGAAACAGACGCGAAAGCAGTGTTCGACTTAGCCGTACATCCGGACACCAGCACACCGCTGGGCCGCCCGCACAGCCAACCCACCGCCGTCGAAAACAAAACCGGCCCACCAACGGTGAGGCACGCCGTCGTTGGTTTCGACCTGACCTTCAGCGTGCCCAAGTCAGTGTCAGTCCTCTGGGCGCTCAGCCCTCGCAGCACGCAGGACCTAATCCTCCGCGTGCACCACGAAGCAGTGAAAGCAACACTTGCCTGGTTGGAAGAGCAGGTCATCCACACCCGCGCCGGACGAAACGGCGTCGCCCACGTCGGCACAAGGGGCGCCATCGCCGCCGCCTTCGACCACTGGGAATCTCGCACCGGCGACCCGCAACTCCACACCCACCTTGTCATCGCCAACCGCATCCAGCGCATCACTGATGGAGCTTGGGTCACCCTTGACTCCCGCACGCTCTACAAGGCTGCCGTCGCCGCCAGCGAACACTACAACGGACTCCTCTTTGACGCCCTTCACTGCCACCTTGACAGCGACACGGACATCCGCGTCCCCGTCATCAACACGGGCAATCCCAGCCAGCAGCTCACCGGGATCGATGAGGACCTCATCCGTGAGTTCTCCAACCGGTCCCGGCTGATCAACGTGGAAACAGATCGCCTCGTCGCGGAGTGGATAACGGAACACGGCCGTCCGCCAACCACAACAACGGTCATCAAGCTGCGGCAGCAAGCGACCCTGGCCACACGCGTCCCCAAGTCCGAGCTGCCCACGCCCCTGCACAAGCTATCCAGAGAATGGAAGGCACGCGCCACTGCCAGAGGATTCCCACCGGACGACGTTATCGCGGCAACGATCAACCGCTCCAGAATCGCCCCATTTGGCTTCCGTGACTTCACCTCTGACTGGATCTGCGCCGTCGCATCCCTGACCCGTGAGCGGGTCGCTCACAAACGCTCCACCTGGAACCGCTGGAATCTCCTTGCGGAAGCCGAACGCGTCTGCGCCCAAGTGCGTTGCCGCACGGCGGCGGACAGGAGCACGCTCATGGACGCCGTCGCCACCGCGGCCGAGCAGCAGTCCGTGCCTCTGAATGATTACCGCTACACCGTCTCTGCTGACGCCGCGGCAGACGTCCGGCATGGACCACGAAGCGTCTTCGACTTTCACGGATCGCGCCTCTACACCGATACGTCCACGCTCGCCTGCGAGGACGCGGTCATGGCAGCAAGGAACGACGACGGCGGCCCGGCAGTCCGCGCAGACGTCATCATGGGTCTCCTTGACCAAGTCCAACAGCCAGAGAGCCGATTGCTTCACTCCGACCAGCGTGCCGCCGTTGCCGACGTAGTCCTAAGCGGCAACCGACTCGACGCCGTCGTGGGGCCAGCGGGCACGGGAAAGACGACGACGTTAAGTGCAGTGAAGGCAGTATGGGAAGCGGAGTACGGCCCCGGCAGCGTTGTGGGGCTGGCCCCGGCTGCCGCGAGCGCCGAAGTGCTGGGCCGCGAACTCGCCATGACCACGGAGAACGTCACGAAGTGGCTGCACGAGTCGGCCGGCCAGGGGGCTAGTTCAAGGGCTGGGCGCTTCTTCAATGTGCAGTCGCAACTGACCACGGCTCCTGTCGGCGAGCGCTGGAGCATCGCATTAGCGCAGGAGGCTGCACGGCTCGCTGCCGTCCAGCAACGCTGGTGCTTTCATAGGAATCAACTTGTCATCCTCGATGAAGCGTCAATGGTCTCGACATTCCAACTTGCAGCTCTCGTACAGCAAGCTCAGGAAGCCGGCGCCAAGATCCTCCTTGTGGGAGACCCGGGACAGCTGGACGCCATTGACGCCGGTGGCATGCTTGGCTGGCTGGACCGGCAAGGGAAGGCAACACGGCTCAGCACCATCTGGAGATTCCATGAAGAGTGGGAGCGTGCGTCGTCACTCAAGCTCCGGAACGGTGACTACTCAGCCATCACCGACTACGCACACCATGGACGGATCCGGCACGGCACCTACCTGAATATGGCTGACCAGGCCTACCTCGCTTGGCAGGCAGATACCCGGGCAGGCAAGTCGTCCATCCTCATTGCCGCCGACAATGAAACGGTCGGCATGCTCAATGAACGGGCGCAGGCGGACCGCGTGGCGCAGGGTGAAGTGGACCCCGATCAGACGGCGCTCCTCAGCGATGGCCTACGTGCCGGTTCCGGTGACGCCATCATCGCCCGCGGAAATGATCGGCGGATCATTGATAGCAACGGCGGCTTTGTCCGTAATGGAACGCTATTCGACGTCGAAGGCATTCGGTGGCGCGAGGGCTCACTGCTTGCAGTGCGGCGCGACACGGGCGCGAGCGTCCTACTCCCCCGGGCGTATCTGGAGACATCCGTCGAGCTGGGCTATGCAACAACGGCACACCGTTCCCAGGGCCTTACGGTGGACACAGGCCACACCGTGATCACTCAGGGCCGGCTCACCCGCGAGTTGCTGTATGTAAGCATGACCCGTGGCCGTTCCGGTAACTATGCCTACGTCAGCGAAGGTGACGACGCCGACCATTTAGCTGTCGATCCATCCATGCAGCTCTCATGGCAGGGAATCCTCGGCGAGGCACTCGCTGCGGAAGGCGCTGAACGTACCGCCCACGAGGTGCGTGACGCGGAACTTAGGAAGGCAGACAGCCTTGAGCGGCTTTACGCGGAGTATGACTACCTCGCGCAGATCGCGGCAGGACTGGATCTTAGGCAGCAGTTGGACGAACATGCCCCTGGCATCTCAGAGGAATTCGAACAATCTCCGTCGTGGGGCGCAGCTGTCGCGGCATGGCGGAAAGCCACAGCCGTCAGCCGGCAGGATACCGAGCGCATACTGAGCCAGTTCTGCCAGGAAACTAGGAGTGCCAATGATCGCTGCGCTGTCCTCAGCGTGCGCTTACGCCGGTTCATGAAAGGAAGGACGACGGCGGTTGAGGAACCTCTGGTTGAAAAGCTCACCATTCCGCGCCCTGACTTAGCGTCAATGATTCAGCAGGTCAGGGTACGTATCTCCCAAAGGACGGAGACCGTGAGCATGGCAGCGCTGACAGCCGATCCTGAGTGGAAACGTGCTTTGCTTGAAGCCGTCGGAGATAGCGACAGCGGCGAAACTTGGCAGCTGGTCCGTGACGTTGCGGTCTTTCGCGACAGGTGGGCGCTGCCGGACTCTCCCCTCCCCCTGGGTCCGTCTCCCGCGGATTACGAATGGGAACAACGGGGCCAGCGTGAACGAATCAACGCAGCAATTATCAATGCTCATCGCCGTGGCACCGCTCAACTAGATGACTCACCTTTGGATTCAGCCCTTTCTCAGCAAGTCGTCCTTACAGGTGCCGGCTGGCAGCTCTAATCTGGTAGGGAGGTAATGCGAATGGTCGTCAATCCGGCGGTAAGACCCAAGGTAGCGACAACCGGACTAGTGATAGCCAGCGCGGTTGTCTTCATAGTCTTTGCCTTCTCATTCGTAGCTTTGGCTGCCACGGAACTTCCTCTCGTCATGAAGGTCATCGTTGGCAGCTTGTTGCTGGCAACTGTTCTAGTGCTGGCGCTGTTATGGGGGAAAAGATCCGCCCGACGGCGAACCTGGCTGGCTAACGCAGCAAACAGATGGCGATCCTTTGACAACGCTAAGCTGGCCAGCGGGACCACGACAGAGGTGACCCTCCTCAGCGTCGACGCGGTGCAACCCACCGGCACGTGGGTCACCATCATGTGGAACCGCTTCAACCACGTTCAGCGTGCCTGGATAGAAGCACTACCCGAACCACTATGGCCAGGATCCGTCCTGCTCATCGCCCCCGACCCCACTCAAGTAATGCCCAGCACACCATGGCCAGAGACGTATTTCATTCGAGCCGCGGACTGCTTAGCTTGGGCACCCGCCGAAGGCCGGAGCCCCTAAGCGGCATCTACTGTTATGCGCTCCGGCGATCCAAAGATTCGAACGTATGTTCTAAAATGGATTCATGATCAAGTCCGGCTCCCCTGAAGATGTCGAGCGAATGATGATTCGCATGGACGCCGAAGCAAGCCGGCCGATAGACGACCCGGCACCTATCCGAGAATTCCCGAAGTATGGGCGTCCGCTTGTGTACGTCAGCGGAATTTACGGCAAAGCGGTCGGGTGGACCCACAAGTACGGCCTCATCGAGTGGCTGGATACTTCCGGCAAATACCACATGGGTTGGGCGCATTCCTCGAGCATCAGGCGTGTAAAGCCTGATGAGTGGAAGGGCAGTAGTGCGCTGTAGTTGGCCGCCAGCCCGGCGACGCTCTTGTAATCATCGGGTAGCGCCCTGCGTGTCGAAGAAACGCAAGGCTCGCGGTCGTGCCTAGGGCCGTGGGCATGGAAAGAGATCCCTCAGGTGAGCTGAGAGGACAGACGTCGATCAACGATCTTCTCGACCAGCCGGTCGGCGCCGCACCGGTCCAGCTCGCGCTGCCGATCCTGGTGCAGGTGAAGCCTGGACAATTCCGCCGGCTGTCTTAGAGCGGCTGCCGAAAGCGTCGGAGCGTTGACAAAGTGATGGCCTGGTCCAAAAGAGGATCAGGCCATCACACTTCCAGCAGCAGTCAGCTACATACTTATGTCAGCCCGCGCCGGCCCGCCTAAAGGGGGTGCGGCCACCGGACCTTTCGTAGCGATGCTGTAAGCAGGTTGAGCCGCTTCAGGCGCCGCTTGCAGACCCGCGTCGACCGCAGCTTCCGGGCCGGCTGCCGCCCGTGGGGAGCGCTGGTAAGCGGCTGTCCCGAACCGAAGGTCAGGACCGATCGTTTCAGCAACAATCCGACGAGCTTCCCGCCGCTCACCATCCTTTTCGAACGCGCGGAACTCGAGTTCACCCGACACCGTTACCGGGTCCCCCTTCTTGAGGGAGTTCGAAGCGTTCTCTGCGAGCGCTCGGAACGCGGATACGTTGTGGAAGACCGGGTCTCCGTCGTGCCAGCTTCCGTCTGCTCCCTGAATCCGCTGGTTCACCGCTACGCGCAGTTTGGTATGCGCAACCCCGGACTCACCGTAGGTGAGCTCAGGGTCCGCGACGAGGTTTCCGGCAATGTTAACCGGAATCTTGGTACTCATATCTTCTGCCCTTTCTTTCGCAGACGGGTCTCTCCCGTCCAACACTTCGCGGTCGCCCTACGGGCCGGAAATCTCCAACCCTCGGGATGGTCCGCCCGGCTGCTGCAGGCCAAAGTACGAATCCTGGCCCTGCACCCGGGGCGAGACTTCAGCAGTGGGAACCTTCCCGCCAAAACCCGGAGGATTCGTCGATTCGAGGATGTCCTTGCTTGCCGCCGTGACGCGGCCTAAGACCGACTTCGCAATATCCACCCGCAAGGCGGGTTGCTTCGCAGACGAGTTGTTCACAGCGGTTGAATGCTCCGCTTCAATCACTGCATCAGCCCAGCCGGACAGGTAGCTTGCTGACTGCGGACCCCGTTCGACGCCATGAGCCTTGAGGATCGTGTACGCCACAGACTCGGCCTCGACTTCGGCAAGGCCGCGGTGGTCAATGCTGCTTCCGTACAGCTTTCCCAGTTTGTCGTCGGGCCCGTGCAGCAGGACATGGCCGAGCTCGTGTGCCAGGACGGCGACGCGCTCCTCCGCGCTCAGCCAGCCGCCCACTTGAACTTGGCGCTGTGAAAAGTCAGTGAAGCCGCTCGTCAGCCCGAACTGCGCATCGGTGACCTGGATCGAGAAGCCGTGCGTGCGGGCAACACTAGCCAGCGACTCCCATAGGTGTAGCGCGTCGAAGGTCGGGGCATCACTCGGCCTTGGAACCAGCAGCGGAGCCCCCTGGGTCTGCGAAACGTCGAAGACTGCCTGCCCGCGCCAACCCGTGATGAGGGTCTTCTTCCCCTCGTCGATAGCCCCCTTGGGAAGTTGGTCGCCGAGAGGAATGCGCTGGCGCGTACCGTCGGGCAGCAGCATCTGCTGCACACGGGCAGTCCGAGGTGCAATGACCCACAGGGCCTGCTCGCCACGAAGGACAGTGCGGCCGTGTCGTTCCCATTCCTTATACCCGGCGACGAGCGTCGGCTCGTCCGTACCCCGCTGCGCCATCTGCATCATGAGCAAGGCGACGTTGCCGCCTGAGTACCGCCACAAATTGGCTGAGGCATCGAGCAGAACCTGCCACTGTGAAGGTGACTCGACTGCCGCCTCCAGGATCGAGTGCAGGCCATCCATCAAAGAGGCGATTCGCTCCTCGGGCGCCATACGGCGAGCGCCAATGCTGGCTTCCGGAGAGCTCTGCTCAGGCAAAATGCTAGATGGAACTTCAGGTGTAGCGGCCACGACAGCCACCCTTCATGCTTCTTGGACCGCAGCATCGCTGCGCAGACACCTGTTCATGGTTAAGCACCTCAAGAGCGACATGACTCAGAAGTCAGCAACCAATTGATGAGCAGCCTTCCGCCACTCAACAAAGTCAGGGTCGTCACCAGACAGGATTCGAGGCGCAGGCTCCTTGTGTGCCTGCAGCCCTACACATCCGGCAGTCCTGGTGTGCATCCGCAAGCGTTCGACGGCGTGCGGGAGCCTTTCGTGAAAGGCAAGCGGTCCGAAGCCCGGGTCATCTTGGGTGTAGGAGGCAAGCTCGGCGCGGTGAAGCGCATACAACTCAGCCACAATCTCGGGGTGACGCCACCAGCAGTCAGGTATGACCGACGTCGTCAGCTGATAAGTCGAGACAAGCCATCGCACCCATGAGAAAAGGGCACCCCAGACTTCCTGGGACTGCTCCGTAGTCATTTCCCGCCAACGGCGGGTCACGCTCTTGGAAGCCGCTGAAGCGCCAAAAGCGGATCTAAACAACTGTGCGGTGATCTCGTCGTCCCCGAAGGAACCAGCAGACGGAACATCGAACTCCTCGGTCTCGTCATGGCTGCGCATCCGACGCCCCTTTTGTCTTTTGCTGACGCTCCCTGTGCCCGTCGGCCAAGATGCGCTCCATCTCCGCCTTCAAGCGGCGCAGCTCCCCTGCGTCCTTACGCTTGTGCCACTCGAGTAGGTCGAGCAGGATCGGTCGAGTCCGCCGCCCAAGCATGAGCGCGGTGCCAGCGGGCAGGCGCCGAATCTCGTCCAGAGCAATCACAGGACTTTCCCGTATCTGCTCCCCGTCCTGCCGGCCAGCGGAAGACCAGGACCGCGTGGTGAGGGTGAGGCTCCTCTCCCCCAGCAATCCGGCGAGCGAACGCAGGTCCCGTTCGTCAGATCCGCCGCCAAAGATCACTTTGATGATCGCCGAGTCCCAGATGGTCGATGCCTCATCAATGGACCAGCCCGAACGGGCCTGGGACAACGACTGCAAAACGACGAGCGTTGAGATCCCGATACCGCCGCCGTCGGACAGCGCCACAGGCAGCCCGGGCCATGGGGCCAGGTTGGCGATTTCGTCGAGGATCAAGGAAAGAGGTGGCTCCAGCCGTCCTCCTGGCGATACGAAGGCCATTTCCCGCGCTGCATTGTCGATGTCGTCAATCAGCGCGGACAAGTACGGCCCTGCGGCAGCGGCTCCAGCCCGAGTGCCAATCAGGTACAGAGTTCCCCGCTCCCGGATGAAGGCTTTCGGATCAAACTCTTCAGACCCATCCTGCGGATTCAGTGCAGCGAGCACTTTGGGCGATGACAGAGGCGCCACCGCCGCCGAAACTCCAATCCACGAATTGGACGTGTTCCGCGGGTCGTCCTCCAGGATGCCCATCAGGTCGGCCTGCCAACCCAGCGCCGCGCCCGGCTGACCCAGCACCTCTAGTGCTTCCCGTGCCAGTACCGGACTGGAAGACCAGCGTCGGAAAGCCGTCACTCCCTCGCCGCACAGCGCCGCTGCATGCAGCAGACACTGAAGAACGATCAGCGAGCGCTTCTGCCACGCTGCGTTCTCCCCCTTCATCTCGGTATCCGCGGTGATGACCAACGCCCGCCTGGTGGCAATATCAGGATCCTCACACCCGCGTACCGGCGACCAGCGAAGCGACGACGGAATTCCCGACATGCCCTGCGGATCAAAAACAGTGACGGGCCGGCCTCCGGATGCCCGTGCCTTCATCGTCACCACGAGGTTGTCCGCGCGCGTTGATGTCGTGACGACAGCACCCGGCGCATCAAGGATGGCGTTGATGACGACGTAAAGCCCCTTCCCGGATCGCGGAGCACCTTGAATCACCATCGACTCTTCCGTGGACACATGGACGGTGACCCCTCGGGAGCGGCCCAGCGTCCACGAAACGTCCTGCACCGAAGGGTTTACGAGTCCTGGACGCGTGAACTTCCCTCTTTTCCGCACGGCCTTCGCCCCAAAATCGTGAAGAATCTCCGCACGTCGGGCAACGCCGTCGCGGTTCAGGATGTCTTGGCGCAGCCAACCGCCCGATTGATTCCATCGCCGCCAAAGGACCACCGCACAGACGGCGAGCGCAGCAACCAGCAGTAGAACCGGGGCCAGAACCCACCAGACGCTGTCTGTGCCAAGCACACAATCAGCGCGGCGAACAATGATCCAGTCCATTCTGTTGGCGATCAGTCCGACAGCGGCGGCAGGGTTGAAGGGCGACGGCGGCATGGTGCCGCACTGCCAAGAGCCAGCCACGTTCGCTGCTGCCTGCACCACTGCGCAGAGACTGACGTAGGCTGCGGCGGCGACAAGCCCAGCGGTAACCAAAGGGTTGTCGCTTGCCCCCCGCGAGCTCGCTGGCCTTCTCATAGCATCCTGTCGTCTGTCCCGAAGACAGCGAGTTCGTCGGTGGTCACCCGGTTGGCAACGATGAAGGAGCGGTTGCCCACTTTCCATAGGCCGACGCCCTTCGGAAGGTTCTCGACATGCTCGCACTCCGCTTCGGTCAGGCCAAGTGCTTCCTTGGTCAGGCGCATCGCATCGTGCTTCTGCCGGTAGATGACCCTGGTGTCAGCCTCAGTCAGCAGGCCCAGTGCTTTCTGTCGGTGTCCACTCGTGCTGTCACCAATCTCATTGAGGTCGGCGACCTTGTGCATGATGAGCAGGTTTGCGATCCCGTAGGTTCTGGCCAGCCGCCACTGCTCGCTCATCTTTGCCAACATGTACGGATCTGCAAGCATCCGCCACCCCTCGTCGTACACCACAAGCCGCTTCCCGCCGTCAGGGTTGGTGATCGCGGCTTCCAACCATGTGGCACCGCAGGCTGCGGCCAGCGAAAGCGCCTGCTCGGACGCGCCGATCAGCGCTGAGGTATCCATGACCATCATCGGGGCGTCAGCGTCGAAGGCCACAGTGGATGGCGCATCGAACATGCCTTCGAGGTCGCCGGAGACCGTACGTCGCAGGGAATGGCTGACGGCGGTTGCTCCATCCGTACCAACCAGGGCCGTCATCTCCTTCGACGGCTTGAGGAGGTGGTCCAGCACCATGGGCAGGGTCGGGTTCGAGTTCTCGGCCATGGTTTCCATGAGGGCGATGTCCAACGCCGTGTGCTCCACGGGGCGCAGGGGGGTGCCCTGCCGCATAAGCGAGACCAAGGCCCCAAGGAGATATCGACGCCGTTGCCTCACTACCGCCTGCCATTGAGCCTCGGTCAGGGCCGTGGAGCGGGGACCGGCGTCGAGGGGAT
Organism: Arthrobacter sp. Soil761; assembly: GCF_001428325.1. NCBI lineage: Bacteria > Bacillati > Actinomycetota > Actinomycetes > Micrococcales > Micrococcaceae > Arthrobacter > Arthrobacter sp. Soil761. The sequence goes on along the minus strand of NZ_LMSF01000031.1, from coordinate 105,874 downwards.
TCACCCGGGCGGGACGGCCCGGGCCAATGGAAATGACCTTGCCGCCGACAGCCTCCGCTACAGCGACCCATTCGCCCTTGGGGTCAGACGCGACGGCTGCCTTTCGTCCTAAGGTGATTGACCGGGTTACGAGTGACTTGCCGCACATGGACTTGCCGGTGCCGACCGTTCCGATCACAACAATGGAGGGGCCGCTGATGATCCCCTTGTCGTACAAAATCCAGGGATCGTAGGAGAAGGCCCCGGACCCGAAAACGTCGGTGCCGATGTAGGTGCCCTCATGCCCCAGCCCCGATTCCGTAAGGAATGGGTAGGCGGCCGCAAACGTCAGGGTCGAAGCCCGGTGGGGCGCGGGCCGCAAGCGGTGTGGACCCCGCAGGGAGTTCGGCTCGTTACTCCCCCAGTCACCAGCAAGGCGAAACCCCTGCGAGTCGCGCTGCGTGTCCCCTAGTGCGGCACTCGCCCACCCTGCAGCAGGTGGTGCGGGCCGCCGTCGTGCCTTCCGTTCCGTCCGGTTCTTTCCCGACGGCAGGTACTCGAAGCTTTTCAATGCCTGTTTCAACGCAGTCCCCTTCCGAGCGGCAGGCCGCCGGCGACAAACGCGGCCCATTGCTGACCGTAGAGAAGCCGGAGCTCAACGAATGCTCCGGCGGAGGCGGATTCAAGTTCCTGGCGATGCCGTGCCAGGTCCTCCAGCGAAGTCGCCGTGACGGTAATGTAGGCCGCCGGGCGGACGTCACCATGGCCAGCGACGATGTCTTCCTCCCTCTGGATCACTTCTTCTTCCTCGGCCTTTTGCTCACGGGTGAGAGGTCTGTCGAAGCGGGCGTTGATGCGGCGGCGGGTTTCGTGCGCTTCCTGAGCGGAGCGGATGTCCCGGAGGGCATCAGCGGTAGGCACTGCCCGTATGACTTCCGTGAACGTGTGGTGGAATTCGCCCACGTAGATCAAGGGGTGCAGGAAGCCCGGGAAGACTTTCTGGCGCGGCCATTCAGCGATCCAGAAGGTCTGGTGGAACCCGCTGTCTGTCCGCAGGTAGGTCCAGTGTTCCTCTACGGCCATCGGGCCATGGCGGTGGAGGGTATCCATCGCCTGACTTACCGGTTCGTCCGACGGCGGGGCTTTCGACACCGGCGCTTTGCCGGTAGGCAAGGCAGCGGGATCTAAGGCGGCACCGATGATGCTCAGCAGTCCGGATTCCCCAATCCACTCATCCACCTTCACGCTGTGGGTAGCGAGCGACGTTTTCATCGCCTCGACTTCCAGCCGCAGGACACGTTCCAGGCCTACCAGTCCCCCGCCTGACTCCTTGATCCGCCGACGAGCCTTGCTTGTGTCCAGGACAACCGCCACCAGCAGCTCATGGCTCATGGTTGCCCCGGCCGCCCCCAGCAAGTCCTCGTACGCGCGTTGTCCCCACGCGGCCTTCTCGCTGGCTTGTGCCGGCATGGCGTTGTCTTTGTAAAACTCCCAAAGCGCAGACGATGGATAGGGCACTGTGTAATCCTGGACGGCAATCCTGGCCACGCCTGGCCGCTGGGCCATGCCGGCTTGCACACGTGACCAGGCCTGGACCGCCCAGGCTTTGTCATCTGCATCCAGCAGTGCAAACGATCGCGTGCTGCAGCTCAAGACTGCGATTGCCTCCCTGCCGTGGCGGTCGACCATGAAGCATTCACCGTTGGCGGTTGTTCGGATCTCCAGGTTGCCGAGGCCGCCCGGGAGAGCCAGACGACCAGCGAGTTGCGGGACCGCGGGCTTTGCAAGGAACCTTGTTTGTCCTGCCGCTGCCCGATAGAAGAACACAACGAGCTGTTTCGCCCATGCCGGATAAGGGATGCGGGAATATTGAAGGAGCCCCAGCAGCATAAGCCCAAGCCACAGGGGTCCGGAGGAGAACAGGCCAACCGGCCCACTACTCGCGGAAGCCACGATGGCAACCGCCCCTCCCCCTGCGACAATCAGCAACTGGTACCACTTGAGCCCGAGGAAGAACCCTCGACGCTCGTATCTCGGGAATTTGACGGCCTCAAGGGCACGCGCATCTTCAGACATGCGGAGTACCTCCATTCGGAGGGTTGATTCTCGTTGGATGGGGAGGCCGCACCGTCGGAGGGGCCGGTGTGCTCGCGGTCGGTTGCGCTCGCGGTTCGCCATCTCCGAGTGGGGCCTGCTGCGTAGCTGCTCGAGCAGTAGCGCTTTGTTCGTGAGGGTCTATTCCCATTAAGGCCCGCGACTCTGGCGGGTGAAAGACGTGCGGCACTCCAGCGGAGGACCTAGTGCCTGAGGCCAGTGCGCCGCCGTCGACATGTGGCGACGGCACGCCGGAGTGGACAGCCGGTGCCAACACTTGTGTCGGAAAGGGGTTACGGCTTGAGCTTATTGGCCGAGTCATTGCGGAGCGGCTCATCAGGCTCGCGAGTGTAAGGTGGCCCCCGGCCTGTCGACTGATCTGACGAGCCGCGATGCTGCTGCTCCGGGACAGGACATGGCCGCCACCGGCGGTTTGGGCTGCTGCTGCAAGTTCCCCGCCCGCGAAGCTAACCAGGCGTAGGGCCATCAACGGTGCACCGCAGGCCAGAACCATGCCCACAGTTCCGGCTGCCAATCCTGAGAAGGACTTGGACTCGGCAAAGAGCTTCACCGCAACGGCCAAGACCGTTCCGGCCAAGGGTTTCGCCAGCACCAGGGCAGTGACCACCTCGCACCAGCGGCGGGACCAGGACTTTGTCTTGTCCCAGGGCAGCAGCATCAGGGCAACCGGCGCGACGGCCGCCAACACGACGAGTGCAAAGGAGCGAAAGATCATCGAGCACATCAGGATGAAGGCAAGTATCCACACGACAATGACGGCCATCACTGTAACGATGACGGCACCGACGGGGCCGCCAGTTGTCCCGGGAGCAAGCGAGACTAAGTTCCATTGCCGACCACTTCCTTCTGGTGCCCGTTCAAATCCGAAAAGCCTCATGAACACGAGGTATGGGTCCGAGCCGATCGATGCGAGCAGCGCGGCAGAGGCTGAGTCGCTCGCGCGCGTCAGTTGCCGAACGAGATACACGGCAGCCCCGACAAGTGGGATGGCCGCAGCGCCGCCGAGCATCGCCCGTCCGATCCGTCGTGGCTGCTGGCTGACTAGGCCCGACAGGACCTGGAGGATCATCACGACCACGAGCGGCGTCAGCATGACAATCACCCACCAGCTCGTCAACCCCTCGATCGAGAGCCACTGGGAGTCGTCGATATCCGACACTGAGAAGGCGCCGGTAATGAAGGCCCAAAGCCAGGAAGCCATGTTTTGCAGGATGTTGGCGAAGAGAGACGTGACTGCGCCCAGGGCATTGTCGTTCGCTTGTGAGATCAAACCGCAGCCGGGCGGCCACCATCCATTGAGATCGCACTCAACAGGCATGAGCTAAAACCCAAGCGGGAAGGCCGTCTGCGACCAGAGAATATAGCCGTTGATGCCGCCGAGAATGGCTGCCACCGGGCCGGTCCAGAGGAGGATCACTCCGCCGCCGGAGGCAAGACGAGATGACTGGCTCAGCTTGCCGGCCAACAGCATTGCGGCACCAATAATTGCCACGATTGCGATGATGATGAAGGCGCCGACGAGGATGCCGCCTCCGATCTGTTTGAGCGATTCCAGGAAGGGAAAGCTAGCGTTCGGGGTGATCCCGGGGTCCACCGCTGCAAAGTACATGGGTGCTCCGTCCGTTTTGTTCCATGGAGTGAGCAGATGAGCTCACGGGTTCATGGAAGTGGCGGGCCGGAGCGACATGACTCCGCTGGCGATCACACTTCTGTAAGCGGCAGAGCACCAGACTCGCAATGACCCCAGAGAAAGTTCGATACAGATGTGGGTCAACAAGAAAGTTTGAGTCGATCTAGCTTTGCCGCCGTGCACACGGTGTTGCACACGCCTTCATGATGCTGTCTCATCAGTTCGCTGCATGGTCGCTTCAGCGCCCCACAATATCGTGGCAGCCCGCGATGAGGACTGAGCTTGAGACCAGCAGCAGCTAGCGACTCCTCATAGTCGCCAGATTGAGACCGGCCCTGAATCTCTGAGGAGGCCCCGGGGTCGTCATTTTTACGACGGCTGCATCGAAAGGGATTATCGGGCTTTTGCCTTGTCCGGCGCTCCTACTCCTACTGGCTTGTCGTTGAGGCGCCACCCTGCACCGGCCCCTAGCTGCGCTGCCTGGGCTGGAACGCCATCAGGTGCAAGGGGGGTCCGTTTAGCTCCTTTGGCTGCTCGGTGTGACCACCGATACTGTAGGAACTTGCATCCATAATTGGCCGGGTGAACGAGGATAAATATGCCAGACAAAGAGAGCGAGAAAACTGTTGCTCTTAACCCTGAGACCTTTGATTGGGTCCGACTTGATCGGGTGCTTGGCAATTGCGGGCCGGCAGACTATCACGAAATGAATAACGTTCTGGGCTCAGCGAGTGCCGACGAGAAATTAGCTGCACCCGATAAAGCGGTCTTCCGCATCTTGTCTAACATCTGCTTTCTGCATTTCGAGCCCAGCAGCCGGAGTCAGCCGTTCACCCCGGCCATTCAGCTCGGTGACCGGCGCTCCTTTGCCATTGATGACCTGTCGCCCGACGATCTAAAGTTTCTTGAGTTGTCAGTCGTACGCATCATTCGCCCTGACCTCCGGGCGCGGGTTTGGGACATTCTCTGGCTCAAACGGAGAGACTTGGGGGCGCGTACTGCACTAGGGGCGATAGAGGCATATTCTGCCGTTAATCTGCCCGCTACTCCCACGGCGAGAAGTCACTCAGTCGTGGACTGCTGGGATCGAGCCCTATGCCTTGCTCGAATGATCCGTGGGGCTGGCGTTACAGCCGTCCAACCTCTCGAAGCCTTGATCAGTGAATCCCTAAGCCGGGCTCTTAACGACTTCGACACGAGGGCCCGCGAACTTTCTTTGCTTTCTATTCGCTACGGTCTGGACGCGGATAAGCGAACCGCCCGGTCGGAAGCATTCCACTCAATGGCGAACAAGTTGCGCGACGAAGGCCAACACTTTGCAGAACGAGTGTTTTTAGAAGCAGCCTCGGATTGGGAAGCTGCCAATGGACGTAGTAAAGACTACTGGGCCCTAGTTAAACAGGTGGCTGTGTCCTTCGAGCTGGAGGCCACCCTCAACGAGCAATCGCCGGATGCAAGTTTTATTCGCATCGCTACCAGTCTTGAGAAAGCGATACAGCACTACCGCAGGATTCCCCGTCAATTCCGCGGCATCGACTTTGACGAGCATCTTGCGGAACTACGACCTCGCCTAGCAGCAGCCGGAGCACGTGCTGTAGAAGAAATGTCACTCATAGAGTCAGATCCAATTGACTTGTCAGAATTGGCTGAAGAGGCGAAAGCCCGTGTATCTGGTAAGCCCATCCTCGATGCATTGTTTGGCCTAATCAGTCTTTTTCCAGTTCCCAGACGTGAGGAACTGCTAGATGCAGAACGAGAACTTGCGAGCAACGGATCCTTGTCCGGAATCTTCCCACGGGCCACCCTGCATGAAGACGGACGGGTTATCTCTAGAGTTCCGGCTGTCGACGCGACCAATGACGAGGACGTCATATTAATCAGAGCAGTTGAAAACTATGCCCGGCGTATAGAACTGGTTGTTAGGGGGGCCATCATTCCTGGGCTAGAAGCTTTCAATCAGGAGCACTGCGTTAGGGAGCGCGAGCTAATGCCATTGGTGTCAGAGTCAGCAGCAGTTCCGCCCGGGCGTGAAGCCTTTTTTGCAAAGGGGCTAGCCGCAGGTTTTGACTGGGATTTCATGACTAGTTCCCACCTGCTGATACCGCAGTTAGAAGCCTTTCTGCGATATCACATCAAGGGAAGAGGTGGGGACACGACTGTTCTCAGCCCCGAGGGGATCCACACAGAGGCTTCGCTGGGGACTCTGCTAGAGATGGAACAGACGGCAGATATTCTAGGTCCAAGTATGACCTTCCTTTTCGACGCGTTTCTAACAAACTCGCACGGCCCCAACTTCCGAAACATTCAGGCTCACGGCCTTATCAACGGATCTTCAGCCGGAGGAGTAAACGCAGTCTTCGCGTGGTGGCTCTGCCTGCACCTCGTAATATTTCCATTCTGGGCAAGCGGCAAGAACAAGGAAAACTAAGGGCCGGAAAGCTACGCAAAAGCGAAACCAGCCGGCAGACTACGAGTACATCCCGGTGCCATAGTGTCGTGGTCGATAGCTCTGTGGAACGCGACATTGTTTCGGATCGGGCACTAGAGGACCCCAGACACACACTGCAGGAACTTGAGTTGCACCCTAATGGACGTTCCCTTGTCAGTGATGTTGTTTTCGAGCAGTGTGGTTCCTTTGATGAAGCAGCGAGGGAGGGGTTGCAGGAAGCGGACGGCAATGTTCAGTGCCTTGGAAATGGCCTTTGCGATGATAAGTCCGACTATCAGAATGACCAAGAACAACAGCAGCTTGGGAACGAATTCCACCACTCGTCCTCAACTGCCTCTTCGAGCATCACGTCGCGGTGAAGGTGTTGGAGGGTGCAGCGGCCGGCGAGCACACCGAGCGCAACGTCATCCTGGACATCGCGCATGCGTTGGCCGAGGACCACCGCCGCAGCGACGTCGATCGCAAACCGAAAAACGTTCCGGAGTCCGTGAGGATGCTGGGTAAGGTCGGTGGACGCCCTCTCGTCATCGATGCCGACAAGCGCGCCGCGATCCTCGCCAAGCTAGAGAAGGGCGATTCGATGCACGTCATCGCTCGGGAGCTCCACGTACCCGTCGAAAGCGTGTACAACGTACTTGTCCAGCAAGCCGCCGCCGCGGCGATCGCGCTCCGCCCGATCCCGCCGGAGGCGATTCGCTCAGGAGCCATTGTCGCGGCATCCATCGCCGAGAAGCGCGCGCGGAGATACAGGACCTGCGTCCAGTGCGGCGGTGACTGCGAGCCCGGGCTGAACTGGGCCGACGACCTCGGTATCCGCATGGTGTACGTGTGCCCCCAGCACGGAGCACAGAGTGTCGTGGACCCCATCGAGGATAGGAGCTGAGGTCAGCGGTTGCGCTTCGACACAGGGCCGGCGTCGAACCGCCTTGCCTTACATCGCCACTTCCCGAAACCTGTGACGATTCCGACGATTTCCTGGGCCGAGTGGCGGAGACTGGGAACGGTTCGGCACAGCCAATGGCTCCCGCAACATGCGGCCCGGACGGTGAACGAGGGAGCCCCGACGCCGGGGATTTCTCCCACTGGCGTCGAAGCTCAATTACCGCTGAACACGGCGGAAGATCACGTCTGGCCCGCGGTGCGGCAAGATGGATCCGTGATGCGCCGTAAACCTAGTGCCAAAGTCGGCAGTGCAGGCCTGACTCATACACGTCTTGCTATCGAAGATGAGCTCGGGTGGCTTTTTCGCGATCAGCCCACCGAAGACTACGGTATCGATGCTCACGCGGAGATCGTGGACGGTGAGGATGTCCGTGGTCGGCTCCTGGCTCTCCAGATCAAGGGGGGCAAAAGCTGGTTCAGCGAACCTGGTCCCGAAGGCTGGTGGTTTCGGCCTGATGCGGCACACGTGCGCTACTGGACGAACCATTCGCTGCCGGTTGTTGTCGTCCTCTACCACCCTGAGACCAAGCAATGCCATTGGCAGCTAGTCAATCGCGAGACGCTCGTCGAAACGTCGACCGGCGGATGGAAGCTGCTCGTGCCAGCTGCGCACTTGCTTGATGAGACAGCCCGAATCCAGCTCGAGGACGCAGCGGAAGGTGATCCCTATGTTCTCCGAATCCGCGAACTCCAGCTGGCGAAACCCTGGATGGAGATGCTCGCGGGCGGTACGCGGCTTCTGGTTGATATGGAGGAATGGATCAACAAGTCTTCGGGTCGTGGTTCGATCTCGATTGGCATTGACCATGAGGACGGTAATGATCCCGAGGAACTCGTCACCTGGCAGTTCTTCGTCGGGCCGACGAGTTACGCCGATGCGGTAGCGAAGCTGTTCGCCTGGGCCGGCCTCGATGTCCACGAGGAAACCTATGACGATGCGGAGCATGATCAGTACGAGGCAGAGTGCTCGATTTGGGATGAGGATGATCAATTCTTCACCGAGTCGTTTGATGACTGGAGGCGCGGACGCGTTGCAAACGGGATCCGTCCTTACAAGAATGCCGAAGGTGAAGTTGACTACTTCCGCCTCGAACTGACGCTCAACGACCTGGGCAAGGCTTTCTTGGTGGTAGACAAGTTCGCGACCGAGGGTGATCGGCAGCTGACAATCGACCAATAGCCGGCTTGTGTCCTTGAAGGCGACGTTGTCCGCGTGAAGTCGCCGGACCTTCTGTCCCGGTCGACGACGGACCTGCTGGGACTGATCGGGAGGTTGCAGAAGAAGGGCGTCGCCGTCGAATTCGTGGACAACCCAGCCCTGAATACGGTCATGCCGCAGGGCGAGTTCATGCTCACGATCCTCGCTGCGGTCGCACAGCTTGAGCGGGCGACGGTCGAGGAACGCCTGGCCGGAGGCATCGCCACCGCCAGGCGAAGGGGGTGTACCGGCGCGAGCCGAATCTCACCGACGGCCAGATCTTCACCTCGCGCGAACTGATCACCCACGGTGTCCCGAAGGCCGCGGTGGCTCGGGAGCTCGGCGTCAGCCGGCAGACTCTGTATAGCGCCTTGAACGGCCAGGGGCGCTACGCTTCGAATCCTCCGACCGCCACGCTGGCAGGATCCTGAGGTGACGTAGACTCGGACCATCATGATCAGCCCGTTGCCGTCAGGCGCGGGGTGATTTTCTTTTCCACTGAAGGATCCCCGTTCTTCGACTGGTTCGGAACGAGGTGGTGCGGCCCGACGAATCCGACGTGCACCTTTTAGTCGCCCCGCCCGTGTCGTCGTAGAAGTAGACGCGCGGGGCGAGGACGCCGCCGCCCTCGGAGATCTTCAGGTGCGCGAGCATCGTGGTCTCGTCCGACGGATCCACTGCCGGGTCGACTTCGAAGACACGCGTGCCCTTGAATTTTCCGCCCGTCTGAACGCCCTCGCTTTCGGTCATCGACAGCTTCTTGGTCGAGGCCGGCCAACCGAGCAGGGGCCCGAGGCACACCATTCCCAAAACCCGCCCTTTTCCCGTCCGGCAGCCCGCTCCTGAGCGTAGGCCGCGAGGACGCGCAGTCCGATGGACCCGGTCTGGGTGGCGATGACCGCGCACCACCGGCTCGTCAGAGTGCACCCTTTCGTGGATGGAAACCGGAGAATCACGCGCCTGTCCGCTGATCTGCTGCTCTTCAGCCTCACCTTGCGTTACACCTTCGACTGTCATCCGGCCCTGGACTCACACCTGTATTTCGAGGGTTTGCGGGAAGCGGACCGCATTCTGGACGTTCGTATTCTTCTCGACACAGTCGGCCTCATCGACCTCGAGGGCTAAGCGTGGCTTACCGACGGAGAAAGAAGGAGCCTCGACGCCGGCTCTCCGCCGGTGGCCAGCGTCGTTCAAATGGTTCCGGCCGAGCGAGGCCGCCCTTGGCGTGGCGCAATCTCGGATAGGACAAATCCGGGCATAAAATTAGCGAGGCGCGCACGAGACTGTAACGAGATCGGTGACATATACTTGAAAGTACAGTACAAGGACAACAAGCTCGAGAAGCTGTGCACCGACGAACGCGAGATGCAGAAGAAGCGGCCGGATTTGAAGAAGAAGCTCCGCCTTCGAATCAAAGCGCTCGAGAACTCAGACACATTTGGCGACCTACCCGAGGACGACCCCGGAGGAGCGTGGCACGATCTCAAGGGTAAACGCGCCGGGACCTGGGCTGGCGAGCTCAGCGGCAACTGGCGGCTCCTTGTGGAACCGACGCCCAACTCCTTGAGCGCTGTCGATGCGACCGTTGTCGACATCGAGGACTACCACTGAGGAAGGAGACACCATGGCCGCCACTAACTACGCCGTCGCTCCCGGGGAGTACCTGGAGGAGTGGATTGACGATCATAGCCTTTCCCAGCAGCGCGTGGCCGAGCTCCTCGGAAGCAGTCGCAAGCAGGTTAACGAGATCATCAACGGCCGCGCGCCGATAACTAGCGATACCGCAATGCGCCTCGAGCGCGTCGTCGGGATCCCCGCCAAAACGTGGCTCAAGTACGAGGCGCTGTACCGGGCCGATCTCGCACGGATTGCTGACGAGGAGCGACTCGCCGGTCACGCAGACGAGGTCGCGTCGTCCGCGATTACTTAACTCCGCGGCATCGGTGCTACCTCAGCCACCAGGCGGTCACCAGGCAAGCTCGTGTCGGATTTCCTTGCCTTTCACCGCTGCGGAACGTGGGAAGCCTACCTCCATCTGCACGAGGAAGCCGCCACCGGCGACTACGCGCTGGCAGCCCTGAAGGACTCGGGCGCAACGCTCGACCGGTCTCTCCTAACGATCTGGCTGAGGGCCGCTGAACTGGCAGAGCCGTTCGAGCGCGGGCGCAGTTTCGACTATGACCCTGACCGGCTGCGGACAGCCTTGCCCGACCTCCGCGCGCGGGCCGCGACGCCCGACTCCACTATGCTCCGCGACATTGCGAACATGCTCGCCGACGTCGGCGTCGTCTTTATGGTGGTTGAGCCACCGAAAAAGCTCCCGCTGCTCGGCATGACCCGCTGGATCGATAAGCGAGTACCCGTTATCCAGCAGACAGGACGCTGGGGTAAGGACGGGTTCGTGATCTGGACGCTGTTCCACGAAATCGGCCATGTTCTTAACGACCCCCGAGGCGAGATGCATCTGGAATACAGCACTGAGAAGAAGCGCGGCAGCGAGGCGGAGAAGGGTGCCAACGCGTTCGCCATGGACCTCCTCTTCGGCGAGGCTGGCGTCTCACAGTTTCGTGGCTTGTCCTACGATGGCGAGATCGCTGAAAAAGCCCGGGAAATCGGCATAGCTCCGGGCGTGGCCGTGCATCAGATGCACCGACGTAGGCTGCTGGACTACAAGTTCGGCAACCGCCTCTGCGTGGACCTGACAGGGACGTTCACTGAGTGACTCATCTCGATTCGACGCGCGGTGTCGCGGAGGCGGTCCTCCTCGACACCAATATGCTGGCTCCGGAGAAGCTGGCTGAGCAGTGCCCCTTGTAGGGGGCAGCTCTGTTCACTGCTTCGACCGCGGCTCAGGAGGTTTTGGGCTGCAGAGGCCTGGCAGGGGTGCAGCCCGCCAGAAGGGCTGGACCTCATACAGTGCTGACATAGCAACACTCGTAAGCGGAACGTACTCAGGTGGTGTTCATGCCTTCTCGCAGTCGCAAGAATCCCAACGTAAGCGCTGGCGGCCAAGAGCCCTTGGCCTGACCCACGGAAGACGAGTACTGGGCCGACTTCTGGGCAGGCATTGCAGCTATCTGGTTAACCCTCCCCTTGGAAGTGCAGCAAGATTATGCCCGCCGATATCCGCCGCCGGAGTAGTCGCAAGCCGAAGGTTCGCGGTTCAGCCTCTTGGTTCCGACAGGCCGTAACTAACCGCAGCCCTTGGCGTTCCTCCTGCCGAACAAGTCTTATAGAAGTTGACCGCGGAAGCGTGAAAGCGCTTTGTAGCCGGAATCGCTTCCTGAGCCGTGCACGCGTTCTACTGTTGCCTTGTGGCTCAAATGACACCTCAGGAAGCGACAGCTGTGAGTATGTTGCTGGGAAATGGCCGAAATGGCTGACTGCAGAACCGCTGATTCCACGGATGCCTATTGCTCGGTTTCCGTCATCAAGCTCCCGCCGGTGCTTGACCTCAAGGTACGCGAGTTTCTAAAGTCTCGATGATCTGGCGGGCAGCCCAGGCAGCCCGCGGGAGATCGTCAGTAAGCCAGGTTCGTAATGCGCAACCACTAGCTCCTGCTTTGCACGCATAACCCGTGGCAGCTGCGCATCCTTCGTCGTCCTCGTCCGGAATGATCGCTTCCGCTTCGACTTCCAGAGGAGCCAGACGTCGCTGGCCGAGGCCGCTAAGCCGCTAAGATCGGCGTCACCAGGATTACTTCCTACTGACCTACTGCTCACTGGCGGTGGCCGCCGCCTGCTGCAGGATCAGCTCGGTGGCCGCGACCTCCTGGTCCGGCGGATATCCGTGCTTGAGCAGCAGCCTCTTGATCCGTGTGCGCAGCTTCGCACGCACCGTTTCCTTGAGATTCCAGTCCGTCTTGGCGTCATTGCGGACGATCTCGGTTAGCTCGTGAGCGATCTGGCGCATGAGTTCGTCCTTCATCACGAGCTTTGCTGCCTGGAAGTGAGCCTCCAGGTCCGCGGCCGTGGGCAGCGTGAATTCCTCGCGGATGCTGTCCCAGATGTGCTCCGGGACAGCCGGCCAGAACCTCTCAGCCCTCACATTCGACGCAGTAGGCATGGCCGTCCTTCTCGCGGGCCTTCTGCGAACGGTGGCGCACCAGGAAGCAGGAGTAGCAGGTGAATTCGTCCTCGGCCTGGGGAATGACCTGCACAACGAGCTCTTCGGCAATGAACTCACCGCCCGGCGTCAGGCCATCCGAGGTGTCAGCCTCGTCCAGCTCCTGAACCACTGAATTGGCATCAGGCGCTTTGGCTGTTTTCAGGGCCTCCAGCGAGTTCTCCTGGGATTCCTTGACGTCGGTGCGGAGTTCGTCGTAGTCGGTTGCCACGAAGGTGCATCTCTTTTCTGTTGATGGGTTTGTCGGCGACTGTAACGTACCGGACGCCCAGAGAATTCCCTAAAAGAGCGGGACTGCATGGGCACACAATCAGAACCCCAGGGAAGGGAACATGGGCATTGCCGAGAGTCAGTCGGCCACTTGGGGTTTCAATATCAGGAAGTGACACCTAGTCTGGGACAGAGCTGATGGCCGCGACATTCGCGGACCCAACCACCGGTTCGTGCGTCTTATAACTCTGGTCTTTGGGGGAACCTTGAGTGATCCGGAATACCGGCAGCAGCAACAGCCGCGCGTCTTCGACACTTCGTTCAACTACATGACCGACACCCCTCCAGGGACTGACCCGGACAGTGGCAGTCCGAATCTCCGGGCGGACCACGAGCTGCTGTGGACCAAGGAGCTGCGACCCGGCGTCGTCTTCGAACCGACCGCGCCGCCGAAGCGTGGGGACGGCTACCTCATCTTCACTGACCCCTCCGAGGCGAGGTACTGGTACGGCAGTGACGCCATCACCCACTCCTACACCGGCCGGGCACGTACGGCGTCTCTGGCGAACGCCATCGCCTCGCTGAACGAGGAGCAGCGGGCCCGCTACCTGAACCCGCCGTACACCATCGGCAGTGCGATGATCTGGCCCGTCAGGAAGAAGGACCGACCCACGATGAACCAGGCGAGGGGGCTCAGGGCGCTCATCGCCGACAGGATGGATCTGACCCTGGAGTGCATCCGGCGTCATTACGCAGGAGAACCGGATAGCCCCCTGGCCAACGTCATCAACGCGTACGCGGACTTCTTTGCGCTCTTCGACGGGTTCAAAGAGTTTGTGGAGTTCTTCCACTTTCAAGACCTCGTGACACCCGACTACGAAGAGGTTCGGTTCTACCTGCCCTTCGACAACTTCAAGCGTTCCGGGATCTGGAGTTCATCGCAGGGCGGGGACGCCGGATGGCCGAGTGGGTCACGGAGCACCACCCCGAGATTGAAGTCCGTAACCCTTGGTGGCGCCCCCGCACGGAGCCGTCGTGTCCGAGCGATTAGGCGCTGGACGCTTTGTCACCAGCGTGTCGGTCTCCGTGAATAACACACGTCTCTTTTTCTGACCCTGCGACGAAATGTCAGCCCTTCGGCTCATACTGTGCCAATGATCGAGATACGTCGGCTCACTCCCCGCAAGTGGGAACCGTCAGATCCCCTTGTCGCCTACAACAACGCGGAGGGACGAGTTGTTACCGCTGCTGAGATGCACCGCGGAAACAACTCCTACTACGACCGCTACGGTTATCAGGGCTCCAAGGAGATCGTCTGCATCGACTGCAAGGAAGACGGCCGCGAAGTCCCGGTGCAGCTCGTCGACGCCAAGACGCGATGCAAGCACTTCCGCCATCAGGCCGGCGAGGCCCCCGACGGCCTGCGCCGCCACGGCGAGACCGCTGAGCACCTGCACGGCAAGCGCGTCATCATGGACTGGGCGAGAGACCAGCACCACATCCTTCCTTGGTCCGTCGAAGATGAGGTCTGGATCCCCGGTGTCCGGCTGCGCAGCGACGTGAGAGCAACAGCAACCTCCGGCCGGCATCTGGCGTTCGAGGTCCAGCGCAAGCCAATGGACAGCAAAGAGTGGGACCGCCGCCACGGCGGCTATCAGACGGCAGGCATCCATGACGTATGGCTGTGGTCTCCGGACGTTCCTGACCTGGTCCTCGATCTGCCGCTGACCAGTGTCGTCCTGGATATCGAGTACGAATCCCTCGGTGTCCTCGTGGCAATGTACTCGGGCAGTTACCGCCACCCCACTGCTGAGCGGTACGTCGTGTCTCCCACCCACTACGCCTCCGCCCCGCTGTCGGAGTGGAGGCTGTCGGACGCAGGGTCGCTGGTGCCTCCACCCGAGATGTCTGAATTCCTTGGGGACAAGATGGAATCGGCCCGGCTGGCACAACTTAAGACCCACCGGGAAGCCCTGGCCCGGGTGACGTCCAGACAGCTGCCGGCGCCGGTGGAGCGGCGGATGGACGCACTTAGGCAGTACAGGGGTCGCACCAGTTACAGCGAGGTCCTGGGAGCCAGCGCAAGTGCCCCGCGCATCGACCCGGAACGGGACGCGCAACGTGAGGCAGAGGCCATCGAACGCATCATGGGCCGCAAACGCTAGATTGCGGGGGTACAACCGCATGAACACGAAGGGCTGAGATCTGGCGCCTCGACCCGCCTCCTTGATAAGGTTCGCCTACAAAAGTCAGTTTGGGGGACAACTTGAGACGCGGCCTAATTGTCGCTTGTGCAGCAGCCTTCCTTCTCTCCGGATGCAGCGCACCGCAGAGTACGGTTACCCCGTCAGCCACAGCCAGCCCGCCCCGACAGGCCACGCAAGTACCGGCATATACGCCGCCCCAAACGACACCGACCACAGTTCCCTCCCGCAGTGCAGCGGCGGTGCCTGCGGCGAAGGTGACCAGCTTCAGCATTCTGGACGACCTGATGTTTGAGACCGTCAGCGGCAAATACCGTGCTGTTGGCGTGCCCCTTGACCGAAGGGACTACGACCGTCTCAGCGATCACGTCTGCAAGGACATGCGGCAACGAGGAAGCGGGTATTTCACCATCGGCGACGTAAGCCGCCTGTCCGAGTCCGGCAAGGATGCACTGGCCAGATCCATGTGGCTCGTCTTCGCCCAGTCCTGTTATCCGTCCGACTACGTTCACAGCAACGCGGACATGGATGCCATGGTCAATTTCCTCGCCCAGCTCGCCCCCGAGTACCAGCGCCGTCTGACGGCCGCGGGCCTTTCCAGCAGCGTGGGTGCAGGCTCCCTGTACGGCGGATCCAGCCCCGCACCCAGCTACCCCGGCGGCCGGTCATCAAGTTCGAGCGCTGTCGGCGCCACCACCGGTGGGTCGTCCGGTGGTGGATACTCCACCATGTGCAATGACGGCACCGCGTCCAAGTCGGGAGGCAAGAGCGGCGCCTGCTCCTGGCACGGTGGTGTTTCAAAGTAGGTTTTGCTCTGTTGGCTGACCCATCGCGGCCCTGGACAAGCGACCAACCGGCACTCCTTGATCAGCGACGACCTGCCTTCAAGGTGTAGGTCTTCTCGATAACACCAGAGCCCTCCTGGCCGCGGACC
Source organism: Arthrobacter sp. Soil761 (assembly GCF_001428325.1). Lineage (NCBI taxonomy): Bacteria > Bacillati > Actinomycetota > Actinomycetes > Micrococcales > Micrococcaceae > Arthrobacter > Arthrobacter sp. Soil761. Next base: position 90,087 of record NZ_LMSF01000031.1, on the reverse strand, counting down.
TGCCAACCCCACCAGTACGTCCCCACATGCTTCCCCAGCAGCGGTGCGTCTTCAGTAAAAGTCTTGAAGTGGCCCCGTGCCAGGTGTCGCCGGCCGGACGAACTTCCCGCGGTCTCTCCGCTTGCTCCGCGCGACCCTCCGCCACTGCCATCAATCACGACCTCGTGGAAGGCATCCCCTGTGGGGCCAGCTCCAGTCGACTTGCCCGCCCGACGTTCCCGCAAACTGACATTGCGGCAGTTCATCAGGGCCAGGGCGAATAAGACTCGGTTTGCCACTTCCATAGCCGTCGCCCGAGCATCCTGAACCTCATAGCCGCTGCTAATTGGACCGTCGTCCTTGAAAGGGTTTCCTCGACGGAGCACAGTGCGGTACTCCATGAACTCCAGTCCCGTCAGGAAACCCCTGTCGTCTAGACGGAACCGTATGTCCTGCCCCAACCGAATCGAAAGACCGTCGGGGTCGCGGAGATACGCTTCGATCAGATATTCGTGCTCCGCGCCCGTCGACGCGCTGGAAATCAGGCTGGTGCGTGTCTTGCTGCGGTGCACCATGGCTCCGATCCGACGGATGTCCGGGCGCGACGGCAGGGGCCTGGAAGTTCCGCTTCAATCCACAGTGATTCGGCTCCTGGTCGCACTGGACCGAGTTCGTCGGGGAATGAAGAAAGGTCGATCCTCCGGGGGAGAAATCCCATCATCTCTGATGCGTCCACCATCAACGGGGTGCCGAAATCGGCGGTGTCGAGGTAGATGCTGATCTTGGAACGGTAGACCTTGAAGTGGGCTCGCCACTTCTCCGGCATCCGTTTGGTATTGAACGTCATTCCGTTCTTTTGCATAGCTCCCCTATAGCTCTACGCTCGGTCCACAACAACCATGCTCACAGGGACGCCCACTAACCAGCGATCCAACGGAAACCACAGCCCTCGACCGTGAATCCTGCGGCGTTGGCGGGAATAGTAATGGTGAATTGCGGGGCAACACTGATGAAGTTGTTGGCCATGATGTTGCCTTGACCGTCTGAGATCTCCCAGTAGCAGTTCTCTACCTTCTCGCCCTGGGACTGCCACGAACCTGGCACGACATCTTTGCCCACCAGATATTTGCCGGTATAGACGAGCTTGCCGTTGGCACGATCTGCATCCAGTGCACCGCCGGCGGCAGCGCTTGCCTCCAGAACATTTCGCTTGGGGTGATCGGGACAGAGAGTCAAAGCTGCCGCAATTTCTTTGGCTTGTGGTGCGCTGACTGCGCCCTCGAAGTAGTGCCCGGCCGTGGTGGCGCACAAGGCGTAGAGATACTTGGCTGTGTCTCGCGACGTTCCACCGGAAGCGGCGCCGGCCGCATTCTCCGCAGCGCTCGGCGTTCCCGTGGCGGTGTTGACTGTGCACAGATCGAATGGGGTTGCCCACGCTGCCTTGTAGTCGGTGACTGTGGTTCGGGAGCCGGTATTCACTGTGCAGGACAGTGAATACTTCAGGCCCGCAGGAGTCGGCGTCGGCGTAGCTGTCCGGGTCGGCGTCGGGGTAGCTGTTCGAGTCGGAGATGGCGTCGCAGTTGAGGAAGAACCGGATGGGCTGGGAGCGGCGGCTGGCGCTCCCCCACATCCGCTCAACAGGAGTGCGGCAAGAAGGGCAGGCAGGGCTGCGGTCAGGATGCGTTTCAAGAGTCCCCCAAGTAGTGTCGGTGCAGATCACAGGCTATATGGTCGGCTGTCGGCTTCCAGGCAGCACCGACCTCCAAATGGACGAGTGGCATTCCACGATGCCGAACAGAACAAAGCTATGCTTCGACCCATGGAGCTCAAGAGTGTTGATGGTCGTGCCACGCTGGCCGAGGATGCGGTCGTACTCACGTTCGACAGTAAGCTCGGCGTCACTGCAAAGAAGGAAGTCAGTCCACGCGTCATCCCCTTCAAACATGTGCGTGAAGTGGACTTTGCGGCTCCGATCGTGTGGAAGCCCGGCCATCTGCGCATCATCACGCACGCGGACCAGGAACGCAAAAACCCCGCCTTAGATACTTACGCGGTCCAACTGGGAGCCGGCCGCCGCCTCAAAGAGGCGCAGGAATTTGTGGAACTACTACAGGCTGCCGTTGCCGCTGTGGAATGTGAAGAACCCGAGCCGTCGACTGAGGTTGTGAAGACCGCACCGACCTTCAAGGACGTGATAAGAAATGCCCAGGAAGCAGGAAATGCCTACAGCGAACTTAAAAAAAATACGGGCATGTTCCGTGGGCTGGTTCTCTCTGGCCGGACACTCAGCAAGGGCAACCAATCGTGGCCGGCAAGTGAATGTGAGATCGTCATCGACAGTGGCGCCAACGTCAGCGCGAGGGTGACAGGGACCCGTGTCGCCGCCGGTGCCATCCTCGCGGGGCCAGCGGGTGCCCTTCTCGGGTCAATCGCCAAGAAAGACCGGAGCGCCATCTACATGACGGTCATCACGCCCGATGACATGTTCCTTGAAAAAGTCTCCGGCCTCGATGAAGCAAAGGCCCGCGAGTTCGCCACTAAGGTCAAAAGGGCCGGGATGCTCCAGTCCCGCGAAGACGAAAAAGCCGCCGCCGACGAAGCAAACCGGCACACCGCAGCAGTCCCGGCTCCGCCGCCACGCGGAGTCCCTGCCGGCTGGTACCCACGCGGTGACGTTCAGGAGTATTGGGACGGCAGTGCCTGGACAGGTAACACAGCCCCTTTGGTCCACGACTGACAGTCTGACCTGACGAATTACCGCTTTGCTCCCTATATATAGGGAGCGCAACTCGCTCTTAAGCCAGAGCCCGCGCGACATCGTACCCAGCCGACTTGAGCAGGTTGTTCCGGGCCCTGTCGGAAGGGGTAGGGCAGCTCATTGCCGTTCTCGTCGACGGGTTTTGGCAAGAGTTCCCCCGTGGCCTTGTCCTTGCGCCGTCCGGCGTTCTGCTTGCCGATACGCATCGGAGCCCCGCATACGCCGCACGTAGCGATACCTGTGAGCAGATGTTTGGCTGGCCAGTCGTTCGTCCTCCTGCGCTCTGGAGGATTCATCACGATCTGAAGTTTCTGCCAGGTGTCCAGCTCAATGAGGGGCGGCCACATGGCGTCACCGATGATCTCCCCCTGGTGCTGACGTTTGGCGGCGTACGCCGGCATAGTCAGCATCTGTTTGACGGCGGGCGGGGTCCAGCCGAGATCCTGGCGATGGGCTTTGAAGGTCCCACGTCGTGGCGGAATTCCACGCTCGTTGAAGTCCTTCGCAATGGCGTAAAAGGTCTCGCCGGCGAGGATGCGCCGTGCTGCCTCCTGCACAATAAGAGCCTCTTCCTCATGGGGCTCGACCCGGACCAAGATGCCTGTCTCAGAATCCTTAATTCGCCGGTAGCCGTAAATCTTCTTGCCGTGGGGCCGGCCCTTCTCAGCGTTAGCGCGCATGTCACGTTGCAACCGCTTACTTGTCTTAGCGCTCTCGTACTCAGAGTCGACAGCATCTTCCAAAAGTGTGCGGCGATCACGAGCATTGGCCGGGTCATACAGCCTCCCGTGCGTCGTCACCCAAATGCGGATCCCACGTTCCTCACACAGTTCGATAAGGTCAACCCACTCCCCTGTCCGCCGCGACCCACGACTGGACTCCCACAAACCCAGGGCACCAGCACCGAAGGCGTCTTCTTCAAGATCGCTCATGAGCTTGGCAAATCCCTCACGCGCCTGCTTGGAGTACCGGCTCGCGCTTCTGTCGTTGTCCCTGTAGGGCTCAGCGTGAATACTCCACCCGCGGTGCGTAAGGGCTGCAACATTCTCGTCGTGCTGCTGATCAGGACTCTTGCCCCTTCCGGAGCGGTCCTTTTACACACGCAGATATTCTCGGACAAGGAGATTCTTCGGGTCCGTGGACCCACCCTACTCTAGAACTTTGTCCCCAGTAACTGCAGGGAGGTGGGTTTCTAACCAGGATCTTCCTTGCATGCTGAACAGGCCTCGGGCCGAAGGCGCTGCGTTTAGCCGACGTGCGCAGTCAACGCGGCAGCAGATCAAAATAGGCCGCGCCGGGATTCCCGCTAACAGGATGTAACAGTGTGCCCACCGCCGGGTTGAGAGCACTCCACATCATGCCGTCGCCCGCGTAGATGCCGACGTGGCCCCAGTTGTCAGGTCCCTGAGGATTTTGAACAACAAGGTCTCCTGGTTGCGGATCCTCAGTCCGGACACCAACGCGCCACTGTTCTACTCTCGGCAGCTCGATGCCGGCTTGCCTGTAGATCCACTGCACATAGCCAGAGCAGTCCCAGGCCTTGAACGCAGTGCCGCCCCATACATAGCGCCCACCCAAGCCTTCCTGCGTGAACTTCAGAATGTCCTGACGCAGCTGGCTCAAGTGCCGGGAAGATGCCCCGGGCCGCAGCGCGGGAGCGGAATCCGTGCAAGAGGCAGGAGCAGTGCCACCCTCAAGCGCAGCCACGATTGCCGTGGCCGCCCGCTCCCAACGCGCATACAGTTCAGGAAAAGCAGACACCTGTACGGCTTGGGCCGCCAGACCTTTGTCCATTCCCTGCCAACCGGGAATGTCCAGAAGTCCTCGAGGGCTGCCGCGGTTCGGCCCCGACGGCCCACCGTAGAAGGCACGCGCGTTATAAGAGGCGTCCATTAGCTGCTCGACCGTCCCCCAGCCTGCCGCCGGACGTTGTTGTGCTGAACCGATCGAGTCGTGGTCACGTCCAACGCCGTCGTTCGGGAACTGCACTGAAGCAGGCACGCTGGGGTTCGCGAGCATGCGCAGGCTTGACTCCTGCAGCGCCATCATGATGGCGATGATCTGGCCGGAGCGCGGTATTCCAAGCTGCTGGCCTACCGCTATGTATGTTCGTGCAACGCTCTCCTGCCGAGGCGTCAGCTCGTAGACCAAGCTCCCAGCGTTCCGAACCTCCAAGGCAGTATCAGCCATGCCAGGCGCAGTGGCCACCTCGCTTCCCGCTGGCGTACAGGCAACTGCGGATTTGCGCCCCGTACCAGTTAGCGCCGCCACGCCTCCGGCAAATGCCATGGCGCCAACAAGCAGGGCGAGGAAAGCGGCCGCCGATACAACCTTCATCAGTGCCCGGCGCCGCATGAGGCCTGCAACGGCCACCAGTGCAGCCACTAGTAGACGATTCTCTCTGCGGTTGCGTAGAAGCCAACCAGGGCGCAGCGCCCAGTTGGAGCGGTGGTGGCAGGAGGACAGTTGACCATCACCGTGACGGGTGCGGCATAGGCACTTCTGCCGCTGCTGGACTCGTCCACAACTTGCACCGTCACCGTGCACACGTGAAGGCCCTCCCACGGGGCCGGATACTCCTGCACTTTGGCCAACTCGAGATCGCAGCGCAGTGACTCAGCGGTGCCGCTTCGGCGAGCGGACTGGGCTGCCAAGGTGGTGAACGTCCCCGCTGTCACGCCTGTCCCCTCGAACTCTCGAACCAGCACTGATAAGGGATTGGATCCATCAGGCAGCAACTCCCACCAGGACCGCAGCTTGGCATATACATCCGAGTACGACGACGAACGGCTGTCCCAGCTATAGATTCCCTTTGCTGCCGCTACAGAGAGCGCCCGGTAATCGCGGGTACGTGGCAAACGATCCGGCGTCGCCTCCGCCGTAATGACCGGCTCGTCAGGAACACCGGACGTACTGCCTGGTGCAGTGGCAGTGCCTGATGGCTTCGTCGTTGAAGGTGCGGTTGCGGACACGGTTGGCGGGACCGGTCTACTGGGATTATCGGCAGGCCAAAGCAGGAAGAGTGCACTAATCATGAGCAGGGCAACCAGCCCTGCCGCCAGCCACTCCCGGCGGCCAACCCTACGGAACCAATTCATAGCCAACTCCCGTGCATGGCAATCATGTTTTAGAGAGCCGGTCTGTTCACTTTGTGCTGAAGCACGCGCCAAGCTGCCTGGTATAGCTGCCGGGCGAATCCGATGTTCACCGCGATGTATCGCTCGGTGACGCCGAGCTCACAGGCCAGAGCTGCTATCTGAACGGACCTATCCAGTCCTCGCAGGCCCGGACGGACTATGGTTTCCGCGACGCTCCGGAGGACGTTTGTGGGAAGGCAGTTGGCAGCGCAGCGGCAGAGATCCTCGACGCCTAATCCGGGGGCGGGGTGGCAGCTCAATGCCGTGTTGATTGTTTTGGCCGTGTGCCGAACGACGGTTACGGCATGCCAACGACGCCGGTCTTCGGGAGACGGCGGTCCGTAATGTCTCGGCCCCGTGAGGCTGGATACGGCAAGCGTCCAGGTATCCTCACTGACGCTGCGCTGGACTAGGCCCAACATTGCGTGTGCCCAGGCCTGATCGACGTAGTTCTCGACGTCGTCTCCTGCCGCGCCAGCATGGATGACAGCAAGAAGCTCCGGTGAGCCTTCCGTCGTGAAGTCGACAAGCAACGGCAACGTCTGATGGCTAAGTTCGCGCCGCATATAGGCAGCGCAGATCTTGTTGCAGACACCTTGGACCCACGCTTCAAATGGGATACCGGGCAACTCCCGGTAGCGCCCGCGCGCAACTCCGTCCCAAACGGCGACCCGGATGTCCTGCATGACGTCGTCCACATCGCAGGATCGCCCGATCCTCGTGAGCCGAGAAACGACGTAGCGGTGCACCCCATCAACCGCGACCATGATCCGGTCGATCTGGATGACGGGTTCTCCCGGCGGCGGTGCGCTTCGCAATGAGACGTCAACGTCAGGGGACGTCTCTGATCCCTTTGTAAATTGATACGCCTTGGCTTCAATTTCCATGGCTTCACCGCTTTGACTGTTCAGATCGAGTAGTTCGCAGAGTCGCGCAAAGGGCCACCCCAGTTAGTGGATACGGAGATCCAACAACGATCAGAAGAAGCTACAGGAATTATTGTCGAAGATAACTAAAGTATCGTCAAGAGTGCTGTTCTTACTTTTTGCGCTGCCATCGGGAAGAATGACCGTATGCCGAGAATTACGCAGCCTCACGACGCCGCCTGGTCGGCCGACGTCGAGGCTGCCGTCTCAACCTTCGGCAACCGGGCGCGAAACGAAATTCTTCGATTCCTCACGGCCACTGGGCCTGCGACGCGCGGAGACATCGTCGCTGCTGTCAGCGCGGGCGATCCCAGCGTGGCCAAGCACCTGGCCGCGCTGGAAGAGGCAGGTGTGGTGATGGTCGACGTCGAGCCTGGACGTAGACACGGTCGGTCACCGCGGTATTCGGCGAACCCTGTCCGGATCAAGGAACTGCTCGACGCTCACCTTAAGTACTTGCTGGAACGGTAGGCGCAGCGCGTTGAAAAAATGAGCCCGACGTTTAGTCTGCGCGCTCCGGCGCCTCATCCGCGTCCAACCCCGGACTGGCCTCGGCCCTCTCCCCTTCTGGCCGGCGGCTGATGTCCTTGTTCAGGTACTCCGTGATCGCCCGAAGTGTCTCTGGCGACACGTCACCAAGGGTCCGAGCCGCGAACGCCTTCACCCTCGCAGCCCGGAGAGATTTCACAAACTCAAGCTGGGAATCGATTCGCTCGGGCAAATCTGTTGGGTCACTGCCCAGCAGGTAAGCCGGATCCACATTGAAGATGTCGCACAAGGCTCCCAGTAGCGCCGGGTCGCTTACCAGCCTGCCTGTGCCGTCCTTCATGTAGAACCAACGGGCTCTGGAAAGCTTAATGCCCTTCTCCGCCAGCTTTTGCTGGACTTCACGGAACGTGACGGGTTGCCCTCGCTCGGCAACAACAACATCGAGCAGCAGGTTCAAGCGGCGTGCAAGTTCGGCTTGTGGAGACAGTTCCGCGCCTTTGAGACCTTCTTCGTCTCCAGACACGGTTCACCTCCCAGACCTGACTTGACTACCGTCAGCGAGTCACTAGTTGTTGCCCAGTATCGCCTTGGCCAAGTCCACAAGCAATAAGCGGGGCTTCGTCCTTCCATCCGTATGTGGATGAGCGTAGTGTTTTGCTGTAGACCCGTCTACAGCGGGCCACAGGAAATCCCCTCGTCACTGATTGTGGTCTTCATGGCGAACATCTTGATGAACCGAACGCGAAGCCGCCTCATTCGCTACCTGAGCACATATGGCCCGGCGACTTGCCCAGAGGTCGCTGCAGCCCTCACCCTGTCTGCTTCCTCAGTCCGCAAGCACCTCAGGCTTCTATGCCAAGCAGGTCTAGTCGCCCTCGGGTCGGGAACGTATACAGCACGACCGGATGAGATCGAACGGGAACTTGCGGACCTTGCAGCCACTTTTCAGTCAGTGGGCAGCGACTTCAGGAATCCCGTGACGGACGACTCCCACTTCTCCGTATCGGCGTTCCACTCGAGTGAATGCCCCGGAACATCGAAGCGAACCAACTGAACGAGGTCGGGTCGTAGCTCGGCGAATCGTTCGGAGACTGCGACCGGTGTCGATTTGTCGTTGATCCCATGCAATATGAGGGTCGGTGTGTTGAGGTCACCAGCGCGGCTTACCCAGTCCAGCGCGGAGAGGTCAATGGATTGGTTGAGGCCCGTGACCCAGCGGCCTGCATTCGAACCCAACAATCTCAGCCCAGCCCTGGCGATAGCTTCAGGCAATCCGCTGGCACTCCCGTTAGACGTCAGAGTCTCAGCCCAATCCAGGACGGGAGCCACTAGCACCAGGCCGATGATCCGATCAGCGTGGGCTGAGAGATTTGCTGCACGCAAGGCCATGGAACCGCCCAGAGACCATCCAAACAATACGAGCCGCACAGCGCCATGGTCCACGGCGTACCTAATGGCCCCCTCGACATCCAACCACTCATTCTGGCCCAATGAGTACCGCGAATCGTTCGACGGCGGCGCTTCGCCGTCGTTCCGGAACGACACGACCAGCGATGTGATGCCGAGTCTGCTCGCAACAGGAACACCGCGAAGGGCGCCGGCCCGTTTTCCACCCAGTCCATGCGCGTGTATGGCCCATAGCGAAGACACCGGACCAGCTACCCTGGGCGCGAATTTCCAGGCTGGTGCCGTACCGCCGTCGACCTGAATCTCAACCTCCTCAAAAGGCAGACCTAGCTGTCCCGGTTCGGAGTAGGCGTATCCGCTCCAGATGCCAGCGGTGGCAGAGCGCAAGTCCCCGGAATCGACTCGTTCCACGAGCCGAATCACTGTTTCCTTGTTCGTCTCTTCGTCTACCACAGGACCGATGCAGGCGTGGCCCTTGCCGTTGCCGAACCACAAGCTGTATCGGCCTGGCGCTCTCGTTAACGGGGTCGCCGGCAGTTCAATCCTCAGGGATCCGTCCTCGCTGGAGAAGACTCGTCGGATGCAAAGATCCTCCCGTCGTGTAGTGCTCGGTACCACCACCCGGCGCGCAAAGTAGGCGGCACCGAGGAACGATATTGAAGATGCACATACTGCTGCAAGGGCTAGCGGGCCCAGCACTTTAGGAGCCTTCATCTTCGCTCCTGACATGCTTGTCAATGAGCTCCCTGAGTCGCGCCAGCGTTTCGGGAGATAACTCCTGCAATTGCCTTGCTGCGAAATTTTTCACGCGAGCCTCCCGCATCGACTTAAGGAGACTGAGCTGGGCTTCCACTAGTTCGGGTAACTCTGTTGAGTCATCCAGAAGGTACCGGCGATCCACGCCGAAGAATGCCGCGAGGTTCTGCAGCAGATCCTGGTCCATAGCCAGGGAGCTGTCACCGCTTCGCATGTAGGCCCATCTTGACCGCGACAACGGCGTGCCATGTTGAGACATTGCTTCACTGACTTCCCTGTAGGACAAGGGCCCTGCTCCTCGGGACTCATACAAATCCAGCAAGAGGTTGATCTTGCGAGCGAGTCTAGCCTGCAGCGACTCCGAGGGTTCTACGGCATCATCTGCCACTTGGGTTCTTTCCCCTCCCCCATCGCGCCATTCCCAATCGAGCACCCTGCGTGTCCCTGTGGGAAGCGAGGTAAGTCTCTGTTCGAGTCAATGTTTGAAAATCAGCTTCGTCCAGCAACTTAGCAGCAGCGGGATCCATCAGAAGAGCATCCTCGATCTCGACGAGCATCCGATGAAGCTTCCGCGTCTCTGAGTCTCCCCGCTCGATGACTCCAGCGGGAGTCGCCAGGCGACCATCCTTGCGCGTAGCTGTCGCTTTTTCCCAAGTGGATGTGAGGTCTTCGAGTAAGCCAGCTCGAGTCCTCTGTTGTGTTCGCTGAACGATCCGCCGCGCTACTGGTGGCAGGGCCAGTCCAGCGCACAGGAACAACATCGCACCGACAAAACTGGTGTCGTAGATAGCCGCCAACTGCTGCATGGTCGCCTCGCCTCCGAGTAGATGGGCTAGGTCCATTCCCAAGACTGAGCTCACTACGACGAGAGCCAGGAAGCAACCAATGCCGATGAGGGTGAAGGCGACGCGAAAGTAGGAAGAGGCCATCCGCCGTCGGAATTTAAAGCACAAGTATCCGGTGACGCCGACGACCACCCCGATGTAGACAAACTGGATGGCGGAATAGAGGGCGGCAGCAGGCTGGTCCCCGTAGTCCAACATGAATTTCGTCGAGGATGCGGGTGCTTCGATCCGGAGGAATGCAAGGACCAGCCCCACGGAGACTAGACCCAAAACTACGAGGCCGCGACGGTCTCTGCGCACTGGTGCATCTGTAAGCTCGGCAGCCCGGAGGATCGCCTGGGAAAGGAAGTAGATTCCCACGACCATCAAAATGTTTGCGAGAAGATCCAGGAGGTTGTGACCGCCGAGGGCTCGATCACCCACGAGATAGATTGGATCGACATTCAAGGAGAGCGCGGTTGCAATCGCAACCGCGGCAACGAGGATGCTGTGGTCTTTCCTGGTACGCGCGCCGGGCAGCAAGCACAGAACAAGGCCCCAGATGACGGCTGCCGCGACTGCCTGGATCACCCGAAAACCTGTTCAAAAGACCTTGGCTCCATGGTGCTGTCGCGGATAGCGCCGGCAAGAAGATCTGCGAGAGTCTCAGCTGCGGCCTCCAGATCGTCGACGAAGCTGCTCCGCGCCAAAGCTCGTGACACCATCTCTCCGTCAAGATTGGGGAAGAGGCTGCCTGCATAGTCGGAAGAGATCCCCAACTCATCGTGGCGAAGGATCATATGTCCAAGTTCATGAAGGATGAACTGCTGCCGATGGAGCGCTGAGTCCGTCACAGCGTGCAAGATGATTTCCCGAGTATCTGTGGACAACCAGAGACCGCAGACGGACGTGCCGTTGAGGATCGTCGTGGCTTCGATCTCGATTCGGCGCCGACGTCGGGCGGCCACTATGGCAATGAGCCTCTCCAACGTCAGGTGGATCGGTAGCCGCAGTGATAAGAATGCGTCGGCCGCTACCTGAGCTGGCCCCTGTTCTTGCGATTTTTGCTGGTCCATACCGCCCCCTCCTTGCAGCGGACGGCAAGCGTGGCTGCTGTTGATAGAGCCACCGGTGGCGCCAAGGGCCCCAGCTTCCATTGAACGCCCCCGCTCTGGACATGTCCAGAGGCTTGGGCGGACCCGAAGTGGCTTTGCCTCTATGCAGGCCAGGCGACAGGCTCAAGTGAACACTAGTGCAGGCCTTCTCGCCTGAAGAAGTGTCGTCATGCATTTACAGACGGCCCCCCTTTGGGTTCCACGCAGAAGACCTTACCGACTGATCGAACGACGTAGGAAGGGTTCTACGGGGCTAGAAGCGACTCCGGGGACAGAATCCGGTGAACCTCAGATGCTTGGCTTAGCAACCGACATCGCCACGTCCGACGTGGCCGTGGGGACTTGAGTAAAGTCTCACCGCCATCAAGCAAAGACTTAGTGCCAGACCTCAACAATCCTGTCGGTGGCATTGATGGCGACGTGCGGCCCGTCGTGCCCCCTGTCGAATACGCAGAGGGCCTGAAAAGTAAGCTTGGGGCCCTGCTCAGGGCAATCTGCTTTGTTGGCCAGTCCTTCCAGCAAGGTGTCTCCCACGCGGAATGAACGGGGTTCGCTGTCGCTCATCATGACTCCTACTCAGGGGATCAGTTAGCTCAAAGTCTAGGGGCAGATAAGACTGGATAAGTTCCCCAGCTCAGCCGCCCTGGCCACGAAGGTGACAAGGGCGGCTGGCTGCTTCAATTAGTGTGGAAATTCATCGGCCCGTTCGACGCGGCCACTTTCCAGGGGGAGCATCATGAACAAAGCAGTCCGCAAGATTCGTCGCTTGTGGATCACATACGTGGGCTGGCACAAATGGTCCGGCATGTGGGGCCGGTTTGTCCTGGGCCACGCATTCCAAGGCCAGCAAACGAATGGAACCCTACTAGTCACGGATGATGTGTCAGGTGACGTCGAGGAAAGACTCACCACGTCTTTTGAATGGATGCAGCAAGTAGACTACGCCTCGTTCGCCCCCCGGGTTTTCGCGGACCGAGAGGCCCTGCTGAGTTTCGTCAAGGTCTTAGACGAGTACGGCGGCGGGAGTGGCGTGGTGACCGCGTACGGGCAGCCGGAACTAACCCCTGAGCTTGCTGTAGCGAACATCCTCGAGACCCCCACGGATCAGCTGACAAAAATAAGCCTCTCAGTTGGGTTGCCGCCGGCAACCACCGTGACAATGCACTCGTCCCCTGGATGGGACGAGAATTTGAAGTCGGATCCACGAGACAGCTTGAATGGGATGAACGTCCACGATTACGGGGGCGTCCACTGCGTTCGCATAGTTGGGATGAAGTTTCACACGGGCGACCGAATGTACCAGGACCTGGGACGCGTCGTGGACGCTCTTCGGCGGTATACGACCGATCCGTCGAAAGTCCAGTTACGCAAGCTCAAGGGCGACTTCCCCCTCGTAAATGAGGACAGTCGTCAAACGGTTCGTGAGCAAAAGTTTCAGGCGGGCGTGCAGAAGCGGGCGGCATGGATTGGCGCTGGAGCGGCCGTAGTCGTGACAGTGCTCGCCGAGGTCATAAAAGCTATTGCAGGCAGCCCGTCATAGCGATTTCGGGTGAATAAGCGGTGGATTTGCGCCGCCGCCGGCTGCCCTTCACCAGCAGCCGCCGCCCACTACTATGCGCCCGCCCTAGAACCAACGGATAGCAAGACCGTGGGCGGGACCTTCAGATGGCGGGTTCATTCCGGCTAAGGACCAGTTCGGTCTTTCCATCTGTCAGCGGCGTACGGACGACGTTATCTATCTACAGCTATCGAGTATTCCTGCTAAGGCATCACGCTCGGCTTGGGTGACCCAGAGGGCGTACTTATTTTTTACAGCAGTTTGGCGGGCGACGTACTCGCACCGGAAGGCCTTATTCGGCGGAAGCCACGTTGCTGCATCTTTGTCACCTTTGGCACTGTTGGTGGGTCCGTCGGCGGCCATGAGATTCAGCGGATCGTTGGCGAGTTCCTTGCGCTGCTCGTCGTTGAGCTGCTGTGCGCCCTTCTGCCAAGCGTCGCTGAGGGCGACGATGTGGTCGATCTGGACGTCCGAGCTCGTGTCCTGACCTCGCGTGAAGGTAATCGTGGCGCCGGTGTACTTGTCGGCCAGGGTTCCTGTCATGACCACACAGTTGTTGGTGCCTTGCTTGAACGTTTCGTTGGTCAGGTCGCGGGCGAGGATGTCGTTGCGGGTGTCGCAGCCGTTGCGGTCGATGTCAGCCCAGGCAGGTCCAAACTCATCGCGGGTGTAGCCGGTCATTGGGGCCCGCCCCTTCACCGGGATGCTCTCCAGTTGTACTAGGGCGTTGGCGACGTCAACGGCAGCGGCCGGCGCATCGGCGGCGACGTCTGGAGTAGCCTCGATGATTTCTAAAGCGTTGGCTGCGGCGTCACAACCTACTAGTGATCCAGCTAGCATCATCGCGGTGACAGCGGTCAGAGCTTTGGCGGGAGAACGGGTAGTCTTCATGGTCCTTCTGGTTTAGTGGCGTCGTTCCACGCTAGCTTTGACCACCAGCTGCCGCAGGTAACGAAGTCCGTGGTGCCTGCCACACAGCGCCCATAGGACTCTTCGGAAGTCGGCTTCGGGTGCCACTGGTTGGCCCAACTTTTCAAACCATGGCCCTTAGGGGAGCGCCGCGCTTACTCAATGCGCCGCAGTCAGTCTGATTTTGGACCGAGTACCGATGAGCCTTTCCTTGATCACGGGCCCACTACCGGAGCGCGAGGAACCAGTGCTGCCGGGAAGGATCTCACTCAACTTTGCGATTTCCAGAATGTGCTCGGAAGTGAAAATGATTTTTCCCTTTCCCCAGCATGCGTGGGGGAAGCGTCCGCTGGTGGCGCCGTCGCGGAGCCATGATTCGGTGCAGCGCATCAGCGCGGCAGCTTCTGCGGGTTCAAAGAATTCGATCTCCACGGGATCTCCAAAAAGAAGGCGTTGCTTTCCACCTTCATGATGGCTTGGAGACCGGCCGACATGACCGACGCTGCACATCGGCAGGCGAACCCGGGAACAGACATTCCGCCATGCGTAGCATGACCATCACCGCAGGAAAGCCGTTATCGACCGCTCAGTCGCGTCAGCACCAGCCTGAAGCGCCTCCGGCATCAAGTGCCCATACACCTGCTCTGTGGTCCGTGTAGAGGCGTGTCCGAGCCGGCGCGAGATGGTGAACAAGGGCACCCCGTCCTGGATCAGCCAGGACGCGTGAGTGTGGCGGAGGTCGTGGATGCGGGGGTTCTTGGTCAGGCCAATTGCCTGGGCGGTGCGAACGGCAGGCACCCAGTAGTGGTGCCAGTAGAGCTTGTGGATGATGCGCTCGCCCTTGGGCGTCGTGAACACAAGTTCCTTCCCGGGCCTGCTCGCCACCAACGGGATCAGCAATTCCACAAGCGCGGGGTTCAGCCCGATGGTCCGTTTACCGGCACCTGTCTTCGTCGCCCCAATGTAAAACTGGTTCTGGCCGTCCCGTTTCCAGGCCTTGTTGATCCGGGCCGTAGGCGGTTTCGAGAGCAGGTCGACGTCAGCGACAGTTAGGGCGGTGGCCTCTCCAAAGCGGGTACCGGTCATGACAAGGAAGTTGGTGAAAGCCTTGTACCGCTCCCCCATGCCCTCCATGATGAGGCTGAACTCGCCATGGGTCAGGAACATTGCCTCGTCCTCGGCTTTCTCAATTCCGGGAAGCTGCACGCCGCGGCAGGGGTTCCGCGTGATGTAGCCGAGCATCTCCGCGGTATTCATGGCTGCCGAAATCAGGCCGTGCACGTTATGGATGGTCTTCGGCGCCTTGCCCTTGGCCATCATCGACTTCACCCAGTGTGCGATCAGACGGTAATCCAGCTTGTCCACCGGTACATGGCCGATGACGTTCCGGATATGAAGGTCCAGCATGGTCTGGTACGTCTTCGTGGTTCCGCTGGATGGCCGGATCAACAGGTCGATGTGCTCCTGGATGACTTCGGCCACAGTAGGCGTGCGTTTCTCATTCGACAGAATGGCATGCTGGGCGATCTCGAAGGACTGGCCATTTGCGTCCAGAAGCCTCTTCAGGGTCTCGGCTTCGACGATCGTGGCAACTGTCAGGCCCTGCTGCTCGCGGCTCTTCGGGTCCCGCCACAACACCATGTAGGACGATGTGCCGTCCCTTTTGGTGCGTTTACGAATGCTTGCCACATCAAAAACGGTACGCCGCTGTCAACACTTTGGGGGTTTTTGTCAACACACAAAGTGGTAAGTGCCGCTTGACCTGCGGAAACACTGTGCCCGAGGTGGGACTCGAACCCACACACCTTTCGATACCGCATTTTGAGTGCGGCGCGTCTGCCAATTCCGCCACTCGGGCGCGGATTACGCGGAGCCAAAGTACGCTCACAGCTGACTGTGAGCAACGCGATCGCTTCACGTACGCGGAATTACTCTACATGCAGATAGGCTGAATTCCAGAATCGCGCCGCCGTCGCCGCAAACAAACCCTGCAAACCAAGTACAGCAGCGGTGGCACCTAAGATAGTGATGTCCCGCCGTACCTTTTCAAGGAGATCCCGTGACTGAACAGACGGAGTCCAAGCCCACGTCCCAGCCGGCGCGCCGCGTCATTGTGGCAGAGGATGAAACCCTCATCCGCCTCGACATCATCGAGATCCTGCGCGGCGAAGGTTACGACGTCGTGGGTGAGGCAGACAATGGCGAGAAGGCCGTCCAGCTCGCCGAGGAACTCAAGCCGGACCTGGTCCTCATGGACGTCAAGATGCCCGTCATGGACGGCATTTCTGCGGCCGAAAAAATCGTCAAGGCCCGCATCGCCCCCGTGGTGCTGCTGACCGCCTTCAGCCAGAAGGAACTGGTGGAGCGTGCCCGCGACGCCGGCGCCATGGCCTACGTCGTCAAGCCCTTCACCCCCGCGGACCTCATCCCGGCGCTGGAGATCGCACTCTCCCGGCACGAGGAAATCAAGGCCCTCGAGAGCGAGGTGTCCGACCTGCAGGAGCAGTTCGCCACCCGCAAGCTCGTGGAACGCGCCAAGAGCCTGCTGACCACCAAGATGGGCCTGACCGAACCCGAAGCCTTCCGCTGGATCCAGAAGACCTCGATGGACCGCCGCCTTAGCATGCGCGAGGTTGCAGAGACCATCATCAACCAGGTCAACTAACGCGCGGGCCGGGCCCGAAGAGTTTCCGACGGCGGCCCGGCCCTTCGCGTAAAGTACCCTAACGCGCACAGCACCACAGCAAAGGACCCCTGCCAACCGGCAGGGGTCCTTTGCTGTGTCTGAAGACTAGGCCTGGGCCTTCTTCTTCTTTTCCGGCCACGGGCCGAGCTTTTCCTTGTTGCTGGCGACGTCTCCGGCGCGCGTGGAGTCGGCGAGGTCGCCCACCTTGTGCACCTTCAGCGAGTTGGTGGAACCCGCCTTTCCGGGAGGCGAACCGGCGGCGATGACCACCAGGTCACCGTCTTCCACAAGTCCCATTTCCTCAAGGCTGCGGTCCACCTGGGCCGTCATGGCGTCGGTGTGGTCAACCATCTGGACAAGCACCGGCTGGATGCCCCAGGTCAGCGCCATCTGGTTCCAGACCTGCTCCACCGGGGTGAACGCGAAGACCGGCTTGATGGGACGCAGGCGGGAGAGCCGGCGGGCCGAGTCACCGGACTGGGTGAACGCACAGATGTACTTGGCGTCCAGCTGGTCGGCGATTTCGACGGCGGCACGGGTGATGGCGCCACCACGGGTCCTGGGCTTGGTCCCCAGCGGGGGGACGCGCTCCAGGCCGTGGACCTCGGTGGATTCGATGATCCGGGCCATGGTCTTGACCGTCTCGATCGGGTACTTGCCCACGCTGGTCTCACCGGACAGCATGACAGCGTCAGCACCGTCCAGGACGGCGTTGGCGCAGTCGGAAGCCTCTGCACGGGTGGGGCGCGGGTTGTCGATCATGGACTCAAGGACCTGGGTGGCCACGATGACCGGCTTGGCCCAGCGGCGTGCCAGTTCAATGGCGCGCTTCTGCACGATCGGCACTTCCTCCAGCGGAAGCTCCACGCCCAGGTCGCCACGGGCCACCATGATGGCGTCGAAGGCGTCGATGATCTCGGGCAGCTGCTCAACGGCCTGCGGCTTTTCGATCTTGGCGATGACCGGTACGCGGCGGCCTTCCTCGTCCATGATCTCGTGGACGCGGGCGATGTCCGTAGCGTCACGCACGAACGACAGCGCCACCAGGTCAACGCCGCGGCGCAGCGCCCAGCGGAGATCGTCCTCGTCCTTCTCGCTCAGCGCGGGCACGTTCACGGCCACGCCGGGAAGGTTGATGCCCTTGTTGTTGGACACCATGCCGCCAACGGTCACCTCGGTGACCACCTTGACGTCGTCCACCGCCGTGGCACGCAGGGCCACCTTGCCGTCGTCGATCAGCAGGGCATCGCCCACCTTGACGTCCTCGGTGAGGCTCTTCAGCGTGGTGGAGCAGATCTCCCGGGTACCGGGAACGTCTTCGGTGGTGATGGTGAAGACGTCACCCACGGCCAGGGCGTGCGGACCGTCGACGAAACGGCCCAGGCGGATCTTGGGGCCCTGCAGGTCGGCCATGATGGCCACGGCCTTGCCAAGGTCGGATGCTGCCTTGCGGACGTTCTCGTAGGTGTTGTCATGCACGGAGTAGTCGCCGTGGCTCATGTTCATGCGGGCGACGTCAACGCCGGCTTCCAGCACCGCGAGGGTGTTTTCGTAGCTGGCAATTGCCGGGCCAAACGTAGCCACAATTTTTGCGCGTCTCATATACCTACCCTATTGGTCTCTTGCATTGGTTAAGTTGTCTGCGAGGTGAACCCTCGATGCATCCTGCGGGACTGCGGCCAGAGGACGGCGGCTAGAGGACGGCGATGGCCCGGTCCGTCGGTGCTACGGGAGCGGGAAGGATCGTGCTTCCCATCAGGTACTTGTCAACTGCGGCAGCGGCGGCACGTCCCTCGGCGATGGCCCACACGATCAGGGACTGCCCGCGGCCGGCGTCACCGGCAACAAACACGCCCTCGGTGTTGGTCATGTAGTAGCCGTCGCGGGCCACGTTGCCGCGGCCGTCGAATTCGGCGTGCACCTGTTCGGTGATGCCGGCAGGCTCGGCACCGGTGAAGCCGAGGGACAGGAACACCAGGTCCGCCGGGATGATCCGCTCGGTGCCGGCCTTGGGGAGGCGCTTGCCGTCAACGAACTCGGTCTCCGCCACCTTCACGCCGGTCAGCTTGCCGTTCTCGCCAACGAACTCGACCGTGGACGCGAGGTAGGTGCGTTCGCCGCCTTCCTCGTGCGCGCTGGCCACCTCGAACAGGGTGGGGAACGTCGGCCACGGCTGGTGGCTGGCACGCTCCGACGGCGGCTGCTTGCCAATCGCCAGGGTGGTCACCGAGGCGGCGCCGTGCCGGTGCGCGGTCCCCAGGCAGTCAGCACCGGTGTCGCCGCCACCCAGGATGACAACATGCTTGCCGTGGGCGTTGATCTGGTTCTCGATGGTTTCCCCGGCGACTGCACGGTTGGCCGGCACCAGGTAGTCCATGGCGAAGTGGATGCCGTCCAGGTCGCGGCCCGGGATGGGCAGGTCACGCGGAACGGTGGCGCCGGTGCAGACCACGACGGCGTCGTAGCGCCTGCGCAGCTGCTCCCAGGTGACGTCGGTCCCCACGGAGACGCCGGTACGGAAGCGGGTGCCCTCGGCCTTCATCTGCTCGACGCGGCGGTCCACCTGCTCCTTTTCCATCTTGAAGTCGGGGATGCCGTAGCGGAGCAGGCCGCCGATCTTGTCGTCCCGCTCATAGACGGCAACCGTGTGGCCCACGCGGGTGAGCTGCTGGGCGACGGCGAGTCCTGCCGGGCCGGAGCCAACCACCGCAACGGTCTTGCCGGTCAGGCGTGCGGGCGGCAGCGGGTTGACCCAGCCGTTGTCCCAGGCCTCGTCGATGATCGAGACTTCCACCTGCTTGATGGTGACCGCGGGCTGGTTGATTCCCAGCACGCAGGACGCCTCGCACGGCGCCGGGCAGAGCCGTCCGGTGAACTCGGGGAAGTTGTTCGTGGCGTGCAGGCGCTCGATCGCTTCCTCACCCTTGTCCCGCCACATGAGGTCGTTCCACTCGGGAATGAGGTTGCCCAGCGGGCAGCCCTGGTGGCAGAACGGGACGCCGCAGTCCATGCAGCGTCCGGCCTGGGCCTTCAGCGTGCCTTTTTCCTGCGCCTCATAGACCTCTTTCCAGTCCATGATGCGGACGGGAACAGGACGGCGTGGCTGGGTTTCACGCTGGCGTACTTTCAGAAATCCGCGTGGATCAGCCACCGGTCACCTCCAGGATTCGAGACCATACTTCTTCGCCGTCGGGGTCAAGGCCCTCTTCGATGGCGTCGAGACGGGTTTGCAGCACAGCCGCGTAGTCGCGCGGCAGCACCTTGGTAATGCGGGCAGCGGTGTCATCGAAGTTCTCGAGGAGACGCGCCGCCAGCTGGGAGTCAGTTTCTTCCACATGCTTGACCAGCAGGCCGTGGACGATGTCGCGGTCTTCGGCGTCCAGCTCGCGGAGCTGGAGTTCGCCGGACTGCAGGGCGTCCTTGTTGACCTTGGCAGTGTCCAGGTCCAGGACGTAGGCGGTTCCGCCGGACATGCCGGCACCGAAGTTGCGGCCGGTGCGCCCGATGATCAGCGTCTGGCCGCCGGTCATGTACTCGCAGCCATGGTCGCCAATGCCTTCGACGACGGCGGTGGCACCGGAGTTGCGGACCAGGAAGCGTTCGCCCACCTGGCCGCGCAGGAACATCTCGCCGCTGGTGGCGCCGTAGCCGATGACGTTGCCGGCGATGACGTTGGTCTCCGCCTTGAACACGTTGGTACGGTCCGGGCGGACGACGATCCGGCCGCCGGAGAGGCCCTTGCCCACGTAGTCGTTGGAGTCGCCGTAGAGCCGCAGGGTGATGCCGGCAGGCAGGAAGGCACCCAACGACTGGCCGGCGGTGCCGTTCAGCGTGATGTCGATCGTGTCCGTGGCCAGCACATCCGTGCCGAAGGTCTTGGTGACCACGTGGCCCAGCATGGTGCCCACCGAACGGTCGGTGTTGATGACGTCAACGGTGATCTTCACCGGGCTGCGGTCCGTCAGCGCTTCCGTGGCCATGGTGATCAGCCGCTGGTCGAAGTGCTTGTCCAGCTCATGGTTCTGGCCGGTCATGTTGCGCAGCGGCGCGTCGTCGTCGAACTCCAGGCCGTGCAGGATCGGGTCCAGGTCCAGGCCGTCGGCCTTCCAGTGGTCGATCGCCTCGCGGGCGTCCAGGACCTCTGCGTGGCCAATGGCCTCCTCGAGGCTGCGGAAGCCAAGCTCCGCCAGGATCTCGCGGACTTCCTCGGCAAGGAACTCGAAGAAGTTGACCACGAACTCCGGCTTGCCGCTGAAGCGGGCGCGCAGCTCGGGGTTCTGCGTGGCCACACCCACGGGGCAGGTGTCCAGGTGGCAGACGCGCATCATGATGCAGCCTTCCACCACCAGCGGAGCGGTGGCGAAGCCGAACTCCTCGCCGCCCAGCAGCGCGGCGATCACAACGTCGCGGCCGGTCTTGAGCTGGCCATCCACCTGCACCACCACGCGGTCGCGCAGTCCGTTGAGCATCAGCGTCTGCTGGGTTTCGGCCAGGCCGAGCTCCCACGGGACACCGGCGTGCTTGAGCGAGTTCAGCGGTGAGGCGCCGGTACCGCCGTCGTGCCCGGAAACGAGTACGACGTCGGCCTTGGCCTTGGTCACGCCGGACGCCACGGTGCCGATCCCGACTTCCGAGACCAGCTTCACGTGGACCCTCGCCGAGGGGTTGGCGCGCTTGGCATCGTAGATGAGCTGCGCGAGGTCCTCGATCGAGTAGATGTCGTGGTGCGGAGGCGGGGAGATCAGCCCCACGCCGGGGGTTGAGTGCCGTGTCCGGGCCACCCAGGGGTAGACCTTCTGCGCCATCAGCTGGCCGCCTTCGCCGGGCTTGGCACCCTGGGCCATCTTGATCTGGATGTCGTCCGCGTTGGTCAGGTAGAGGCTGGTCACGCCGAAACGGCCGGACGCGATCTGCTTGACCGCAGAGCGGCGCTTGGGATCGAGCAGGCGATCCACGTCCTCGCCGCCTTCACCGGTGTTGGACTTGCCGCCCAGCTGGTTCATGGCGATGGCCAGCGTCTCGTGGGCCTCCTGCGAGATGGAGCCGTAGCTCATCGCTCCCGTGGAGAACCGCTTAACGATGCTGGAGACCGGCTCCACTTCCTCAAGGGGCACGGACGGCCGGTCGTTCTTGAACTTGAGCAGGCCGCGGAGGGTCATCAGGTTGGTGGACTGGTCGTCCACGCCCTTGGTGTAGGCCTTGAAGATGTCGTAGCGGCGCTCACGCGTGGCGTGCTGCAGCCGGAACACGGTCTCCGGGTTGAACAGGTGCGGTTCGCCGTCACGGCGCCACTGGTACTCGCCGCCGCCCAGCAGGGGGCGGTGCGGCTGCTCGATGCCGCCCTCGGGGTAGGCCATCTGGTGGCGTGCGGACACTTCGGCCGCGATCACGTCCAGGCCCACGCCGCCCAGCTGGGAGTGCGTGCCGGCAAAGAACTCGTCCACCAGGTCCTGGCCCAGGCCAAGGGCTTCGAAGGTCTGGGCGCCGGTGTAGGACGCCACGGTGGAGATGCCCATCTTGGACATGATCTTCAGGACGCCCTTGCCCAGGCCCTTGATCAGGTTGTAGACGCCGTCCTGCGGGGTCACACCGGTGACGTCGCCGGCAGCGATCAGCTGCTCCACGGATTCCATCGCCAGGTACGGGTTGACGGCGGACGCGCCGTAACCAATGAGCACGGCCACGTGGTGCGTCTCGCGGACATCGCCGGCCTCGACCACCAGGGCAGTCTTGGTGCGGTTGGCGCTGCGCAGCAGGTGGTGGTGCACGGCGCTGACCAGCAGCAGCGACGGGATGGGTGCCCACTGGGCGTTGGAGTCACGGTCGGACAGCACGATGTACTGCACGCCGCGGTTGATGGCACCGGAGACCTGCTCGCAGATCTCGGTGAGCCGGGCGCGGAGCGCGTTCTCGCCGCCTTCGGGCCGGTACAGGCCGCGGACCTTCATGGCCACGCGGTTGCCGTCGGCGTCCTCGATGTTGGCGATCTTGGCGAGCTGGTCGTTGTTGATCACCGGGAAGGGCAGCTGGACCTGGGGCTGGCGGACCTGCTTGGTGTCCAGCAGGTTGCCGTTGGGTCCGATGGCGCAGGTCAGGGACGTGACCAGTTCCTCGCGGATGGCGTCCAGCGGCGGGTTGGTGACCTGCGCGAAGGACTGCACGAAGTAGTCGAAGAGCAGGCGGGGGCGCTTGGACAGCACGGCCACGGGGGTGTCGGAACCCATGGCGCCCAGCGGCTCGGCGCCGGTGCGGGCCATCGGGCCGAGCAGGATCTTCAGTTCCTCGGTGGTGTAGCCGAAGGTGCGCTGGCGGATGTTCACGGACGCGGCAGTGTGCACCACGTGCTCACGCTCGGGCAGGTCGTTGAGGTCGATCAGGTTGTCCTTGACCCACTCCGCCCACGGGTTGGCCGCGGCAACTTCGGCTTTGACCTCTTCGTCATCGATGATGCGGCCGGCCTCGGTGTCCACCAGGAACATCTTGCCCGGGGACACGCGGCCCTTCTTGACCACCTTGGAGGGTTCGACGTCGATCACGCCCACCTCGGAGGCGAAGACGATCAGGCCGTCTTCGGTGATCCAGAAGCGTCCGGGGCGCAGGCCGTTGCGGTCAAGGGTTGCGCCCACCAGGTTGCCGTCGGTAAAGGACACGGCGGCGGGGCCGTCCCACGGTTCCATCAGCAGGGAGTGGTACTCGTAGAAGGCGCGACGGGCCGGATCCATGGTGGCGTGGTTTTCCCAGGCCTCGGGGATCATCATCATGATCGAGTGCGTGATGGGCCGGCCGGACAGCCACAGCAGCTCCGCTACCTCGTCGAACGAGGCGGAGTCGGAGGCGCCGGGGGTGCAGATGGGGTACAGCTCTTCCGGCGAGTCGCCCAGCAGCGGGTTGGCGAGCTGGGACTGGCGGGCGCGCATCCAGTTCCGGTTGCCCTTGACGGTGTTGATCTCACCGTTGTGGGCAATGGTCCGGAACGGCTGGGCGAGCGGCCAGGACGGGAAGGTGTTCGTGGAGAAGCGTGAGTGCACGATCGCCAGCTTGGTCTTGAACCGCTTGTCCGAAAGGTCCGGGTAGAACGGCTCCAGCTGGGCGGTGGTGAGCATGCCCTTATAGACGATGGTGCGCGAGGACAGCGAGGGGAAGTACACGCCGAACTTGTTCTGGGCACGCTTGCGGATGCGCCAGGCGCGCGAGTCGAGCTCGTTGCGGTCCAGTTCCTCGCCGTTGGCGGATGCCAGGAAGGGCTGGGAGAAGTAGGGCATGCAGGCGCGGGCCATGGCGCCCACGAGGTCGGCGACCACCGGCACTTCACGCCAGCCGAGGACCTTCAGGCCCTCATCGGCGGCCAGGCCCTCGATACCTGCCTTGGCGGCGTCGGCCTCGCGCTGCTCGGCAGGCAGGAACGCGGTACCGGCGACGTACTGGCCCGGTGCGGGCAGCTCGAACTCGGTGACCGCACGGAAGAACTCGTCGGGGATCTGCATGAGCAGGCCCGCGCCGTCGCCCGTGCCCTCGTCAGCACCCACGGCACCGCGGTGCTCCAGGTTGCGCAGGGCGGTCAGGGCGGCGTCGACAATGTCATACCCGGGTTCGCCGCGCAGGGTCGCGATGATCGCGAGTCCGCAGGCGTCCTTCTCCTGTTCCGGGTTGTAGAGCCCGGCGGCCTCCGGCATGGCTGCGAAGCGCTTGAACGGCGACATTGCAGTCTCAGGCTGGTCCGGTTCGGACCAGCTGGGAGTGTGAAGAGTTTGGGTCATGGGAGACGTCCTTCCTCCTGATCGTGCGTATGGAAGGGACACCGTTGGCCCCACTCGTCGGCGCCGCTGCGGTGGGCACAACAAAGTGTTGATTACTGGAAATTGTAGGTCAGCGCAGCCTGCTGAACTAACGGTTACGCAGGCCCCTGCCCGAGGCATCATCAGCCAGCAAATCCATGCTGGGCGGACGGTGCCCCATGCCACGACATTGTGGTTTTCGGGCGCTTCGAGCGGTGGCTCTGCTGCCCTGCCTGGCCGGCGCCCTACTTGCCGGTGCCGGCCTCCGGTGCGGGTCCTGTGGCTGTGCTGCCGGAGTGTCCGGCAGCCGTTGCATCCGTTCCGGGCTTTGAGCCCGCCGGTGCCGCCGCGGCTTCTTCCGTGGGGTCGGAAGCATGCCTGGAACCGCTGTGGTTATCAGGGAGATTACCACGCGAATCACTATCTGAGACAACATCGTCCGGATCACGGACTTCATGACTGGCCACGGAATCGGTTCCCGGTTCCACGGTTTTCTCCGCTCCGTGCCCCGGAAGGTACACGGTGTCCGGGTCCGTCCGGCTTTTGAGGCCCAACAGGATGAAGGCGACCAGGGCCGCCAGGAACACGAAGATGCTGGTCCACACGTTGAGCCTGGTGGTGATGCCGAAGATGGTGATCTGTTCGGCGTCGTCGATGCGCATTGCCTCGATCCAGACCCGGCCCAGGGTGTAGTACATGGCGTACAGCCAGAAAAGCCGGCTCCGGCGGAAGTTGAAGCGCCGGTCCAGGGCCAGCAGGATCAGGACGCCGGCCAGGTTCCACAGGGACTCGTAGAGGAACGTGGGGTGGAAGAGGGTGTCCGCGGGCATGCCGGCGGGGAAGTTGGGGTTGTCGGCGTCCACCTGCAGGCCCCACGGCAGCGTGGTGGGACCGCCGAAAAGTTCCTGGTTGAAGTAGTTGCCCCACCGGCCTATGGCCTGGGCCAGGAGCAGGCCCGGGGCCGCTGCGTCGGCGAATGCGCTCAGCTTCACTCCGCTGCGGCGGCAGCCGATCCAGGCGCCAAGGGCCCCAAGGACCACGGCGCCCCAGATTCCCAGCCCGCCGCGCTGGATCTGCGGGATCAGCGAGAGGTCTCCGGTGCCGTCGAACCCCGGGCCGAAGTAAGCGTCCGGTGATGACACCACGTGGTAGAGCCGGCCTCCGATGATGCCGAAGGGGATGGCCCAGATGACGATGTCCCAGACGCTGCCTTCAGGGGCGCCGCGCCTGGCCCAGCGGACGGATGTGAGCCAGAGCCCCGCGACGATCCCCGCGAGGATGCACAGCGCGTAGGCGTGGATCCGGAGGCTGCCCCAAGGCAGGGGAATGTCGAAGCCGGACCAGTCCGGGCTGGGGATGCTGGCCGGCACCATCGTGGGTACCAGCGCGGCTGCCTGAAGGAGTGGCTGCATGTCCTAGGCCCCGGCTTCCTGCGCCGGGCCCGGTTCAGGCGCCAGGCCGGTGCTCAGGTCCTTGGTGAGGGCGGCGACGGCATCCACTCCCCCGTCGCGGAGGGCCGCCACCAGGGCGGTGCCCACGATGACGCCTTCGGCGTAGGCGGCGATTTCGCGGACCTGGTCCGCGGTGGAGACGCCCAGCCCGACGCAGACGCGCTCGGCGCCGGCGCCGTGCGCCGCCGCCACAACGTCCTTGGCTGCGGTGCTGACGGAGGTGCGGGCACCGGTGACGCCCATGATGGAGACGGCGTACACGAATCCACGGCTGGCATCCACGGTCCGCTGCATGCGCTCCGCGGTGGAGGACGGCGCCACGAGGAACACACGGTCCAGGCCGTACTTGTCCGAGGCTTCCATCCACTCGGCGGCCTCGTCCGGAATCAGGTCCGGGGTGATCAGCCCGGCTCCCCCGGCTTCGGCCAGCCGGCGCGAGAACTCATCCACGCCCATCCGGACCACCGGGTTCCAGTACGTCATGACCAGGACGGCGGCGTCGGTCCTGCTGGTGATGCCGGCCACGACGTCGAACACCTGGCTGACGTGGAAGCCCTTGGCCAGTGCCTCGGTGGTGGCGGCCTGGATGACCTGGCCGTCCATGACGGGGTCCGAGTAGGGAATGCCGATCTCGATCAGGTCCGCGCCGTTTTCCGCCAGGGCAATGCCTGCGGCGATGGTGTCCTCCACACTGGGGTAGCCGGCGGGGAGGTAGCCGATGAGGGCGGAGCGTCCCTGGGAGCGCGCCCTGTCGATGGCTGCTGCCGACTTGCTGGTCATCTCTGCCCGGTTGGCCATTTCTGCACTGCTCACAGCTGCTCCCCCTCTTTGCCGATCTCGGATTCGGCGGAATTCTTGTCCAACAGGTCAAACCATTCGGCGGCGGTGGCCACGTCCTTGTCTCCGCGTCCGGACAGGTTGACGATGACGATCTTTTCGGCCGCGGCCGCCGGGTCTTCGGCAGCAAGCCGCTGTCCCACCTTGATGGCTCCGGCCAGCGCGTGCGAGGACTCGATGGCGGGGATGATGCCCTCGGTGCGGCACAGGAGGCGGAAGGCCTCCATGGCTTCGCTGTCCGTGATGGGCTCGTAGCTGACCCGTCCGATGTCGGCCAGGTAGGAGTGCTCGGGTCCCACGCCGGGGTAGTCCAGGCCGGCGGAGATGGAGTGCGACTCGATCGTCTGGCCGTCGTCGTCCTGCATCAGGTAGGAGCGTGCGCCGTGCAGCACGCCGGGCTTGCCCAGGGTGATGGTGGCGGCGTGCCGGCCGGTTTCGACGCCGTCGCCGCCGGCCTCGAAACCGTAGATCTTCACGGAGGGATCATCCAGGAACCCGTGGAAGATGCCGATGGCGTTCGAGCCGCCGCCGATGCAGGCGCAGACGGCGTCCGGGAGGCGGCCCTCCTGCTCCAGGATCTGGGCGCGGGATTCCTCGCCGATGACCTCGTGGAAGTAACGGACCATGGCCGGGAACGGGTGGGCTCCGGCAGCGGTGCCCAACAGGTAGTGGGTGTTGCCAACGTTGGCCACCCAGTCCCGGAGGGCCTCGTTGATGGCGTCCTTGAGGGTCTGGGATCCGCTGGTGACGGGAATCACCTTGGCGCCCAGGAGTTCCATGCGGGCGACGTTAAGCGCCTGGCGGCGGCAGTCCTCGGCGCCCATGTACACCACGCACTCCAGGCCCATCAGGGCGGCAGCGGTAGCGCTTGCCACGCCGTGCTGGCCTGCGCCGGTCTCGGCGATGACGCGCGTCTTGCCCATGCGCTTGGCGAGCAGCGCCTGGCCAAGGACGTTGTTGATCTTGTGCGAACCCGTGTGGTTGAGGTCTTCGCGTTTGAGGAAGATGCGCACTCCCCCGGCGTGCTGGGAGAACCGCTTGGCTTCGGTCAGGAGGGACGGCCGGCCGGAGTAGTTCTTGTTCAGGTCAGCGATCTGCGCACGGAAGTCGGGATCGTCCTTGGCCTTGTTGAAGGTCTCTTCAAGTTCGTCCAGGGCGGCGATGAGGGACTCGGGCATCCATCGCCCGCCGTAGTTGCCGAAGTACGGCCCCGGGGCGTGGCGGAGGGATCCGCCCTGCAGGAATGCTTCCGCGGTGTTGTTGTCAGCGTTTCCTGAGGGTGCGTCAGCCATCAGTCCTGTCCTGTTCGGTGGTGGTTGGTCAAAAAGTTGCTGTTCCGGCGGTGGCGGCCGGAATGGTGTGCTGTCCTGCGGGCCGGCGTGCCACGGGCCCGCAGGACGACGGTTTGGTGCGTTTCGTCAGCCGCGGGCGGCGATGGCGGCGGCACCTGCGGCAGTGAACTCTGCGATGCGTTCCCGGGGCGTGGCGTGGCTTACCAGTGCCTCGCCCACCAGTATGGCGTTGGCGCCGCTGCCGGCGTAGTGCGTGACGTCGGCGGCGTCGCGGACGCCGGATTCGGCAACCACCACGGCCTCGGCCGGAATCAGCCCCGCCAGTGCGGCAAAGACGGAACGGTCGACGTCGAGCGTTTTGAGGTTGCGCACGTTGACGCCGATGATCCGCGCGTTGGCGGCCACGGCCCGCTCGATTTCCTCTTCCGTGTGGGTCTCCACGAGCACGTTCATGCCCAGGTCCCGGCTGAGGCCGCTGAATTCGGCCAGCTGGGCGTCCGAGAGGGCAGCCACGATGAGCAGGATGAGGTCGGCGCCGTGCGCACGGGCCTCCCAGATCTGGTACTCGTCGAGCGTGAAGTCCTTCCGCAGCAGCGGGATGTCGACGGCGGCGCGCACGGCGTCGAGGTCGGCCAGGGACCCGTTGAAGCGGCGCTGTTCGGTGAGGACGCTGATGACGGAGGCACCGCCGTCGGCGTACTGCCGGGCGAGCGACGCCGGATCCCCGATGCTGGCGAGATCGCCCTTGGAGGGGCTGCGGCGTTTGATTTCGGCAATGACTTTCAGCTGTTCCCTGGTTGGGGAGGTGCCGCCGAGGGCTGCCCACGCGTCACGGGCAGGTGCCGCGGCCTGGGTCAGGTCCTTCAGCTCAGCCAGGGAAACGAGCCGTTTCCTGGCCTCCATATCCTCCCTGACACCGGCGTTGATGTCGTCGAGAACAGTCGCCATCAGTGGCCGGAGTTCTTCAGCTTGCTGCCTTCGACGCCGTAGCCTGCCTTGCGCATGACGTATCCGAGGATCAGTCCGACGACCATGACAACGGCGCCGCCGATGAAGATGGGGGTGCTGGCGATGACGAAGGCGATGGCTGCGATGAGCGCGCCGACGAGCATGACGATGACGCAGGTCCACGCGGCCGGGCTGTTGCCGTGGCCCAGTTCCTGGCTGTGGTCAATGGCGCCGGGGGCAACGGTGCGGGTGCCTGACTTGGAAACGGACGCAGGTGCTTTGCTCATGGAAATCTCCTCAGGATGGATACTGCTTACATTCTGCCATTTTTTGGCTGCCGCCCGCGTACTGCAGGGCCTGCCGCCCCTGCCGGCGCCGGCGTCCGCCGGTCTTAGGTGGGGTCCTCGCCCCGGGAAAGCCGGTCCCAGCTGTCGATCTCGTCCA
This sequence comes from Arthrobacter sp. Soil761, assembly GCF_001428325.1. Lineage (NCBI taxonomy): Bacteria > Bacillati > Actinomycetota > Actinomycetes > Micrococcales > Micrococcaceae > Arthrobacter > Arthrobacter sp. Soil761. The sequence goes on along the minus strand of NZ_LMSF01000031.1, from coordinate 60,796 downwards.
CGGGGCCGGCCACCGCCGTGGCGCCGGCGGCCGTGGGTGCTGCCGCTCCGGCCGCGTCATATTTGGTGCGCGTCTTCCAGTAACGGGAGGCGGGCAGGATCAGCAGGGCTGACAGGGCGAGAAGGCAGCCCGCGACGACGGCGAGCAGCGGGAACGGGGTAACGTCCACGTGCGCCTGGCTGCCGGAGACGCCGGTGGCTGCCGCAATGGACCCTTGCGCCGCGGCGAGCGGATCGGCCAGGACGGTGGCCGCCGCCGTCACCACGCCTGCGGAGGCAAGGACGATGATGGCCGTGATCACCCACCGGGCGATCCTGCCGGCGATGGCCGCTGCGAGCCCGCCTGCCAGGGCCACCAGGGCCAGGGCCGTCACCGTGGTGGCGGCCTTGCTGCCCTGCACCTGGATGGTGCTTTGGGCGGCTCCGGCCTGTCCCACCTGGTTGGGGTCCAGGGTGGCGGTCATCCAGGTCTGGGTGGTGGTGCCGAAGGCGGCCAGCGCCAGGAGGGTAATCAGCATGACCAGGGTGGACTTGCGCGCCCAGACCGGCACGGCCCGGGCCTTGCCGGCTTTGCCGGCTTTGCCGGCCTTGGCCGCCGTATCCGCCTGTCCTGCCTTGGCCGCCTCTTCGGGGCGGCCTGCCGCCATGCCGGAGTCCGGCATCAGGAAACCGACCCGTCGGGAAGGGATTCCGCGGAAATGTTGTGCAGCGATCCGGCCGTGTGCACGGCGCGCAACGGAGCGGCGGCCTTGTTGACCGTTTCCAGGGCCTCGGTGGGGTTCACGGAGTCTGCCACGATGCCACCCCCTGCCTGGACGTAGGCGCGTCCTTCCCGGATCAGGGCGGACCTGATGGCGATGGCCATATCCATGTCGCCGGCGAAGTCGAGGTAGCCCACCACGCCGCCATAGATGCCGCGGCGGTGCGGTTCCAGCTCGTCCAGCAGCCGCAGGGCACGGGGCTTGGGTGCGCCGGAGAGGGTGCCGGCCGGGAAGGTGGCCTTCAGCACGTCATAGGCTTTGGCCTGCGGAGCCAAGCGGCCCACCACGGTGGACACCAGGTGCATGATGTGGCTGAAGCGCTCCACCTCCATGAACTGGGTGACGTCCACCGTTCCCGCCACGCAGACCTTGGAGAGGTCGTTGCGGGAGAGGTCCACCAGCATCAGGTGTTCGGCACGTTCCTTTTGGTCGGCGAGCAGTTCCTCGGCCAGGGCCTTGTCCGCCTCGACCGTCTTGCCGCGCGGACGCGAGCCGGCGATGGGGTGGGTGATGACTTCCTCGCCGGTGACCGTGACCAAGGCTTCGGGCGAGGAGCCGACGATCGAGTACTCGCGGCCCTCGGCGTCGGCCAGGCTGAAGATGTACATGTACGGGCTGGGGTTGGTGTTGCGCAGAACCCTGTAGACGTCCAGCGCGGACGCCTTGCACTCCATCTCGAACCGGCGCGAAATCACCACCTGGAAGACCTCGCCGTCCACGATCGCTTCCTTGCCGCGGTCCAGCGCCGCAAGGTATTCAGCCTCGTCCCAGCGTTCCTGGACGCTGGAGGCAAAGTCCAGGGCCGCCGGCGTCAGGACGGAGACCGGCTGCACCACCGGGGTGCTGATTTTGGCCAGGAGTTCCTTGACCCGGCGCACGGCGTCGTGCCAGGCCTCGTCAACGCGTTCGGAACTGTTGTCGAAGTTGATGGCGTTGGCGATGAGCAGGACCGTACCGTCCACGTTGTCATGCACGGCCATGTCGGTGACCAGGTTCAGGGCCATCTCCGGCAGCTGCAGGTCATCCTCGGGCGGGCTGACCAGCCGTTCCCAGTGCCGGACGGTTTCCCAGCCGAGGAAGCCCACCAGCCCGGAGGTAAAGGGCGGCAGCCCTTCGAAACGGTCGGTGCGCAGCGCCTCCACGGTGTCGCGGATGGCGTCCACCGGACTGCCGCTGACCGGCACGCCCGCGGGCGGCTGGCCCAGCCAGTGCGCCTGGCCGTCCTTGGTGGTCAGGGTGGCACGGGACTTGGCGCCGATGAAGGAGTACCGGGACCAGGCTCCGCCCACCGCTGCCGATTCCATCAGGAAGGTGCCGGGCTGACCCTGCGCCAGCTTCCGGTACAGCCCGATGGGGGTTTCGGCGTCGGCGAGGACCTTGAGCCGGACGGGAATGACGCGGCTGTGGCCGGCAAGTTCCCGGAATTCCTCGAGGCTCGGGCTGATGGTTCCAAGGTCCTGCATGGTTATGCTTGTCCGCCTGTTCTTCGAAAGGGCCGGCATTGCCGGGCGCCTTGGTGTGCTTGCTGGAGTGGCCGGGGTGTGGAGGAAACCCGGCCGGGCAGCGTGTCCGCCTAGCCTGCGTGGCCTGCCACCACGTCGAGGTCCCTGCCGTCGAAGCAGGTGCGGGTGCCCGTGTGGCAGGCCGCGCCCACCTGGTCCACGCGCACCAGCAGTGCGTCGCCGTCGCAGTCCATGGCCACGGATTTGACCCATTGCACATGCCCCGAGGTATCACCCTTGCGCCAGTACTCCTGCCGTGAGCGGGAGTAGAAGGTCACCCGGCCGGTGGTCATGGTGCGGTGCAGCGCCTCGTCGTCCATCCAGCCGAGCATGAGGACTTCATTGGTGTCGTACTGCTGCACCACCGCGGCCACCAGGCCGGCGGCGTCGCGCTTGAGTGCCGCGGCTACCTCCATGGGCAGCGGGCTGGCCGGGACGGATTCCCCGGACGACGGCGGCACGGATGCCACAGGCTGGGACACGGCGGATCCTGCGGTGGGGACGGGGGTTGGCTGCTCAGACATCGGGTCAAGTCTAGTGCCTTCACGTGCCCGTCCTCCTGTTGTGAACAACGGCACGCCACCTGCCCCTGCGCTGCTGCCCAACTCCGCGCCTGTCGTGCTAGTTTTCCAAGTGATGCATTTCGTCGAACCGTCCCGAGAAGTCCTGGCCGAAACCCTGCTTGCGGCCGGCCCTGATGCGCCCACACTGTGCAAGGGCTGGCGTACCAGGGACCTTGCCGCGCACCTTTACCTGCGCGAGCGGAAGGCCGCCGTCGGGCTCGGTTTGATCATCAAGCGCCTGGCCAAGGCCTCGGACCAGGCAACCGCCAAGCTGGCAGCCAAGCTGACCACCAACGAGGACTACGCCCGGCTGGTCAACACCTTCCGCGCCGGTCCGCCGGCGCTGTCGCCGATGAAGATCAAGGCACTGGACGAAAGTTCCAACCTGATCGAATACTTCGTGCACACCGAGGATGTCCGGCGGGCCGTGGACCGGTGGGCGCCCAGGGCACTTGATGAAGCGTACTCTGACGCACTGTGGGACGAACTGGTCAAGCGTGCCGCCATCCTCTACCGCGGCGTGGACCTGGGCATTGTCCTGGTCCGTCCGTCCGGTCCGCGGCATGTTGCCAAGCGCGCCCCCGTCTCGGTGGCGATCGTCGGCGAGCCGGGCGAACTGCTGATGCACGCCCACGGCCGGACACGCCACGCGCTGGTCACCTTCGAAGGCCAGCCCGACGCCGTCGCCCTCCTCCAGTCAGCAGAAGTAGGCCTCTGACCCAACTGGGTCGCAGTTGTTGTCGTTATGAGCGTTCATAACGACAACAAATGCGAGCCAGTTGGGTTAGCGGACTTCGAAGCCGGCTTCCCGGATCGCTTCCTTGACCTGGGACATCATGTTGTCCGGTCCCCAGTGGAAAATCGAAGCCGCCAGGACGGCGTCCGCGCCGGCTGCGACGGCCGGCGGGAAGTGTGCGGGCTCTCCGGCACCGCCGGACGCGATGATCGGGACCCTGACGGCCGCCCGGACCAGCTTGATGAGTTCGAGGTCGAACCCGTCCTTGGTGCCGTCGGCGTCGATGGAGTTCAGCAGGATCTCCCCCACCCCGCGGTCAGCCGCTTCCCTGGCCCACTCAATGGCGTCGATGCCGGTGCCGGTGCGGCCGCCGTGGGTGGTCACTTCGAATCCCGACGGCGTGGGCTGGGACCCCGGGCGGGTGCGGCGGGCGTCAACGGACAGGACGAGCACCTGGGAACCGAAGTGCCGGGTGATTTCGTCGATGACGTCGGGCCGGGCCACGGCCGCGGTGTTGATGGAGGCCTTGTCGGCGCCGTAGCGCAGGAGCTTGTCCACTTCCGCCACGCCGCGGACGCCGCCGCCCACCGTCAGCGGGATGAATACTTCTTCGGCCGTGCGGCGGACAACGTCGAACGTGGTCTCGCGGTTGCCCGAGGAAGCTGTGACGTCAAGGAAGGTCAGTTCGTCGGCGCCGGCGTTGTCGTAGCGGTGGGCGAGTTCCACGGGGTCGCCGGCATCGCGCAGGCCCTCGAAGTTGACGCCCTTGACGACGCGTCCGGCGTCGACGTCGAGGCAGGGAATGACGCGTACTGCTACTGCCATGGGGTACTCCTGGAGTCTGTGTTGGTTGCTGCGGGGCCGGCTCAGATGCGGCAGGCGTGGATGCTGCTGACCAGGATGGCGCGGGCGCCGAGGTCGTACAGTTCATCCATGATGCGGTTGGTTTCCTTCTTGGGAACCATGGACCGGACGGCCACCCAGTCGGAGTCGCGCAGCGGCGAGACCGTGGGCGATTCGAGGCCAGGCGTCAGGCCGGCCGCCTTCTCCACGAGTTCCTTGCGGATGTCGTAGTCCATCAGCACGTACTGGCGTGCCACCAGGACGCCCTGGAGCCGGCGGATGAGGACGTCGATTTCCTTGGCGGTGCCGTTGGCGGCGCCCCCGTTGCCGGTGCGGCGGATCAGGACGGCCTCGGATTTGAGGATGGGGTCGCCGAAGATTTCCATGCCGGCGGCCTTGAGGGTGTTGCCGGTTTCCACGACGTCGGCGATGGCGTCGGCGACGCCCAGGCGGACCGAGGATTCAACCGCGCCATCCAGCCGGACCACCTTGGCGTTGATGCCGCGTTCGGCCAGGTAGTTGCGCAGCAGTCCGTCGTAGCTGGTGGCCAGGCGCTTGCCCTCGAGTTCCTCCACCTTGCTGAAGTCGCCGACGGGTCCGGCAAAACGGAAGGTGGAGCCGGCGAAACCCAGCGGCAGCAGCTCTTCGGCTTCCACGCCGGCGTCCAGGAGCAGGTCGCGTCCGGTGATGCCGACGTCGAGTGTTCCCTGGCCGACATAGACCGCAATATCGCGGGGGCGGAGGAAGAAGAACTCGATTTCGTTGTCAGGGTCCACCATGACCAGTTCGCGCGTGTCGCGGCGCTGGCGGTATCCGGCTTCGGAGAGCATGGCGGAGGCGGCTTCGGACAGGGAGCCCTTGTTGGGGACGGCTACTCGCAGCATGGGAAATTCTTTCTGGGGTGGAAGGTCTGGGTTTTCAGGCAGTGCAGGCCACGGCGGGCCCGGCGGCAGTGCGCCGGACCGGTGGCTACAGATGCTTGTAGACGTCTTCCAGGGTCAGGCCTTTGGCGAGCATCAGAACCTGCAGGTGGTACAGCAGCTGGGAGATTTCCTCGGCCGCGGCTTCATCGGATTCATATTCGGCAGCCATCCACACTTCGGCTGCTTCCTCAACGACTTTTTTGCCGATGCCGTGAACACCGGACTCCAATTCAGCGACGGTGCGGGAGCCTTCCGGGCGGGTGGCTGCCTTCTCGCTGAGCTCAGCGAACAGCGTCTCGAAATTCTTCACGCCCTCCAGCCTACTTGGTGCAGCCGCAGCGGCGCTTCCCGGGCCGTTGCATGACGGGCGCGATGTGAGCGAATACACACACCGCGCCCGTGCAACAACCTGACGCCGGGTCCGGTGCTGCGCCTAGCTCCGGTACTGCTTGAGGACGACGGCGGTAGCCAGCGCAGCTGTCACGGCCTCATGGCCCTTGTCTTCCTTGGAGCCGGGCAGGCCTGCCCGGTCCAGCCCCTGCTGTTCGTTGTCGCAGGTGAGCACGCCGAAACCCACCGGCACGCCCGTGGACACGCTGACGTCGGTGAGGCCCGACGTCGCGGCCTGGCAGACGTAGTCAAAGTGCGGGGTTCCGCCGCGGATCACGACGCCGAGGGCAACAACGGCGTCAAAGTGCCGTGCCAGCCGCGCCGCGGCAACCGGGAGCTCGAAGCTGCCGGGAACCCGCAGCACCGTGGGCTCGGCGATGCCGGCATCCTTGGCGGCCCGGAGTGCGCCGTCCAGGAGCCCGTCCATGATCTGTGTGTGCCAGCTTGCTGCGATGATGGCCAGTTTCAGCTGCGACGTCTCGGCCGGGTTGAGGGTGCTGAGGTCGATGTCGGGGGCGCCGTGTCCACTCATGGGTTCTTGTTCCGTTCAGTCTTGTTCGTGGTCGAAAGGGGTTTCAGGGGCGGGCACGGGCACGGGAGCCACGCCGGTGTCCAGCAGCAGCCGGTGTTCCATGCGGTCCTTCTTGGTGCGCAGGTAGCGGATGTTCTGTTCGCGGGACGGCACCTCCGTAGGCACCATTTCCACGACCTTCACGCCCGCCTTGGCCAGCCTGTTCTGCTTGTCCGGGTTGTTGCTCAGCAGCCGCACCTCATGCAGGCCCATTTCGGCCAGGATCTGGGCTGCGGCCTTGTAGCACCTGGCGTCAACGGGGAGGCCCAGCTGCTCGTTCGCCTCAACTGTGTCGAAGCCGGCTTCCTGCAGGGCGTAGGCCTTGATCTTGTTGGCCAGGCCAATGCCGCGGCCTTCCTGCCCGCGCAGGTAGAGCAGCGTGCCGCCGTTGTCCCGGATCAGTTCCAGCGCGAAGGCAAGTTGTTCGCCGCAGTCGCAGCGGTAGGAACCGAAGACGTCGCCGGTGAGGCACTCGGAGTGCAGCCGCACCAGTGGTGCTTTACCGTCAGTGGGAGCGTTGGGGGAACTGACGGCGAGGTGTTCCACACCCGTCACCAGGTCCGTCCATGCCTGTGCCACGAACTCGCCGAAGGCCGTGGGCAACTGTACAACCGGCCCTCCGCTGACGGGATGGGGCGCTGCGCCGGACACCGTGTGGTGTTTCCGGTGGCCGTTCTGGTGGCTGTCGTCGGTGGCTGCCGCTGCCGTCATCGCTTCTCCTTCTCTTCGCCCGGCGTTACCCGGACATCCTCACGCTGGGTTCCCCCGGCCCCGGCTTCAAGATACGCCACCAGGTCCTCGATGGAGATCAGGGGGCATCCATGTTCAGCTGCGAACGAACGGAGCCCGTCCAGGCGCATCATTTCACCGTCGTCATACACCACTTCCGCGATCACCCCGACAGGCTCCAGGCCTGCAAGGCGGCACAGGTCCACCGCGGCCTCGGTGTGCCCCTGGCGTTCCCGCACTCCACCGTCAACCGCGCGAAGCGGGAAAATATGCCCCGGGCGGGTCACGGATGCAGGACCGGCGTGCGGGTCGGCCAGAATCCGGGCGGTCAGGGCCCGGTCCGTGGCGGAGATTCCGGTGCTGACGCCGGTGGCGGCGTCGCAGGATACCGTGTAGGCCGTGCCTTTGGCGTCCTCGTTGACCGCCGTCATGGGAGGCAGTGCCAGTGCATCCGCGCGGTCTCCGGTCAGCGGCACGCAAATGACGCCGGAGCTGTACCGGATGGTCCAGCCCATCAGGGCGGGCGTGGCGTGCTGGGCGGCGAAGATGATGTCGCCTTCGTTTTCGCGGTCCTCGTTGTCGACGACGAGCACGGGCCGGCCGGCGGCCATGGCCCGGACTGCGTCCTCAATGGAGTCCAGTCCCACGGCAGGCGCGGACGTCCGTCCATCGGTCACAGTGACAGCCTCCGCGGATGCGGCGGGTTCCAGGCGTACGGCGGCGTTCACCGTGCACCTCCTGCAACCGCGGCGCCACCGGTACCGGTTGCTGCATCCGCGTCGCGGAAGGCCAGCAGCCGCTCGGTGTACTTTGCCAGCACGTCGACCTCCAGGTTCACCCGGCTGCCGGTGGTTTTGGTCCCCAGGCCCGTTTCTGCCAGCGTGGTGGGGATCAGGCCTACCTCGAACCAGGGTTCCTGCTCCGAAGCCGGGCTGACGGCCGTCACGGTGAGGGAGACGCCGTCGATGGCGATGGAGCCTTTCTCGGCAATGTAGCGGGCCAGGTTGGCGGGGACGGCAAAACGCAGCCGCTCCCAGTTGCCCTGGGGTTCGCGTTCCAGCAGGACCCCCACGCCGTCCACGTGGCCCTGGACCACGTGTCCGTCCAGCCGGCCGCCCGCGGGAACACAGCGCTCCAGGTTGACCGAATCGCCGGCTGCGAGTTCGCCGATGGTGCTCCGGACCAGGGTCTCCCCCATGACGTCCACGCTGAACTCCTTGCCGTCGATGGCGGTTGCCGTGAGGCAGACCCCGTTCACGGCAATGGAGCCGCCAAGTGCCAGGCCTTCGGTGGAGCCGGGGGCGTGCAGCCGCACGGTGGCGCTGGTGTTACCGTCACGCTCGACGGACAGCACCTGCCCCTGCTCGGCAATAATTCCGGTGAACATCAGTAGCCTCCCTGGGCTTCTTCCGCGCTGCCGCGGGTTGGTGGGTGGTCGAGTGCAACTTTCCGTTGCGGTCTGAGGTGAAGCCTGAGGTCCCGGCCGAGCGTCCGGACGGCGCCGCCGTCGGCCTCGTCCCATTCCCATTGCTGGGCGTCCGGGAGGCTGGTGATGCCCAGCCCGTTCAGGGCGGGGGTGCCGGATCCCAGCAGGGTGGGGGCAAGGTAGACGATGAGTTCGTCTACCAGGCCGGCAGAGAGGAAGGAGCTGAGGATCCGTGAGCCGCCTTCCACCATCACATGCCGGATCCCGGCTTTGTACAGCAGGGTCAACGCTTCGCGGGGGTTCCGGGTGGGGAGGTGGACAGCCAGGCCGTCATCGCCGTGGATCGCGGCGTCGTCCGGAATTCCGCGCAGTCCCATGACGGCCCGTACCGGCTGTTTGGGTGCGGGGTCTCCGGAGGGTTCCCGGGCGGTCAGGCGGGGGTTGTCCACCAGCACGGTCTGGGTGCCCACCAGGATGGCGTCGATGCGGCCGCGGATTCCGTGGTTGTCTGCCAGCGACTCAGGGCTGGAGATCCATTGGCTGGTGCCGTCTTCGGCTGCTATCCGGGCGTCCAGGGTCTGGGCGATGTGGAGGGTGACGAACGGGCGCTTGGCGGCGACTGCCTCAAACCACTGGCGGTTCAGGTCCAGGGATTCGTCGGCGCCGAGGCCACTGCGGACCCGGACGCCGGCCGCCCGCAGTGTTGCTGCGCCACCGGCCGCCGGGTCATGGGGGTCGTCGACGGCGTACACCACGTCCGTGATGCCGGCGTCGATGATCGCCTGCGTGCACGGCCCGGTGCGGCCCACGTGGTCGCAGGGCTCCAGCGTGACCACCATGGTGCAGCCGGATAGATCAAGGCCGACGGCGGCGGCCTGGGCGATTGCGTCCGCTTCGGCATGCGCGGTGCCGGCGCCGCGGTGGTAGCCGGTGACAAGTTGGCGCCCGTCAGGACCGACGACGACGGCGCCCACCAGGGGATTCGCTCCGCGCGGACCCTGCAGGGCTGCCTGCAGGGCGTGCTCCATGGCGCGGGTTACGTCGGCGCTGAAGGCGGTGACCACCCCGGCCGCGGGCTTCAGTTCCACCGGGCCCGTCATGCGGCGGCCGGGACGGATGGGGTGCCTGCCTTGGAGGCGGCAGTATTTTCGGCGGTTAAGAGCCATCGCTGGGGGTTCATGCGTGTCGTTCCTTCCCTGTCGAACCGCGATGGCTCCGGGGATACGACAGCAGAACGTTGCGGACCCAACGGGCCCACTGATACAGCTGTACGTGCTTCTCTCATCCAGACTTTAACTGTCGGTACCGGAATTCCACCGGTTCAACCGTCCGCCGGAATCCTCCTGGGAGGAAGCCGGCTCGCGGGTCGCGGACTGTCACCGCCGGTTCGGACTTACACCGACCCCGGAGCACGTATGTGTGTTGTTATTGTGCCACAACCGGCAGGGGCACCCGGTTATTCCGTCGCCCCGCGTAATGTCCGGCTGCCCTTGTGGCGCAGCAGGTCGATGGCTGCGGCGGGGTCATCGGCGCCGTAGACGGCAGAGCCCGCCACAAAGACGTTGGCGCCGGCCTCGGCGGCGCGGGTGATGGTTTCCTCGGTGATCCCGCCGTCCACCTGGATGGCAACTCCCAGCCCGGAGCCTTCCACAGCTTCGCGGGCCCGGCGGATTTTGGGGAGCGTGACGTCCAGGAACGCCTGGCCGCCAAAGCCCGGTTCCACAGTCATGATGAGCAGCATGTCCAGCTCCGGCAGCATGTCGAGGTACGGCTCCACGGGGGTGGCGGGGCGAAGCGCCATGCCCGCTTTGGCCCCCCTGCTGCGCAGTTCCCGCGCCAGCTTGATGGGCGCAATGGATGCCTCGGCGTGGAACGTGACCGATGCCAGGCCTGCGTCGGCGAACCCGGGCGCCCAGCGGTCCGCGTCGGCAATCATCAGGTGGGCGTCGAGTGGAACCGGGCTGACGGCCTGGATCCGCTGCACCACCGGCAGCCCGATGGTCAGGTTGGGGACGAAGTGGTTGTCCATGACGTCCACGTGCACGGCGTCGGCGTTGCTGATCCGCCGCAGTTCGGCCTCAAGGTTGACGAAGTCGGCGGAGAGGATGCTCGGGTTGATGCAGCATTGCGTCACAGGGTTGCCTTTCGGATGAACGTGCGTTGGTCGCAGCGAAGTTCCAGCCCGCTGCAGGGAGCGGGCGGGGCTGGTAGCCGCAGGTCGGGAAGCCGGGAATTCTTCCTGGCCAGGTTTCTTTGCCTGTCAGGTTTCTTTGCCTGTCAGGTTTCTTTGCCTGTCAGGGTTTCTTCTCCTGTCAGGATTTTTTCTGTATCAGGGCCAGGAACATGGCATCGGTGTGGTGGATGTGGGGCCAGAGCTGCGCGGTCAGTTCATGGCCCGCGCCAAGGCTTCCAGTGAGGCTGACTGCGTCAAGTGCGGCGCCGGCATCGAGGAGTTCCAGGTCGCCGCGCTTCCGGAGCACGTCGGCCACAACAGCTGTGGTCTCTGCCGGGTGCGGTGAACACGTCACGTAGGCCACCACTCCCCCGGGCCGAACCGCGGCCAGGGCAGAGTTCAGCAGCTCGCGCTGCAGTGGGCCCAGGTCTGCAATGTCCTTGGGCGAGCGACGCCACCGGGACTCGGGCCTGCGCCGAAGTGCCCCCAGGCCGGTGCAGGGAACGTCCACAAGGACACGGGAGTATTGCCCCGGCTGTTCGGCGCCTACATCCCGGCCGTCGCCGGTCCGGACCTGCCAGCTGTCCTGCGGTACGGCGGACAGTGCCTGGCTGACAAGCTTTGCGCGGTGCGGGGCGGGCTCGTTCGCAAGAAGCGTGGCCCCCCGCTGGTGCGCAAGGGCACCAAGGAGTGCCGCCTTTCCACCCGGGCCTGCGCAGAGGTCGAGCCACGCTTCACCGGCACCATCGGCCGCCTGGCCGAGGTTCACTGCGGCCAGGGCCCTGGCCACCAGCTGGGAACCGACATCCTGCACCCGGAGGGTACCGGCGCGTACGGATGCCAGCCGCCCCAGGTCACCGCCGCTGGAGAGCGCGGAGCCTTCCACCAGTTCCCCGGGGGTGGCACCGTTTTCCAGCGCTTCGTCGAGGCTGCCCAGCCCCGGCAGGGCCACAAGGTTGACCACAGGGGCGGCGTTGTCCGCTTCGAGCAGGTCGTTGATCTCGGCTGCGGGCCGGCCATGGGCCACGAGCGACTGGCGCATTGCCCGGACAATCCATTCGGGGTGGGCGTACCTGAGCGAGGCAATCTTCGTCTCGTCGGTTTCGCCCTCCACCAGCAGGTCCAGCCATTCCTCAAGGGGGTGGGCAGTGACCTTGCGGAGGACGGCATTGATCAGCGCGGAGGGTCCCGCCCCGATGACGGCACGGGCAAGTCCAACCGTCTGGTCCAGGGCGGCGTGCGCGGGGACCCGCATGGCCAGCAGCTGGTGGGCGCCGATACGGAGGGCGTCGAGGACGGCGGGGTCAAGCTGGGCCAGGGGCCGGTCCACGCACCGCGCCAGGATGGCGTCGTAGGTGCCTTGGCCGCGCAGGGCTCCGTAGCTTAGTTCCGTGGCGAATCCGGCGTCGCGTTTGTCCAGCCGGTGGTGCCGGATCCGCGCGGGCAGCACGAGGTTGGCGTAGGCGTCCTCCTCAGCCACGGCACGCAGCACTTCGAAGGCCACCAGGCGGGCTGGATCGGCGCGCCTGGTCCGCTGCGACGGCGCCTGCCCGGTGAAGTTCCGCTGCGGCCCGCGGTTGCGTTCCCGCCCTTTGGCATCCCTTCTGCTGGCATCCCGGGGTCCGCCCTTGCCGCGGCCGCCTCCTCCGGCGCTTCCCCCTCCGCCGGTGTTTGGTCCGCCCGTGTTCCGTCCACCTGTATTACCGCCGGACACGCTCATTCGAACACCACACCCTCCAGTGAAGCCATGCCGCGTGCCCAGTCGGCTGCAGCCATCATCTTTTTCCCAGCGGGCTGGACCCGGGTGAGTTCCACGGCGTGTGAACCTGTTCCCACCAACACGGCTTTCCCCTGCAATGCCACTGAGCCAGGGGCAAGTCCTGAAATATCCGGCCGGAGCCGGACAGGTTCGAGCTTGACCCGCTGCCCGTCCAGCAGGGTCCAGGCGCCGGGCTCAGGGGTGACTCCGCGTGCCTGCCTGTTGATGGCAAGGGCCGGGTGGGACCAGTTAAGGTGTCCGTCTTCCAGGGTCAGCTTGGGTGCCAGGGAGACCTCTCCGGCCTGCGGCTGCGGCGACGCTTTTCCGGCCTCGATGGCGGACAGTGTCTGCGCCAGCAGGACGGCACCGCTGCGGGAAAGCCGCTCAAGCAGGTCTCCTGCCGTGTCCTGGGGCCTGACCGCCTCGGTGAGGGTGCCAAAAACAGGACCGGTGTCGAGTCCCTCTTCAAGCTGGAAGGTCACGGCACCTGTGACATCGTCTCCGGCAATGACGGACCGCTGGACCGGTGCCGCGCCTCGCCAGGCCGGCAGCAGGGAGAAATGCAGATTGACCCAGCCGTGCGGCGGTATGCCCAGGGCCGCAGGGGGGACCAGTCCGCCGTAGGCAACGATGGCCGCGACGTCCGGCTGCACTGCGGCGATGGCGGCGACGGCGTCGGCGTCGACCCGGGCGGCACGGATGACATCAATGCCCAGTTCCCCGGCCCGTTGTGCCACCGGCGACGGCGTCAGTACGCGTTTGCGGCCTACCGGGGCATCGGGACGGGTCAGGACCGCGACCACGTTGAAGCCGGCATTGACGAGGGCGTCCAGGGATGGCACGGCGACGGCGGGCGTCCCCGCGAAGAGGACCCTCACCCTGCTCCGCCAAAGCTGGAGCCGGGGGTGCTGGTTTGGCCAAAGCCGGCCCCGCCGAAACTCGATCCCACGTTCTTGGCGCGCTTGGCTGTGGTCCGCCCGGCGACGGCGTCGTAATTGGCGTTGCGGATGGACCGCAAGGCAGCCTTCCGGTCTTCGCCTTCGAGGCGGTCGGTGTAGAGGATGCCGTCCAGGTGGTCATTTTCGTGCTGGAAGCAGCGTGCCAGCATGCCCTCCCCGTCGATGGACACCGGATGTCCATGCATGTCCACGCCGGTGACCCGGGTGGCGCGGAAGCGGCGGACAGGGAAACCGAGGCCCGGAATGGACAGGCAGCCTTCCACCTGGTCCGGCTGGTAGTCCCCGCTGTTCTCCAGGACCGGATTGATGATGTGCCCTTCCACACCGTCGATGCGGTAGGTGAAGACGCGCTTGCTGACGCCGACCTGCGGGGCGGCAAGCCCTGCACCGTCCACGTCCTCCATGGTTTCGGTCATGTCGGCCACCAGTTTGGCAAGCTCGGGTCCGAATTCCGTCACGGGATCGGCAACTGTGCGCAGCACAGGATCACCGATGATGCGGATATTCAGAATAGCCATGCGCTGTTTGTCCTCACGGTTGGCGGCAAAGGGAACCTATCCAGTTTAGGTGCAGTCTCTCCGGGTCCATCCGGCGCTTAGGCGGTACGGGCCTGTGCCAGCGGCGGGGGTGCGATGGGCAGCAGCGCGGTGCCTGCACTGATGGTGTCCGCCGACAGTTCCCAGACCCGGCGCAAGGCGCAGAATTTCCACCAGTGGTTCTTGAGGACCTCGGGGTTGGCACGGACGGGCCGGACCTCCGTCTCCCCGATGGCGACGGCCAGCAGGACCGGGTTTTCGCCGTACTTCCAGGGCTCCCAGGTTCCCGCCTCCGCATCCACCAGGCTTTCCTCCGCCTTCATGCCGGCCACCAGCTGCATCACTACTTTGTCGTCCAGCGGTTTGACCAGGCCGTCTCGCGTTGTGCCCTTGGTCTTGTAGTCGATCAGGCAAATGCGTCCGTTGATCCGCGCCACAAGGTCAAGGGTGCCGGCGTAGCCCACGGTGTTGTTCCAGACCGTGATCTCGGGGGCGATGGGCTCCACCTGGAAGAGCTCCCACCACTCGTCGAAGCGGACCGCGAACGCTTCCTCCCCGTTGGCGGCCAACGCCTCACGGGCCTCCTTCATGGCGTGGGGACGTCCCAGCGCTCGCAACGCCACCTGCTCGCAGTAATTGTGGACGCGGTCCCCGCGCCGGGCGGCATCATCACGATAGGTTTCCGCAGCCTTGGCCGCACGGTTGATGGCCTGCTTGATTTTGGCCGGGCTGCCCAGGCAGTCCGACAGCAGCGGATCATTGGCCAGGCTGCTGGCACCCATGTAACCGAACCAGCCATCAAGGCCATGCGGCTGCTGGCTGATAACCGTGGTGATGGAAGGTACGGAAAACTGCTCAGACGTTGACCGTGCGTACATCCGGCCGTATTCGGTGGCGTGGGCGAGAAGCGGATCAGTCATACAAAAGACTCTTTCACAGGGGGCCGACAAAAGCTCCGGGAGGCAGGCGCTGCACATGAAAAAGGCCCGTCTCCGCTGCTGATGAGCGGAAACGGGCCTCTGCGGTGGGCGATACTGGGTTCGAACCAGTGACCTCTTCGGTGTGAACGAAGCGCGCTACCACTGCGCCAATCGCCCCGATGCATTTGAATGCTAGCCCACCTCTGCCCTATTTCAAAAATCGAACAACACACCCCGCTGACCGGTACCGCGCCGCAGCCTCTGCCTGGCCGGGAATCCTCGAAAGCAGCCCGGCGGAGCACAGCCTGCCGCCCCCGGGCGCCCCTGCCGCCGTCGGAAATTACACACCTGTAACTCGCAAAAACCGCGTGATTACAGCGATCTGGAGGCACACAATGGGCGCAGGGCCGGCGCGATTTGGAGAATCCCGGAACCTCCTATATTGTTTTTACTCGTTGGAACGCGAGGAAATGCCGGAAACGGCAGGGAATCAACCCTCCAAAATGCGGACGTAGCTCAGCTGGTAGAGCACCACCTTGCCAAGGTGGATGTCGCGAGTTCGAATCTCGTCGTCCGCTCGCAGGACACTGTCACAGCAAAGGTTCTTCGGAATTGACGCTAACACGGTGGGTTGGCCGAGAGGCGAGGCAGCGGCCTGCAAAGCCGTATACACGGGTTCGAATCCCGTACCCACCTCGGTGAAAACCAGGGTTTCCGGATCCTTCGGATGCAATGGGCGATTGGCGCAGCGGTAGCGCGCTTCCCTGACACGGAAGAGGTCACTGGTTCGATCCCAGTATCGCCCACTGGCAAGGCAACTTGCCCGCAGTACCACCGGTTTACCGGTCCATCCTGCACACGCGGACGTAGCTCAGCTGGTAGAGCACCACCTTGCCAAGGTGGATGTCGCGAGTTCGAATCTCGTCGTCCGCTCTCTTACATCCCACAGCCGGTCTTCCGGTTCGGGGCGATTGGCGCAGCGGTAGCGCGCTTCCCTGACACGGAAGAGGTCACTGGTTCGATCCCAGTATCGCCCACCATGTAAAGCAGCTCTGCGGAGCTGCTTTTTTCGTATTCCCAATCCGCTGCAGGCGAATTCCCTTGGCACACCTTTCACGCCCGGATAGGATCGAAGGCGCGAGGAGCGACCTGGCTCCGCGACAGAAGGGAGGTGCTCGTGGGTTTGATTGACGATCTAAAGGGCAAGGCTCAGGGTCTCATCCGCGGCAACGAGCAGGCCATCAAGGACGGCATCAGCAAGGCCGGCGATTTCGTCGACACGAAGACCGGCGGCAAGTACGCAGGCCACGTCGACAAGATCCAGGATGGCGCTTCCAAGCTCATTGACAAGAACGGAACCCCGGGCCAGGCACCTGCCCCCGGACAGGTTCCCCCGGCAGCTCCTGAAAATCCGGTTCCGCCGGTGGACAGGGCTCCGTAAAGGATTTGGCCGGGGCCTTGCCCCAGCACGTCAACGGGGCGCGGGTCCCGCCGCGAGGCGGCGCCCGCGCCTTTGGCGTTTAAAAATGCCCTCGGCTGCCCGGCCAGTCTGCCTTTGGCAGCCCCGATTGCCGGTTCCCAAACCCGCGCCGGTAACCTGCCGGGTATGCCCAACTCCCCTGCACCCTCCAGGACAACCAAGGCCGGACTGCCGCGGTTCGACTCCCGGCCCGTTGTCGCCGGGATCGTTACCGCCCTGGTGGGCTTTACCTCGTCCTTTGCCGTAGTCCTCGCCGGCCTCAAGGCGGTGGGCGCCGATTCCACCCAGGCCGCGTCCGGCCTGCTGGCGCTGACCCTCGCCGTCGGGCTGGGCGTCCTGGTCCTCGCCTGGCGCTCCCGGGTTCCGGTGACACTGGCCTGGTCGACGCCGGGTGCGGCGCTGCTGGCTGCAGCGGGAATGCCCGACGGCGGGTGGCCGGCCGCCGTCGGCGCCTTCCTGGCGACAGGCCTGCTGTTGGCCCTGACCGGCATGGTGCCGGCGCTTGGCAGGTTGATGGCGCGGATTCCGTCCCCGCTGGCGCAGGCGATGCTGGCGGGGGTCCTGCTCCAGCTTTGCCTGGCCCCCTTCAAAGCCCTGGGCACGGTGCCCGGTTTTGTGGCGCCGGTGATCCTGTGCTGGCTGGTGATGATGAAGTTCGCTCCGCGGTGGGCGGTACCCGCGGCTTTGCTCATGGCCCTGGGCGTGATCGGAATTTCCCTGGCGTCCGCCGGGACGCCGGTGGACGCGGGAGGCCTTATGCCCGCACTCGCCTGGACCACGCCGGCGTTCAGCCTGCAGGCCCTGGTGGGCATCGCCGTCCCGTTGTTCGTGGTGACCATGGCGTCGCAGAACGTTCCCGGGGTGGCTGTCCTGCGGTCATTCGGATATGACACTCCGTGGCGGCCGGCGATGCTGGTCACGGGAGCGGGGACTGTTGCGGGGGCTCCGTTCGGCGGCCACGCCATCAATCTTGCAGCGCTCAGCGCGGCGCTGGCCGCGGGCGGGGAAGCAGGCGGGGACCGGAGCAGGCGGTGGGTTGCCGGCTTCACCTCCGGGCTGGCCTACCTGGTGCTTGCCGCTTTTTCCGCTGCCCTGGTGGCGGTGGTGAACCTGGCGCCGGCCGGGATGCTCGAAGCAGTGGCCGGGTTGGCCCTGCTGGGAACCCTTGCGTCGGCGATTTCGGCTGCCCTGGCGGACACGGAAGACCGCATCGCCCCGGCCGTCACGTTCCTGATGGCGGTCTCAGGCCTGGCATTTGCGGGAATCGGTTCCGCGTTCTGGGCGCTCATTGCCGGGCTGGCGGTGCGGTGGGTGCTGCAGCCACGGCGCAGCGGGACCGCCTCTTAGGACGGTTCGTGGTTCTGCCCTTCACGCGCCAGGGCGGTCAGGCGGGACACGGCGCGGAAGTATTTCTTCATGTACCCGCCGGTCATCATTTCCTCGGTGAACAGCTGGTCGAAGGGGACGCCGCTGGCCAGGATGGGAACGTCCTTGTCGTAGAGCCGGTCCGCCAGAACCACGAACCGCAGCGCCACAGCCTGCTCCTTGATGGTTTCCACGTTGCGCCACACCACGCCGTCAATGCCGTCAATCAGTTGGCGGTAGCGGCTGGGGTGGACACCGGCCAGGTGGTGGATGAGGGTGGAGAATTCGTCCTGGGCAACCGTCTTGCCGTCGAACTCCGCCTTCATGTGGGCGTTAAGTTCGCTGTTTCTCAGCGGGGCCGGTGCGGCGGGGAGGCCGCGGTGGCGGAAGTCCTCGCCGTCGATGCGGATGACCTCGAACTGGTCCGCCAGGACCTGGATTTCGCGCTGGAAGTCTACTGCGGCAAAGCGGCCGTCACCCAGGGAACCCGGCAAAGTGTTGGACGTGGCGGCGAGCTTGACGCCGGCGTCGGCCAGTTCCCGCATGAGCCGGGACATCAGGACGGTGTCGCCGGGATCGTCGAGTTCGAATTCGTCGATGCAGACCAGCTTGTAGCTGCTCAGGGCGTCAACGGTCTTGCGGAAGGACAGGGCGCCCACGAGGTTGGTGTACTCCACGAACGTGCCGAAAGCCTTGGGGCCCGGCGAGGCATGCCACAGCGAAGCGAGCAGGTGGGTCTTGCCCACGCCAAACCCGCCGTCAAGGTAGATGCCGGCACGGGAATCGTCCTTTTTGCCGAACAGCTTCTTGAACAGCCCGCCTCCGTTGCCCGACCCCACGCCGTCGGCAAACCCTTCCAGTTCGCGCACGGCGGCGGCCTGGCTGGGCTGCTTGGGGTCCGGGCGGTAGCTCGCAAAGGAGACCTCCCCGAACCGCGGCGATGGGTAGAAGCCCTTGAGGAGTTCGTCCACCGAAACTGCCGGAGTGCGGGCGGCAAGCTGTTCGATCTGTACCAAGGTGGTCCGTTCTGCTGGTGGTTGGTCCCCAGAAAGGATACCGGCAATGCGGACCGGACCCGGGCTGGTTGCCTCCCTCCCGACCGAGGGCGTGACGAAGGCAACATTTCGTCCTATTAACGGAATACGGACAACGTCATGGGCGCTGGCTAGGGTGGGAACAGGTTCCAATGCATGTTCCACGGTTTCCCGTGCTCTTACTGAAAGGCCAAGCCATGCCCTACCCGGTTGAACAGAATGAGAAGTTCGCAGCCTACGCCCACCCGGAGCGGCTCGTTTCCACGGAGTGGCTCGCGGCTGCCATCAAGGACGGCGCAGTGGCCAATGGCGGGCTGGTGGTGGTGGAGTCCGACGAGGACGTGCTGCTGTACGAGACCGGCCATATCCCCGGTGCCGTCAAGATCGACTGGCACACCGACCTGAACGACGAAGTGTCCCGCGACTACATTGACGGCGCGGCCTTCGCTGAGCTGGCGGCGTCCAAGGGCATCTCCCGGGACAGCACCGTGGTCATCTATGGCGACAAATCCAACTGGTGGGCCGCATACGCGCTCTGGGTCTTCACGCTCTTTGGCCACCAGGATGTCCGGCTGCTCGACGGCGGCCGGGACAAATGGATCGCCGAAGGCCGCGAGCTGACCAAGGACCGGCCTGCCCCCGCCCGGGGCAGCTACCCGGTAGTTGAGCGCGACGACGCCCCGATCCGCGCCTTCAAGGACGACGTCCTGGCTCACCTGGGCAAGCCCCTCATCGACGTCCGCTCCCCCGAGGAATACACCGGCCAGCGCACCCACATGCCTGCCTACCCGGAGGAGGGCGCCCTCCGCGGCGGCCACATCCCCACTGCGGCATCCATTCCCTGGGCCCGTGCCGCCGCAGCTGACGGCACCTTCCGCAGCAGGGAGGAGCTGGAGGCCATCTACCTGGGCGAAGCCGGGCTGTCCGAGGGTGACGACGTCGTGGCGTACTGCCGCATCGGCGAGCGGTCCAGCCACACCTGGTTCGCCCTGAAGTACCTCCTGGGCTTTGATTCCGTCCGCAACTACGACGGATCGTGGACCGAGTGGGGCAACGCCGTGCGCGTGCCGATCGTCAAGGGCGCCGAGCGTGGTTCCGTTCCCGTCGCCGTCGGAGCCTGACGCAGGACCACCCGCGTAGACTTGGAACGATGACTACTCAAGCTTTGCCTTCCGCCCTGGCGGCAATCGTGGACGACTTCCAGGCCCTGTCCGAACCCGAGAGGCTGCAGCTGCTGCTGGAGTTCTCCGAAGGACTGCCGGAGCTCCCCGACCGGCTCAAGGACCACCCCGAACTCCTGGAGCAGGTGGTGGAGTGCCAGTCGCCGCTGTTCCTCACCATCGAGACAGAGAAGAACGACGCCGGTCCCGCCGGCGCCGTGCGGCTGTACTTCAAGGCCCCGGCTGAGGCTCCCACCACCCGGGGTTTTGCCGGCGTCCTGCACGAGGGACTGGACGGCCTGTCCGCGGAGGAGATCCTGTCCGTGCCGGACGACATGCCGGAGCTGCTGGGGCTCACCCGGGCCATCACCCCGCTGCGCATGAGGGGCATGACGGCCATGCTGGGAAGGATCAAGCGCAAGGTGGCCGCCGCCGCCAAGGTCGCCTGACCCCGCCTCCATGGCACGCAGGAACGGCTCCCAGGGAACCCCGGCCACAGCGGCTTTGACCGCGGCCGGGGTTCCCTTTGTGCTCCACCCCTACACCCACGATCCGGCGGCCGCGAGCTATGGCACCGAGGCCGCCGAGGCCCTCGGCATTGATCCGTCCCGCGTCTTCAAGACGTTGATGGTGGACGTGGAGGGCCGGCTGGCCGTGGGCATCGTACCTGTCAACGGAACCCTCGACCTGAAGGCAATGGCTGCCGCACTCGGAGCCAAGAAGGCTGCCATGGCCGATCCCGCAGCGGCCCAGCGGCGCACAGGCTATGTGCTGGGCGGCATCTCCCCGATCGGCCAGCGCCAGCCCTCCCCCACGGTCCTGGACTCCTCCGCGTTGCGGCTGGAGACGATGCTGGTGTCCGGGGGGCGCCGCGGCCTGGACATCGAGCTAGCTCCGGCCGACCTCATCCGGCTGACGGAAGCTGTTGCGGCGCCCATTGGTTCGCCGGCTGCGGGCAGCTCCCGTCCATAGCAGTGCAGGGGCTGGGAGCCCCTGGCTACTCGATTACGTACCGCTGCATCATGTCGTTGTCCTCGTGCTCCAAAATGTGGCAGTGCCAGACGTATTCACCCGTGAAGGATGAGCCGATGGCCAGTGGGTCACCTCCTGCCGCGGCTGCACCGAAGGGGACGCGGATCCGCGTCACTTCGCCAGGCATCGCCACCACGGTGTCCTTCCATCCCTGTTCATTGGCCGGCGCGGCCTTGGGACGGCCGATCAGGAAGGGCTTGACCGGTACAGCGCACCCCCTTCCGGGCGTGACGAGTCCGGTTTTGGGGTCTACGTAGTCCGTGGCCTCAAGGTAGGAGTCGGCATCGAACTTTTGCCGGTTGAGCACCTGGAACTGGGTGAAGTGAAGGTGGATCGGGTGGGCGTCCACCGTGGTGTTGATGAGCTCCCACTGCTCCAGTGTGTCTTGCTTCACCACCGTGATGTCGGGGCTGTCGAACATCCTGTTGTTCAGCAGCGCCATGATGGGAACGTCATCGGCGTTCGCCACTTCCACCAATGCCATGGACCTGGTGGCCACGGTGGGCAGTTCCAGCCGGGTGAGAGGCTCGGACCGCAGCTGGGCCGGCAGCGGCACCGTATAGCCGGGCTCGGAGAGGACAGTGAACTGCATGATTTGTGGGAGCGGGATGGCGCCGCGCTGGACAGATTCCGGCCCGTTCGGGAAGGGCACCCGGGCACTGTTGGCCAGGACCACCTTCGAACCTGCCTTCAGCCCGGCGAAGTCCACCACAATGTCTGCCCGCTCACCGGGTCCCATGACCAGCCTGTTGAGCCTGACCGGGGCGTCCAGCAGGCCGCCGTCGGACCCTATCTGGTGGAAAGTGACTGCGGTGCCGTCCGCGATGAACTTGAAGTCGTAGAACCGCGCGTTGGAGCCGTTGAACATCCGGAAGCGGTACTTGCCGCGGGCCACGTCCAGGTTGGGCCGGCATTTTCCGTTGACCGTGGCAACATCGCCGAAGAACTCAGGGGCCCAGGGCCGGGCTGCGCCGTCTGCGTCCACTAGTTCAGGGTTGGGCGGGTAGGCAAACGAGCCGTCCGGGTTGAACATGCGGTCCTGGATGACCAGCGGCAATTCATATGGCGGCGGTGGAAGATGTGTCCCGTCGCCGGTGTCGATGCCCGTACTGCGGGTGTCCCGGAGCAGGTAGCCACCGGCCAGCCCGGCGTAGACATTCAGGCGGGTGAGGCCCAGCGCGTGGTCGTGGTACCAGAGGCCGGCCGCATCCTGGTTGTTGCCATAGTGGTAGGTGTACGAGGCGCCGGGCCGGAAAGTCTGTCCAGGGCCGCCGTCGGACGTTGGTGCAGTGTTGCCGCCGTGGAGGTGGACAGCCGTCCGGGGAGATCGGGCGTCGTTGCTGCCAGGCGGGACCAGTTCCGGGTCGATGGCGAAGGCAAGGGGATGCCGCCCAATATCGTTGTGGACTGTGAGGCTCAGGGGTGTACCCTTCCGGGCGATGATGACCGGCCCCAGGTAACTCCTGGATGATGCAGCGTCCTGGTACGTCAGCGTGTCGGTCAGGCCCATTTCGGCCTGGAAGCGGTGGCGGGAGTTGCGGGCCCACAACTCAAGGTTGCCGCCGGACCGCATGTCGATAACCCCCAGGTCGGCGAGCGTGGGAAGCTGCTCCGTAAAGGTGCCGGGCGGGGAAACAGGGGCCGCCAGTCCCGGGCTGGCCCCGGATCCATAAGCCTGGGTCAGAACACCTGCACCGGCCACAGCGCCGGCCTGCAGCAGTTGTCGTCTTGTAATGCGCATTTTGGGGCCCCATTTCTTCGCAGCGGTATCCCCCCTTGGGCAGCAGGATAAACCTGTGCTTTAGTCCGTCATAGGGTCACGGGTCCCCTCTGTAAGGGGGTGGGCCACCCCGGTATGCCCTCCAGTCCGCCCCGCGGCCCGGCCGGTGAAATGGTCCATGGTTTGGTTGACCCCCAGCACGTCCATGACCCGGTCGAAGACGCCAACCGGAAGGACCCGCAGGGCCGGCAGCAGGTTCACGATGGGCGGCAGGACCAGCTTTCGGCGCCCGGCTTCGATGGCATCCAGGACCTTGGTTGCCACCTGCTCTTCCTGGAGGATGGGAAGAGCAGGGGCCAGCGCGTCCGGACGCCGTCGAACATCCCCGTGTCGATGTAATAAGGGCACACCGCCAGCGTATTGACACCAATTTTTCCAGCGCGGAGCTCGGCACGGAGTGATTCGTTGAAACCGAAGGCGGCAAACTTGCTGGCGGAATAGTCTGTCTGGCGGGCGACGCCCACCAGGGCTGCAGCACTGGCAATGGTGACCACGGTTCCCCGCCGGCGGTCTACCATTCCGCCCAGGAAGCCGCGGGTGACCCAGTACAGGGCCATGACGTTGACCTTCATGGTCCTTTCGATGGCTTCTTCCGTGGCGTCGAGGAGTGCCAGGCCGCTGACCACTCCGGCGTTGTTGACCAGGATATCCACGGGTCCGGCAACAGCCGCCGCGGCCTTCACGCCCCCACGGTCCGTGACGTCCACGGCATGGGCTTCGGCCAAACCGCCGGCAGCCCGGATCTCGTCGCGCACCGCCGTGCCGCGTTGGACGTCCACATCCCAGATCACCACCCGGCTTCCGCGCCGGGCTGCTCCAAGCGCCAGGCGGCGGCCCAGCCCGCTGCCGCCTCCCGTGATCAGCACAGTTGCGCCGGAAAGCCTGGTTCCCTGGGGCATATCAGTCCTCCTGCGATGTTGGCGGCGCGTGTCCCGGCGCCACGGGCAGTGTCCTTTGACGGCTTCGGGGTACGCGGCCCATCACCCTGATGGCCCCTTTCATGATCCGTGCGTAGGTCCGGTTGGACATGCCGGGAAGGGGTGCAACACGGAGCAGCCGCTGCACGGCGATGGTCTGCGGCTCGGTGTACTTGAGGATGCCTTCCCGGCCGTGGCGGCGGCCTGCGCCGGACTCCTTCATGCCCCCGATCGGTGCATCATGGGATGCCCAGGTGGCTGCGTAGCCTTCATTGACATTGACCGTTCCCGTCAGAAGCCTGCGGGCCACTGCCTCGCCCCGCCGGGCCGACCAGACGCTGGCATTAAGTCCGAAGTCGGAATCGTTGGCCAGGGCAACGGCTTGGTCGTCGTCCGTTGTGCGGTAGACGGCCACCACCGGCCCAAAGGTCTCTTCCCTGGCAAGGAGCATCTCCTGCGTGACTCCCGTCAGGACCGTTGGCTCGTAGAACAGCGGCCCCAGATCCGGCCGGTGCCGTCCGCCGGTGACCAGTTGGGCTCCTTTGGCGAGCGCATCCTGGACGTGGCGGTCAACCCGTTCCAGTTGCGCCGGGCTGATGAGGGATCCCATGCCGATGTCCCAGTCCGGTCCGGGAGCCATGCGGATGCCTTTCACCGCGGCCGCGAAGGCGGCCAGGAAGCTGTCATGGACGTCTGTGTGCACGTAGATCCGTTCGATGCTGACGCACAGCTGTCCGGAGTTGGAAAAACAGGCGTGTACCGCGCCGGCGGCGGCTTTGCCCACATCCGCATCGGCCAGGACCAGCATGGGGTTCTTGCCGCCGAGTTCGGCCGAGAAGCCGATCAGCCGCTCACTGCACTGCCGCGCCACGGTCTTGCCGGTCTGCGAGGATCCGGTGAACATCAGAAAGTCGACCCGCGCGATCAAGGCAGGGCCAATTGCAGTGCCGGGCCCTGTGACCACTTGGAACAGGCCTGCGGGAAGCCCCGCCTGCCGGAGCAGTTTGAGCATCAGCAGGGCGGTGAAGGGCGTCTGCGAATCCGGCTTCAGGACGATGCCGTTCCCGGCCAGCAGGGCCGGGACGGCGTCCGAGACCGCAAGGGTCAGCGGGTAGTTCCAGGGGCTGATGACCCCCACCACTCCCTTCGGAAGACGGTGTTCGGTGGTGCGGGTCAGGACCGGGGCGGCGCCCTTCCGGCGGCGCGGCCCAAGGTGCCGTTCTGCGGTGCGCGCGTAGTAGTCCGCCGTCAGGACCACGTCCGCAAGTTCCTCAAAGGCGCTCAGCCGGGACTTGCCGCTCTCTGCCTGCACCAGGTCCAGGATGTCCTGCTCCCGGTCCAGCACCAGCCGGCGGAAGCGCCGGATCACCCGGCAACGGTCTTCGACGGAAACGCCTGCCCAGTACCGCTGCGCCACGCGGGCAGTTCCGACGGCGGCATCAACGTCGGGTGCGCTGCACACGGGCACTTCGCCCACAAGCGTGCCGTCAAAGGGTGCGTGCGAAGCCTGCGTCGGGGCGCCCGGTGCTGCCGCAACCAGCCTTGACAGTCCCGCGGCGAGATCCCGGCCCCGCGCGCTCAAGGCCGCCGTCCCGGGCTGTTGTTCGTGGAGTTGGTCCGCCATGTCACGCCCCCGCAGCGGTGTGCCCGGCCAGCGTTCCAGGGGTGAGCCCCGTGCCGGGGTTGAGGCGCGGAGCGAGCTGCTGCCGGAGCCAGGCCTTAACCAGCCGTTCCCAGCGCTCGGGGTCCACATTCCATTCCTTGGTGTGCCGTGCGTGGTTGAACGTCTCGAACGTGACCATCTCCGGGTTCCGTTCGGCCAGGAGCGCGGACGGTCCGTAGGGCACGTACTCGTCGTCAACGCTGTGGATGATCAGCGTGGGTGTCCGCAGCTCCACGGCCCGGGACACCCAATCCATGACCTTCAGGTCCACCGGTGCCGACAGGCCGGTCAGGCGGCGCCCCAGCGGGTGGCCCAGCATCAGCTGCCCGTAGCGGCCCACCAGCGACGGAATCCGGTTCAGCTGTGCATGGTGCGCCAACACGGTCACCCAGTCGATCACGGGTGCGTCAAGCACCATGGCCCGGATCAGGTGCCGGTACCGTGAAAGGTCCGCGGTCTGCAGGCAGATGGCCCCTCCCATGGACCAGCCGAACAGGACAATTTCCTCGGCCCCCTCGGCCAGCGCATACTCAATGGCGGCTTCGATGTCCTGCCACTCCGTAGAGCCCAGGCCGTACCGTCCGTCATCGGCCGACGGCGCCAGCCCGTCGTTGCGGTAGGACACCAGCAGGCTGGTCAGGCCCAGCTCCAGTGCCGGTCCCACCGCCCGCAGCGCTTCCTGCCGGGTGGCTCCGCGGCCGTGCACCATGATGGCCCAGGTGCGGGCTGTCCCCTTGGCCCGGACCAGCCAGGCCGGCGCTTCCCCGCGCTCCACGGGTATCAGCACGTCCTCGGCAGGAATTCCGACGGCGGCCGGGTCAGGGTAGGTGGCGCCGCTCCACCATCCCCAGCGGGCCGTGGACAGGTCGCCGCTGTAGACGGCTTCGACCTCGCGCAGGACCGTGCGTTCGGCCGGCGAGTAGGAGATGATGCGGCCGATCCGCGCGTGGCCCTTGCCGCCGTCGAAAAAGAATCCGTAAACCCCATCCACGGTGGTGTCGTCATTGGCGGCCAGGATCACCTGCTGCTTCTGCCCGTCCCGGATTACGGCCAGCAGTTCCTTGTCCGCTGCCCGTTGCCGGGCCGGGGTAATGACGCGGCGGGCAAAGTACACGGCGAGCGCGGACGAACCGGCGCCCAGCAGGCTGGCCACGGAGCCGCCGGCGACAGCTCCGCCGATGGCCCACTTCGCCCCCGGCGACATTCCGCCGGAATCCCTGGTGGTTGCAGTCATTGCAGGGCGCGCTCGCCGGAAAGGTGCCATGGGACTATTCTTACCGGCGTTGCCGCCGATACCCGCATTCCCGGACAGGAACGGCACGGCGGCGCAACGGCTCTCCGGTCGTGTTCCGGCACTTTCCGCAAGTGCGGTGCAGGCGCCCCCCGAGCGGCGCTAGGCTAAGGCCATGAGTGATCCGATCATCATCCTGACCGAAGAACCCCTGGGCGCGGACGACCGCGTGAACATTGAACGGCTGGTGGATGGGTCGGACAGCCGGCTGCTGGTCCTGGTCCCTGCGAACACCGAGCGCCACCTGCTCGTGGACTTCCTCGAAAACCTCTCCATGCTGGACGTTGCCAAGGCATTCCGGGAACTCGCCGGCCGCAACCCGGACGCCGCCGCCGAGCGGGCGCACGCGGATGAAACGCTCGCCACCTCGCTTGCCGCGCTGGAGGGCCTGGGCTCGGGTGTGAGCGGCCAGGTGGTGGAGGGGAAGGCGGTGGACGGCCTTGTGGCGAAGGTCCGGGAAACCGGCGCCTCGCAGGCCGTGGTGATCACCAGGCCGCATGCCGTGGCCGATACCTTCCACACCGACTGGGCCAACAAGGCGCAGGACCAGCTCGGTGTCCCTGTGCTCCACCTGTACGCGGGCTCGGGATTTATCGGCGACTCCTGAGCGTTGGGAATGCTATGAGCATCTTTGGAAACAGCATCTTCGGTAACAAGTCGGCAGGCGTTGTTGGCGGGGCACCGGCCAATGCCACGCAGGACCCTGCCCGGCATGACACTGCCACACAGGACACCCCTCAGCAGGACACCGGCATCCCGGAAACTGCCGTCAGGAAGAGCGATGAACAGTGGCGGGAGGAACTGACGCCGGAGGAGTACCACGTGCTGCGGCAGGCCGGAACCGAGCGCCCTTACACCGGTGAGTACTGGGATACCCACACAGAGGGTGTGTATCAGTGCCGGGCGTGTGGCGCCGAACTGTTCACCAGCAACGAAAAGTTTGACTCGCACTGCGGCTGGCCTTCCTTCTGGGCTCCGCTGGCTGAGGGGAATGTGCGCTACATCCACGACAGGACCCTGGGCATGGAAAGGATTGAGGTGCGGTGCGCGTCGTGCGACTCGCACCTGGGCCATGTCTTTGAGGGCGAGGGGTATGGAACGCCCACCGACCAGCGCTACTGCATCAATTCGGTGTCACTCCGGCTGGTGGCCAGGGATGATGCCGGGGACAGCACGCCGGAAAGCTGAGCCGGAGAGGGCAGCGTTCCGGGACTGATCCCACAGCGGAGGGACAGTCTCGATCCTTCCCGGAAACCATCGAGGCTAAGCGTTTCTTACGAATGAGTCGTTTTGGCATAAGTCCTGCTGGTTGCTTGTTACGCTCACCGGAGAAGCAAGCAACCAGAAAGGCAGCCGACGATGACAGAGACCCTGACCACCGCCGTCACCGGGATTTCCGCACAGGACCACGACTGGCTCCGGCTCAAGGCCGCCGCCACCGCACTGCAGGCGCTCCAGGTCCAGGACGGGTCCGTCCCCAACCCCGCGGACCACGGGGAGGCAGCGCAGTACGTGGATGCCATTGTGGCCGCCATCCGGGCCCTGGCCCCCGCCTTTCCGCACGACGCCGACTACCTGGACGCCGCCTGCAAAGACTTCGAGGCATGGGCCGCCGACGGCTATCCTGTCCCCGACTTCCTCTCCTCGCTCCTGGCCTTCCAGCCGCAGGAGCACCGCCGCGACGGGCTGCAGCACCTTGTGGTGTTCCCGATGTACACCCAGAACGGCAGCAGCAACAGGCTGGTGGAGGCTGTGCTGGTGGAGGTCATCTGGCCCGAATTCATCGCCGGACTGGAGGCCGGGGACTACTCGAACAAGCTGTTCGTCCCCATCCGGTTCGTCGACTTCACTCCCGGCTACGACACGAACTCGGCCGTCCTCTTCCCCGAGACTGTGGCCGTCAGCCAGACCCCCACGTTCACATGGGGCGCCATCTTTGCCGACCGTGAAGCCGCCCGGTTCCGCCGCGTGCTGAAGGCCGCCGCGGAGATCACGGCCCTGGAGCTGCCGGAGGCCGCCGCGGAACTGCTCGCGGACCCGGACCTCACCGAGGCCACCTTCGTGATGTGGGACCTGATCCACGACCGGACGCATATGCGCGGGGACCTGCCGTTCGATCCGTTCATGATCAAGCAGCGGATGCCCTACTTCCTGTATTCGCTGGAAGAACTGCGCTGCGACCTCACGGCCTTCCGCGAATCGGTGCGGATCGAAAGGGACGACGACGCCGACCCCGACGCACGGCGGCACGCGAAGCTCGTACAGTACGCAATCATCTTCGACCGCATTTTCCGCTTCGCCATCACCGGCAGCCGGGTCCGCAACTACGATGGCCTGGGCGGCCAGCTCCTCTTTGCCTGGCTGCACCAGCACCACGTGCTGCACTGGACGGATACCCGCCTTACCATCGACTGGGATGAGGTGGCGGACGCCGTGATCGCCCTGGGTGCCAGCATCGACGAACTCTACTGGCGGTCCATTGACCGTCCCAAGACCGCCCACTGGCTGGCGGCCTACCAGCTGGTTTCGGCCACCGTCACGCCCAACCCCGCCTCCGTCTGGGCCAAGGGCCCGGACGCGCTGCCGTTGGCGGGGACGCCCCGCGGACTTACGGACCAGGTCCTGGACGACGAGTTCCCGCTGTCCATGTTCTACGAGGCACTGGAGAAGAAGATGCGCCCCGTCATTGAGTCCACCGCCGGGATCACCGGCCGCTCCGCGCTGTGAGCAGCGCCGGTCCGGCCGGGGGCGCGCCCTCCGCCCGGCCGCTCACTGTCCTGGTGGCCGGCGGCAGCGGCGCGTCGGGAATCGCCGTGGCGCGGGCACTGACCGCCGCGGGGCACCGGGTGGCCACGGCGGGCTCCGACCAGGCCCGGATCACGGAGGCAGCGCGGAAAGCGGGCGACGGCGTCAGTCCCTTTGCGTGCGACCTGGCGGTTTTGGCGGACGTCCGGCGGCTGCGCGACGACGTCACCGGCGCCTTGGGGGCGGTGGACGGCGTGATCCACCTGGTGGGCGGCTGGCGCGGGGCCAAGGGCATCGCGGACCAGTCCGACGACGACTGGGACTTCCTGGAACGCGGCGCCATCACCACGCTGCGCAACGTGTCACGCGTCTTTTTCGACGACATCGCCGCCTCCACGTCGGGAAGGTTTGCGATGGTTTCATCCACTGCCCTGGATCAGCCCGCCGCAGCGGTCGCCAGCTACGTGGCGGCGAAAGCCGCCGCGGAAACCTGGACCATGGCCATGGCCGATGGCTTCCGCCAGGCCTCCGGGAGCAGCGGGAGCCCGGCGGCCGCCACCATCCTGGTGGTCAAGGCGCTGGTGGACGATGACCTGCGCCGCGCCCATCCCCAGCGGAAATTCCCGGGGGCAACGGACGTAACTGACCTGGCTGCCGCCGTCGTCCGGCTTTTCACCACTCCGTCCGCCGAACTCAACGGCGCCCGGCTCCGGCTGGCGGACTGACCGCCTGTCTGGCTTTGCCTGGCGTGGCAGTACCTAAACTGAAAGCGTGAGCAACCCCATGACCACCACAGCAGAAACCCGTGCGGCGCTACGGCTGCATGATCCCAACGTGCGCGGATTTGCCTCCGACAACTACTCCGGGGTCCACCCGGAAGTCCTGGCAGCCCTTGCCGCAGCCAATGGCGGACACCAGGTCTCCTACGGCGAAGACGACTACACCGCGCGGCTGCAGGAACTGATGGTTGACCACTTCGGCCCAGGCATCGAATGTTTCCCCGTCTTTAACGGCACCGGCGCCAACGTCCTGTCGCTGCAGTCCCTGCTCCCCCGCTGGGGTGCCGTGGTATGCGCCTCCACCGCCCACATCAACATGGACGAGAACGGGGCACCGGAACGCATCGGCGGCCTAAAACTCCTGCACGTGCCCACGCCGGACGGGAAACTGACTCCTGAACTGATCGACCGGGAGGCCTGGGGCTGGGGTGACGAGCACCGAGCCCAGCCGCTCGCCGTCTCCATCACCCAGACCACGGAACTGGGCACCTGCTACACGCCGGAAGAAGTCCGTGCCATCGCCGACCACGCGCACGCCAGGGGCATGAAGCTGCACATGGACGGGGCGCGGCTGGCCAACGCGGCAGCCCACCTGGGCGTGCCCCTGCGCGCCTTCACCCGGGACGCCGGCGTCGATATCCTGTCCTTCGGCGGCACCAAGAACGGGCTGCTCTTCGGCGAAGTAGTGGTGGCACTGAACCCGGAAGCCGCCCACGGCCTGGTCTACCTGCGCAAGATGGACATGCAGCTGGCCTCCAAGATGCGTTTCATGTCCGCCCAGTTCATCGCCCTGCTGGAAGGCGACCTGTGGCTGCGCTCGGCCGCACACGCCAACGCCATGGCCACCCGGCTGCGTGCCGCCGTCGACACCATTGAGGGCGTCCGGCCCACCCAGGAAACCGAATCCAACGGAGTCTTCGCCATCCTTCCCCCCGGCACGGCGGACCGTCTGCGGAAGTCCTTCCGGTTCTACGACTGGGATGAGGCGAAAGGGGAAGTCCGGTGGATGTGTTCCTTTGACACCACGGAGGAGGACGTCGATACCTTTGCTGCCGCGATCCGCCATGAGCTCCGGGAATACCGCGCCGGCCAGGCCGGGTGAGCGGCCGCCGACGGCGAGCCTTCCTGCCCCGGCCCGTCCCGCCCCGTAATCTGCCAAGGTGAACGCACTGGACCAGGTTCCCCCGGATTTTCTCCACGCCTTGGGAACCCTCAGGAAAGCCCGCTGCCGGAAGGAACTTCGCCTCGCGGAGATCCCAGCCCCCGCGCGGCTGGCACCCTTCGCCGTCGCGCTGGGCGCAGAGGTGATGGCACCGGGCGCCGCAACCCCGGCCACGCCGGTCCACGGACCTGCGGCCATGGCGTTTGCCGCCGCATCCGGAACGGCCGCCCCGGGACCGGCGGACGAGGACGAAACGGAGCTGGCTACCGGACGCTTCATCCTGCTGCACGATCCGGATGGCTCGGCGGTCTGGGATGGCGAGTTCCGGATTGTCACCTACATCCGTGCAGAGCTGGAACCGGAAATGGGCAACGACCAGATGCTGGGAACCGTGGCGTGGACCTGGCTGGTGGAGGCGTTGGAAAACCACAAGGCGGCATACCGGGCCGCCGGCGGCACCGCCACCCGCGTCCTCTCCGAAAGCTTCGGGACACTGGCCGGGCGGCCCGGGTCCATCGACATCGAACTCCGGGCCTCCTGGACGCCCGCTTCCTCCGACGTCCAGGCCCACCTTGAGGCCTGGTCCGACATGGTGTGCACGTTCGCCGGCCTGCCGCCGCTCCCCGACGGCGTCACCGCACTCCCACCCCGTCGGCGAAGCCAGCAGAACGGTTATGGGGCAGCCCGGTAAACTGGGGGCATCATGACCCCAAACATTCCGGAAAACACCACGGCCGGCGTCCCGGCTGCTGCTGCCGCATCCCACATCACGGTGGAGGGCTTTGACAGCCCCATCCCCGAAATCATCGACCTTGACTCCCCCCGGGACGGCGTTCCGCTGGTCATCGAAACTGCGTCCGGCCTGGAGCGGTGTGCCGCGGCCATTGCCGCCGGCACCGGACCCGCCGGCGTGGACGCCGAGCGCGCATCAGGTTTCCGCTACGGACAGCGCGCCTTCCTGGTCCAGATCCGCCGCGAGGGCGCCGGAACCTGGCTGATCGATCCCGAACCGTTCGAGAACCTGGACATCATCAACGACGCCCTGCGGGGCGTCGAATGGATCCTGCACGCCGCCACCCAGGACCTGCCCTGCCTTTCCGAGCTCGGGATGTGGCCGGACAAGCTCTTTGACACCGAACTCGCCGCGCGCCTGGCCGGGCTGCCCCGGGTAGGCCTGGCCGCCGTCATCGAGCAGCTGCTGGGATTCGGGCTTGCCAAGGAACACTCCGCGGCCGACTGGTCCACCCGGCCCCTGCCGGAGCCCTGGCTGCGCTATGCCGCCCTGGACGTGGAAGTCCTGACCGAACTGCGTGAGGAACTTATCGAGCTGCTGGAGGCGGACGGGAAACTGGAGTACGCCCAGCAGGAATTTGCGGCAATCCTCGCAGCGGGCATCGCTCCCCCGCGCGTTGACCCGTGGCGGAAGACCTCGGGCCTGCACCAGATCCGGGACCGCCGCCAGCTGGCCGCAGTCCGCGAACTGTGGCTGGAACGCGACTCGCTGGCGCAAAAACGCGATGTGGCACCGGGCCGGCTGCTCCCCGACTCGGCCCTCGTCGCCGCGGCGAAGGCCATGCCCGCCACCGTCCCACAGCTGCTCACCACCAAGGGGTTCCACGGGCGCGCTGCCCAGCGCGAAGCGCCGCGGTGGCTGCGCTGCATCACGGCCGCCCGGGACCTGGAGGACCTGCCACCCCTGCACCTGGCCACCAACGCCCCGCCGCCGCCGCGGGTCTGGGCCGACCGCGATCCGGAAGCCGCTGCCCGCCTGGCCACGGCCCGGCCCCTGCTCCAGGCGAAAGCCGAGGAATTGAACCTCCCGCTGGAGAACCTCCTGACGCCCGACTACCTCCGGCGCGTGGCCTGGCGGCCGCCCGCGGACGTCACTGAAGACTCGATTTCCGCGGAATTGCGGACCCTGGGCGCCCGCCCGTGGCAGGTGGAACTCACGGCTCCGCTGATCTCCGCCGCCTTCCTGGACCCGCAGCCGCTTCCACCCAAGGAACCCAAACAGGCCGCTGCGGCGGCCGGCCAATAACCTTTTCGCGTCAGCCCTTGCAGGCTAAGTTACTCACGAGTAACATCGGTGTGACCGACGCCAGGTGAGTGCCGCACTCCGGCATGCGCCCGGCGCTACGTCTCGATGAGGAGTTACACGTGAGCCAGCACGGAAGCGGCGCATCCCCGCGCACTGTCCGCGACGTCGTCTTTGTGGACGGCATCCGCACACCCTTCGGCAGGGCCGGCGAGAAAGGAATTTACGCCGGAACCCGGGCCGACGACCTGATCGTGAAGTGCATCCGCGGCCTCCTTCGCCGCAACCCGTCCCTGCCTTCGGAGCGGATCGATGAGGTGGCCATTGCCGCCACCACCCAGACCGGCGACCAGGGCCTCACCCTGGGCCGGACCGCCGCGCTGCTGGCCGGTCTCCCCCGGACGGTCCCCGGCTTCGCCATCGACCGGATGTGCGCCGGTGCCATGACGGCCGTCACCACCACGGCCGGCGGCATCGGATTCGGCGCCTACGACGTGGTGGTTGCCGGCGGAGTGGAACACATGGGCCACCACCCCATGGGCTCCGGCGCCGACCCCAACCCCCGATTCATGTCCGAGCGGCTGGTGGACCCGGCAGCCCTGAACATGGGAAACACGGCCGAGAACCTGCACGACCGCTTCCCCGCCATCACCAAGCAGCGCACCGATGCCTACGCGGTGGCCTCGCAGGACAAGCTGGCAGCCGCCTACCAGGACGGCAGGATCCAGCCGGACCTGGTTCCCGTTGCCGCCCGGAAGCCGGGCGAGGGCTGGACCGTCCACAGCAAGGACGAACCGCCGCGCCCGGGCACCACCATGGACGACCTGGCCGCCCTGCGCACGCCGTTCCGGGCCCACGGCCGGGTTACTGCCGGAAACGCCGCCGGCCTGAACGACGGCGCAACCGCCGCTGTCCTTGCCTCCTCCGAGGCCGCCGCAGAGCTGGGGCTGCCCGTGAAGATGCGGCTGGTGAGCTACGCCTATGCGGGGGTGGAGCCCGAGGTGATGGGCATCGGCCCCGTCCCGGCCACCGAGAAAGCACTGAAGAACGCCGGGCTGACCATCGGGGACATCGGCCTGTTCGAGATCAACGAGGCGTTCGCCGTCCAGGTCCTGAGCTTCCTTGACCACTACGGCATCGCCGACGACGACCCCCGGGTCAACCGGTACGGCGGCGCCATCGCCGTGGGGCACCCCCTTGCCTCCTCCGGTGTCCGGCTGATGATCCAGCTGGCCCGCCAGTTCGAAGAGGACCCCTCCGTGCGGTACGGGATCACCACCATGTGCGTGGGCCTTGGCATGGGCGGCACCGTGATCTGGGAGAACCCGCACCACCCCGACTACAGCGGAACCCCCTCCGGGAAGACCGCCGCCGTTTCCGAAGGAGCCATGGCATGAGCGCCGCAGATTACCGCAAGTTGGCGGACCTTTTCCCCAACGAAACCGTGACCCACTCCTATGTGCAGGACATCGCCCTGCCAGGCACGGCGGGAAGGCCCAGCCCGGGCACCTTTGCCCTCGTCACCCTGGACAACGACCTGGACCACACCAAACCCACCACCCTGGGCCCCAACACCCTGGTGGAGCTCGGCACCGTCCTGGAGGGCCTGCGCGACCGTGCGGCCCGTGGCGAGATTGTGGGCGTCGGGGTGACCGGCAAGCCGCATTACCTGGTGGCGGGCGCGGACCTCTCCGCCGTGAAGTCGCTGGAAAAGCGTGAGCACGGGCTGTGGATGGCACAGCTGGGCCACGACGTCTATGCAACCCTGGCAAACCTTGGCGTCCCCAGCTTCGCCTTCATCAACGGCGCCGCGCTGGGCGGCGGCCTGGAAATCGCCCTGCAGTCCACCTACCGCACGGTGTCCACGGGGGCGGGTGCCCTGGCGCTTCCGGAAGCCTTCCTTGGCCTGGTGCCCGGCTGGGGCGGCGTCTACATCCTTCCCCGCCTGGTGGGCCCGGAAAATGCCGTAAAGGTCATGATCGAAAACCCGCTCAGCAACAACCGCCCCCTCACCGGTGCGCAGGCATTCGGCATGGGCATCGCCGACGCCCTCTTCGAGCCTGCCGACTTCCTGGAACAGTCGCTGGCCTGGGCGGCCGGCGTCATCTCCGGTGAGGTGGTCCCGGAGCGGGCCAACGCCGTCGACCCTTCCTCCCCTGACGCGGCAACCCGCTGGGCCGCCGCGGTGGACGCGGGGCGGGCCTTCGTCGAGGCCAAGACCTCCAACGCCTCCCCAGCCCCAGCCAAGGTCCTGGACATCCTCGAGGCAAACCGCACCATGACAGCGGCGGAGTCCGCCGCGCTGGAATGCGAAACACTGGCCGGGCTGATGCAGACGGATGAGTTCCGCTCCACCGTCTACGCCTTCCTCGACCTGGTGCAGAAGCGTGCCAAACGCCCGGCCGGCGCCCCTGACCGCAAGCTGGCCCGGCCCGTCACCAAGGTGGGCGTGGTGGGCGCCGGACTGATGGCCGGCCAACTGGCCCTGCTTTTTGCCCGCCAGCTGAAGGTGCCCGTGGTCCTGACCGACATCGACCAGGCGCGCGTGGACAAAGGCGTTGCGTACGTCCACGCCGAGGTGGACAAGCTGCTGGCCAAGCAGCGCCTAAGCCAGGACGCGGCCAACCGGACCAAGGCGCTGGTGACGGGCTCGGTGTCAAAGGACGCCTTCGCTGACGCCGACTTCGTGATCGAGGCCGTCTTCGAGGAACTGCACATCAAGAAGCAGGTCTTCGCCGAGCTGGAAGGCATCGTGGCGCCGGAGTGCATCCTGGCCACGAACACGTCCTCGCTCTCCGTGACGGAAATGGCCGCGGACCTGCAGCATCCCGAACGGCTGGTGGGCTTCCACTTCTTCAATCCCGTGGCTGTGATGCCGCTGCTGGAAATCGTCCGCGCCCCGCGCACGGACGATGCCGTGCTGGCCACCGCCTTCGAACTGGCCAAGGCGCTGAAGAAGAACGGCGTGCTGGTCAAGGATGCGGCCGCGTTCGTGGTCAACCGCATCCTGCTGAGGCTCATGGGGGAAGTCACGGCGGCCTTCGACGAGGGCACCCCGGCGGAGGTGGCGGACGCCGCGTTGCGGCCCATGGGGCTGCCCATGACGCCGTTCACGCTGCTGGCCATGGTGGGCCTGCCCGTTGCGCAGCATGTCCAGGAGTCCCTGAACGCCGCCTTCGGCGACCGCTTCCCGGTCTCCGATAACCTCAAGAAGCTCATCGACAACAACGTCAAAGCACTGTGGGAGACCGCCCCGGACGGTTCGCGGACCATCCCCCAGTCCACGCTTGAGCTGCTGTCCTTTGGCTGCAGCCCGTCCACGGCGGAGCAGGTGCTGCACCGCGTCCAGGATGCCCTGGCTGAGGAAATCGGCCTCATGCTGGACGAGGGCGTCGTCGCCGGACCCGAGGACATCGACCTGTGCATGATCCTGGGCGCGGGCTGGCCCATGTTCCTGGGTGGCATCACGCCGTACCTGGACCGGGTGGGGGCCGCGGAGCGGGTCAACGGCAGGCGTTTCCTGGCACCGGGCGTCGCGTCCCCCGCCGCAGGGTAACCGGCACCAGGCCGGCAGCCAGGACGGTGGGTGCTGCCTGTCAGGCCGGGGTCAGCCGGCCGCCGTCGAGCGTCAGGAGCCGGTGCGCCGCCGTCCGTGCGTAGCCCAGGTCATGGGTGACCAGCACGACGGCGGCGCCCGCCGCTGCTGCCGATCCGACGGCGGCGTCCAGCAGGGCCAGCCCGTCCCCGTCCAGTGCCACGGTAGGTTCGTCCAGCGCCAGGACGGCGGGCCTGCGCGCCAGGACGGTGGCCAGCGCCAGGAGGCGCTGGGCGGATGCCGGCAGCTCGGCGGGGTGCTCGTCGGCGGCCTCCGCCAGCCCGACGGCCTGAAGCGCCGCGGCGGCGCGGCCGGCAACCATGCCCCGGCCTACCAAACGCTCCAGCCCGAAGCTGACCTCCCGCAGTACGGTCCGTTCAAACAGCTGGTCGCGCGGCTGCTGGAACAACAGGCCCACGGATGCAGCGGTCCGTCCGACGGGGTCGCTTGATATGTCGCTGCCGCTGACCAGGACAGTTCCCGCGGTGGGTCGCAGCAGCCCGTTGAAGTGCCGCAGGAGCGTCGATTTTCCGGCGCCGTTGGGCCCGGTGACCGCCACGATCTCCCCCGGGTGGACCTGCAGGCTGATGTCCTGCAGCACTGGGGTGCCTGTGTTCAGGCCGTCCGCCGGTGCCGCCCTGCCCCATCTTCTGCGGCTTTCTTTTCCGCGAACCTGCGGGTCCGGGTACGCGAAGGAGACGCCGCGGAGCTGCAGGGCAGCCGGCCCCGTCTGCCGGGCTGCAGGCCGCCTTGGCGGTACCGCGGACTCCGGCACGGCAGGACGCCTGATTGCCCGGGGCAGCACTGGCGGGACACCGCCATCTCCGGAATGCCCCGCTCCCATACCGGCGGGATGCCCCGCTGCCGTGACCATGCCCCCAGCGAGTACCACCCATGTGTCTGCGTCCAGGAGCAGGGGGTCGACCACCTGGCTGAGGATTACGACGGCGGTACCCCGCTTCAGCAGGTCCAGGACCAGGGTGGCAAGATCCTCCGCCCCTGCCGCGTCCAGGGAGGCGAAGGGCTCGTCCATGACCAGCACAGGAGGTCCGGCGATGATGGCGCAGCCGATGGCCAGCCGGCGGAGCTGGCCACCGGAAAGCGTCCCGGGGTCCTGGCCCAGCAGGCCCTGAAGTCCCAGCAGCCCGGCCGTGCGCTGCACCGCCGCCTGCATGTCACCACGCCCCGTACCGGCATTCTCCAGTCCAAACGCGAGTTCCTCCGCCACCGTGGCGCGGACGGTGGACAGCACGGCGCCGGGGTCCTGGGGGACAAAGCCCACGTGGCGGCCCCACTGGGCGGGATCGATCCGCGGGTCCCCCGCGCCGCCGGCAAACTCCAGGCGCGTGCCGGACAACTCAAGGAACCCTGCCAGCGATCCGTGGCCGCCCGGAGGCAGCCAACCGGCCAGCAGGCGGCCCAGGGTGGACTTCCCGCTTCCGGAGGCGCCCAGGATGGCCGTGAAGGAGCCCGGTGCAAGAGATATGGCGACATCCTGCAGGGCCGGGACCTGCCCGTCGTGGAAGGTGAAGTGCCGGATCCCGGCGGCCAGCACCGGCTTGCCTGACGTAGCCGCATCACCGGCATGGCTGTCATTGCCCGCATTACTGTCATTGCCTGCATTACTGGCGTTGCTGGCATTGCCTGCATCACTGGCATTGCTTTGGCCGCGGGACACCATGGGCTCAGCCACCTGCGCCCGCCTGCACTACCCGGAGAACCACTGCCGCCAGGGCAGCGAGCACCAGCACGATGCGTACTGTCCGCTGCCGGCCGGAATCAGCCACCTCGCGGTAGCTGGTCCGCGGCCCGGTGTTGCTGAGTCCCCGGGCTTCCAGGGCGGCAGCACGGGTGCCGGCATCATCGATCAGGGAGAGGACCAGCGGAACGGCCTGCAGCCGGAACGCGCCCAGCCTGGACACCAGGCTGCGGGAGACCACCAGGCCGCGTGATTCCTGGGCCTGCCGGATCCGCTGCGCCCGGGCGGCGATGGCCGGCAGCAGGGTCAGGGTGGACGCCAGGACGAAGGCGAACCGGCCCTGTACGCCGCGGGCGGACAAGGCCGCCACGAGGTCGGGCACGCGGACGCTGAAGGAGAACAGCAGGAGGGCCAGGACCACGGCCGCCAGCTGCAGGAACCGCTGCCCGGCGAATGCCAGGCCCTCCTGGGTGATACGGGCAGGTCCCCACTCTGCCAGGACGGTCCTGCCCTCCGGGAAGAACAGTCCGTGCAGCCACAGCAGCGACAGGCCAAGCGGGACCAGGACTGCCGCAGCCGCCGGGAGCACCCGCCGGGCCGTGCCGCCCGCCACGGACAGGCCAAGGCAGGCGGCAACCACGGCGAGGGACAGCGGCCAGGTGCCGGCCGCCGTCGTAATGCCCGCCGTGGCCGCGGCAGCCGTCAGCGACGTCAGCGGGTTAAGGCGTTCCCGCCTGGCCGGCGCTGCCGTCCTGCCTGCCGATGATGCCGTCACAGCGTTGCGGTCAGCCCTTCCGTGCAGAATCCGGGGAGGTGCCCTGCGCGGGACCGTGCCCGGGCCCCTGTGCGGGAGCGTCAGCCGCGGCCTCCACGGGGGTGTTGCCGGCCAGGACCCGGTGGCGCCGCACGAAAGGGAACTGCAGGCGTGCCCTGCGGGGCAGCGCATAGACCAGGATGGCCACGACTGTGAACACGATGGCCTTGTCCATAGGGTCGGAGATCAGCGCCTGCTTGGTGATCGCGGCCAGGAGGGTGTCCCCCATGGCCCGGAAGGCGCTGACGATGGCCCCCGTGGCCACGCCGGAGGTGCCGCCGAAGACGAAGGCGGCCACCGGGGCGGACACCACGCCGGCGATGATTCCGGTGGCGAAACCGGCCACGGGAGCCAGGTAGAAGCGGCGGAAGAGGCCGTAGCGTGCTGCCAGCCCGGCGAGGCAGCCAATGAGCGCGGCGCCGGCTGCGAACGGAAGCACCGTGGGGTTGAAGAAGGACCAGACGATGCTGCTGAGCGCTCCGGTGGCGGCACCGGCGGCCGGGCCGGCCAGGACCGCGATCAACACCGTGCCGATGGCGTCGAGGTAGAAGGGAACCAGGGTGCTGCCAACGAACTGGCCGAGCACGATGTTCAGGACCAGGGCCACCGGAATGAGCACCAGGGTGGACGCGGGCAGCGTGGGCAGGACGGCGACGATCAGCAGGACTGCGCCTGCCAGGAAGCCGGTGAGGGCGATCAGGGCCGATGCGCTGCCCGGACCTCCGGTGATGTCTGCCGGCTGGTTGAGCACCAGGTAGACATAGGTGGCCGCGATGGCCAGGGCGCCGAGGATCTCCAGCAGCCGGCGGCGGGCCGCCGGGCGTTCCTGGGACGGAAGCGTCAAAGAGGGCGATGACATGGGGAATGTTCCTTTGGGTGCAGGCAGTGGCCCGGCAGTGCCGGGCCGGAGTGTGGCTGCCTATGTCACCTCGGCAGCAGCCGGCGGCAACTGCGCCGGGCCGGTCCGTGGCCCATTCTACCGGCCATCGTCCGGCAGCGTCCCGTGCCGGGTGGCCCGGTCATGACGGGTCCGCCCCTGCCCTGTCAGCCAACCCGGCGGGCCAGGCTTCCGATGGCGGACACGAGTTCGCGGAACGCCTGCTCCGGGTTGTTGCTGTCGACAATCCTGGCGTTTGGGGGTGTGCCCCAGAGCCCGCGGAAGTCGGCCACAGTGGTTCCCGCCAGGAGCGGCGAATCCGTTTCGACGTCCACGGTGGCGGTCCGCGCCGTGTACTCGAGCGTGCCTGCCGCGACTCCTGCGGCGAAGAAGTCGTGGACGTGGGCCAGGTATCCCTGGTCGTAGAGCCGGTGGAATTCAAAGTAGAACCGCAGGGCATCTGAAAGGTGCCTGATGAGGGTGTTGTCGGAGGTGCTGCGTCGCCCTTCCGGCTGTTCCGGGAGCAGCAGTTCGGGAACGCCGGCACCCGCGGCCCGGGCCAGCGCCGTGACGTGGGCCGGGTGCAGTTCCATGCGTTCGGTGGTGTCAAGGGAGCAGACGATGGGGAGTTTCTCCAGCGGCCTTCCCCTGTACGCGGCGTAGACCTCCTTGGCGGCCTGCGGATCCACGTGCGTGTTCCACTCGGCGGTGGGGGTGGTGTTGCCCTGGTGGTAGAAGGCGCCGCCCATGATTACTGCCTTGGCCAGGAGGTTGGGCAGTTCCGGTTCCTTGCGCAGGGCCAGGGCGAAGTTGGTCAGCGGTGCGGTGATGAGCGCGGTGAGCTCGCCTGGCCTGGCCCTGGCATGTTCGATCCAGAGGTCCACGGCGTCCCGGTCGCAGAGCCGCCCGGCGGGTTCGGGCAGCACGGCGTACCCGATCCCTTGCGGTCCGTGGGTCTCAGGAGTGGTGAGCAGCGGGATGGACAGGGGCTGGCGGGCACCAACCGCCACCTGGACCCCGGACCTGCCGCACAGTTCCAGCAGGGCCAGGGTGTTGCGGGCAACCTGGTCCGCGTCCACGTTGCCGGGAGAGGCCGTGACCGCCACGATCTCCGTGTCCGGGAGGGCGGCCAGGTAGGCAAGGGCCAGGGCGTCGTCGATCCCGGTGTCAACATCCAGGAGGTAGGCGGGCACGGCGGCCTAGAAGAGCGCGACCTTGGGCACTGCCGGGAAGATCCCGTCCAGGTCAGCCAGGTTTTCGGGCGTGGGGACCCAGTTCGCCGCTTCCGCGTTCTGCCTGACCTGCTCCGGCCTGGTGGCCCCGGCGATGACGCTGGCCACCGAGGGCTGGGCGGCAAGCCAGGAGAAGGCCACCTCGATTTCAGTCAGCCCGCGTTCCTTCGCGAAGGCGCTGAACCGGCCCAACTGGTCCCAGTCGGCGTCGTCCACCATGTTGGTGCGGGTGTGGCTGAGCCGGGACCCCTCCGGGGCATGGCCCGGTGAGTACTTGCCGGTGAGGAGTCCGTTGGCCAGCGGGAAGTACGGCAGAACACCGAGCCCGAACTCCTCCGCGGCGGGCGTCACCTCGAGCTCGGCACGGCGGTCCAGGAGGTTGTAGTGGTTCTGGGTGGAGATGAAGCGGGCCGTGCCCAGTTCGCGGGCCACGTACTCCGCCTGGGCGATCTGCCAGCCGGAACGGTTGGAGTGGCCGATGTAGCGGACCTTGCCGCTGCAGACCAGGGTGTCCAGCGCCGCGAGGGTCTCATCGATGGGGGTCAGCGGATCCGGGGTGTGGAACTGGTAGAGGTCGATCCAGTCCGTGCCGAGGCGCCGCAGCGAGGCCTCCACCGCCTGGATGATGTAGCGCCGCGACCCGCGGGCGCCGAAGTCCGGCCCGCAGCCGCCCTTCATGTCCATGCCGAACTTGGTGGCCAGGACGACGCCGGAGCGCTTGCTTCCGAGGGCCTTGCCGAGCATGGTTTCGCTCAGTCCGGGCTCCCGCCCATAGGTGTCGGCAACGTCGAAGAGGGTGATGCCGGCATCCACCGCTGCGTGGACGACGGCGTCCGTGGCGTCCTGCGTCTCGGTGGCGGTATTGGCGCGGCCAAGGTTGTTGCAGCCAAGGCCCACGGTGGAGACGGTCAGGCCGGATTTTCCAACGCGGCGGTAACTGGTCAAGGACGCCTCCTAGAGTGTGAAGTTGCTGGCGGGCTTGGCTGAGTGCTTGAGCTTGAAGTGGTCAGGGTCGCCGTAGGGGGCGGCGCCGATGCTGAGCTTGGTGAAGTCAAGGTCCTCGCCGCGGGCGCAGACTTTGATGGCGTTGACGGCCTTGTTCACGTCCGGGCAGAGGCAGAAGATGTTGAGCTTGTAGTCAGTGAATTCGGACCGCTCCACCGTGCCCAGGCCGCGCCAGGCGAGGTGGCTGATCAGGGCGTCCGTGGCCTTCTGCTCCAGGTAGCGGTCCCGGTCGGTGCCCTCCCTGGTCTTGAGCGCGAACTGCGCCACCACCCAGAACTGTTCCTCGGTGGGGATCTCGGCGTAGCCGTCCTCCGCGCACTGGGCTGCGAAGGCGTCCAGGAGGCCCTCCGCGGCAGCAGCATCCGGGACGTCGGTTTCCTCGGTTTTGCTCTGGTGCCCCACGGCGCCGAAGTTCATGACGAACTGGGAGTACTCATCGTCGAACCAGGCCTCCCGGAAGTGGAGGGTGCCCTCGTCGTCGCGCTTGTAGACCCTGACACTGCCGCTCATTTACGTCCTTCTGTAAACCATTCGACGTCGGTGCCGTCGAATGGCGCCTGCTGTGCCTTCACGGCGTGGTAAAGCCCGTCCGCTGCGGCTTGGATGTCCTCAATCAGTTGATGCGGGTAGCGCATGGAGACGCTGTGTTCGGCGAACTCGTCCTGGTCGTCGATGAAGACGCCGCGGTCAGCCGTCCGGATGACGTCCAGGTCCATGTCGATCACGTGGAACTCGGTCACCGCCGGCCGGATGTGTGTCCATTCGTGGCCCACCGCCAGGTCGATGTAGACCCGTACTCCCGCCGGATGCGCGGAGTCGTAGAACGTGGCCACCCAGTCACCCTCGCGCGGCACCAGCAGGACGGCGTCGGAGCGCGTGTAGAATGCGGCCCCGGGGCGGGAACAGAACTCGTTGGTGCCCTGGAAAATCCACCACCCGTGCCGGTCTTCGCCCAGGTACCGGCCCGGCACCACCCAGTGGGCCTTGCCGTTCCACTTCCGGTTCCGGGAGACCACCAGCTGTCCCGGCTTTAGGCCGTTGGGAACGCGCGTGGTGGTGGTGTGCAGGACCGGTCCGGACTCCCCGGCGGGGCCGGGATACTTCAGCTCGTCCTCGTCCCTCACAGGATCGGGAGGCTGCCGGTGGTGGGGTGCTGCTGCCCGGGCAGGGGCCGCGCAAACGGAACCTTGGTTCCCAGGACCTGCGCAACGACGTCGTGAGTGATCTGCTGGGCGGTCAGCCCAACGCGCTCCAGCACCTGGTTGCGGGTGCCATGCTCCAGGAATTCGACGGGCAGGCCAACCTCGTTCAGGGCGGTGTCCACGCCTGCCGCCCGCATCTCCTGCCGGATGCGCGATCCCACGCCACCGGCGCGGACGCCGTCTTCGATGCAGATCACCAGCCGGTGGTGCGAGGCCAGCGCGATGATGGAACGGCGGACCGGGAGGACCCAGCGCGGATCCACTACGGTGGTGCTGATGCCCTGCGCCCCGAGCCGGTTGGAAACGTCGAGGGCCAGCTCGGACATCGCGCCGACGCTGACGATCAGGACGTCGTTCTCGGTGGAGCCGGAGGGGCGGCGGGCAAGGATGTCCACGCCGTCGCTCAGCCGCTCCAGCGCCTCGACCGCCGGACCAACGGAGCCCTTGGAGAAGCGGACCACGCTGGGGGCGTCGCTGATGGCCACCGCTTCGCGCAGTTCCTCCCGGAGCCGGGTGGCGTCGCGGGGCGCTGCCAGGTGGAGGCCGGGGACGATCTGGACCATGGCCATGTCCCACATGCCGTGGTGGCTGGCGCCGTCCGGGCCGGTGACCCCTGCACGGTCCAGGACAATGGTGACGCCTGCCTTGTGCAGGGCGACGTCCATCAGCAGTTGGTCGAAGGCGCGGTTCAGGAAAGTGGCATAGACGGCAACCACCGGATGCAGCCCGCCAAAGGCCATGCCGGCGGCCGCGGTGAGCGCATGCTGTTCGGCGATCCCGACGTCGATGACGCGCTCGGGGTGCTTGGCCGCAAATTTGTGCAGGCCCACCGGGATCAGCATGGCGCCGGTGATGCCGACAATGTCCTCGCGCTCGTCGGCGATGGCGGCGATCTCATCGGCGAAGACGGAGGTCCAGGACTGGGCGCCCCCACTGCCGGTTGGTTCGCCGGTCTCGGGGTCGATGATGCCGACGGCGTGGAACTGGTCTGCTTCATGGGCCCGGGCAGGGGCGTAGCCGTGGCCCTTCTCCGTCATGGCGTGGACGATGACGGGGCCGCCGTAGTTCCTGGCGGTGGAGAGCGCGTGTTCCATGGCCTGGAGGTTGTGCCCGTCCACCGGACCGATGTATTTCATGCCCAGGTCCTCGAACATGCCCTGCGGGGCCCACCAGTCCTTGATGCCCTT
Organism: Arthrobacter sp. Soil761; assembly: GCF_001428325.1. Taxonomy (NCBI): domain Bacteria; kingdom Bacillati; phylum Actinomycetota; class Actinomycetes; order Micrococcales; family Micrococcaceae; genus Arthrobacter; species Arthrobacter sp. Soil761. The sequence continues at coordinate 15,952 of NZ_LMSF01000031.1, read as the reverse complement.
CTTCATGGCATGCAGGCTCTTGTAGGTGAACTGGCCCACCGGGCCACCGTTCTGGAGCTTCTTCTTCCACCAGTCCAGTGCGCCCTCATACGCCGGCGCGGCGCGGAAGGAGTCGATGGTGGGGCGCAGGGAGGCAAGGTAGTCGGCGAATCCGCCGACGGTGGGTGCGTAGGAGCGGCCGTTGTCGTTGACCACGATGACCACGCGGCGCTTCTTGTCCGCGGCGATGTTGTTGATGGCTTCCCAGGCCATCCCTCCGGTGAGGGCGCCGTCGCCCACGATGGCGACGACGTGCCTGTCGCCTTCTCCCGTGAGCTGGCGGGCGCGGGAGATGCCGTCGGCCCAGGACAGGGAGGAGGATGCGTGGGAGCTTTCGACGATGTCGTGCTCCGATTCGGCCCGCGCGGGGTAGCCGGAGAGTCCGCCTTCCTGGCGAAGGGTGCTAAAGTCCTGGCGTCCGGTCAGCAGCTTATGGACGTAGGACTGGTGGCCCGTGTCGAAGACGATGCTGTCGCGGGGCGATTCGAAAATGCGGTGCACGGCCAGCGTCAGCTCCACGACGCCGAGGTTGGGTCCGAGGTGGCCGCCCGTCTGGGAAACGTTAGTGATCAGGAATTCCCTGATCTCCGAGGCCAGCTGTTCCAGCTGTTCCTCGGTCAACTCGTTCAGGTCCTGCGGATTCCGGATGGTGTCCAAGATTCCCAATGACCCCTCCTTCGGGTGGTAGACGTGCCGTTTAACTCTAACGCCTTGGCTTGGCTGCAAAGCCGAAGCCCCGGCTGGTCGGTGACCGGCCGGGGCTTCGGGAGGATGGTGCCTGCTGGCAGTTACCGCTAGTTGGCGGAGATCTGGCGCAGCACGTACTGCAGGATGCCGCCGTTGCGGTAGTAGTCCGCTTCACCCGGCGTATCGATGCGCAGGACGGCGTCGAACGACTTCGAGGAGCCGTCCTCGGCGGTGGCGGTGACCTTCAGGGTCTTGGGCGTGGTGCCCTCGTTCAGGGCAGTGACGCCCTCCACCGAGAAGGTTTCCGTGCCGGTCAGGCCCAGGCTGGCAGCGTTCTCGCCGGCCGGGAACTGCAGCGGCAGGACGCCCATGCCGATCAGGTTGGAGCGGTGGATGCGCTCGTAGCTTTCGGCGATGACAGCCTTGACACCCAGCAGGGCGGTACCCTTGGCGGCCCAGTCACGGGACGAACCGGAGCCGTACTCCTTGCCGGCCAGGACCACCAGCGGGGTGCCGGCTGCCTGGTAGTTCTGCGCGGCGTCGTAGACGTAGGCCTGCGGGCCGTCAGCCTGGGTGAAGTCGCGGGTGAAGCCACCCTCAACACCGTCCAGGAGCTGGTTCTTGATGCGGATGTTCGCGAACGTACCGCGGATCATCACCTCGTGGTTGCCACGACGCGAGCCGTAGGAGTTGAAGTCCTTGCGCTCCACGCCGTTGGCCAGCAGGTACTGGCCGGCGGGGGTGTCGGACTTGAACGAACCGGCCGGGGAGATGTGGTCGGTGGTGACGGAGTCGCCGAGCTTCAGCAGCACGCGGGCGCCGGTGATGTCCTTGACCGGTTCCGGCGTCGCCTGCATGCCCTCGAAGTACGGGGGCTTCCGGACGTAGGTGGAGTTCGGATCCCAGGCGAAGGTGTCGCCAGCCGGGGTGTCCAGTGCCTTCCAGCGGTCGTCGCCGTCGAAGACGCCCTCGTAGCCCTTGGCGAACATTTCCTTGTCGATCGAGGAATCGATGACCTGCTGGACCTCAACGGGGTTGGGCCAGATGTCCTTCAGGAAGACGTCGTTGCCGGCCTCGTCCTTGCCGAGCGCGTCGGTCTCGAAGTCGAAGTCCATGGAACCGGCCAGGGCGTAGGCGATGACCAGCGGCGGGGACGCCAGGTAGTTCATCTTGACGTCCGGGTTGATCCGGCCTTCGAAGTTGCGGTTGCCCGACAGGACGGCGCTGACGGCGAGGTCGTTGGCCTGGATGGCCTCGGAGATCTCGGGTTCCAGCGGGCCGGAGTTGCCGATGCAGGTGGCGCAGCCGTAGCCCACGATGTAGAAGCCGAGCTTCTCCAGGTAGGGGGTCAGGCCGGACTTTTCGTAGTAGTCGGTGACAACCTTCGAACCCGGGGCGACTGAGGTCTTTACCCACGGCTTGGCGGTGAGGCCCTTTTCGACGGCGTTGCGCGCCAGGACGGCGGCGGCCAGCATGACCGAGGGGTTGGACGTGTTGGTGCAGGACGTGATGGACGCGATGGTGACCGCGCCGTGGTCCAGCTCGAACTCGCGTCCGTCAGCCATCTTCACGGGAACCGGGCTGGTGATCCGCCCGGCGCCGCCGTGGGCCGCCGAATACTTCGGCGGTTCGCGGTCGGTGTCGGAGACGTGGGTTCCGCCGGAGGTGAAGGACGGGGCGTCGGAGGCCGGGAAGCTCTCTTCGAGGGACTCGTCCAGGGTGCCCGCGTTGGCGTCATGGGACACGTAGTTCTTGAGGTCGTGGCGGAACTCGTCCTTGGCCTCGGTCAACTCGATGCGGTCCTGCGGGCGCTTGGGGCCTGCAATGGACGGGACAACGGTGGACAGGTCCAGTTCCAGGTACTCGGAGAACTTGATGTCGCGCGACGCGTCGTGCCACAGGCCCTGTTCCTTCGCGTACGCCTCCACGAGGGCGACGTTCTGCTCGGAGCGGCCGGTGAGGCGCAGGTAGTCCAGGGTGACGTCGTCGATCGGGAACATGGCAGCCGTGGAGCCGAACTCCGGGCTCATGTTGCCGATGGTGGCGCGGTTGGCCAGCGGCACCGCTGCGACACCCTCGCCGTAGAACTCCACGAACTTGCCCACCACGCCGTGCTTGCGGAGCATCTCGGTGATGGTCAGCACTACGTCGGTTGCGGTGGCGCCGGCGGGGATGCTGCCGCTGAGCTTGAAGCCCACGACGCGCGGGATCAGCATGGAGACGGGCTGGCCGAGCATGGCGGCCTCGGCTTCGATGCCGCCCACGCCCCAGCCCAGCACGCCCAGGCCGTTGACCATGGTGGTGTGGGAGTCGGTGCCTACGCAGGTGTCAGGGTAGGCGCGCAGGACGCCGCCCACTTCGCGGGTCATGACGGTGCGGGCCAGGTACTCGATGTTGACCTGGTGCACAATGCCGGTTCCCGGGGGAACCACCTTGAAGTCGTCGAACGCGGTCTGGCCCCAGCGCAGGAACTGGTAGCGCTCACCGTTGCGCTGGTATTCGATCTCCATGTTGCGCTCCAGCGCGCCGGAGTTGCCGAAGGCATCGATCTGGACCGAGTGGTCGATGACCATCTCGGCCGGCGCCAGCGGGTTGACCCGCTTGGGGTCGCCGCCCAGTTCCTTGACGGCTTCACGCATCGTCGCCAGGTCAACCACGCAGGGAACGCCGGTGAAGTCCTGCATGATCACGCGTGCCGGCGTGAACTGGATTTCTGTATCGGGCTCCGCATTCGGATCCCAGCCTGCCAAAGCGCGAACGTGATCGGCAGTGATGTTCGCGCCGTCCTCGGTCCTCAGCAGGTTTTCAAGCAATACCTTGAGGCTGAACGGAAGGGCTTCTGCACCTTCAACGGAGTTCAACCGGAAAATTTCGTATTCGGTTCCGGCTACATTAAGTTTGCCTTTTGAACCGAAGCTGTCCACAGTGCTCATCGCAGGACTCCTCTCGCAACAGTTTCATCTTTGTCGCGCGGTTGACCGCCTGCTAGTTAGGACGCCCTAAGTAGTTACAGGGCCCGAAAATTGCACACGGCCGGCCGAGAATTCGGGCGCGACGTGGGACTACTACGGCCATCGTAGTCCAAAACCGCGGCCGCATCACGGAGCCGGAGCCAGCAGTGCCACGGTCTCAAGGTGGTGGGTGTGGGGGTACAGGTCGAAGGCCCGGAGGCCGGCGAGGTCCCACCCTGAGCGGCGGAAGTAACCCAGGTCACGGGCGAACGACGCCGGGTCGCAGGACACGTAGGCAATGGCCCGGGGCTGCGAGGCAACGAGTTGGCCAACGACGGCTTTCCCGGCTCCGGCCCTGGGCGGGTCAAGGACCAGGGCGTCGAAATTCCGCGGCTTCTGGCGCAGGACCCGTTCCACGCGGCCCTGGACCACCTCCACCTGCGGCGCGGAGTGCAGGTTTTTCCGGGCGTCGCGGCTGGCGCCGGGCGCTCCTTCGACCGAGAGCACGGACCCGGTCTCCCCCACTGCGTCGGCCAGGACAGCGGTGAAGAGCCCGGCTCCTGCGTAGAGGTCGGCCACCACGGCTCCGGGGTGGAGGAAGTCTCCATGCCGGAGGAATTCTGTGACAGCCCCCACAAGTGTCCCGGGCGCGTCGCGGTGGATCTGCCAGAAGCCCTCTCCGGTGACGCGGAAATCGTGTCCCTCGGCGGACTCCTGCACCCAGGTCCGGCCGCGGAGCTGTGTCACGTCACCGGTCAGCGCATCAAAGGCCGCCACGGAAACGTCCCCCGGCACTTCCGCAGCAATTGCCCTTAGCCGTTTGTCCTTTGTCCCGGGCGCGGGCGCAAGGAGCACCAGGGGCCGGGAAGCGTTGGCCGGAGCGGCCACCTCAACCCGCTCGATGCCCTGGAGGTCCAGGTCCCACAAGCGCAGCGCGTTGATGGCGTCGCTGGCCAGGGGCATCTCCCGCACCGGGATGATCTGGCTGGAACGGTGCGCGTGCATTCCCAGCCTGCCGCCGGGGGTGACCGAAAAGCTGGCCCGTGTGCGCCACCCAAGGCCGGTGCCGCCGTCGGACTTTTCCCCTACCGCCTCCACGCTGCCCGCCCAGGCGGCGGGCAGCTGCTCAAAGCCGGCCAGCCGGGTGAGCTGTTCGGCCAGGACGTCCGCCTTGAGGCTGCGCTGCCGGGCCAGTGTCATGTGCCCGAACTCCGCACCCCCCACAGGCGGGTGGCCGTGGCCCCATGCCCGGCGGGAATCCGCAGGATGCCAAAAGTGCTCCACCCGGTCGGGGGAAGCCTCGAGCACCTCGAGGACGTCCGCCCGCCAAAACTTGGCGTCGTCCGCTGCATCGGTCAGCCGGACCCGGACTTTCTCTCCCGGGATGGCGTGCCGGACAAAGATGACCCTGCCCTCATGCCGCGCAACACAGTGCCCGCCATGGGCCACGGGCCCGACGGCGAGGACCGCCTCTTCGCCTGCATGCCCGGCAGCGTCCGGTGCCTGCGGCGCGGCTGTTGAAGTTTTTGCGGTCACTGGACGTCCTGGAGGTTCTTTGCTTCTTCGGATGATTTGAGCTGCCACGGAACACTGGCCACCATGACTCCGGGTTCGAAGTGCAGGCGGGTCTTGATGCGCAAGGCGGTCTGGTTATGCACCAGCTGCTCCCACCACTTGCCCACCACGTATTCCGGGATGTAGACCACGATCAGGTCCCGCGGGGAGTCCAGGCGCATTTGCTTGATGTACTCCATGATGGGCGTGACCGTCTCGCGGTAGGGGCTGGCCAGGACGGTCAGCGGGACCGGGATTTCGAGCTTTTCCCAGTCGGCGATGGTGTGGGCCGTTTCCTCCGCGTCGATGTCCACCGTGATGGCGTCCAGCCGGGAGGGCCGGGACGCACGGGCGTAGGCCAGCGCACGCAGGACGGGTTTGCGGACGTGGGACACCAGCAGGACGGCGTGCACCCTGGTGGGCAGGGCCCGGGGTGAGGAGTCCTCATCCACCGCGAGTTCCTTGGCCACGTTGTCGTAATGCGCCCGGATGCTCCACATGATCAGGAAGAGGACGAACATGGCCAGGAGGGCGATCCAGGCGCCCTGTTCGAACTTGGTGATGAGGACGATGACCAGCACCAGCCCGGTCATGCCGAAGCCGATGCTGTTGATGGTGCGGGACTTCATCATCCGGCGCCGGACGGCTTTGTCCTTGGCAAGCTTCAGCTCGCGCCCCCAGTGCCGGATCATGCCGAGCTGGCTGAGGGTGAAGGAGATGAAGACGCCCACGATGTAGAGCTGGATGAGCTTGGTGACGTCCGCGTCGAACGAAATGATGAGCACCAGGGCGCCTGCCGCGAGGGCAAGGACACCGTTGCTGAACGCAAGCCTGTCGCCCCTGGTCCGGAGCTGGCGGGGAAGGTAGCCGTCCTGGGCCAGGATGGAGCCGAGGACCGGGAAGCCGTTGAAGGCCGTGTTGGACGCGAACACCAGGATAACGCCGGTGGCCGCCACCACGATGTAGAACGGGATGCTGCCCGGGCCGAAGATGGTCTGGGCAATCTGGCTGATGGCCGGGTTCTGGACGTATCCTTCCGGCAGCGGGTTCCCGTCGAGCAGGAATTCCGTGGCCGGATCCAGCACGATGTGGACCTTGGTGGCGTTGGCCAGGTAGATGATGCCGGCCAGCATCGCGGCGCCGATCACCCCCAGGAGCAGGAGGGTGGTGGCCGCATTCTTGCTCTTTGGGTGCCTGAAGTTCGGCACGCCGTTGCTGATCGCTTCCACGCCCGTAAGCGCTGCGGCGCCGGAGGAGAAGGCCCGGAGCAGCAGGAACGCGCCGGCCAGGCCCACCAGGCCCTGGTCGAAGCCTTCCGTGGGGACGATGGTGAAGGCCGCCGACGGCGCCTCCCCCAGCTGCCCCGTTGCGGCCTGGAACACGCCCACCGCGGTCATGCCCAGGATCGATGCCATGAAGATGTAGGTGGGGACGGCGAATACGCTGCCCGCTTCCTTGATGCCGCGCAGGTTGACCAGGGCAAGGATGACGACGCCGATGGTGGCGATGACGGCCTGCTCACCGTGCAGTGACGGTACAGCAGTGGTGAGGTACGCCGCTGCCGAGGACATGGACACGGCAACGGTCAGGACATAGTCCACCAGGAGGGCCGAGGCTACCGTCAGCCCGGCGTACTTGCCGAGGTTTACGTTGGCGATCTCGTAGTCGCCGCCGCCCGACGGGTACGCGTGGACGTTCTGCCGGTAGGAAGCGACAACGGTCAGCAGGACCACCATCACCGCCAGTCCCACCAGGGGCGAGATCGCCACGGCGCTCACACCTGCCAGGGCAAGGGTCAGGAGGATCTCGTCCGGCGCGTAGGCTACGGAGGAAAGGGCGTCGGAGGCGAAGATCGGCAGTGCGATCTTCTTGGGAAGCAGGGTATGGGCCAGCCGGTCGTTCCGGAACGGCCTGCCCACCAGCACGCGTTTGACGGCGTTCAGTATTGTCAACACCCCACAAAGCTAGTCTGAATCGCTGACGATGTCATGACGGGCCCCGGCCGGGCCTAACCGGGGCCGTGCCGGTAGAGTTCTAGCTGCACGATCCTGACTTACATATGGAGGAGATACGGTGGCGCATTTCGTGATCATGGGATGTGGCCGGGTGGGGGCAACGCTGGCGCACACGCTGGAGGATGCCGGACATTCCGTGGCCATCATCGACCAGGACGACCGCGCCTTCCGCCGGCTCCGCCAGGGCTTTACCGGACGGAAAGTCACGGGCATTGGCTTTGACCGGGACACCCTCAAGCAGGCCGGGGTGGGCGAGGCCTATGCCTTCGCCGCGGTCTCCAGCGGGGACAACTCCAACATCCTGGCCACCCGGGTGGCCCGTGAGACCTTCCACGTCCCGCACGTCGTCGCAAGGATCTATGACCCGGGACGCGCCGAGATTTACCAGCGCCTTGGCATTCCCACCGTGGCGGCCGTCCGCTGGAGCGCCGACCAGGTGCTGCGCCGCATCCTTCCCGAACAGCACCTCGCGGGCGACTTCCGGGAGCCCTCAGGACGCCTGGTCCTGGCCGAACTGGACCTCGACGCCGGCTGGATCGGGCACCGCATCAGCAGCATTGAGAAGGCTGCCGATGTGCGCGTGGCGTACCTGACCCGCTTCGGCGAGGGCCTGCTGCCCGACGCCGGAACCGCCTACCAGGATGGCGACACCGTGCACGCCATGCTGCAGGTGGACCGCAGCGCCCAGATCGCCCAGATCCTCGCCAAAGCCCCCGCCAAGGAGTATCAGTGAAAGTCGTTATTGTCGGCGCCGGCAGCGTCGGATCGTCCATTGCCCGCGAACTGCTGGCGCACAAGCACGAAATCCTCCTTATCGACCTCAAACCGGAAGTGATCGGGCGCAGCGGCCTGCGGGGCGCCCACTGGCTGGTGGGTGACGCCTGCGAGCTCTCCACCCTGCAGGGCGCGAAGGTGGAAGACGCCGACGTGGTGGTTTCCGCCACGGGCGATGACAAGGTGAACCTGGTGGTGTCCCTGCTGGCCAAGACTGAGTTCGGGGTTGGCCGGACGGTGGGCCGGGTGAACAACCCCAAGAACGACTGGATGTTCAACGATTCATGGGGTGTCGACGTCGCCGTGAACACCCCGCAACTGATGACGGCCCTGGTGGAAGAGGCAGTGGAGATCGGCGACCTGGTCCGGCTGCTGACGCTTCAGACGGGCGTGGCGTCGCTGGTGGAATTCACCGTCCCGCATGATTCGCACGTGATCGGCATGACCGTGGGCGACATCCACTGGCCGGAGGACGCCACCCTGGTGGCGATCCTGCGGGACCAGGCACCCATTACCCCCAGCCGCGACGACGTGATCGACGGAGGCGATGAACTCTTCTTCGTCACCACCATCGCCGCCGAGGACCGGCTGCGGGAGCTGCTTTCCTCCGCACCCGGCAGCATCGACACCGCCGGCATCAACGGTGGAGAGCAGGCGGGCGGCAGCGCCCAGCCGGCCACCGCCAGCGGATACGGCCCGGTCCCGGAGGACGACGGCTTCGACGGCTAGGTCCGCCGCTGCCCGGGGAGAGGCGGGGCGGCCTGGCCGTCAGGCGGGCTGGTCTGTCAGGCGGGCTGGTCTGTGCCGGCTTCAGGCTCCGCCGGGGCAGGCCGGGTCACCAGCCAGGCCACCCAGACGCCCAGGATGTACAGGGGTGCGCCCATAATGAGCCGTGTGGTGGCGAGGGCGGCCAGGCCGTCGGTGCCCATCAGGTAGAGGGGCACCTGCACAATGAGCCGGAGCGCCAGGACGCCCACGATGATCCAGGTGCCCAGGCGGTACGCCTTGACCCGGTCAGGTTCCTTACGCCATTCCACGCCCTCGTTGCGGATAAAGCCAAAGAGGAGCCCGGCCACGGGCCACTTCACGGCAATAGAGATGACCATCGCCAGGATGTAGGCGGCGTTGGTGAAGAAGCCGGGGAGGTAGAAGTCTTCGGCCTTGCCGGTGGTGTTGGCCAGCCAGGCGGAGATGCCGACGCCGACAATCCCCGCCAGGGCCTGGGTCAGAGGCCGCCGCTGTATCAGGCGGACAACGGTGAACACGGCTGCCGATGCCAGGGCGGCCACCAGTGACAGCGTGAGCTCGCGGGTGATGGTGAACGCCACCAGGAACACCAGGCCGGGAACGATGCTCTCGGCAATTCCCTGCACTCCCCCGGCGCTGCGCAGCACGTCCACCTGCCCGTCGTGGGTGCGGTGGAGTCCCGCTTTGGCGGCGTACCCGGCGGCGAGGCCGGCAACGGGCGATGGACCGGGAGCCTGCGGCCTGCCCTGCTGTTCTCTGCCCGGATGTGCAGGGCCGGACGGCTGTTCGGGCTCTTGCGCGGTCATTCGTTCTCCTGGCGGGACAGTATCTCGTAGCGGGGATTAAATATGGTGGGCATGTCTTCGCCCCGGGCCAGCATCCCCTCAACCCGGATCCGCGCGCCCGCTTCGATGCCCGGCACGCGGCGGCGGCCCACCCAGACGACACGGAGCCGGGGCGGCCTGCCCCGCTTCGGACCAGGGCCCGGACGTTCGGCGTCATCCTCGGACAGAATGGCACTGAATTCCGGGGTCCGGTCGGCAGGAACAAAGGTCACCGATTCAATGTGCCCCTGGCACATGACGCGTCCCTTGTCAGGAAGTTGCTCCAGTGGGGTGATCCGGCCGGACGCATGGACCGGGTTGTTGTGGGGAGACTCAGCCGATCTGGGTAATTTCGGGACCACGTTCGGGCTCCTCCAGGGTGGGCGCGGCGGGCGGAGGAGTGGCGGAGGCGTCCTTCGGCAGCCTCAGCTGCAGGAGGTCCCGCGGGGGCATGGGGCTGTCGCCACGGACCACTACGACCTGCCGGAACAGTGCTTCGAGCGGTTCCGCGGCGGGGCGTTCCAGCGCCGCAGGTCCGCCCAGGACGCCGCGCAGGAACCAGCGGGGACCATCGACGCCGATGAACCGGGCCACGCGGTAGCCCTGGCTCCCGTCCGGGAGCCCGGCAGGCAGCTTGGCCACCAGCTCGGTACCGAAAGCCCCTTCCACCTCTTCAACCTGGCCGCCCTGCGCACCGACCGACTGGCCGATCTGTTCGCGGATCTCATCCCACAAGGTCTCGGTTTTGGGCGCTGCAAAGGCCTGCAGCTGGAGGCTGGAGCCGTCCAGGTCCAGGGTCACCGCCACCACGCGCTGTGTTGCCTCCTCGACTTCGAGGCGGAGCTGAAGGCCCTCGCTGGGCGTGATCAGCAAGGCACCAAGATCCACATAGCCGTCGCGGCTGCTGATCTCGGCCTCATCGAAGGGGCCGTCCTGGCGGCGGGCGGCGGTGGCGGATCCGCTTTCTTCGCCGTCCGCAACCGTGAGCTCGTCGGCCGGCTCTGCCGGCTCTTCATTCTTTGCTTTCCTGCCGAACCCAAAGACCATGGGTGACTCCTTAATTCTGGAAAAGTGCCAGTCCTGAAACCTGCCGGCGAAACTTTGGAGGTTCCGCCGTCGTGCATGCCGGCGTGGCTGCGGGTGCAGCCTGAAGGTCAGGCTCCGGGGACGCTGAACCCGCCGGTGGAACCGAAGCCTCCGGTGCCCCGCACGGATCCGCTCAGTTCGCTGACAGGAATGAATTGGGCGTGCTCCACCCGCTGGATAACCATTTGGGCAATTCTATCGCCGCGCCGGAGCTCAATGGGCTGGGACGAATCGGTGTTCAGCAGTGTTACCGAAATCTCGCCCCGGTAGCCCGCGTCAACGGTGCCGGGGGCGTTCACGATCGTCAGGCCATGCTTGGTGGCCAGGCCGGAGCGGGGGTGGATCAGCGCCACGAACCCATAAGGAAGGGCAATGGCCACGCCGGTGGGGACCAATTTGCGCTCACCGGGCATCAGGACCACGTCCTCGCGGGCGCGGAGGTCTGCGCCGGCGTCGCCCGGATGTGCGTAGGACGGTGCTTCCAGCTCAGGATCCAGCATCTTCAACTGGACCTGCAGGGTGGGAGCGGCGGTGGTGGGCAAGGCTGCGTCCGGGACAAGGTCTACCGTGGCGGGATGATCAGTCACAGTCACTCACTCTAACCCGCGGCCCCAAATCACTCCTAGGGAGACTCCCGGGGAGGCCGGGCCGCAGAGCCTGTCCCAAGGTGAAATAGCCAGCCAAAGGTGGAAAGCTTGGGCTATGCCCGATTCAAGCTCGCCTGCGTCCGTTCCCAGCACACCCTCTGCCGGGACACCTGTTGTCTACAGGGAGAAGCTGTGGCCCAACGCCTGGATCTGGATCATCGCGGCCGGCGTCTCCGCAGCGGGCATCCTGGTTTTCGCCCCCATCAGCATGGCGGCAGGCTATACCGCGGCATTGGTGCTTTTCGCCATCATCGCGGTCCTCCTGGTTGTTTCCACCCCCGTCATTTCGGTCACGGCTGACACTCTCACCGTTGGAAGGGCCACCATCGAACGCCGTTTCGTCGGCGCTGTGCAGCAGTTCAAGGCCGGGGAGGCGACCGCGGAACGGGGCACCCGGCTCAACGGTCTCGCCTACCTGTGCATCCGCGGCTGGATCGATCCCGTCGTAAAAATCGAGATCACGGACCCCGCCGACCGGACCCCCTACTGGCTCGCCTCAACCCGCCATCCGGACCAGCTGACGGCAGCCCTGACGCGGCACTGACGCCGCCGGGGCCGCCGGTCCTTGCGCCCGCACGCACCTTTCGGGCCTGCTTCCAGCGGAAAATGACGGCGCGCCCTGCTCCTTGAGCCAATTCCCCGCCGCCGGGTGGCAGAGTTTCGATTGATAGTAATGCCAGGGTGGAGGATTTGTATGCAGGATCTACGGCTTGTAGGCGTGCACGACGACGGGACGCATCTCCTGTTAAGCGGGCCCGGCGGCGAGATGTTCCAGCTGCCGATCGATGAGGCCCTCAGGACGGCCAGCCGGTCCACGGCCAGGCCGCGGACGGAGAGGCCGGCCGTTCCCATGTCCCCCCGGGACATCCAGGCACGGATCCGTGCCGGTGCCACGGCTGCGGACGTCGCCGAGCTGTCCGGGATGCCGCTGGCCAAGGTGGAGCGTTACGAGGGCCCTGTCTTGGCGGAGCGCGAATATGTTGCCCAGCAGGCGCGGAAAGTTGAAGTCGCGGCGCCTTCCCCCGGCCACGACGTCTACCGGTCCGCCTTCGGCGACAACCCGGCAACGCTGGACGACATGGTGGCCCACCGCCTGTCCGCCCACGGCATCGACCCCTCAACCGTGGAGTGGGACTCGTGGCGGCGCCAGGACGGTACCTGGACTGTCTCAGCAAGTTTCGAAGCCAAGCCCGGGGGTACCTCGGGAATTGGCGAAGAACCTCCTGCACTGTGGACCTTCAGCCCGGCACGGAAGTCCCTGCAGAACACCAACCGCTGGGCGCAGCAGCTGAGCGAACTTGAACCGCTGGACGGGCCCGTTCCTGCCCGCCGCCTCACCGCGGTTTCCGACCGCCCCTTTGATTTCGAGACGGACGCGGATGCGTCCAGGACGTCGCCGGCCGGCCAGGGAGTGCCCGTGCAGGATTCCGGCAAGGAATCCGACGGCCTCCTTGACATGCTCCGCTCCCGCCGCGGCCAGCGCCTGGGCGTGGATGAGGATTCCGACGACGCACTGGCGCTGCTGCTGACCCATGGCGTGCCCGCTGCCCACCCGCGCCCTTCCGAAGTGGCGGCTGAACCTGAGGCCGGGGAGACGGAACCACAGGATGACCAGCGGGATGCGCCGGCAGCCCAGGGCGACTCCTTCATCAGGCGCAGGGACACCAGGCCTTCCATGCTGTCGAGGCTCAGCATCCTTCCGCCGCACCGTGACAGCCACGATGATGCGCTGCGGCTTCACGACGGCGTCAGCACCGACACGAGGGAAATCACCATTGCGGCGTCCCCGCAGAAGCCCTCCGGTCCGACTCCCGGGGCTGGTTCCGGAACTTCCGGCGGCGCCGGGCTGGACGAGCTGCTGGGCAGCAATCCCCGCCGCCCGGCGGCGAAGCAGGAAGACGCTTCCCCCTCCACCGGACAGCTGCCGGAGACTGAGGCGCCGGAACGGCCCGCACGGCCCAAGCGGTCCAGCGTGCCGTCCTGGGACGAAATCGTTTTTGGCACGCGGAGCGACTAGAAGCTCCCTCCCCGCACCGATGATGGCATTGGCCGCGTTACGCACGGGCGCGTGCTAGGCTCCCCACCACACGGCCGCTTCACATAGCGCAATCACCAGGAGGTCTGCGGTGCCGGACACAACCTGCCACATGTCCATCTCCCTGGACGGTTTCGTCGCCGGGCCGGACCAAAGCCGCGACAACCCCTTGGGTAGACGCGGCATGGAACTGCATGCGTGGCACCTGGGCGACCCCCGGGCCAACGACGCCGACAAGGTGGCCAGCGAATGGCTTATGCGCCCGCGCGGCGCTTATGTGATGGGGCGGAACATGTTCGGCCCTATCCGCGGAGACTGGGACGGGGAATGGAGCGGTTGGTGGGGACCCGAACCGCCCTACCACGCGCCAGTGTTCGTCCTCACGCATCATGCCCGCGACTCCCTCCAGATGGAGGGCGGGACGACCTTCCATTTCATCACCGACGGCTTCGATGCCGCCTACGCTGCCGCCCGTGACACCGCCGGGGACAAAGGCGTGGACATCGCCGGCGGGGCGTCTACCGTCCGGCAGGCGCTGATCGCGGGAGTAATCGACGAACTCACCCTCGACATCGCGCCGGTGCTGCTCGGGTCAGGGGAACGGATTTTCGACGGCGTTGAATCCTTCGGCTTTGAACCCGCCGAAGTGCTCCACTCGCCGCTGGCAACGCACATCCGCTATCGCCGCGTACACTGACGGCCGCCACGTTCACGTACGGCGACATGCTCCAAAGGCTCAAGCGCTGAGGTATTCCTGAAGTGCCTCTTCGAGGAGGCTTCGTTCGCCGGGCAGGAACCCGGGTGGCCACKTTGGTGGTTCCCAGTCCTGGTGTTCGCTTGTGTAGTGGCGGCCKGTGGGTGAGGTCCAGCCCGGTGGTTCGTTCGTGCTGGCCGGGGTGGGTTTCCAGGCGGTGGTGTGCCGGAGCCGGTGGTGCTTCGGGCAGGGCTGTCCCAGGTTGCTGATTCCGGTGNCGGCCACCTTGGTGGTTCCCAGTCCTGGTGTTCGCTTGTGTAGTGGCGGCCTGTGGGTGAGGTCCAGCCCGGTGGTTCGTTCGTGCTGGCCGGGGTGGGTTTCCAGGCGGTGGTGTGCCGGAGCCGGTGGTGCTTCGGGCAGGGCTGTCCCAGGTTGCTGATTCCGGTGGTGCCGCCGTGGTGCCAGGCGAGGAGATGGTCGGCCTCCGTGTCCAGGGAGGTGTTGCTGCAGCCCGGGAACGGGCATTTCCCGTCCCGCATCCGCAGCCAGGCCCGCATCGCCCTGGGAACCCGGTAACTCTTCCGGCCAATCTCCAACGGCGCCCCGTCCCGGGGATCCACCAACACCCGGTAAAACGAGNCCGCCCCGTCCGCGACCAGTCGCCGCGCCATCGACGCCGGCACCGGACCATACCCGTCCAGCATCGCCGGCTCATCGGTCAAACCCATCAGCGCGAACACCGGAACCGTAACCAGCACCTCGGCGCGGACCGATGGCAAGTGTCCCGGCCCGGCGCCGTCAGTGCCACCGGCACCGGCGCCCGGCCCCACAGCAGCCACGACGCCGGCAGTGGCACTGGCACTGGCACTGGTGAGACTGGTGCTGCCGCCCCGGGTGTTGCCGCTGCCGAGGATGGCTGCGGCGAAACTGTCCGCGCGCAGCTGGGGCATGGTCCTGTCCTCGCCCGGCCCCTGCAAACCCCGTGCGGCAGCGGTGAGCCGGTTCCACCCAGACATGGCCTGGTCCGCGGGCAGGTACGCGCCCAGCCACGCCATCCCGTCCCGGTCCGGCCGGAACTCCACCCGCCGCTCCGCCACACCCCTGGCGTGCCGNCCCTGCAAACCCCGTGCGGCAACGGTGAGCCGGTTCCACCCAGACATGGCCTGGTCCGCGGGCAGGTACGCGCCCAGCCACGCCATCCCGTCCCGGTCCGGCCGGAACTCCACCCGCCGCTCCGCCACACCCCTGGCGTGCCGCTTCTCGATCGATTCGGCGTGGTGGCGTTCCCGCCAGGTCCGGGCCTTGACCCGGAACCGGTGCGCCGGCAGTTCCCCAACCGGGCACCCCCTGGCCGCGGGAAGGGCGTCCGGGTCCGGTGTATCGGGTGGCAGGAAATGCGCCTCCAACGCCGCCGCCCCCGCCGTATCAAGGGACGCCGTTTCGTCGGCCATCACCAGCGCGTGCTGCCACGACAGGGTTCCGGACTGCAGCGCCTCCAAAGTCCGCGGCAAGGAAACAGTCAGGGCGTGGGAGGTGGCCAGGAACGACGCCGCCGCCCGCGGACCCAGGGCCAGCACGCACCCGATCTCCGCCGCGACCGCCATTTCCTGNGAAACAGTCAGGGCGTGGGAGGTGGCCAGGAACGACGCCGCCGCCCGCGGACCCAGGGCCAGCACGCACCCGATCTCCGCCGCGACCGCCATTTCCTGCGCCACCATTGGCACGTCCGGCCCCGCCACAGCATGCGCAGCCTCCGCGTACSCCACCGCAGCCTTCGCCTTCACCCCCGCAACCCGCGCCTCGACCTCCCGGGCCCCGGCGAGGATGTCCAGGCACCCATCCGCCAAACCGGCCAGCGGATCAGAAACCGCATCAGCATCCGCGAACGCCTCCAGACCC